>WASQ01000075.1 GCA_009712185.1 Telmatospirillum sp. | reverse complement strand
GACACTCACGGCGGCGGCCGCGCTGATGTGGCAGTTCGCCGGTATCGCGCCGGCGTCGGCGCAACAGGCGGGCGTGGACACGGTCGAGGTGACCGGGTCGCGCATCAAGAACGCCAATGTGGAAAGCCCGAACCCGATCGCGAAGGTCTCGGCCGAAGATATCGCGGCGACCAAGGCGAACACGGTCGAGGAAATCCTGCAGCATATCGGTGTGGTGCAGTCGACCTCGTCCTCGGCCGATAACAACGCCGGCAACGGCTCCTCGACCATGGGCCTGCGGAACCTGGGCGCCACGCGCACCCTGGTTCTGGTCAATGGTCAGCGTTTCGTCTCGACCGACTGGCAGCAGGCCTATACCGCGGTCGATATGAACGCCATTCCGGTGTCGATGATCGACCATATCGACGTCCTGAAGGACGGCGCCTCCTCGGTGTACGGTGCCGACGCCATCGGCGGCGTGGTCAATATCATCACCAAGAAGCATGTGTCGGGCATCACCGCCGAGTCCTACCTCGGCACGTCCGACAAGGGCGACGGCTTCACCTGGGGCCTGAGCTCGACGATGGGCGCCAATACGGACCGCGGCAATCTGCTGGTGTCGGTCGGCACCGATCATCGCGACGAATTCAAGGCCAGCGACCGCGACTGGGCGAAGAACCAGTATTTCGGCACCGCCGCCGAAGGCGCGCCCGGCATGCCGCTCTCCGGCTATCTGCCGGTTCCGACCGTGGGCAACACCGCCTACATCGGCAATGGTCAGACCATCAGCACCAAGAACCCGGCTCTGGCCGGCATGTTTCCGGGCGGGATCTATATCCCCGCGCTCGGCAAGACCAAATATGACCTGACGACCTACCCCTATCTGCAGGGCGAGCTGGATCGCAAGCAGTTGAATATGACCGGTCATTACGATCTGACCGACAATATCACTGCGATCGTCGAAGGGTTCTATACCGACCGTAATTCGAAGGAACAGTTGAACCCGCAGCCGTTGGGCCCGGGTGTCAGCACGATCTTCTATCCGGGCCTCTATATCCCGGCGACCAATCCCTACAACAAGACCGGTGACACGGTCGGTTTGAACTGGCGTCCGACCGAGGTCGGCCCGCGCATCTATCACGACGAGGTCGAAACCTACCGTATGCGCTTCGGCCTGGCCGGCACGATTTTCAGCAAATATGACTGGGAAGCCGGTTATGTGTACGGGCGTTCGTCGGCGACCTATCAGGTCGACAACGAGATCAACTATCTGCATCTCGGCCAGTTGACGGGGCAGTTCCCCTGCAATGGCGAGATCGGATGCTCGAAGGCCAACTTCTTCAACGGCGTCAATACTCTGACGCCCGAGCAGGCCGGTTATCTGCGTTATACCGACACCCGCACCAGCCAGCTGGTGCAGCGCTTCGCCTATGGCAACATCAGCGGCCCGCTGTTCAAGCTGCCCGCGGGTGACGTCAAGGCCAGCATCGGCGCCGAGCGCCGGACCGAGTCCGAGTGGGATCATCCGGACAGCATCGACGTCGCCGGTCAGGGCTTCGTCAATGTGCAGCCGACCTCAGGGTCCTATGACGTGACCTCGGGCTATGGCGAGCTGGCGATTCCGATCCTCAAGAATCTGCCGGGCGCCAAGGACTTGAGCTCCAGCCTCAGCCTGCGTGACGACAACTACTCCAACTTCGGCCAGCGCATCACCTGGAAGGCGGGTCTGAACTATCAGATCATCGATGACATCCGCCTGCGCACCAGCTATTCCAAGGCGATCCGCGCCCCGAGCGTGAAGGAGCTCTATGCCGGCAACAACCAGGGCTACTTCGGCTACAGCGGCGATCCCTGCGATACGGCCGGCGGCGCCTATGCCGGGTCCGCGACCTGCGTGGCGGCCCTCAAGAAGGCCGGTATCGCCGATCCCTCCAAATGGGTGTCGACGAATAACGCGAACGGCGTCAGCCAGATCGTCGGCACCGCCGGCGGCAATGCCAATCTGAAGCCCGAAACCGCCCACACCTTCAGCCTCGGCACCGTGCTGACCCCGCGCTTCATCCCGCATCTGTCGGCGGCGGTGGACTACTACAGCGTCCATATCAAGGACTCGATCCTGGATGGCGGCTATGCCGGCACCTACACCGACCAGTATCTGGCGCAATGCTATGGCCCGCAGCAGGCGGCCGCGACCTGCTCCGGCATCACCCGTGCCAGCAACGGCGACATCTCGAACATCGCCAGCCCGAACAGCAACTTCGGTTACGAGCGCGTCCAGGGTATCGATTACGACGTGACCTATGACATCAAGGCGCAGGACATGGGCCTGCCGATCCCGGGCATGTTCCGGTTCGACACCCAGATCGCCTATGAGTTGAGCCATGTGGTCGAAATGTCGGACGGCTCGACCAACAAGCTGCAGGGCACCTGGAACCAGAACACGGTCGAACCCCGTCTGAAGGGCGTGTTCAATGTCGACTACAACCAGGAAGACTGGGGCGTTCACTGGGATACCCGCTACATCAGCGGCTCCAAGCCTCTCGCCTCGCACTCCACCGCCTACGGTCAGGAGCTGCATGAGGTCTGGTATCACGACATGAGCGCGACCTACAACCTGAAGGACATTCAGGGTGTGAAGAGCGTCAAGGTCACGGTCGGTATCGACAATCTGTTCGATCGCGATCCGCCCTTCATCATCAACAACGCCAGCAGCATCAATACGGCGACCGATGGTGGATATGACGTGGTCGGCCGCTTCTTCTACATGCGTCTGTCGACCGGCTTCTGATCCGGGACCGGCCATCCGGGCTCCGTCCCGGATGGCTCTCCCCCATGAGGCCTGATTTTTCCGCATCCGTTTCCGGGCACCACCGTTCGGAACGGATGCGGTTCTTTCTCCGGGAGATGCCGTCGATGCTCTTTCGTCGCATCCTGGCTGCCGCCATCCTTCTTCTGCCGGTCCTGACCGCCGGAGTTCTTCCGGCCGCTCCCGCTTCCGCCGGGGAGGGGCCGGTTCTGCGACGGGGCAACGCCGCGGAACCCGAATCCCTTGATCCCGCACGCGCCGATACGATGAACGCCGGCAGGGTCCTGTCCGATCTGTTCGAGGGATTGGTCACACTCGATCCGCAGAACCGGCCGAGGCCGGGCGCCGCCGACCATTGGACTGTCTCCGGCGATGGTCTGACCTACACCTTTTTTCTGCGCGCCGGGTTGCGGTGGTCGGACGGATCGCCCCTGACCGCCGAGGATTTCGTCTACAGTTTCCGGCGGGCAGTCGATCCGGCCGTGGCCTCGACCTACGCCTATCTGCTGTTCCCTATCGTCAATGCGCCCGACATCGTGGCGGGAAAAAACCGCGACCTGTCCCGGCTTGGCGTTGACGCCCCCGATCCCCAGACAGTCAGGATCCGCCTCTCGCGTCCGACGCCCTATATGCTGGCCGCCATGGCGCATTCCAATCTGCTGCCGGTCAAGCGCGCCAATATCGAAAAATTCGGATCCTCCTTCACGCAACCGGGCAATCTGGTGTCGAACGGGGCCTTCACGCTGGCGGAATGGACGCCGCAGGCGCGCATCGTTCTGGTCCGCAATCCGAATTACTGGGACGCCGCCAATGTTCACGTCGGGCAGGTCATCATCTATCCGATCGCGTCGCCGAACGAGGAATTCAACCGATATCGCGCGGGCGAGCTCGACATCACCTACACCGTGCCCAATGCCCAGCTTGATCAGATCCGCAAAACCATGGCCGACGAGTTGCATCAGTCGCCGCAGTTCGAGCTGACGTTCATCGGTTTCAACCTGACGAAGCCGCCCTTTGCCGGTAATCCCAAATTGCGGCAGGCCCTCTCGATGGTGATCGACCGCGAGGCGCTGACCGGCAAGCTGATCCGTGACGGGTCCCCGCCGGCTTATTCGGCGGTGCCGCCGTCGGGTGCGCCCGATTACACCCCGGCGCGCATTTCCTGGAGCTCCCTGCCGATGGCGGAACGGATCGCCCGGGCCAAAGCGCTTTATGCCGAGGCCGGGTATGGCCCCGATCATCCCCTGACGGTGGAATTCCGTCTGCAAACCGACGAGGACGCCCGCAAGGTCGCCATCGCCATCGCCTCCATGTGGCAGACCGCCCTCGGGGTCAAGACCTCGATCCTCAATGAGGATTTCAAGGTGCTGGTCGAGCATCGCCATGAAAAACAGGTCACGCAGGCCTTCTACGATGCCTGGGTCGGCGACTATCCCGACCCCGTGACCTTCCTCGACCTGTTTACCGGTTCGGCCGGGGAGAACGATCCCGGCTATTCCAATCCGGCCTATGACGCGCTGATCGCCGAGGCGGCGTCCACCGTGGATCCGGCGGCGCGCCGGGAATTGCTGCGCAAAGCCGAAGGTCTGCTGTTGGAGGACAATGCCATCGCGCCCACCTACAACCGCGTCGAACTCTATCTGGCGAAGCCCTATGTCAAAGGATATTCGCCCAACCCCTGCGGCTACACCTTCTCGAAGGACGTGACCGTGCTGCCACAGTGATCAGCCGGGCCGATGCCATGATTTCCATCGTCATCAAACGCGTGGCCGGGGCCATCCCGACCCTTTTTGCCATCGTGACCCTGACCTTTCTGATGATGCGGCTGACGCCCGGCGGCCCCTTTGACCGGGGCCATGCGGTGTCGCCCGAGGTTCAGGCCAATCTGATGCGCGCCTATCATCTGGACGAACCGCTGACCGCCCAGTATCTGCGCTATCTGAAGGATCTCGCGCATGGGGATTTCGGGCCGTCCTTCACCAACAAGGACTTCACCGTCACCCAACTGATCCGGCAAGGCTTTCCCGTCTCGCTTCAACTCGGGCTGTCGGCGATGGCGCTGGCGCTGGTCATCGGTCTCGCTCTCGGAACCTATGGCGCGCTTCACCGCAACCGGCCGTCCGATCATGCCGTCGTCGCGTTCTCCCTGGTCGGGACCATCGTTCCCAATTTCGTCATGGCGCCCCTCCTGACGCTGTTGTTCGGCGTCACGCTGCGGTGGCTGCCGGCCGGAGGGTGGGGGGACGGCCATCAGCTTTCCTACAAGATCCTGCCGGTGATCGCGCTGGCGCTTCCCCGCATTTCGTCGATCGCGCGGCTGTCGCGGACCAGCATGATCGAGGCTTTGCAGATGCCTTACATCCGGACCGCCCGTGCCAAGGGACTGCCACGCCGGCTGATCCTGCTCCGGCACGCGTCACGGGCGGCGATCCTGCCGGTTGTGTCCTATCTGGGGCCTGCGACGGCGGGGATCATCACCGGATCCATCATCATCGAACAGGTGTTTTCGATTCCGGGGATCGGGCGTTATTTCGTCGATGCCGCCATCAACCGCGACTACACGCTGGTTTCCGGCGTGGTGGTCTTTTATGGAACGATCATCGTGATCTTCAATCTGATCGTCGACATCCTTTACGGGGTGCTGGATCCCCGGGTGGGGAAACGCTGATGGCGGGCGGATACTGGCGGCGTGTCGGCGCCAACCGGACCGCGGTCGCCGGACTGGCGGTGTTGACCGCCATCGTCCTTCTGGCCCTGGCGGGACCCTGGATCTCCCAGCATGCCATTGACGATATTTTCTGGGACCGGATCAATGCCCCGCCCGACGTCGCGGCCGGGTTTTATTTCGGAACCGACGTCAACGGCCGCGACCTGTTCGCGCGGACGCTGGAAGGGGCGCGGGTTTCCCTCATGGTCGGGGTCAGCGCCTCGCTGATCAGTCTGGTGATCGGCGTGGCCTGGGGCGCGACGGCCGGTTATCTGGGCGGGCGGGTCGACGCGCTAATGATGCGGCTGGTCGATATCCTCTATTCCCTTCCTTTCGTCTTTTTCGTAATCCTGCTCACGATTTATGCCGGACGCAGCCTTGCGACCATTTTCGTGACCATCGGGGCCGTGATCTGGCTCGATATGGCGCGGATCGTGCGCGGCCAGACCCTGACGTTGAAACACAGGGAATTCGTCGAGGCGGCCCGGTCGCTGGGAGCTTCGGATCCGCGCATTCTGTTGCGCCATATCATTCCCAATCTGTGGGGGCCGGTCATCATCTCGATGCTGCTGGTGATTCCCGACGCCATTCTGACGGAGTCCTTCCTGTCCTTTCTGGGGCTCGGCGTCCAGGAGCCGCACACCAGTTGGGGCGTGCTGATCGGCGACGGCGCCCAGAATATGATGGAGGCACCCTGGTCGCTGCTGTTCCCGGGCGGATTTCTGGCCGCCACCCTGCTGGCGTTCAATTTCGCCGGCGACGGCCTGCGCGACGCGCTTGACCACAGGAGCTGATCCGGTGAGCGGCGACCATCAGGACCCCCGGGATCAATCGGAGCCGATGCTTCGCGTGACGTCCCTCTCGACCGTTTTTCCGAGCCCGGCCGGTACCGTCGCCGCCGTCGACGGCGTTTCCTTTTCTCTGTCGGCGGGGCAGACGCTGGGGATCGTTGGCGAATCGGGCAGTGGCAAAAGCCTGACCCTTTATTCGATCATGGGGTTGCAACCCGACACCGCCCGGGTGGAGGGGTCGATCCTGTTCGAGGGGCGAGAGCTTCTGGGATTGCGCGACCGCGACCTGAACCGCCTGCGCGGGCAACGGATCGCCCTGGTGTTCCAGGACCCGATGACGGCGCTCAATCCCTATCTCACCATCGAGAGGCAGTTGTCCGAGGTGCTGCAATATCACCGGGGCGTTTCCCGTTCCGAGGCCAGGGCCGGCGCTCTGGAGGCGTTGCGCCGCGTCCATATCCCGGAGCCGGAACGACAGCTCGACCGCTATCCGCACCAACTGTCGGGGGGCATGCGCCAGCGCGTCGTGATCGCCATGGCCATGATCGGCGGCCCGGCCCTGCTGCTGGCCGACGAGCCCACGACCGCCCTCGATGTGACGATCCAGGCGGAGATCCTGGATCTTCTGGCGGAACAGCGCGACGGCGGCACGGCGATCCTTCTTGTCACCCATGACCTCGGCGTCGTGGCCCGGTTGTGCGATCGTGTGATCGTGATGTATGCCGGACGGGTTCTGGAGGAGGGGGACACCGGGCAGGTGTTCGGCCGGCCTCTCCATCCCTATACCGAAGCCCTGCTGGCCGCGGTTCCACGCCTGGACGAGGACGCACCTCCGGCGGGCCGGGCGATCGAAGGCCAGCCGCCGGATCCCCTGGCCCTGCCGGACGGGTGCGCCTTCTGGCCCCGGTGCTCGCGGGTGATGCCGGCTTGCCGCCGTGACCGGCCGGATCTTGTGGTCCGGTCCGACGGGCGGGCCGTCGCCTGCCATGCCGTCGCCCCGGATCCTCTGGCATCGGAGGACCGGCCATGACGGATCCGGGGCGGCTTCTTCAGGTCTCCGACCTTTGCGTCCGTTTCCCGGTTGCCGGCGCCTTCTGGCAGAAGCCGTCCGTCGTCCATGCGGTGAACTCCGTCAGTCTCGATCTGGCGGAGGGCGAAATCCTCGGGATCGTCGGGGAATCGGGGTGCGGGAAATCAAGCCTCGGACGCGCTCTTTTGCATTTGATTCCGGCCAGTTCCGGGCAGGTCCTGTGGCGGGGGACGGACCTTGCGCGCATGGGGGCGGGCGAACGGCGCCGGACACGGCGTGAAATGGCCATGATCTTCCAGGACCCGCTGGCCTCCCTCAATCCGCGGATGACCGTCGGCGCCCTGGTCGGAGAGCCCCTGGACATCTTCGAACCCCGGCTGGGACGGGTCGCGCGACGCGACAAGGTGGCGGGCATGCTGGCGCGCGTCGGTCTGACGGCCGATGCGATCGACCGTTATCCCCATCAGTTTTCCGGCGGCCAGTGTCAGAGAATAGGGATCGCCCGGGCGCTGATGCTGTCTCCCCGGATGGTGGTTTGCGATGAGGCCGTGTCGGCGCTCGACGTGTCGGTCCAGGCGCAGATCGTCGCCCTGCTGGGGGAGCTGAGCCGGGAGACCGGGACCGCCCTGATCTTCATTTCGCATAATCTTGCGGTGGTCCGCCAGATCAGCGACCGGGTGATGGTCCTTTACCTGGGCCGTGTCATGGAGGTGGCCGACCGTGACCGGCTCTACAGGTCTCCCCGCCATCCCTACACCCGGGCGTTGCTGTCCGCCGTCCCGCTGCCCGATCCGGCGCGGGAACGCGGGCGCAGTCGCATCCGCCTGTCCGGCGATCTGCCCTCGCCTTTGTCTCCGCCGGGCGGGTGCGTGTTCCACACCCGCTGTCCGGCGGCGGTCGACCGATGCCGCCACGACTGTCCGCCGCTGGAGGGCGACGCGGGGCATCAGGTGGCTTGTCACCGCTGGCGCGAGATCGCGGAGGAAGATGGTCCGGGATCCTCCGGCTCCTGATCCGGGTGGGCCCGCCGCGGCGGGGGGGGGCGGGGGCGTCCGTGAGGCGGGGCATGCCCGTCGCGCCGCTTTCGGGTATGGTCGGTTCCAGCCTGCCGATGAAGGACATCTGATCCGGAATGGATATCGCCCCCCTTTTCGCCGCCGCTCTCTCCCGCCATGGTGATGGCGCTCCCGCCGAGGCTCTGGCCGCCTACCGCGAGATCCTGAAAGCCGTTCCCGATGCCGGCGGAGTCTGGCTGGCGTCGGGATTGGCCTTGCAGGACATGGCGTCCGCGCAAACGGCCCGGAGGGCTTTCCTGAGGGCGCTGGCGCTCGATCCGGGGTCCACGGCCGCCAGGGGGGCGCTGGCCGGACTGCTGCTGGCGGCGGGAGAGGCCTCAGACGCCTTGATCCAGTACCGGCTGGCGATCATGGGCGATCCCCTGTCGGCCGATCTGCACAACAATCTCGGCAATACGCTGGGCGCCCTGGGCCGGCGGGAGGAGGCCGCCCGGGCTTTCCGGCAGGCGATCGCGCTGGCGCCGGCCGCCCCTCAGCCTTACGCCAATCTGGCGGCCCTGCTGATCGATGCGGACCATCCGCGCGAGGCCATTCCCGTCTGCCGGCGGGCGCTTGTCATCCGCCCGTCCGATCCCGGCGCCTGGAACAATCTGGGGACCGCCCTGATGGAAACCGGAGCGGACGAGGCTGCTCTCTCCGCGTTCCGGCGGGCCCTGGCGCTGGCGCCCGACTTCGCCGCGGCGGCGGTCAACCTGAGCGCGGCGTTGATCGACCTGGGCGATATCGGGGGCGCCGTCCGTCTGTGCCGGAACGGCATCACCCTGCAACCGGGAGACGCCGCTTCCTATAACAATCTCGGCAACGCGCTCCGGGCCGATGGCCGTCTGCCCCAGGCGGAGCAGGTGTTCTCCCGGGCGCTCCGGCTGGCCCCCGGTGATGCCGAGATCCATTACAACATGTCCTCTGTCCTGCTGAAAATGGGGCGGTTCGCGGAGGGGTGGCGCGAGTTCGAGTGGCGCCGGCTGATCCCGCGCAGCCCCTTCCGGCGTCACCCCCTGCCGGGACCGGCATGGGACGGCGGGCCCTTGAACGGACGAACTCTGTTGATCGATGCCGAGCAGGGATTGGGCGACGTTCTCCAGTTCGCGCGTTACGCGCCCGTCATTGCCGCCAATGCGGGAGGGACCGTCCTGTTGCGGGTGTATCCGGCGTTGATCCGCCTGATGCGGGGGCTTCCCGGGCTTGGCGGGGTCGTCTCGACCGACGGGGCGCTTCCGGCGTACGACTGCCATATTCCGTTGATGAGCCTTGCCGGGATGACCGGAGCAGGAACCGGTGGAGCCCCGGTGCCGGTCCCCTATCTGACCGCGGATCCCGGATTGGCCGATGCGTGGCGGCAAAGGCTGGAGCCGTCGCGGGGACGGCGCGTGGGTCTGGTCTGGGCCGGCGCGCCCCGGCCCGAACAGCGCGGCGCGCATCTTCTGGACAGGCGGCGCAGCATGTCCCTGGCGTTGTTTCACGACGTCCTCAGGATCGGCGGCATCCAGTGGATCAGCCTGCAAAAAGGTGAGGCCGCGGCGGCAACGGCAGGCCTTCCCCCCGACGTCCATGTGTTCGACGCGATGAGCGAAGTCCGGGACTTTGCCGATACCGCCGCGTTGGTGTCGGTCCTGGATCTGGTCATCGCTGTGGACACATCGGTCGCGCATCTGGCGGGCGCGCTTGGCAAACCGGTCTGGCTGCTGTCCCGGTTCGATGGCTGCTGGAGGTGGTTGGAGGGTGAGGTCCGGTCGCCCTGGTATCCGACCATGCGCGTCTTTCACCAGACTGCCCGGGGCGACTGGGCGTCTGTTGTCATTACCTTGGGTGCGGCGCTGAGAAGATGGCGGGATGATGGTCGAGACGAGGTGAATTTCGATCAATAATTCACGGTAAACGATAAAAATTACATTTACATCGATCCTCCTTTCGGTTTAGGAAAAGTGCGGGCCTGACTTGCGCTTTTCCATCAGGAGGATGAACAATATGCAAAACCAGGCATGCCGGTCGGTTTCGGTGCTGGGCACCGTGCTGACCGTCCTGTCCCTGCCCGCCGCCGCGGCTGAGGGCGCCGCCGGAGCCGGTAACGGAGGGCGGAGCGGTTGGGATGTCACGCTGGACGGCGGCGTCGGGGTGGCGCCGCGCTATGAGGGATCGAACCGCGCCAAGGTGTCACCGGCCGGATCGGCGGATATCGTCTATGACCAGGGGACCTTCTTCGCCGGGAACGGTGGAATTGGGACGACCCCCGTCCGTCTCGGAAATTTCCGGCTGGCGACCGCGCTGGGATATAACGGCGGTCGGTTGGAAAAGGACGACCGCGCGGAACTGCACGGTCTTGGCAACGTCAAGCATTCGTTCCTCGTCGGCGCGGCCGCGACTTATACCCTGGGCTTCCTGGAATTCGGGGCGACCGCGGCCCGCGGATTTACCGGCGCCTATGGCACGACGGTCGACTTTTCGATGGGAACCGAGGCGCCGGTCACCGAGTCGCTGACCCTGTCCGGGGCTGTTCACGCGAAATGGGCCGATGATCAGCATATGAGGCATTTTTTCGGCGTGACGCCCTTACAGGCGGCGGCGTCGGGGAAACGCGCCTTCGACGCCGGCGCGGGGTTCCAAGCCGTCGGTTTCGGGCTGGACGGCGTCTATGCGCTGTGCGGCGGATGGGCGCTGACCGGCGCCATGGGGTCCGACTGGCTGATCGGCGACGCGGGGAAAAGTCCCGTCACCCAACGGCGCCTGCAACTGTCCGGGCGACTGGGCGTCCGTTACAGCTTCTGAACGACGTCGACGGGGGAAACAGCCGGAGCGGGCTGTCGGGGAACAGGATCATGACAAGGACGACAAAACTTCTTGGGGGAACCGGGCTGCTGGGCGTTCTGCTGGCGGGTGCCGTGGTCCTGTTCCTGCCCCCGCGCGAGGCCGTTACGGGGAAAGCACCGCCACGACCATCCCTCACGGTCACCGTGGTCCAGGCGGCCCGGGGACAGGTCCCGGTCCGTCTGCTGGTAACCGGATCGGTAACGGCCATGGACGAACTGCCGATCGGAACGGAGGCCGGCGACCTGGCCCTGGTCGCCGTGCTGGCCGATATCGGCGATCACGTCACCCGGGGGCAGGTGCTGGCCCGCTTTGACGATCGGACCCTTCAGGCGCAGGTCCGCCTGCAGGAGGCCGCCCTGATGGAGGCCGAGGCGCAGAGCCGGGAGGCGGAGGCCAACGCCCGCCGGGCCGAGGATCTGGTCAAGGGCGGCTGGATGAGCCGGATGACGTTCGATGAGCGACGTGCCCAGGCTGAGACGGCCCGTGCGCGGGTCGAGGTGGCGCGGGCCAATCTGTCGCTCGCGCGCGTCAAATTGCAGCAGGCCGAGGTGCGTGCTCCGGCGGCTGGCACGATTACCGCCAGAAACGCCCATCTCGGGGCTGTCCTGACCACGGGTGGAAGCGACCTGTTCCGGATGATCCGTGACGATCGCGTCGAGCTGGTGGCCGATCTGCCCGAAGGCGATCTGGCGCGGATCGCGCCGGGTCAGAAGGTGTTGTTCGCCATCGACGGATCCGGTGCCGAACCGGCCGCCGAATCCCGGGCCGCGACCGGTCTCGTCCGCATGGTGGAACCGACGGTCGATCCCCGAACCCGCCAGGGCCGGGTCCGCATCGACATTCCCAAAGGGGCGGGATTGCTGCCCGGGATGTTCGTCGCCGGGCGCATCGACCTGGGCGAGGTCGGCGCGGTTGTGATCCCGGAAAGGGCCGTGACATACCAGGACAACAAGCCCTCCGCCTTTGTCGTGGCGGACGGGGAGCGGGTTATCCTGCGGCCGCTGATGCTGGGCGCGCGCCAGGGGGCTCTGGTTGCGGTCACGCAGGGGCTGGAGGCCGGGGACAGGGTCGTTGAGGTCGGCGCGGGTCATCTGAAAGATGGCGACCATGTCGCCATCGCCGGGACGGATACCGGATCCGGTCCCGTTCCGGCCGTGACGGAGTGAGGTCGCCCATGTCGCGAACCAATATCTCGTCGCTCGCCATTCACCATCCGATTCCGCCGATCGTTCTGTTCGTTCTTCTGATGTTCGGCGGAATCCTGGCCGCTCTTTCCATGGATGTGGCGGGGAATCCCGATATCGATTTTCCCGTTGTCACCGTCACGGTCGCGAGGTCCGGCGGATCACCTGCGGAACTGGAGACGCAGGTCACCAAGCGGATCGAAAAGGCGGTTGGCCGGATCGCCGGTCTGGACCATATGACCTCCACCGTGGTGGAGGGATCATCGCAGACCGTTCTGGAATTCAAGATCGGCTACAACACCGATCGCGCGGTCAATGACGTGCGGGACGCGGTTTCCCATGTCCGTTCCGAACTGCCTCAGGATATCGAGGAACCCCAGGTGACCCGTCAGGATGTCGCCGGCGGGACGGTCCTGATCTACAACGTGACCTCGGACCGGCGTTCGATGGAGGAACTGTCCTGGCTGGTCGATAACGAGATCTCGCGGGCACTGACCCATGTGCCCGGCGTGGGGCGCGTCGACCGGTTCGGCGGACAGAGCCGTGAAGTCCGGATCAATCTGGATCCCGGCCGGTTGATGGCCTTCGGGATAACCGCCGAAGAGGTCAACCAGCGGCTGCGCACCCTCAATCTCGACCTGCCGGGCGGGCGGGGCGCCGTCGGCAATGCGGAGCAATCGATCCGGACGCTGGGAACCGCGACCAGTGTCGGCGAGCTTGCCGATACCGAGATCGCCCTGCCGGAAGGCGGCAAGATCCGCCTGTCGTCCCTGGGGGACGTGGTCGACGGAAGTTCCGAACTACGGAGCATTTCCCGCCTGAATGGGGTTCCCAGCCTGGGAATCGCCCTGTCGCGGGCGCCCAATTCGTCCGAGGTCACGATGGCCGACGGCGTTGCGCGCAAGATGGAGGAGATCCGCAGGGACTACCCCGACGTCCGCATCGAACTGGTCCTCGATTTCGTCAAATTTACCCGGGATTCCTTCTGGGCATCGATCGAATCGCTGGTGATCGGCAGTCTGCTGGCGGTTGCGGTGGTCTGGTGGTTTCTGCGCGACAGCCGGGCCACCGGCATCGCCTCTCTCGCCATGCCGCTCTCGGCGATCCCCACCGTGCTCGCGATGAAGTGGCTTGGCTTCACGTTCAATGGCGTCACGCTGCTGGCGGTCGCCCTGGTGGTGGGGTTGCTGGTCGATGACGCCATCGTCGAGATCGAAAATATCGTCCGGCATATCCGGCTCGGAAAGAAGCCGTTCGCCGCGGCGCTGGAGGCCGCCGACGAGATTGGTCTGGCGGTGATCGCCACGACGATGACCATCGTCGTGGTGTTCGTCCCGGTCTCCTTCATGTCCGGGGTGTCGGGGCAGTATTTCCGGTCCTTCGGGATCACGGTGGCGGTCGCGGTTCTTGTCTCTTTGCTGGTGGCCCGCCTGATCACCCCCATGATGGCGGCCTATCTGATGAAGCCCAGCGCGCCGGAACCGGCCCCGCCGGCCTGGCGCGAGGGATATCTGAGGCTGTTGTCCTGGTGTCTTGGTCATCGCTGGCGGACCGTTCTCGCGGGGGCGGCGTTTTTCGCCGGCTCCCTCGGACTGGCGGCGACATTGCCGTTCGAGTTTCTGCCGGAACTCGATTCCGGCATTTCGATCCTCGAATATTCCCTGCCGCCAGGAGCCACGCTGGATGATACCGACGGTGTCGGACGAAAGGTGACGGACATCCTGTTGAAGCGGCCGGAGGTGGCGCATGTCTGGTCCTGGGCCGGACACGGGGATCAGGTGCGCACGGGCCGCGTGTTCGTGGTTCTGACGGAGCCCGGCAAGCGGATGAGCCGGAAGGCCTTTCAGACTGACGTCGGCGCCGAACTGAAGCGTATCCCCGGCGTCAGGATCGGATTCAATGCTCTGGAGGGCGTCGAATCCAAGGATGTGACCATCCGGCTCACCTCCGAGGATGTCAAAACCCTGGACGAGGTGGCGGACACTCTGCGCCGTCAGATGCAGGATCTGCCGTTTTTGACCAATGTGTCATCGACGGCGGCCGTCCTGCGCCCCGAGATCCAGATCAGGCCCCGGCTGTCCGCCTCCGCGGAGCAGGGGGTCTCGGTCAGCGCGATCGGCCAGGTCGCCCGCATTGCCACCCTGGGCGACATCGATGTCAACAGCGCCAAATTCGACATGGTCGGGCGCCAGGTCCCGATCCGCGTCCTGATCGATCCCCGGTGGCGCCAGGACCTCGACGTCATCGCCAACCTCAGGGTGCGGACCGCGTCACAAACTCTGGTCCCGCTGCGGTCCGTGGCCGACATTGTGATGGGCTCGTCCGACGCCGAGATCAATCGCTTCGATCAGGCGCGGAATGTCTCGGTCGAGGCCGAACTGCACGGCCTGGACCTGGGCAGCGCGATGGCCGCCATCGACCAGCTTCCGGCGTTGCGGACGTTGCCGCCCGGCATCAACCGCCCCAGCTATGGCAATCTGGAGCAGATGCAGATCATGTTCATGGGGTTCGCCCAGGCCCTGTTGACCGGGATGATCCTGAACATCGCGGTTCTGACCCTGCTGTTCCGCAATCCCTGCCAGCCCTACACCATCATGACGGCGTTGCCCTTGAGTCTTGGCGGGGCGATCCTGGCGCTGCTGGCTTGCGGCATGGCCCTGTCGATGTCGTCGCTGATCGGCATCACCATGCTGATGGGAATTGTCACCAAGAATTCCATTCTGCTGGTCGAATACGCCATCATGGCGGAGCGGGATCAGGGGATGGACAGGCATTCCGCGCTGCTTGACGCCGGGGCGAAGCGGGCCCGGCCGATCGTGATGACGACCGTCGCCATGGTCGCCGGCATGCTTCCCACGGCGCTCGGCATCGGCGCCGACGCCGAGTTCCGCCAGCCGATGGCCGTGGTGGTGATCGGCGGTCTGATCTCCTCGACCCTGCTGTCCCTGATCTTCGTGCCGGTGGTCTATACCATCGTCGAAGATGTCCAGAAGCGTCTGGCGCCGGTCTTCGGACGGGTTCTGACCCATCGGTGACCCCGATGACGACGGCGCCCGCACCTGTCGCAGGGGCCGTCCGGCCCTGGCCTGCCCCGGCCAGGGCCGGACGGTGGCAGCGCCCCGGCCGGGCGGGGCGCAGGCGGTCGAGGCTGAAGCGGTCGTGGTCGGCGAGGGCGACCAGGGCGGCATAAAAGGCGACATAAATCATCTGAACGCCGACGATTTCCCAGTTCTGGACCATCGCCATTCCGAAGATCAGCGCGATCATCAGAAGGCCGCCGGCCACCGCCGCCCATGACGTGAACAACCCCAGAAGCAGCAGAAGGCCGATGGCCCCTTCGGCCGGAGGAACCGCCCTGGCGAACGCGCCCACCGCCCAGGCGGGCAGGGGGGTGGAGGCGAACAGCCCGCCGGCCCAGGCGACGAATTTATCGTAATTGCCGCCGGTCCGCGCCAGGGCGTGCGCAAGGATGTTGACGCCCAGGGCAAGGCGGATAAGCAGATATCCCAGGTCCCGGGCCGGGATGGTCCTGCCGGCGGCGCCCGGGGAAACGGTGGGGAAAAGGGGTGTCATGCTGCGATCTTTCATCGAAAAAGGAACGCCGGAACGCTGATCGGCGGCGGGTCACGCGATGGACGCGCCACCGTCGATGGTGACGACGGTACCGGTGGCAAAGGGTGTCGCCATGAACAGGACGATCTGTCCGGCGATATCCTCCGGCTGTCCGATGCGGCCGGCGGGAAGCGCTGCGGCCACCCGCTCGAACATGGCGGCGCGGTCGGCGTCCGGCATCGACTGCCAGAGCGGCGTGTCGATGGTGCCGGGGGAAACCGCATTGACCCGGACCGGCTTCAGCTCCAGCGCCAGGCCCCGGGTCAGCCCCTCCAGCGCGGCGTTGATGGCGCTTTGCAGGGCGCGTCCCGGGGCGGGGCGGGTGGCCAGATAGCCGGCGACCAGCGTCAACGATCCTCCTGCCCGGATCGGGGCATGGCGCGCCACCCGGACGGCTCCCCAGAATTTGCTGTTCACTGCGTCATAGGCGTCGGCCGGCGGCATGGTGGCGATCGGGCCGATCCGGGTGGCGGCGGCGGAAACCACCACATGGTCCCAGGTTTCTCCGGTGGCGAAAAACTCCTGGACGGATCTGTCGTCCGTGATGTCGACCGGCCGTCCCGTGGCGTCATGCCCGATGCTGGCGACCGCCGGGAGACGGCGCCGGTCGTCGCGGGAGGCGATCGGCACGCGGGCGCCCGATCCGGCCGCGGCCCTGGCGGTCGCCAGTCCCAGTCCGGAGCTGCCGCCGATCACGAGAACGGTCTGGTTCAAAAGCGAGGTCATCATGGGTCCTGTCCTGTCATCTCATTGCACGATGGATCAGCCGGCGGAGCCGGGCAGGCCGCTGATCCCCGCGGGGCCGCGGGAAACAGCGGGAAAAAGATCCGGGTGGGCCAGCGTCCAGCGCGCGATCTCGTCCTTGCGGGCGAACCAGACGCCGTCCCGGGCCCTGGCATAGGTGAGGAAACGGTCCAGCGCCCGGACCCTGTTGGCGTGTCCGGAGATGCGGTCGTGCAGGCTGACCACCATCATGCGCGGACGCGAAGCCGCCTCGTCATAGAGCTGGTCGAATTCGTCCCGCAGGGCCTGTTCATAGGCGGCGGCGGAAAAGCCCTCGAAGCCGAAGGAGACGATATCGTTCATATGCATGGTGTAGGGCACGGTGACGAATGGCGCCCCCTTGATGGTCTGAAGGAAGGGTTCGTCCCGGCTGGGATCGTCGATGTGGTAAAGGAATCCGAGGTCCTGGAGAATTTCCAGCGTATGGACCGTGTTGCGCATCCAGTAGGCGTTCCATCCCAGGGGACGGACCCCGGTTGCGCGCTCGATGCTGGCGACGCAGTCGGCGATGAAGCGGCGTTCGTCGGCGGGGGAAAGCGCGTAGGAGTTCGACCATGTCCGGCCGTGCGCCGCCGCCTCGTGACCGCGCGCCACGATCTCCCGCGCCAGTTGCGGGGCCTTGTCGACCGCCTGCCCGATCATGAAGGAGGACATACGGACGCCATGGCGGTCGAACAGGTCGAGCAACCGCGGAATGCCCTCCGTCACCCCATAGTCGAAGAAGGCGTTGGTCGGCAGATCCGGCAGTCCCCTGGCGATCGGTTCGCCGATCGGACCACCGGCCCCCGAGATCGGTTGACCGCCAGCCTCGAACATCAGGGAAAGGCTGACCGCCAGACGGGCGCCATTCGGCCAGAAGGCGCCCTTGGCGGTCGGAGACGGGACGGTTGACGTGCTCGTGGCGCCCGGTGGCGCCGAAGGGGCGGGCTGCGCCTCGGCAATGCGGGAGCCGGCGAGGGTGGCGGCGATCAGTCCCGCCCCCAGCCCCCCCGATCCCTGAACGAAGGTTCTGCGGCTGAACCGGCCGGGCGGCGAGGCGGAATTATCGGACATTGGTGTCATCTCCTTGGCTGTGCGGGGTATCCCAATCCGGATGACGACCACAGTTGTCTCTTTCCTGAAAAAAGAAAATAATCCGAAAATTCGATTGTTAATTTCCAGTTTGGATAGAATTGATGCTCGACAGCCTTCCGGATCTCCGCATCTTCACCCGGGTCGTGGCGACGGGAAGCCTGTCCGCCGCGGGCCGCGAACTGAACCTTTCCCTGGCCGTGGTCAGCAAGCGTCTCGCCGCGCTGGAGGAGCGTCTGGGAACCCGTCTGATCAACCGGACGACCCGGCGGCTGGCGGTGACGGAGGAAGGAACGGTCCTGTTTGAGCGGGCGCTTCGCATTCTGGCCGATGTCGAGGATGTCGAGACCCTGATCACCGAGGGCCGGTCGGACCCCCGGGGACTGCTGCGGGTGACGGCCCCCCTGTCGTTCGGCCGGCGGCATGTGGCGCCCGTCCTCCAGTCCCTGACCGAAAAATACCCGGGCCTGACGGCCGATCTCGAGCTGACCGACCGGGTGGTCGATCTGGTGGAGGGGGGCTTCGACGTGGCAATCCGGCTGGGCATGCTGCCTGACAGCAGTCTGCTGGCGCGAAAACTTGCGGACAACAATCGGGTCGTGGTCGGTTCGCCGGCTTATCTGTCGCGCATGGGGGAGCCGCAGACCCCCCGGGATCTGGTTCGCCACCGCTGTCTCCTGTTCGCGGGGGGCGGGTCGAGCTGGACATTCACCGGCCCCGAGGGACCGGTGATCCAGAAGGTGGGCGGCGCCCTGCGGACCAGCGACGGCGAGACGGCCCATGCCTGGGCGCTGTCCGGAGCGGGGCTGGTCCTGAAATCGATCTGGGATGTTGCCGACGACCTGGAGGCTGGACGGCTCGTCCGGGTGCTGTCCGGCTGGCGTACGGATGCGGCGGCCATTCACGCCGTCTATCCGGCCGGGCGCCATCTGTCGGCGCGGGTTCGCGTTTTCATCGACGCCATGGCGTCCCGTCTCCGGAAGTCCCTGCCCGCGGGGTCCGGAGGGGGTACGGATCCGATGGCGATCTGAGCTTCAAAGGCTTCTTTGCGCGGCCATGCGATTGCCCCGGTCGTTTGCGCGCGAACCCTTCGACGGAGCGGTCCAGTTGCATTATCTTGGCGGATCGTGACGACCGAAACCTTGCCAAAACGCCCGGAAACCTGGTTCCGATGGGCCCTGATCCTGTCGGCCTTGCTGCATGCCGCCTTGTTGGTGCTGTTTCTGAACCGCGATTGGCTGTTCGGTCCGCCGCCCCAAATCCAGCCGGAGCCGCTGGTTGTCGATCTGGTGCCGTCCCCGGTTCGACCGCAACCCAGGCCGAAGCCGCCTGAGCAAAAGCCTGCGGAACAGAAGCCGCCTGAGCAGAAACCCCCGGAGCAAAAACCTCCCGAACAGAAGCCATCCCAGCCGAGGCCACCGGAACGGATGGCCGCCACGGCGCCCCTGACCCGGCCGCAGTTGCAACCGGGCCGGATCGCCGAGCGGTCGTCGGTGCCGCATCCCGCTGACCGCAACGGGGCCGCGGGGACGTCGCTGGCTCTGGCTCTTCCGGCGGCACCCGGTGGGACGGCGCCGTCCAAGGCGGGCAAACCGGGCATATCGGGGCCTGAGGGGCCTGCGCTGACGCAGAGCGAGCAGGACTTCATCCTGGCCCAGATCATGAAATACTGGCGTGTCGACTTTCACGCGCCGGAGGCGCGCGGACTGACGCTATCCGGCGTCTTTTTCGTGCAGGCCGACGGCACGCTGGCGTCGCCGGTCAACAAGGATGATCCCTGGAATCCGGAGGCCATTGTCGCGGATTACGGGGCGCTCAGCCGTTATCGGCGAGAGGCGGTCGACGGATTTCTTCTGGCCATGAGGTTGGCGCAACCACTGGAGTTGCCGTCCAAAACCGGCCCCTGGCCCCGCAGAATCACGATCAATTTCGCTTTCGACGCCCTGTGACAGGATCTCCGGTGAAGCTGGTCGGTCGGACCGCCGGTATGGGCGGCTTCCGGGAGGCCTCTCTTTGCGGACCGGTCTTTAGGAAAGGAGGGGGGCATACGCACTACCCCTGATAGAATTACACCGAAAGAAACCAATATTTTATGAGTATATTCGTGTAATGGAAAATAGTTACAAATTTTTTCAATAAATAATAAAATCAATAATAAAAAGATACGTAAATTTATCTGTTTTCATGTATTTTTTTATCTGATATACGTACTATTGTAATGGTTATCTGTTGGAGGGTGTTATGATTTATTCTTTTTCAAAAAGATATATAGTGCTTTTATTTTTAATTTTTGCAATGAGTTCGCTGTGTGACGCAAAAGCAAGTCAAATTACATCTTTCTACGATAATTTTGATTCTGATAATAATGGAGTTCAGGGGAATTTTACGACTGGTTTTGATGGATGGAATGTGACTTCCGGTAATGTTGATCTGATTGGGAATGGTGTCTGGGATAATTATCCGGGAAATGGCTTGTATATAGATCTGGCTGGAACCCAGTTTGGAGAGTTGACGACAAAAGATTTTTTTGCCCCAGGCGCTTATGATGTAATAATTGAAGCAATGGGAACGAGACTTTCAGATGAATCTGATGGATATTATGTTAAATTCGGTCAAAATTTTTATAATAGCCCGCTTGGGACTTTTGGAACGCATCTTAATATTCATGAAATATGGACTATTTCCGCTGACTCTCAACTCTCTATTGGGGATAGCGGGCGTAGCGGGAGCCGTTACAGTGGCGCCACTCTGATGAGCGTTTCGGTGCAAAAACATTATCCGGTGCCGGAACCGTCCACTTTCGCCCTTACCGCCGTGGCGCTTGCAGGTCTGGCGTCCGTGGTCGTTCGCCGCCGAAAAGCGGCCAGGTAATGTGACGCTCTTTGGCCTGAAGATGCTCGCCCCAAGGGCCGAGCGACAGGGCTAGAGGTCAAAATCCAACAGACGGGTCCCTGAATCAGGAGTGGGGCCAAGCGTCCCGCCCGCCGTTCGGCGAAAGCCGGAATGCCAGCATTTCCGCCGCTTTCGCGTCGGAGGCGGGCAGGATGCCCGCCCCACTCGCAAGGGATCCAAATGTTAGATTCCGACCACTAGAGGGGAGGGGGAAATCACGCCGGACCCCAATGAGACCTGCTTATTGGCCCGTCCCCGGGCCTGCAAAGTTGGTGGGGGAGGCCCAGGTGCCCGGACGATCCCGCGAAGGCCTCGTCAAGGAGATCGCGAATCAATCGCGCAGGGATCGGAGCGGGCCGCTGTCAGTCCCCCTCGGGGAGCGTGATGCGCCCCCTTGGAATGCGGATCTGATCGACGAAAGCCTGGATCCGGGCCGATGGCGGCGGAGTCAGCAGGCTGACGGCAACCGTCATGGCGGCGGCGACGGGCACGCCGAAAACACCAGCCGCGACGTCCCCGATGCCGCCGACGGGGGATATCACGCCGGTCTTCAGGCCCAGGATATAGACGGCCGCCACCGACCAGCCTGCCAGCATGCCGGCCAGAGCGCCGGGACCGGTCGCGCGTTTCCACCAGATCCCCAGCACCAGGGCGGGAAACAGGCCCGATGCGGCCAGCGAAAAGGCCCAGGCGACGATGGTCAGGATGCCGGCCGGCCGCGCCGACGCGGTCCAGGCGGCAAGCACGGCCGCCACCGCCATCGCCATCCGGGCGACTGCCAGCCTCCGTCCCGATGAGATGCCGGACCGTCCGCCGTTCCCCGGAAGATCGTGGGCGGCGGCCTTGCCAATGGTGAGCAGAAGTCCGTCGGCGGAGGACAGCGTGGCCGCCAGGGCGCCGGCCGCCACCAGGGCCGCAACGACGAAGGGCAGGCCCGCGATTTCCGGCATCGCCAGGACCACGGCGTCGGGATCGATGATCAGGCCCCCGATGGCGGGGCCGTCGCCGGCGGCCGCCCGGGCGACCAGCCCGATCCGCTGCCAGGCGGAAAACCATCCCCCGGCGCCGTCGATGGACGGATCCGCGCCAAGATTCGCCAGTTCCAGCTTGGCGAACGCCGCGAGCGCCGGCGCCGCCGTGTAAAGCAGCAGCAGGAACAGCAGGCTCCAGGCGACGCTGAGGCGCGACTCCCTGACCGAGGGCGTGGTCAGGCATCGCGACAGCACATGGGGCAACGACGCCGTTCCCAGCATCAGGCAGAAAATCACGCCGCAAAAATTGACCCCGTCGCCAAGGGTCAGCCAGGACCCGTCGAGGACGCCGAGGCCGGCAAGGCGGTCGAGCGCGCGTCCGTAGGCGATCTGCGGCACGGGTATCCCGGCGACGCGCTGCGAGAGCCAGACGGCGGGCAGCAGATAGGCCACCAGGACCACGACATACTGCGCCACCTGCGTCCAGATCAGGGCCCGCATGCCACCCAGCGCCGAGCAGGCCAGAATGCCGGCGAGGCCGACGAAAACCGCGACAGGGAAGTCCAGCCCCAAAAAACGGGCGGCAATCAGCCCCGTGGCCGACATCTGCGCGACCACATAGAGGAAGGACACCGACAGCAGAATGACAGCCGCGATCAGCCGGGGCACGCGGCCGCCGTAGCGGGCGGCAAGAAAGTCCGGCACGGTGAACTGTCCGAATTTTCTGAGGAACGGCGCCAGAAGGACGGCCACCAGGACATAACCGGCGGTCCAGCCGATCGGATAGGCAAGGCCGTCGAAGCCGCGGAGGAAAATAGCCCCGGCAAGCCCGATGAAGGAGGCCGCGCTCATCCAATCCGCAGCGGTGGCCATGCCGTTGTAAAAGGCGGGAACGTGGCGGCCCGCCACGTCATAGTCGGTCAGTTCCGCCCTCCGCGCCGATCGCCCCAGAAGTCCCATCACCGCGTAGAAGGCGACGGTCAGAAGGATGAAGGCGACGCCCACGGCATGGTCGGAAACGCCGGCGAGGCTGAGGATGACCAGGATCGTGGCCGCCAGAAGGCATCCGCCGATATAGATGAAGAAGATCCGCCCCATGGTCTGAGTGAAGTCGCCCCTCAGCATGACGTCCCCTCAGTCCTCGGCGACATGGCTGTCCTCGTCAATCCGGTTCTGCCGGCCGGCGTGCCAGAAGGCCAGCAGAACCAGTCCGGCCAGGGACCCCTCGGCGGCAATCAGAAATCCCGCGGGGATACCCGCCACCAGGACCGCCGTGATCCATGACGCGGCCAGCGGCAGCAATCCGCCCAGCGCGATGCAGAGGCCGACCGAAAGAATCATCAACCGCGTCGTCCGGTGCCAGTAGCGTCGTTCAGGTGCAGGCGGTGGTGGTGCCATCACTCCTCCCCTCGGCGGCCGGGCGTTCTGGCGTCCCGGTTCCGATAGGGGTAGTCTGAGGTTGAACAAATCAAAACACAACCACTCTTGATGGTGCTGCGGGGGCACTCACCGGGTCCCCGGTTTCCTGATGGAGAGGCTGTGCTGAGGGGCGGGTCGTCCGCGCCGGAAACGGTTCCGCCGGTCGATGACCCCTGATGCCGACCCGTCCTGGCGACCGCCGCCGTCCGTCTGGTCTGTTTGCGGGAAGCCGGGAATTATGATAACCCGTCATCGCTCCCGATGAACCGGTTTGCCGGAAGGCTTCCGGGTCAGAGGTTCTGCCGGGGATCGGCGGGGTCCGGGATGACCCTCCGACTGATCGCATTGTGGTGAAGACCTGACGGATGACCATGGCGCCATCCCGCGGGGATCACCATGAGGGCGTCGTTAAGCCACGAAAGATAAGGGAAACAATCGCATGGCGGCCTATCAGTACATTTATGTGATGAAGAACCTGACAAAGACCTATCCCGGCGGGCGCGAGGTCTTGAAGGGGCTTTATCTGTCCTTTCTGCCGGGGGCCAAGATCGGCGTCCTCGGTCACAATGGCGCCGGCAAATCGACCCTTCTCAAGATCATGGCGGGCATCGACAAGGACTTCGGGGGCGAGGCCTGGGCCGCGGAGGGTGTCAAGGTCGGCTATCTGCCGCAGGAACCGCAACTCGACCCGGAAAAGGACGTGCTCGGCAATGTGATGGAGGGCGTGGCGGAGACCAAGGCTTTGCTGGACCGCTTCGATGCGGTGTCCGCCCGTTTCGCCGAGGAGATGTCCGACGACGAGATGAACGCCCTGATCGCCGAACAGGGCGAGTTGCAGGAGAAGATCGATCACCTGAACGCCTGGGATTTGCAGCGCAATGTCGAGATCGCGATGGATGCGCTGCGATGCCCCGCCTCCGACGCCGATGTCGCCAGACTGTCCGGCGGCGAGAAGCGCCGCGTGGCGCTCTGCCGCCTGTTGCTCAGTCATCCCGATCTGCTGCTGCTGGACGAGCCGACCAACCATCTCGACGCCGAATCGGTGGCCTGGCTGGAGAAGTTCCTCGAGGACTACACCGGGACCGTGGTGATCGTGACCCACGATCGCTACTTCCTCGACAATGTCACGGGCTGGATTCTGGAGCTGGAGCGCGGCCAGGGTATCCCCTATGAGGGGAATTATACCGGCTGGCTGGAACAGAAGGAGCAGCGCCTTGCCCAGGAAAGCAAGGAGGAGAGCGCCCGCCAGCGGACCATCAAGGAAGAGTTGGAATGGGTCCGCGCCAGCCCGCGCGCCCGTCAGGCCAAGAACAAGGCCCGTATCACCGCCTTCGAAACCCTGGTCGCGCAGGCCGCCGAAAAGCAGGCGGGTGTCGCCCAGATCGTCATCCCGCCGGGACCGCGGCTGGGCAATCTGGTGCTGGAGGCGGAACATCTGACCAAGGGATTCGGCGACCGCCTGCTGATCGACGACTTCAGCTTCCGTCTGCCCCCGGGCGGCATCGTCGGCATCATCGGTCCGAACGGTGCCGGCAAGACCACCCTGTTCCGGATGATCACCGGCCAGGAAACCCCCGACAGCGGCAGCTTCCGGGTCGGTGAGACGGTCCAGCTCGGCTATGTCGATCAGTCCCGCGATTCGCTGTCCTTCGACAAGACGGTCTGGGAGGAGATCTCGGGCGGGCTTGACGAACTGGAACTGGGCAAACGCAAGATGGCCAGTCGGGCCTATGTGGCGCAGTTCAATTTCAAGGGCCCGGACCAGCAGAAGAAGGTCGGACAGCTCTCGGGTGGCGAGCGCAACCGCGTGCATCTCGCCAAGATGCTGAAGCAGGGTGCCAACGTCATTCTTCTCGACGAGCCGACCAACGACCTGGACGTCGACACGCTGCGCGCATTGGAGGAATCGCTGGTCGATTTCCCCGGCTGCGCCGTGGTCATCTCGCACGATCGCTGGTTCCTGGACCGTATCGCCACCCACATCATCGCCTTCGAGGGGGACAGCCAGGTCGTCTATTTCGAGGGCAACTATGCCGATTATGAGGTCGACCGGCATCGCCGCCTGGGCGCCGATGCGGATCAGCCCCACCGGATCCGCTACAAGCCTTTGGTCCGGAACTGACGCCCCCGTCCGGGAGGCGGAACTCCGCTTCCTCCTCCCGGGTCGCCGGGCGACCGCCGGAAACCGCCATCGGCGCGCCAACCGGGCATGAGTGCGGCTCATCACCGGTTTGGTCTCTATTTTGTGTATAGAACGTCGTTTTTTAAACGTCTTAAGATAGAATCTTCCCCTCCTGCGCTGCTTTGCTCTACTATTGAGTGCATTTTTGCGTGAGGGAGTTCGTGCGGGTTTGGTGTCCTCCGGTCCTTTTGCCAATCCGGGGCTGGCCGACCACGATCCGCCAACCGACCGCTCCACGCGACGGGTCGCCCCGATGACAGGGAGTTCCGGCGGATGGCGGAGGAAGCCGACGATCCAGGGGACGGTGGCCGGGCTTCGGAACCGGCGGCGGCCGCGCCGGCTGAGATTTCGCGCCTGATGGAATGGGCGCCCAACGCGATGATCCTGACCGGCACCGATGGCATCGTCCTGTCGGCGAATTCCCGGGCGGAGGCCTTGTTCGGATTTGACAGGGGCGCCATTGCCGGCAGCCCGGTCGACGGATTGATCCCGGAACGGTTCCGCCGCCTGCACGGCCATCACCGGGCATCCTTCGGCAACGCGCCCTCGACGCGGCCGATGGGCGTGGGGCACGACCTGTTCGCCCTGCGCAAGGACGGGGTGGAGGTTCCGGTGGTCGTGGAATTGACGCCGGTTCCGGCCGATGGCGGCGTGATGGCCCTTTGTTCCATCGTCGACATATCCGATCACCGGCAGCGGGAGGAGGTGATCCGGGGAGCGCTTCGGGAAAAGGAGATTTTGCTCGACGAGGTCCATCACCGGGTGAAGAACAATCTGCAGATTGTCTCCAGTCTGCTCGAACTGCTGACCACCCGCGTCGAGGATCCGCTGGCGCTGGAGGTGTTACGGGACACCCAGCGGAGGATCCAGTCGATGGCCCTGATCCACCGCATCCTCTACCAGTCGCGCGATGTCGTCAGGGTCAATTTCCGCGAGTTTCTCGACGATCTGGTGCCGATGCTGCTCTCGGCCTATGTCGCCGATCCCCTGCGGATCTCCCTTTCGGTCGGCGCGGTCGACGTGGAACTGCCGATCAGCAGCGCCATTCCTTCCGGCCTGATCGTCAACGAACTGATTTCCAATGCGCTGAAACACGCTTTTCCGAACGGTCGTGCCGGATCCATCCAGGTCGATCTGCTGCCGGTGGCGGGGGGGCGGGTGATGATCTCTGTCAGTGACGACGGGGTGGGGATTGCGGACCACAGGACATTGTTCGAGCCGGACGGCCGTACGCTCGGTCTGCAACTGGTCACCCTGCTGCCCGACCAACTGGGTGGAACATTGGACGTGGCACGCCGCAATCCGACCCGCTTCCAGGTGACATTTCCGATCAACCGGTGAAAAGGACGACGCGATGACCGGATCCAAGGTGCTGGTGGTGGAGGACGAGCGGATCGTCGCGTTGCATCTGCGTCAGCAGCTTGGCCGGCTGGGTTATGAGGTCGTGGCGGTCGCCTTCAGCGGGGAACAGGCGCTGCGGCAGGCCGGCGAACACCGTCCGCATGTCGTCCTGATGGACATCCATCTGGAGGGATCGGTGGATGGCATCGACACCGCCCGCGAGATCGGCCGGCAGTTTCATATCCCGGTGATTTTTCTGTCCGCCCATTCCGAGGAGCCCACCATCGAACGGGCCCGCGCCACGGGGCCGTTCGGCTACATCCTGAAGCCCTTTTCGGAGCGTGAGCTGCATGTGACGATCCAGATGTGCCTGGAGCGCCGCGCGGCCGAACAGGAGTTGATGCGCCGCGAGGAACATTTGCGTCTGGCGCTGGACGCGGCGGACATGGGGTCCTGGGAGTTGGACCCCGAAAGCCGGCAGATCCGGCCCGGAGGGCGTGCCCGCCGGATTTTCGGATTCCCAGGAGAGGCGTTTTCCCGAAGCTGGCACGATTTCCTCAGCCAGATCCGCCCCGAAGACCGGCTTTCGGTGGTCCGCATGTTCGATCGGGTGATCGGGAAGGGGGAGCTTTGTCAGGCCGAGTTCCGCAACCGGAAAAGAGGGGGGCGGCGGTGGCTCCGGGTCCAGGGGCGGATTTTCGAGCTGGATGGGGTGAAACGGGTTGTCGGTGTCGTCCGGGATGTCACGGACGAGAGGGCCGCCGAGGCGCGCCTGCGTCAGGCGGCCACGGTCTTCGAGGCGTTGCAGGACGGGGTGGTGATTTTTGACCGGTCGTTCCGGATCCTTTCGGTCAATCAGGGATTCCTCGCCATGTGCGGCTATCGGGAGGAGGATCTCCTGGGCCGGAAGTTGACCCTTCTCGCCCGGACCCCGGAGACCCCTGACACGCGGTTGCGGGCGATCGAGCAGACGCTGCGTCACAGCGGGGTCTGGCAGGGAGAGGTTGCCGCGGTCCGGCAAACCGGGGAAAGTTTTCCGCTGGAGCTGAAAGTGGTCTCCGTCGCCGGGGCGGGCGGCCGCGTCACGCATTACGTGGCGGTGTGTACCGATGTATCGGCCATCCGCAAAGCGGAGGCCGAACTCAAGTTCCTGGCTCATTACGATCCCCTGACCGGTCTGCCCAACCGCCTTCTTGCCCAGGACCGTCTTGAACATGCGATCGACCGGTGCGAACGGGGACATCACCGGGTCGGCTTGCTGTTCGTCGACATCGATCATTTCAAGACCATCAACGACACTTTGGGGCATGCCACCGGCGACGAGTTGCTGAAGGGGGTCGCGCAACGCATGCGCCGGGCGGTGCGGGCCGAGGATACGGTGGCGCGCCTGGGCGGCGACGAATTCATGGTCATCATCGAACGGGTGGAGCGCGTGGAGGATGTCGCCGACATCGCCCGCAAGATCATCGCCCAGGTGGCGCAGCCTGTCGTCCTCTCGGCCGGAGAACTGACCGTCTCGGCCAGTGTCGGCATCAGCCTGTTCCCCGACGACGGAACCAACTGCGACGGCCTGATCCGCGCCGCCGACACGGCGATGTATGTGGCTAAAGATCAGGGGCGCGGACGGTATACCTTCTATACCAGCGAAATGACCGCCAACGCGGTCGACTACATGACCGTGAAGCAGGACCTGCGCCGGGGATTGGAGCAGGGAGAGCTGCGGTTGTTCTTCCAGCCGCAGTTCGCGCTGGCAAGCGGGGCCATGACCGGCGTCGAGGCCCTGGTCCGCTGGCAGCATCCCCGGATGGGGCTCCAGGGGGCCGACCGGATCATCCCTGTGGCGGAGCGGAGCGGCCTCATCCTCGACATCGGCGAATGGGTCATCCGGTCGGCCTGCCGGCAGCTTCGCGAATGGCGGAGCCAGGGCCTGCCCCTGCCGAAAGTGGCGGTCAATGTTTCTCCGCTGCAGATGCGGTGCAATGCCCTTATCGACGTCATCGCCGCCGCCCTGGCCGACTGGGAGATTCCCCCCGATCTGCTGGAGGTCGAGGTTACCGAGACGGTTCTGCAGGACGACCGCAAGAACGCGCCCGCGCTCCATGCCATCCGGGATATGGGGGTGTCCCTGGCGATCGACGATTTCGGGACGGGCTATTCCTGTCTGAAATCTCTGAAGGCGCTGCCGATCCAGAGGGTCAAGATCGATCGGGGATTCATCCAGGACGCGCCCGATCAGGGGAATAACGGGGATATCGCCGGGGCGATCATCGCGATGGCGCACCGGCTGGGATTCGGGGTCGTCGCGGAAGGGGTGGAGACGTCGAGGCAGGAGGAGTTCCTCCGGCACCTGGGATGCGAGGACGTTCAGGGATTTCTTTATGGTCCGCCGATGTCGGCCCGGGCCCTGGCCGCCTTGTTGCGCGAACCGGAAAAGCCGGGGGCATTGGGAGAGCGGGCGCGCCGGGCCGCCGCCAACCGGGCCTGACAGCCGGGAGCGGGCTCTCCGCCTGTGGAGGTGGGGCGGCAGGCCCTTGAATCAGGCGACCGGCCGGCCGTCCGGCCCCGTCCTTCCCGCGCCGGGCTCCGGGTCGGGAGAGGGGAGCAGCAGGTCGGCGATATCCTGGAAGATACCGGCCCATTCCGGATCGCCGATGTTCATCAGCCCCAGAAAACGGAGGAGAAAGGCGCCTTCGGTCGCCAGAAACGCCAGGCGTGCTCTCTGCCCGATCTCCACGCCGGTATCGAGATCGGCAATCCGGCTGCGATACCAGTCGCGGGTGGACGCCAGATGTTCGGGTGTCTGGAGAAGCGCCGCCATCAGGCTCGCCGCCTTGGCCTCCGACGCCTTATCGGCCCGGCGGCTGGCTTCGACATGGGCCCGGACCGAGGTCAGCGGATCGGGGGTCTCTCCGGCGATGTCGCGGAAACGCTGGTCGTAGCTGGCGCCAAACCGGGCGAACAGGGCGTCGATCAAGGCGTCCTTCGTGCGGAAACTGTATTGCACCCCGCCCTTGGTGATGCCCGCCGCCTTGGCCAGGGCATCGATGGTCAGGGCCTGCGCGCCCTGTGTGGTGACGATCCGCTCCGCCATGTCCAGCAGAGCGTCGCGGTCAATGGTTTTGCGGCGTCCCATCGTCTCCCCCTTTTAATTCAATACGTATGTATTTATATTGGAGAAAGGCCGCCCGTCAAGACCGGCGGGCGGCAATGCCAAAGGATGGTTTTAAAGTGTTTTCCCGCGTGAATTTTCCGGTCCGCTGGCTGGTGCTGGCGACCGTTTCAAGCGCGTTGTTGCTGGTGGTGATCGATATGGCGGTTCTCTATACCGCCCTTCCCGACCTGACCCGGGATCTGAAGGCGTCCGCTTCGGACAAGCTGTGGATCATGAATGCCTATCCCTTGACGGTCGCCGGCCTTCTACCGGGGGCCGGCGCCTTGTGCGACCGGTTCGGGGCGCGACGTCCCTTCCTGTCCGGACTGTGGATTTTCGGGCTTGCCTCCCTTCTGGCGGCATTCGCTCCGTCGGCGGAGGTGCTGATCGGCGGCCGGGTTCTGCTGGCCGTCGGCGCGGCACTGATGATGCCGGCGACGCTGGCCATCGTCCGGCGGAGTTTCTCCGACCGGCGCGAGCGGGCGCTGGCCATCGGCGTCTGGGCGGCCGTGGCCGCCGGCGGCGCGGCGTTCGGGCCGGTGGTCGGAGGCGCGTTGCTGGAATTTTTCCCATGGGGGGCGGTCTTCCTGATCAATGTGCCGATCACTGTTCTGGCGTTCATCCTGGCCCGTAAGGTGGGCCCGGCCGGCGGCGGCCACGCCGACCGGCCTTTCGATGCCGCCGCGTCCCTTCAGGTGATGATCGGCCTTGTCGGGGTGACTTATGCGATCCAGGCGGCCGGCGACGACCTGTCCCTGCCGCCGGATGTCTGGGTGGCTGGTGGAACGGGGGCTCTGTTCCTGGTGTTGTTCATCCGTGGTCAGCGCCGCTCGACGGCTCCGATCATCGATTTTTCCCTGTTTCGCGATCCGGGGGTTTCGCTTGGCGTTCTGGCGGCCCTGATGTCGACGATCGCGCTGGTCGGCATCGAGCTGGCGCTCAGCCAGCGCTTTCAGCTTGTCCAGGGATTGACGCCGTTGCAGGCCGGGCTGTCGATCGTGCCGATTCCCCTGGCCGCCTGTGTTGCCGGGCCACTGGCCGGGCTTCTCCTGATGACGTTTGGGGCTGTGCGGGTCCTGTGGTTTTCGCTGGCCCTGGCGGGTCTTGGAATCATGGCGCATCTGGCCGGCACCGACGCCGATGCCGGCCTTATCGCCCAGGCGGGCACCTTCGTCATGATCGGCGCCGGTATCGGTGCCGCCATGACGGCGGCCTCGACGGCCATCATGGCGGGGGCGTCGGCGAGAAGCGCGGGCGCCGCCGCCTCCCTGGAGGAAGTCTCCTACGAATTGGGCGGCTCGATCGGAATTGCCCTTCTGGGAAGCCTCCTGGCGGCGGTTTACAGCGCTTCGCTGGAGTTGCCGGCGGGCGTGATCGCCGGAGAGGAGGCCCTGGACGGGATCGACGCGGCCCTCTCGGTGGCGCGGGCCCAGGGGGGAGAGGTCGCTCTGGCCCTGGTCGACGCCGCGGGAACCGCATTCGATGTCGCGTTTCGCACCGTTCTGACGGTGGCGGCCGCCCTGCTGTTCGCAACCTCGGCAGCCATTGCGCTGACCGGCGCCCGCCGCCGCATCTGAATGTGACGGGCTTGAAGAAGATGAGCCAGCCGGGGCCGGTTATGGCGGTGCCGGATCGGGGGATGGCGGACCGGCCGCCGGGAAGGAGGGAGAGGAGACGGGACCTCCTGACGTCCGGGGTGACCGGACGTCAGGGATGTCTCCGCCATCGCGGTGTGACGGGCGGAAGGGGCGGAGTCAGCCGGCCGCCTTCAACTGATCGAGCTTGGTGCGCATGGTGGACAGCAGACCGTCCACCTTGCCGCCATTGGCCTGCAAGGCGGCAGCATAGTCGGACCGGTGGGTGATCGCCATGCTGACCCCCTCGACCACGATGTCGATGACGCGAAAGGATCCGTCCTCCGACTGTTTCACCTTCCACTGCACCGGGATCTGCTGGCCCTGCGCGCGCAGAATGTGGGAATCGACGACCCATCCGCGATCGCCGTCCCGCGTGACGCCGCCGGTCTCCAGGCTTTCGCCATTATAGTCCTGGAACCGTTTCGCCCAGGTGAGCACGGTGATGTCCTCGAACAGCGAGAGAAACTCCTGCTGCTGATCGGGCGTGGCGGTCCGCCAGGATCTGGACAACACGAACCGTCCGATCTCGGAGAGGTCGAAGGCGGTGACGAACAGCTTGCGGAAGCGGGACTCCCGTTCGGCCTGGGGAAGCTGCCGGTCGGCCACGGTGGTGATGGCCTGCCGGGCCAGCTCGGCGATGAATTTCTGGGCGGCTTCGCCGTCCTGGGCATGCGCCGGGACGGCGAAGGTGCCGGCCGCGAGCACAAAGGCTGCGGCCAGCGAGAGAAAAAGGCGTCGAACCATCATATGTCCTGGTCCTGCGTGTCCTTATATTTTTCAGACTCAGCGCGACACATCGCCGACAGCCGGCTTTGCCGGTGCGGCGGTGTATTTGTCGGGGTCGATGGCACCATTGATCTGGGCCGCCCGGCGCTGCCGGTAGAGGCTGCGCATTGCCGAGTAATAATCGAGCGAGGTGCGCTGAACGTCGTCCAGCACGTCGAGATAAGCCTCACGCTGGGATAGTCCGCTGAGGCCGAGACGCGTCCAGTACATCCAGTGACGACCGCCCGTCTGCGTGTAGTAGTCGAGGGGGTCCATATAACTGGCCGCGATCATCCCGACGGTGTCGCGCGGGTTGGAGGGCCCGAAGATGGGCAGGACCAGATAAGGTCCCTCGCCGATACCCCAGACGCCCAGCGTTTCTCCGAAATCGCTCTGATGTCCGGGAATTCCCATCGGGTTGGCGACATCCATCAGACCGAACACGCCGAAGCTGCTGTTGATGACGAAGCGTTCCAGCGTGACGCCGGCCAGCGTGAAATTGCCTTGCAGCAGGTCGTTGGTGAGATAGACGGGCATCTTCAGATTGTCGAGAAAGTCCGAGATGCGGTCCCGTCCGAAGGCGGGGATCACCGCGCGGTAGCCGAGGGCGGCCGGGCGCAGCAGATACTCGTCGATCGTCTGGTTGGCAGAGAAGATCACCCGGTTGGTGGGTTCCAGCGGGTCGTTGATCTGTTCGAATTCCGCCTTTGCATCGGGGTCGTCGTCCGGCGCTGTTGCGCAACCGGCGAGATGGAGGGCCATGAAGGCCAGTCCCAGACGCAATGCGATCTTTTCAATGGGGGAGGATGGCATGTTTTTTTTCCGTAGATCTGGCTACGCAAGAGTGCGGGCTCCTGGGGGGGCAGGACATACCAGCCGGTTCTGGGTAGCACAGCCCCGGGCAAAAAACCAGCGGAGTCCTAGGACTACCGGCGCATCCATGCGCAGGGACGCGCGTGGGAGCGCCGGATATGCGCGCTGAAATTTCTCCTTCATCAATATATAAAGATATGTTTATATGGAGATATGAGCATAAGGGAGTTGGGGATGGAGGGTGTGCTTGCCGCCATGCGGGCCGCCGCAGAACCGTCGCGTTTTCGTCTGCTGGCGTTGTGCGCGCAAGGCGATCTGACCGTCAGCGAGATGGTGGAGATTATCGGGCAAAGCCAGCCCGGTGTGTCGCGTCATTTGAAGCTGCTGTGCGATGCCGGTCTCCTGGAACGTTATCGCGAGGGCGCGTGGGTGTTCTACCGGTTGGCCGATCGCGGCGCGCAGATGCCGCTGATCCGCCTCGCCCTCGATCTGGCCGCCGCAGAGGAGGACACGCTGCTCGCCCGCGACAATATCCGGCTGGCCGCCATCAAGCGCGGCCGTGCCGAGGCGGCGGCGGTCTATTTTCGCAACAATGCCGTGCGTTGGGCGGAGTTGCGGTCGCTCCACATCGACGAAGCCGAGGTGGAGGCCGCCCTGGTCGCGACCCTGGGCGACAGGCCGGTGCGGACACTTCTCGATGTCGGGACCGGGACAGGCCGGATTCTGGAATTGCTGGCGCCCCGGGTGGAGTTCGCCGAGGGCATCGACGCCTCCCGCGAAATGCTCTCGGTCGCGAGGAGCCGGATCGAGGCGGCCGGGCTCCGTAACTGTTCGGTCCGTCCGGGCGATATGTACCGGCTGCCGTTCGAAAACGGCGCCTTCGATCTGGTGACCTTTCATCAGGTTCTGCATTTCGCCGAGGAGCCGGCGGCGGCGCTGGCGGAGGCGGCCCGCGTCCTGAAACCCGGCGGCCGTTTGCTGGTGGTCGATTTCGCCCCTCACGACCTCGAAAGCCTGCGGGCCGAGCACAATCACCGCCGGCTTGGATTTGCCGACGAGGAGGTCGTCCAGTGGTGCCGTCAGGCGGGACTGGCAACCTCCGGGGTGCGCCACCTTCCGGGGCGGCCCCTGACGGTGACTTTGTGGCTGGCCGCCCTTGGCGACAGCGGGCCGGCGGCGGCCGTTTCCCGGGAGACCCTGTCTCTCAGTGCAACTGGAGGTGACCTGTGAGCGAAATCACTCTTCCGGCGGCTCCGGCCTCCGTCACGACGGAGGAGACATCCCTTCCCGTCGCGACACCGGCGCCCGCCTTGTCGGTGTCGTTCGAGTTCTTCCCCCCCCGAACGGAGACGATGCAGCAATCCCTCTGGGACTGCGTGACCCGCCTTGCCCCCCTGGCTCCGGCTTTTGTCTCCGTCACCTACGGAGCGGGCGGGTCGCCCCGGGAGCGCACTCATGAGACGGTGACGCGCATCGCGCGCGAGCCCGATCTGCAACCGGCGGCGCATCTGACCTGCGTGGGCGCGTCCCGGCACGAGGTCGACAGCGTGGCCGAACAGTACTGGCAGGCGGGCATCCGGCATATCGTCGCCCTGCGCGGCGATCCGCCGGAGGGGCAGGGCGTCTACCGTCCGCATCCCGAGGGCTATCCCTATGCCGTCGATCTTGTGCGCGGCCTGAAACGGATCGCCGATTTCGAGATCAGTGTCGCCGCCTATCCCGAAACCCATCCGGAGGCGGCCAGCCCGGAGGCCGATCTCGACAATCTGAAGCGCAAGATCGACGCCGGAGCCAGCCGCGCCATCACCCAGGTCTTTTTCGATGTGGACCTGTTCTTCCGGTTCCGCGACCGCGCGGCCCGGGCGGGCATCGCCGTGCCCCTGGTGCCGGGTATTCTGCCCGTCACCAATTTCGCCCAGGCCAGCGCCTTCGCGCGCAAATGCGGCGCCGCCATGCCCGACTGGATGGCTTCGCTGTTCGACGGTCTGGACGGCGACCCCGATACCCGGCGGCTGGTGGCGGCGACGGTGGCGGCGGAGCAGTGCCGCGCGCTGGTCGCCGGAGGTGCGGAGGAGTTGCATTTCTACACGTTGAACCGCGCCGACCTGACGTACGCCATTTGTCACATCCTGGGGGTGCGGGCGTCCCGGGCCGGGGCCTGACTCCAGCCTCTCCTTTTGTGCGGTAGGGATCACGATGAGCACTATTCTCGATCATTTGAACGAACGGGTCCTGTTGTGCGACGGCGGCATGGGGTCGCAGGTCCAGTCGATGACGCTCAGCATCGAGAAGGACTTCCTGGGCCATGAGAACTGCACCGATGTTCTCTGCCTGTCGCGGCCGGATCTGGTCCGCGAAATCCACCGGCGCTATTTCGCTGCCGGCGCCGATATGGTCGAGACCAACAGTTTCGGCGGCAGTCCCCTGACGCTGGCCGAATTCGGCATCGAGGACCAGGCGTTCGAGATCAATCGCCGGGCCGGCGAAATCGCGCGGGAGGCGGCCGAGCTGTTCGCCGGCGACGGGCGCACCCGGTTCGTCCTGGGATCGATCGGGCCGGGAACCAAGCTGCCCTCGCTCGGTCATGTGGATTATGACCGCCTGGAGGCCGCGCTGGTGGTCCAGGCCCGGGGCCTGATCGCGGGCGGTGTCGACGCCATCCTGATCGAGACCTGCCAGGATCCCCTGCAGATCAAGGCCGCGGTCAATGCGGTGAAAATCGCCCGCGCCGGCGGCGGGACCGATACGCCGGTCTTCGTCCAGGTGACGGTGGAAACCACCGGCACCTTGCTGGTGGGGGCCGATATCGCGGCCGCGGCGACGGTGATCCACTCTCTGGATGTGCCGCTGATGGGACTGAACTGCGCCACCGGACCGCAGGAGATGAGCGAGCATGTGCGGTGGCTGTCGTCGAACTGGCCCGGTCTGATTTCCGTGCAGCCCAACGCCGGATTGCCGGAACTGGTCGACGGCCAGACCTGCTATCCGCTTCAGCCCGGCGATCTTGCGCTGTGGCATGAACGGTTCCTGGCCGACGACCGCGTCAATCTGCTCGGAGGCTGCTGCGGCACGACGCCGGCCCATACGGCCGCCATCGATGCCATGCTGCGCAAAAGAGCGGGGGGCGCCGTCCGTCCGGCGCCGGTCGCCCGGCAGGTCCATTGGGTTCCCTCTCTCGCCTCGCTTTACGGTCAGGTCGCGCTCAGGCAGGAAAACGCCTTCCTGTCGATCGGCGAGCGCTGCAATGCCAATGGATCGAAGAAGTTCCGAGACTGCCAGGACCGCGAGGACTGGGACGGCGCCATTGCCATCGGTCGCGAGCAGGTGCGCGAGGGCAGCCACACGCTGGATGTCTGCACCGCCTTCGTCGGCCGCGACGAGGTGCGGGACATGACCGAGGTGGTGGGGCGTATGCGCGGCTCCGTCAACGCCCCCCTGGTGATCGATTCCACCGAACTGCCGGTGATCGAGGCGGCGCTGAAGCTCTATGGCGGCAAGCCGGTCATCAATTCCATCAATTTCGAGAATGGCGAGGAACCCGCGGACGACCGTCTGAGGCTGGCGCGGAAATTCGGCGCCGCGGTGATCGCGCTGACCATCGACGAAACGGGAATGGCCAAGGATGCCGAGAGCAAGGTGGCGCTGGCCCATCGTCTTTACGATGTCGCGGTCAACCGGCATGGGCTTCCGGCTTCGGATCTGCTGTTCGACCCTCTGACCTTCACGGTCTGCACCGGCAATGAGGATGATCGCAAACTGGCGCTTCACACATTGGACGCCATCGAGCGGATCGCGCGTGAGCTGCCCGCCTGCCAGATCATTCTCGGCCTTTCGAATGTATCTTTCGGGTTGAAACCGGCGGCGCGCCACGTCCTGAATTCCGTCTTTCTCGATCATGCCTGCCGCCGGGGAATGACCGGTGCCATCGTGCATGTCAGCAAGATCCTGCCCCTGCACAAACTCGACCCGCGTGAGGTTCAGGTGGCCGAAGACCTGATCTACGACCGGCGGGCGCCCGGATATGATCCCCTTCAGGCGTTCATTGCCCTGTTCGAGGGCCGCGATGGTGTCGCTCAGGCCGAGAAGCCCCGCGCCGCGACGGCCGAGGAACGCCTGAAACAGCGGATCGTCGACGGCGACCGGACCGGCCTGGAGGACGATCTGGCGGAGGCGATGAAGACCTGGTCCCCGCTCGATATCGTCAACCAGATCCTGCTGGATGGCATGAAGGGCGTGGGCGAACTGTTCGGGGCCGGGCAGATGCAGCTTCCCTTCGTCCTTCAGTCCGCGGAAACCATGAAGGCTGCGGTGGCCTATCTGGAACCCTATATGGAAAAGGCGGAGGGGCAGCAGAAAGGCACGATCGTTCTTGCCACCGTGAAAGGCGACGTCCACGACATCGGCAAAAATCTGGTGGACATCATCCTGACCAACAACGGCTATCGGGTGGTCAATCTCGGCATCAAGCAGCCGGTGGCGAGCATCATCGCCGCGGCTCGCGAGCATGGCGCCGACGCCGTCGGGATGTCGGGGCTGCTGGTGAAAAGCACCGTGGTGATGCGCGAGAATCTCGAGGAAATGACCCGTCAGGGGCTGGATGTGCCGGTTCTCCTGGGGGGGGCCGCCCTGACGCGGTCCTATGTCGAGGACGACTGCATCGCCGCCTATGGCGCCGGTCGGGTCGCCTACGCCCGCGACGCCTTCGACGGCCTGGACCTGATGGGGCGGGTGGTGGAGCGCAGCTTCGACGACTATCTGACCGAAGCGCGCGCCAAACGGCTTTCGAAGCCGGCCAACGCGCGTCGGGTGCTGGGGCGGGCGGCGCCGCCGGCACGCCCCGTCGACTATGATGAGGTGCAACTGCGCCGGCGCGAACTGGCGGCGCAGGCCGGGGTTCCGACGCCACCGTTCTGGGGGGCGCGCATCATCGATGACGTGCCTTTGCAGACGCTGGTGTCCTATCTCAACGACACCATGCTCTATCAGTTCCAATGGGGCTACCGGAAGGCCGGACGCAGCCTGGAGGAATGGCGCGCCTGGGCCCACAAGGAGCTGCGGCCTCTCGCCGTCGACCTGCTGAAACGGTGCCAGAAAGAGGGAATCCTGAAACCGAAGGCCGCCTATGGCTATTGGAAATGCGCCTCCGAGGGGGACGCCATCGTCCTTTTCGCCGAGGATGGCGAGACCCGGCTTGCCCGGTTCGGCTTTCCCCGACAGTCGACGGAGGGCGGGCTTTGCATTGCCGACTTCGTCCGCGACATCAATGAGCCGGACCGCGATGTCATCGGCCTGCAGGTGGTGACCATGGGGCGGGCCGCCAGTGACGTCGCCCGCCAGTGGTTCGCCGAAAACCGCTACAAGGACTATCTGCATCTCCACGGCCTGTCGGTGGAGATGGCGGAGGCGCTGGCGGAATATGTCCACGCCCGGATCCGCAGCGAGCTGGGCTTCGCCCAGGAGGACGATCGCGATATGGAAAAAATGCTGCGTCAGGGCTATCGCGGATCGCGCTATTCCTTCGGCTATCCGGCCTGCCCCAATCTTGAAGACCAGGAGCAGCTTTTGTCGCTGCTCGGCGCCGGAAGGATCGGTATCGCATTGAGTGAGGAATGGCAGTTGGAGCCGGAGCAAAGCACGTCGGCGATCGTCATCGTGCATCCGCAGGCGAAATATTTCTCCGTATGATCAATCAACCGATCACTCAACTGTGTCGCGGCCCCGGGCTCTTTCCCAAGAGACTTTGGCCGTGACCGGTTATTGACGCCTCTATCAGAGATTTTCTAGGGGGGCTCTCCCTTTTTTTGCTATCGTGCCTGTCTCGCGGTTTGATGAGGGTGGGGCGGCGCGGTGAAGGCGGGCGAGCATATTTTCGGCCGGGGCGAGATCATCTATCACGAAGGTGATCCCTGCGACGCCGTTTATGTGGTCGTGTCCGGCCGGGTGGAACTGTTCCGCGAAACGTCGGACGGGACGGTGATCCTGTCGCGTGTCGGTCCGATCGAGATGTTCGGCGAGACCGATTCCCTCTCCGACGGTGTCCGGGAATCGTCCGCCCGGGCCTTGAGCCGCACCCGGGTCAAGATGGTTCCCCGGTCGGAGTTCATGGTCTGGGTCCAGAACGACCCCTCGGCCGGATTGCGTGTTCTCGGTCTCCTGGTCGAGAGATTGCGGATGGCCGACGCGATCATTTCGGGCAACCGTGAAGCTCTCTATCAGCAGGGGCTGGCGCTGGGCGGCGGTGTCGGCGGAGGCTTCCTCGAACGGCTGATCCAGTGGCTGCATCGGCGGCGGCAGGCGGCGGGGGCCGACCGCCTGGCGCAATGGGGCGGCGGCGGCGGTCAGGTTTTCCAGATCGGGATCTGCCAGGTCAATAACGATGTGGATGGCGCCTGGACCCGTGCGCTGGCCGGGTTGCTGGCGGAGCGCGTCGGGATCGCCGTGCGTGAGCTGGGGGCATCGATCCGCCTCGACTACAATGCCGATCAGGCCCAGGTTTCGGCCATGGCGGTCAATGTCCGGCAGGTCATGGGACATGAGCCGGGCCTCGACCTTCTGATCTGGGGCGATGTTCATGCCGATGGTTATTCCCTGTGGTTCAGCCCCGCCGGAGCGGTGGACGAGGACCGGCCCGGCGCCTTCAGCCCTTATCTGCATCTAGAGCTGCCGGGAGATCAGGAGCCGCCGGCGGGCGAGCTGTTCTATCTTTGTGTTCTCGCCTCCATCGAGCCGTTGACCGATCCCCAGAGGCAACTTCAGCATGATCTTCTGACCTCGGCGTTCCAGACCGTGCCGGCCTTTCCCGACGGACTGCCGGTCGCCTGGAACCTGGAGCAGCAACGGACGGCTCTGGCCTATTACGCCGGCGCCATGGCGGCGGCGGCACCGCTGGAGAGCGATCCCGCCTGGTTTGAGCGCGCGGCCGAGGTCTACGAGGCCGCCCTGCTCCGGTTGACGGACGGCCAGCATGGCGTGGAGGAATCGGTGCTGCGCAAGCACCGGGGCGGCGTGCTGATGGCCCTCAGCGACCGCCGCCAGGACGTGTCGCTGCTGGATCTCGCGGTCCAGGAATACAGGCTGTCCGTGGAATGTCTGGTCAAGGCCGCCTATCCCCTGGAATGGGGCGGCGCGCACAATCGTCTGGGACAGGCGCTCTACAAGCTGGATCTTTTGACCGGCCAGCCGGCCCTGCTGAAGGAGGCCATGTCGGCCTTCCAGTCCGCGCTTCAGGTCTTCACCCGGGCCGAGGCGCCGTTGCGCTGGTCCGATGTCATGAACAATCTGGCCCAGGTGCTTCAGGTCTATGGCGATCAGGTGAAAAGCCCCGAGGTGCTGGAGCGCGCCGTCGACGCCTGCCGCGCGGCCCTGGAATTCCGTCAGCGGGAGCGGGCGCCGCTGGCCTGGGCCGGATGCCAGAATACCCTGGGAACGGCGCTGTTCCTGCTCGACAAGCATCGTCAGAGCACCTCGCATCTGGACGAGGCCGCCCAGGCCTATACCGGGGCGCTTGAAGTCTATCGCCAGATGGGGGCAACCAGGCTTGCCGCCGTCGCCGAAAAGAACCTCGCCCATGTGGCGCGGCTGAACAAGATCCGGGGTGAACGGCGCGTCGCGATGCCCGACTGGGCGGGGGACTAATACCCAATCATGGTGATCGGCACCGATCACCATGCCCTCAAACGGCCTTGAGCCAGGTTTCTCCGAAACCCTTGGGCCATCGCGCCAACGATGGCGCGGGCCCGAGGGTGAGCCTGCCCAAGTCTCGATGACTTATCCTCATCGAGACTTGGGATCATTCGGCCCGGCGCGGGGCGCGACCTCCTTGCTGTCTTTCCGCGTGTGGTGATCTGGCCGCGTGATCGTCCGTGCCACCGGTCATTCTCCGCGGGACCATTGATGCCGCTTCGTCCCGTTTCTCCAAAGCCGAAATCTAAAGAAGTTCAGACGCCTGCATGACCAGCACGGATGCCGTGTCCGTCCCGGTCGTCGGCGTTTTTAAAATCACCTTCCGTCCACCATCGGCGTCGTTCGATCTTTCGGCAGTATGGGCCTCGCCTGCATCCGCGCGAGACTGGGGCTTGGGGGCAATTCGCGATGAGCCATCTCCCTCATTGGTTGTATCGCAAGCAACTAAAAATTGCTTTCGTCATATGTAGAATGTTCATTCGGAAAGTTCTGAAGATATGAGTTGTATCCTATCGACAAAAATAGGACTTAAAGTGTAATGATGGTAAATGCGGTATTAAAAAAGAGATATTGGGGAAATTATTCATTAATATGTCAGTGTGGGGCGCGGACATATGACGTCTATTGCTATGTGTGTAGATGATGGGCGCAGTTCCGGTGCGGCAGCATTGGCATTGTCTCTCCAGTTTTTGGGGATTGCGGTCGATGAAACCGCAATTCATCACGAGCAAGGCGGGGCCGGATTTTTGACGGCAGAACTTTTGGTTCGGGCCGCAAGGCAGTTTCCCGTAAAGGCCCGGATCGTTCGAAGTTCTGTTGATCGAATAAGAAATATTCTTCCTCCGGCAATCATGGAACTGAAAAGCGGGGGCTTTCTGGTCCTTGGTCGTGTCGGGGGTGATCGCGTTGTTGTTCAGGACCCTTTGAATTCCAGGCCAGTTATCATGCGTCTTGAGGATTTGGACGCGATCTGGAGTGGGCGGATGGTCCTGGTTGCCCGGCGGATTCGATTGGGGGACCTAAAATCAGCCAGATTTGGTCTTGGATGGTTTGCTTCTGCAATTTATAAATATCGATTAATATTTTGTGAAGTTCTTATTTCATCGTTATTTTTACAGATTTTTGCTCTTATCTCTCCTCTGTTTTTTCAAGTCGTCATTGATAAAGTTCTCGTCCACCGAGGTTTGAGTACGCTTGAGGTCCTTGCTGTCGGCCTCGGAATTTTGTCCATATTTGATGTGGTCCTTGGCGGGCTGCGGACGTACATTTTTTCACATACTGCCAATAGAATTGACGTCGAACTAGGTGCTCGATTATTTCGCCATTTATTTTCACTTCCTATCTCATATTTTGAATCGCGTCGTGTTGGAGATTCCGTTGCGCGTGTGCGAGAGCTCGAAAATATAAGACAATTTCTTACAGGATCAACAATTACATTTATCTTGGATGTCATATTTTCAATTTTATTTTTGTGCGTTATGTTTATTTATAGTCCAGTGTTGACATTCGTTGTTGTCGTCACATTTCCAATTATTGTGACTGTGAGTGTTATTGTGACGCCGATTCTGAGGGACAGGTTGAACGAGCGCTTCCGACGCGGAGCGGAGAACCAGTCTCTCCTTGTCGAGAGCGTTACCGGTGTCGAGACAATCAAGGCGATGGCAATTGAGCCGGAGCTCCAGCGTCATTGGGAGGAACAGCTCTCCTGCTACGTGGATCTGAGTTTCCAGACTCAAATTCTGGGAACCATAGCAATACAGACAATCACGCTGGTCAATAAACTGAGTGCCGTCGCTATTCTTTTTGTCGGCGCGCGTCTCGTCATGGCGAATGATATGACGGTTGGCGAACTGGTTGCCTTCAACATGTTGGCAAGTCAGACAACCAGTCCGATCTTGCGGCTCGCCAACCTTTGGCAGGACTTTCAACAGGTCCGGCTTTCCATGGACCGGTTGGGGGACATTCTTAACACCCAGCCCGAACCCAGTCTCCGGTCGTCCCGATCGGGCCTCCCACCCCTGCGCGGTGATATTCGGTTGGACAATGTGACATTCCGATTTCGGCCGGATCTGCCACAGGCTTTATCGGCGATTTCCCTGTCCATTCCGTCAGGGCAGATTTTGGGAATCGTTGGACCGTCCGGATCGGGGAAAAGTACGTTGGTCAAGCTGATCCAGCGTTTCTATGTTCCGGAAAGCGGTCGGGTGTTTGTCGATGGCACCGATCTCGCGACCATAGATCCGACTTGGCTCAGGCGTCGGATCGGCGTCGTTCTTCAGGAAAATGTGCTGTTCAACAGGTCAGTTCGCGAGAACATTGCGTTGGTCGATCCATCGATTCCCTCCGACAGGATTATTCATGCGGCGACCCTCGCGGGAGCCCACGAGTTTATCACCCGTCTGCCTCAGGGGTACGACACCATCATTGGTGAACGGGGAACGTCGCTTTCCGGCGGGCAGAAACAGCGGATCGCGATCGCGAGAGCGCTGGTTTCCAATCCCCGGATCCTGATTCTTGACGAGGCGACAAGCGCTCTTGATTGCGAGAGCGAGCAAATCATTCAGGCGAACATGCGTGCCATCTCCGAGGGGCGGACGGTTCTGATCATCGCGCACCGGCTATCAACCGTAAGGAGCGCCGATCGCATCATCACGGTCGAGCAAGGGCGCATTGTCGAGGATGGAACCCACGAGGAGCTGATCCGGACAGGGGGGCGTTATGCTGCGCTTTATCGCATCCAAGCCGGTCTCAACGAAGCCGGCTGAGACGGGGGGGCGGGCGACGAGTGGAAATCGGGGACCGCGCCGCCGATCCGAGGAAAGGGAATTTTTACCAGCCGCCTTGGAAATCCTGGATACACCGGCCTCGCCGACCGCCAGGGCGGCCGCTGCGACAATTGTCGCTTTTCTTGTCGCTGCGTTGATTTGGGCGTCGGTCGGGACCGTCGACATTGTGGCGACAGCGCCAGGTCGGATTATTCCAGGCGGAAAGACGAAAGTCGTCCAGCCCTTTGAGGGCGGGATCATCAATGCCATTCATGTGAACGAGGGGCAGGCCGTCAAGGCCGGCGATCTGTTGGTTGAACTTGATCCGACAATCAACGCGGCAGAAGAGCGGCGACTTTCCGGAGATTTCCTGCAAGACCGCCTCGATGTGGCGCGTCTCGACGCTTTAGCGGTGGGGAATATCAACGCCTTCGCCCCGCCAGACGGCGCTGATCCGGAGCTCGTTTCCGTGGCGCGGCGGCGGATGGACGTTCAGTCGGCAGAGCATGACGCAAAAATGGAGTCCTTTGATCGTCTGGTTGCTCAGAAGCGCGCCGAGGAGGCGGAGGCCGCCGCGGCAACGGACAAAATCAAAGCGGTCTTGCCGTTACTGGAACAGCAACGGGATATCCGTGCCGAACTGTTCCGACGCGAATTGGGATCCCGGCTTCTTTACCTTCAGGCCGAACAGGCCGTGGTCGAGCAACAACACGAGCTGTTGGTGCTGCGTCAAAGACGGGATGGCGCCCTACAGGCACTCGCATCCTTGGATCGCCAACGGGCACAGGCCGCGGCCGAATACCGCAAGGGGGTGCTGGAGGATCTGGCCCGATCGAAGGCTTCCGCGGCGGAGCATGGTGCGGAGATGGCTAAGGCGGCACAGCGCCGCGGGCTTCAATCTCTGACGGCTCCGGTCGACGGAACCGTGCAACAGATTGCCGTACATACGATCGGCGGAGTGGTGACGCCGGGGCAGATTCTTATGGTCATCGTCCCACGGGACAGCCGATTGGAGATCGAAGCTCTTGTCGCGAATCGTGACATCGGGTTTGTCCACGCCGGTCAGACGGCGGAGATCAAAGTCGATGCCTTCAATTTCACCCATTACGGGTTGGTGGCTGGACGGGTCTCCGGCCTTTCCAGTGACGCTATTGTTCCGGATGGCGAGAATAAGCGTGCGGGTATGGAGCGCAATGTGACCGAGGACACTGGAAATGATTATGCGTATAGCGCCAGGGTTTCGATCAACAAATCGTCAATGATAATAGATGGAAGAGACGTTGAATTGAAGCCTGGAATGTCTGTTGTCGTTGAAATAAATACAGGTAAACGCCATGTTATAAATTATATTCTATCTCCATTGCTGAAGACGCTCAGTGAGTCGTTTGATGAAAGGTGAGAATTAATGATGATGGTCTTGCATATTTAGTTAACCTCAGGGTGTTCATTGGGTTGCTGCTGCCGGTCGTTACCGACAGGCTGGCCCGATGAGGGGTTGAGAGCGGATGGAGGGCGCCAGCCCAAGGATTTCAGGAAAACCCACCCGGCGCATGAGGGTTGCGCTGGCCGGTTCCGATCTGCGCAGGTTGGTTGGAGAGGCTGGGTTTTGATGGGCATGGTATCGTTTAATGGCCCATATGGTCATCTTCTCATATTTATTAGCCAATAATGGCAATATATAGGAGGTGTGTATGTCTATTTTAACTGTTCCTGCCGGAAGTACATACGCTGATTATCGGAATCAGCCATTTCCGACGGATGGAACCAATGCGTTCGAGATCGACGGAAATGACTCCGGAGATACGATTTATGGAACGAAATACTGGGACATGCTCCACGGTGGGACCGGCAACGACTATCTGGACGGCTATATGGGGGGCGGAGTTGTGTTCGGCTTTGCGAGCACGGTGCCCCTTGGCAGCAATCCGCAGTATTTTGCCGGCAACGATACCCTGATCGGGGGGGAGGATCCCAACGCGACGAATACGATCCAGGGGGCGGCTGGAAACGACCGTCTTGTGGCGTATTACGGGACGAACATAATGTGGGGGGGAAACGGTAACAATAATTACTACCAATTTGACGCAACGGCTAACAAATCTACAATAAATCAGAGCATAGACAGTAATGTGAATGGGACTAATTCGATTTTTTTCCAAAATACGGTTTCGACGAATCTCGATTATGCGTGGCATGGGAACGACTTGTGGTTGTTTTCTGCGTCGGATTTGCAAAATCAGCACGGGGTCGTTATTACCAATCAAGGTTTGGGCGGGCTGTACACCATCGACTTTGTCTATGGGTCGGATGGAAAGGGCTACAATATCAGCGGTTTGAGGCCGCCACCGGCGACCACGCCCGGCGTGACGGCATCGTCTGCGGCTGCTGTGGTCGGGGGCGACCTGTCAGGCGCGCTGCCGCTTCTGCAAAGTAGCGCCGCTCTTTCGGATTCTCAGGGGATGTTGTCCGATATGATCAGCCATGGGACCGTTGCGAATGCCGCAAGGATTGCCGCCGCCGCCGGCCGTGCGGACGCCCACGCTTTTGGCGACACCAGTGGGGGGTGGACCGGTCGCAGCGCCCATGCGCTTGTCGCCTGAGTGCTTTCCCATTCTGTCACTTATCCCGGAAACCGGGCGGATCGTCGTTTCCTCGACGAAGAATCGCAAAATTGTGGCGGGGCGGACGCGATAACCGCCGGGCTGTAAAATCTTCCACATGGGAAAATTTTGCCGACAAGCCGATGCCTGCAAATGCTACTTAAACGGGTATTTCGTTTGTGAAATACCCGTTTTTCTTTTGTGTCGAGGGTGCTGCAGTTTTTAGAGTCAATGGCATGGAATTTGCTTTTGACAGGGTATTCGCGTTTTCGGTGAGGAGAGCTCTATGTCGATCATGGTCAACGGGAGTGCCGGCGCGAGCCCATACTCCGTTCTCAGGCCCTCAGTGACGGCCCGGCCGGCCGGGGCCGTGGCCGATGGCGATACCGCGCCGGATCTGGGGCGGTCGGAGCCGGACAGCGCGTCTGGCGCGTTGCAATCCCGGCCATTATCCGGTTTCGCTCCGGCGGTCCACCTGTCCTCGGCCCAGATGCTGGCTTTGCAGTCGGATCTGATCCGGGCTCCGGATGCGGCGAAAACCGCCGCCCAAAATGACAGCAGGGCTTTCGCGGTGATCCGGGATGCCGGGACCGGAAAACTGCTGGGTGGCGTCTGGCCGGAGGCGGGGGTCTGGTCGGGCCCCGACATCGGCTCCGACAGCAGGTTGTCGTCCAGTAACGATATGGGCCAGGTCACTCAGGCTCTCGCGGGCGACATTGAAAAGGCGACGGGCAGGGCCGTCTCCATCCAGTATTTCCAGTCCGGCGATTCCGCCGCCCCGACGTTCGGATCCATCGGCCAGATGATCTGATCCGGCGCTTCCCCGGGGCGCCCTCAGTAGGTCCGGGGGCCGTCCACGCCGGGTGCGTGCGGGCGTGGCCCCCCGGTCTCTTCGGCGAACAGGCGCTGGATATCGTCGATATCGTCCTGGATCGACAGAAATGCCGAGACCAGGGCCGGGTCGAAGTGACGCCCGGCGTTGTCCCGAAGATAGGCGGTCACCCGGTCCTTTTCCCAGGCGGCCTTGTAGGGGCGGGCGGAGAGAAGCGCGTCATAGACGTCGCAGATCGCGGCGATCCGCCCCTCCAGGGGAATCTCCTCGCCCTTGAGTCCCGTGGGATAGCCGGTTCCGTCCCAGCGCTCATGGTGAGTGAGCGAGATCCGTCGGGCCATGCCGATGACCTCGGCGCTGTGATCGGGAATGATCGATCCGCCAATGACGGGGTGGCGGCGCATGGTTTCGCGTTCTTCCTCGTCCAGGGTTCCGGGCTTCAGCAGAATGCTGTCGGGAATGCCGATCTTGCCCACGTCATGCAGGGGGCTGGCCACCAGGATCATCTGTGCCCATTTCGCATCGCGGCCGATCGCCAGCGCCAGGGCATGGCACATCCGGCTCATGCGGATCAGATGCAGGCCGGTTTCGTTGTCGCGGAATTCTCCGGCCCGGGCGAGGCTGAAATTCAGCTCGTTGGACATATCCTCCAGAGCGCCGACGAAAATGTCGTAGTAGGCGGAAACGGCGAGCCCCATGTCGAGAAAAACCGCCTGATTGATGGCCTGGATCAACCGCAGAGTCCCGCCACGCCCGTCGCAGCAGAGGCCGCAGGCCAGACCGGTCAGCTCGTTCTGAACCACCGAATAGGCGCCTGTGAACATCATCAGGTCGACGCCGACACGGTTGTGGCTGCGGCCGATCGCCCGGGCCGCGTCGAAATAGGACTGATCGAACCGGCCCGCGAGGACATAGGTCATCCAGTGGTGACGTTGCGCGGCGCGGGCGTGCCGGATCATGTCCGTGGAGCCGAACAGCCGGGGCGCCTCCTCTCCGGCGGCCAGATGCGCATAAAAGGTGTCGAGGATGCGATCCATATGCGGCTCGACCATGGGCGCGAACTCTCTGAGGGTCGCGACCGTGGACGCGTCAATGCGCAGGAGAGAGATCCACTGGTCCAGTTTCATCGACATGGGGCGGGCCGTCTCCTGCTGTTGCCTTGCGGGACATCGCGGACGCGAGACACTCGCGGTTCGCGAAACAGTATCGGCTTTTGCGCGTTTTGGCTTTGATCCAGGTCGTCACCGGATTTTTTGCCTCCCGGAATGGGGCGCCGTCGTCCCGATGGCGCCCCTCCCCCAAGCGGGCCGGTCTGACGGCGACGCATGGGGGGAGGGGCGGCCGCGGGGCTCAGGCGGCACGGATGCCGGCCAGGAACCGGTCGACAGCCTCTTTCAGCGTCTGGGAATCCCGGGCCAGATCTCCGGCTTCGTCCAGCACGAGGCGGGCCGCCTTCCCGGCATCGGTCGCCGCGCTGGCGACCTCTTCCAGCGTCCGGGCGACCGTCGCCGTTCCCGCCGCCGTGGTCTGGGTGCTGTTGGTGATTTCCCGTGTGGCGGCACCCTGCTGTTCGACGGCCGAGGCGATGGTCTGCGTGATCTCGCTGATCCGGCCGATGGTGGCGGTGATCGTGCCGACCGCTCCGGCGGTTTCGCGCGTGGCCTCCTGGACGGCGGCAACCTGGCTGGCGATATCGCCGGTGGCCCGGGCGGTCTGGTTGGCGAGGCTTTTGACCTCGCCCGCGACCACGGCGAAGCCTTTGCCGGCCTCGCCGGCCCGGGCCGCCTCGATGGTGGCGTTCAGGGCCAGAAGGTTGGTTTGCGCGGCGATGTCGTCGATCAGGCTGACGACATCGCCGATCTTCTGGGCGGCCTCGGACAGATCCCGCACCATGGCGCCTGTCCGTTCCGCCGCCTCCACGGCTTCGCGTGAGATGTCGGAGGATTGATGGACCTGACGGGCGATCTCTCCGATCGAGGCACTGAGTTCCTCGGTGGCGGAGGCCACGGTCTGCACGCTGGAAGAGGTCTCCTCGGACGCCGAGGTGACAAGGTCGGACCGGTGCGAGGCATCATCCGCGGTCGCGGCCATGGCCTCGGCGGTGGATCGCATATGGGTGGTGGCCGCCGTCAGGCGGTCGACGATCCCGGTGACGGACCGTTCAAAATCGTCTGACAGGGTGGCCAGCATGACCCGTCGCTCCTCGGCGGACCGGACCGCGCTTTCCTTCTGTTCGTCGGTCAGGCGTTTGACGGCGACGGCGTTGTCTTTGAAAACCCGGACGGCCTCCTGCATCGCGCCGATTTCGGCGCCCTGGTCGGAGGCCGGTTCGACGGTCAGATCCCCGCCCGCTAAGCGCCGCATCTGATCGGTCAATGTGGTGATCGGGCGGGAAATGGCCCGGCCGATGAACAGTCCCGCCACCGTCAGAATGACAAGGGAAGCCAGGGTGACGCCGCCCTGTACGATCATCTCGGAGCGGATGGCCGCGTCGATGTCGTCAATATAGACCCCCGATCCAATGGTCCAGCCCCAGGCGGCAAGCTGTTTCGAGTAGGACAGTTTGCGGACGGGGGTGGAGGACCCGGGTCTGGGAAAGCGGTATTCGACCGTGCTGTCGCCTTTGGCCCGGGCGATGGTCACCATCTCGCGGACGAAAAACCTGCCGTCGCTGTCCTTGACGCCGCTCTGGTCCTGGCCGTTCATGTCCGGCCGTGCCCCGTTCATCACCGTCCGGACCTCGGCATCGGTGATGAACAGGTAATCCGATCCCGAATAACGGATCGCCGACAGGGCCTCCTTCGCCGCGGCCTGCGCCGCCTCAATCGGCATCCCGCCCTTGGCCGCGAGGTCGCTGTAATGGCTGACAATGGCGTGGCCGCTTTCCACAACGCTGCGGACCTTCTCGAGACGGGCCGCATACATCTGGTCGCTGACCGTTCGCAATCGGTCATAGGTCTGGATCAGCAGAATTGCGAAGGAGACGAACACGAGCAGCCAGAGTCTCTTGGCGATGCTCACATGGTTCAGGCGCAGCATTGCTATCCTCCCCGTTCCGAAGAATTTTATTTTAATATTAAATTATTTATATATACCTCTTAATTTTTAATATTCGCCTCATTTTTATTTTTTTATAAATAAATATGAAGAGAAAATTATTATCATTCTTCGTTATGCTAAAAGCAAACGGTCAATATTTACCAACGATGAAAAGACAATAATCGCCAGTCGTCAAGGTTGGAATTCAGTGACGTGACTTGGCTGCCGGCGATCTGGATGTCCGGTCATTACTTCTGTGTCGTTACGGAGGGGGAATGTTTATTTGTAATAACATTAAGCGATGACATTCTACCCGGTGTTGATCCCTCATCTCTCGCCGACCAGCGACGATCTCTTCCGATTCGCGCTGTTTGATGGGAATCGTGGGACGGCGGTGCCGGACCACAGACATCTGATATCGACCCTTGGTGGAGAGTGCTCATCGCTGGCGGGCTGCCCGTCCTGTGGGCGTGCGCCATCAGTGGCGCGATGGCCCAAAGAGTGATTTGAACCACTTTTTCACAGGCTCGGAAGCGGGTATCGAGTGCACTGATTCATTCGGAAGGATCAGTGCGTCAGACTCTGGACGAGCGGGTGACGACGGCAATCATTGATTGCGGCCCCATCGTTTTTTCAGAACCATGGCCCCCCGCGTCCCGCAGAGCGACGGATAGTCCTGCGGGGAGGCGTCGGGGGGAATGGACGCCATTCCCCCGTTCCCGTGGCGGCCGGCATGACGGACTGCGGCCTCACGCCGGCCGGCCCGGTCCCTTTTCCAGCCCCTTCGGGCGGCTGTGGCCGGAGGGCCCGCCCAACCCGATCAGATCGCCTTTGTCGCCCGGGCCAGCCAGTCGGCGGTCGGACCGTCCAGCAGAGGAGTCAGTTCGGTTCTGACGCGGCCGTGATAGGCATTGAGCCAGGCCGCCTCCTCGTCCGTCAGCAGGGTCCTGTCGATGAGCGCGAGATCGATGGGCGCCAGGGTCAGGGTCTCGAACGAGAAGAACTCGCGATCCCCGCCCGTGTCGTCTTTCCGGACCGCGAGAAGATTCTCGATACGGATCCCATAGGCGCCTTCCTTGTAATATCCAGGCTCGTCGGACAGCACCATGCCGGGCAGCAGGGGATGGCTGTTGGGCGCCTTGGCGATCCGCTGCGGCCCTTCATGGACGCTGAGATAGCTGCCGACGCCGTGACCCGTGCCATGGTCGAAATCGACACCGTCCGCCCATAGCGCCACACGCGCCAGACAATCGATCTGGCTGCCGGTCGTTCCCTTCGGGAACCGGCAGCGGGCCAGGGCGATATGGCCTTTCAGAACCTGGGTGAACCGCCGTCGTTCCTCCGCCCCGGCCGGACCGATGGCGACGGTCCGCGTGACGTCGGTGGTGCCGTCCAGATATTGCCCGCCGGAATCGACGAGATAAAGCTCGCCCTTCGCCAGCCGCCGGTCGCTGTCCGGTGTCGCATGGTAGTGGGGCAGGGCCGCATGGGGACCGGCGGCCGAGATGGTCGAAAAGCTGAGGCCGCGGAAGTGCTGTCCGCCGGCCCGGAACTGCTCCAGCCGGTCGGCCGCCGCGATTTCCGTGAGGTCCCCTGTGAGCGCGGCATCCTGAAGCCAGGCGAGAAACCGCGTCAGGGCGGCACCGTCGCGCAGATGGGCGCGACGGGATCCGTCCAGTTCCACGTCGTTCTTGCAGGCGCGGGGCAGGGCGCAGAAGTCGGCCCCCAGATCCACCCGGGCGCCGGACGAGGTCAGACGGTCGCCGATCCATGCGGGCGCCGAGGCCTGATCCAGACGGACTTTTTTGCCCGACAAGCGATCCAGCGCCCCGGCCAGATCGGCCGGCGTGCCGATCCGCACCGCATTGCCGAGATGACGGCGGGTGCCGGCGGAGAGTTTTTCCGGGGCGATGAACAGGTCGACGGTCCCATCCTTGTGGACCAGCCCGAAGGACAGCGGCATCGGAGTGAAAGGCACATCGCCACCCCGCAGGTTCAGAAGCCATGCGATCGATTCGGGCGCCGACAATACGGCGGCGTCGATGGCCTCCGCCTCCAGCGCGCGCGCCAGATCGGCCCGCTTCTGCTCCGAAGACCGGCCGGCGAATTCCACCGGCTGGGGAACCGCCGCGGCCAGAGGCGCCGCAGGACGGTCGGTCCAGGCGGCATCCAGCGGCGAGTCCTCGCAGGCCACCAGATGGGCGCCGGCCTTGGCACAGGCGGCGCGAAGCTGATCAACGCCCTGGGCGGTGTGCAGCCAGGGATCGTACCCGATGCGGGCGCCGGCCGGCGCCGTTTCGGCCAGCCAGCGGTGAGGCGGCTGCTCGATCAGATGGCATTGTTCGTAAAGGCCGGTGTCCGACTGGCTCGCTGCCTGGATCGTATAGCGTCCGTCCACGAACAGCGCCGCGCGCGCGGCAAGGACGATGGCCATACCGGCGGAGCCGGTGAACCCGGTCAGCCAGGCCAGCCGTTCCGCCGACGGGGGGATGTATTCACCCTGATGCTCGTCGCTGTGGGGAACCACGAATCCCTCCAGTCCCCGTTCGGCGAGAAGAGCGCGCAGCCGTTGCAGGCGCTCCGATGCTGTTTCAAGCCGGTTGATAACGCTTTGCACGATGGAGTGTCCTTGATGTCCATGGTCGGAACAAAGAGATGGGGCGTCTTTTGCCCCCTCGCCAGACAGGCCGTCCGGCGGCTTTTATAAGGTCATCCGCTCAGATCCGGGCTCTGGGGGTGCGCGCCAGCACCAGGGTCGACCAGCCGTCGATCCGGATGCGGCCCAGCAGCGACAGACCCTGCATGCGGTGCGCCGCCAGGACCAGGCGCTCCTGACGGTTCAGCAGGCCGGACAGGACGGCGATCCCGTCGGGCGCCAGATGACGTCCCAGGTCGGCCGCCATGGCGACCAGCGGGCGCGCCAGGATGTTGGCGACGATCAGGTCATAGGGGCGCCGCTTCGCGATCACGCGGCTGCGGTAGCCATCGCTGCCGGTGGCCCGGACCCGGGCTGCCGCACCGTTCCGGCGAGCGTTCTTGCGGGCGACCGACACGGACACGGGGTCGATGTCCGCGGCCTGAACCCGGATCGCCGCCGCCTTGGCGATGGCTAAGGCCAGAATGCCCGATCCGCATCCCAGGTCCAGCGGACGGTGGAAACGCCGGCGGCGAAGCAGGCGGTCGATCGCGGTCAGGCAGCCGAAGGTGGTGGCATGCTCGCCCGAGCCGAAAGCGGTTCCCGCGTCGATCAGCAGCGGAATGCTGCCGGCGGGAATGATGCCGTCGTAATGGGAGCCGTGGACAAAGAACCGGCCGGCCGCAATCGGGGGGAAGTCGCGCAGATTGGCGGAGACCCAGTCGATGCCGGCGATCTGTTCGACCACCAGCGTGGGCGCGGTCCGACCGGCCGTCACGGCGGCCATCGCCAGATCGCTCTCGACGGCGGCACGATCGACGGGGGTCTTCGAATATCCCTCCAGCCGCCACAGCACCTTTTCGTCGCTCTCGTCGGACGTCGGGTCGTCCAGGAACCAGGACACCGCCTGGGCGCAGCGCTCCAGGATCGGCTCGTAGAGTTCGATCGCGTTCAAGGGGACGACGACGGCGACACGCCAGACGTCGGGATGGGATTTGGACATGAGGCTGCCTTCTTCGAATCAAACACAATGGAACCCGACCGGTTCCTGCGCCGCCCGGGCGGGCGGGGCGCTGAACCATCTTTCCATTTCAGGTCTTAGGCGGGCGTGATGAAACTGTCGATCACCTTCTTCACACCGGCCGTGTCAAAAACGATCTCAAGCTTGTTGCCGTCGACGCTCTGGATCCGGCCATAGCCGAATTTCGCGTGGCGGACGCGGTCGCCCGGCGCATAGCCGTCCTTCGGCGCCGATCCCTTGTATTCGGACACCGCATCCTCGATTATCCGTTCACGCCGCCGCTGGCTGGGGTAGCCGCCGCCCCAGCCGCTCTCCCAGCCGGAGGCCTGTTCCGAGACACCGCCGAACAATCCCTTGTCGGCCAGTCTCTCCGAACTCTCCCCGGGGATTTCCTCAATGAACCGGGACGGCAGGTTGTTCTGCCACTGATTGTAGATCCGGCGGTTGGCGGCATAGGACACGAAGACCCGGCGCCGCGCCCGCGTCAGGCCGACATAGGCCAGCCGGCGTTCCTCCTCGAGGCCCCTGAGGCCGGTTTCCTCCATGGCCCGCTGGTGGGGGAACACGCCCTCCTCCCAGCCGGGAAGGAAGACCACGTCGAACTCCAGTCCCTTGGCGCCGTGAAGGGTCATCACATTGACCCTGGCGACGTCCGTCTTCTCGTCATTCTCCATGACCAGGCTGACATGCTCAAGGAAGCCCGGCAGGCTTTCAAACTCCTCCATGGCGGAGGTCAGTTCCTTCAGATTTTCGACGCGGCCCTGGGCGTCGGGGGACTTTTCCGCCCGCCACATCCCGGTATAGCCCGACTCGTCCAGGATTGTCTGAGCCAGATCCGCGTGCGGCATGGCCGGCATCAGGCCACGCCAGCGGTCGAAATCGGCGATCAGCGCGCCCAGGGTGGCGCGGGCCTTGGGTTTTAACTCGTCGGTCGTCACCAGTTCGCGGGCCGCGGCCACCAGCCCGATGCCCCGCGCGCGGGCCAGGACATGCATGGCCTGCAGCGTCGCATCGCCCAGGCCGCGCTTCGGCACATTGACGATCCGCTCGAATGCCAGATCGTCGGCCGGCTGCGCCACGACGCGGAAATAGGCCAGGGCGTCACGGATCTCCTGGCGTTCGTAGAACCTGAGGCCGCCGATCACCCGGTAGGGAATGCCGGTGGTGATCAGGCGTTCCTCGAACTCGCGGGTCTGGAAGCCGGCCCGGACCAGGATGGCGATCTGGTCGAGAGGCGTGCCGTCGCGATGGCGCGCCTCGATTTCCTCGACCACCCAGCGGGCTTCCTCCTCGCCGTCCCAAAGCCCCCGGATGACCACCGGATCTCCCTGCGGACGGGTGTCGTCACCGGGGCGCAGGGTCTTGCCGAGCCGGTCCTCGTTGTGGCTGATCAGGCCGGAGGCGGCCGCCAGAATGGCCGGGGTGGAGCGGTAATTGGCTTCCAGCCGGACCACTTTGGCCCCGGGAAAGTCCTTCTCGAACTTCAGGATGTTGCCGACCTCGGCCCCGCGCCAGGAATAAATCGACTGATCGTCGTCGCCGACGCAGCAGATGTTTTTGTGGGCCTGGGCCAGAAGGCGCAGCCACAGATACTGGGCGACGTTGGTGTCCTGATACTCATCGACCAGGATGTAACGGAACTGTTGCTGATAGTCGGCCAGAATCTCGCGATGCTGCGGATCGCGGAACAGCGCCAGGCAATGCAGCAGAAGGTCGCCGAAATCGCAGGCGTTGAGCGCCAGAAGACGATCCTGGTAAGCCTGGTAAAGCTGCTGAGCGCGGCCGGCGGCGAAATCCCCGGCCTCCCCGGCATTGACCTGGGCCGGCGTCAGACCGCGGTCTTTCCAGCGCTGGATACTGCCCATCAGGGCCTGGGCCGGCCACCGTTTCTGGTCGACCCGGGCCGCCTCCATGACCTGCTTCAAAAGCCGCAACTGGTCGTCGGTATCCAGAATGGTGAAATTGGACTCAAGCCCGATCAGTTTGCCATGCCGGCGCAGCATGCGCACGCCGAGCGCATGGAATGTGCCCAGCCAGAGCTGCTCGGCCGCGGGTCCGACCATCGCCGCCACGCGTTCGCGCATTTCCCGCGCGGCCTTGTTGGTGAAAGTGACCGCCAACAGATTCCAGGGTCTCGCTTTGCCCGACATCAGGATGTGGGCCAGTCGGGTGGTCAGCACCCGGGTCTTGCCGGTTCCGGCGCCGGACAACACCAGCACCGGCCCCTCGGTGGTCTCCACCGCCTGCCGTTGTTCGGGATTGAGACCGTCAAGCCAGGGCGTCGCCGCGGACGCCCGCGGCCGGGCGCCGCCGGTCGGGGCCGGCACCGGCTCGTCATCGGAAAGATCAAAGGGATCGGACATAATTCCGTACTATATCTGTTCCCGGGTCCTGTCCAAGAAAAAAGGGCGGGGTGCGGATACAGGCATGGCCCGCGCTGTTGTTCGGCGTATCCCGTTGGCCCCGGCGTCCCCGCCGGAATCTTTCCCAGGCGACGGCGCAGGGCTGTGCTACCGGGAGGGGGCCGGTTGGCGCAACCGGGCTTCCAGGCGATCGACCGCCCCGGAGAACAAGGCAGGATCATTCATCGCGCGGGCCAGGACAAGCGCCCCCTGGATTCCCAGAACAGCGTCCCGGGCCGCGTCTTCCGCCGCCCGGTCGGTCCAGCCCGCCCGGACCAGGGTGGTCGTCAGCGCGCCCGTCCATCGGCCGAAATATCCCGCGATCCCGGCGGCGAAGCGGTCCCGGGTTCCGTCCAGGGCGAAAGCGCCGACCAGACAGATCCGCCCCCCCGATTGAAAATAGCACCGGACGGCTTTCCACATGCCGGCCAGACCGTTTTCGGGCGTTTCGCGAAGCAGGGGGGTGAAAACCTCCCTCTCGAACCAGTCGTCGATATCGGCCAGGACCGCACTCGCCATCTCCTCCTTGCCGCCGGGAAAGAAGTGGTAGAGGCTGCCCTTGCCAAGGCCGGTCCGTTCCGTGATCCGGCTGAGGGACGTTCCCTCATAGCCGAAGGTCCGAAACACTTCGGCCAACTGGGGAATGATGTCGGCGCGTTCGGCAAGGATCCGCATGCAGGGTCTCCGTTCGGTTACAGCCCCAGGTCGGTCAGACCGGGATGCCCGTCGGGGCGAGGGCCCGCCGGCCAATGGAACTTGCGGTCCGCTTCGTGGATCGGCAGGTCGTTGATGCAGGAAAAGCGCCGCCGCATCAAGCCCGCTCCGTCATACTCCCAGTTCTCGTTGCCGTAAGACCGGAACCAGGTTCCGCTGTCGTCACGCCATTCATAGGCATAGCGCACGGCGATGCGGTCGTCTCCGAACGCCCACAGTTCCTTGATCAGGCGATAGTCCAACTCCTTCGCCCATTTGCGGGTGAGGAACGCCACGATCTCGTTGCGTCCGGCCACGAATTCCGCACGGTTACGCCACTGACTGTCGGGCGTATAAGCCTCCGCCACCCTGGCCGGATCCCGGCCGTTCCAGGCGTCCTCCGCCATGCGGACCTTCCGGGTCGCGCTTTCCCGGGTGAAAGGAGGGGCGATGATCGTGGTGGTCATGGGAGTCTCCTTGAATGTACCGATAGGTACAATATGTACCTATCGGTACATTCAAGTCAAGCGAAGCCTGCAATGGCAGGCCTGCTGGAGGCATGGCATCGGGGGCAGATCAGGGACGTGGGAACGCGGGGTGGGCGGGCCTGTCAGGCGTGGGTCGGGATTTCGGATTCCGATGCGACCTTGTCGCGGCCGCTGCCTTTGGCGAGATAGAGCGCTTCATCGGCGCGGTGCACCAGCTCGGACGACGGTTCACCCGGCCGGTATTCGGCGACGCCGATGGACAGGGTGATCTGCCCCAGGTTGGCACCGGTCCGCCGGTTGACCACCTTTTTCGACGAAACATGGTGGCGGATCAGATTGGCGGCCTGGACCGCGGCATCCAGGCGTGTGTGCGGCAGGATGATGGTGAACTCCTCGCCGCCATAACGCGCGACGGTGTCCCTGCCCTTGACGCATTCGCGCATGTAACGGGCGACCAGTTTCAGGACATTGTCGCCCATCTGGTGCCCATGGGCGTCGTTGAAGATCTTGAAATGGTCGATGTCGATCATCAGCAGGGACAGGGGCTGTTCCTCGCGCTGGGCCTGGGCGATGGCCTCGCGCAGGACGATGTCGAAACTTTTGCGGTTGGCGATCCCGGTCAGTCCGTCCAGTCCGGCCTCGCGTTCCAGCAAATCGAGATGTTCGCGAAGGATTTCGATTTCCCGACCGGAAAGCTGTAACCGCTCTTCCAGAATGCGATTGGTATCGGACATCTTGCGGGTTTCGCTGAGAACAGTGCCGATGGCGTTCGAAAGCTCTGCGAACATGCGCAGATTGGCGGGCGACAGGCTGGCGATCTGTTCGGCCGAGGTGGAAAAGCCCGCCAGCACCGACCCGTAGCGCTTCGCGGATCCGCTGGCGGCCCCCAGGCAGTCCGCGACCTCGGCCACCGTGCGGCCGATGCGGCGGCTGGCCTCGCGCAACTGCTCCTCCTCAAGGAAGCGCGTGAAGAATTCGTCATAAAGCTCGTCCAGACCCGTCGCCGTCAGCCGGTCGTGGGACATCAGCCGGTTGACCGCCCGGGACAGATCGGGCATGGCGCCGCCCTGATGATTGAACAGCACCACAAAGCGCGCCGGGCTCGGGGGTATCTTGAGCTGGGCCAGCAGGTCGACGGCCGACCGCGCCTGCCGCAAGGCACTCGGAAAGTCCTCGTCGGGGCGTGGGTAGCCCGACGACGGGGATGCGGCCGGCGGCGTCAATTGCACTGTCCGATCGATCCGGGAGCGCAGATATGCTTGCCATCCGTCCAGGTTGCTCCGGACAGGTCCGCATTCAGCATGTCGGCTCCCAGCGTCTTCGCGCCGGTCAGGTCGGCCCCCGTCAGATTGGCCCGGAAAAAGCGGGCCCGGCGCAGATCCGCGTTGCGCAGGCTGGCGCCGGTCAGGTCGGCCCGGGTGAAGTCGGCCTCCGGGAATGTTCCATCGTCCAGGCGCGCGCCGGCCAGAATCGAACTGATGAACTTCGCATGGTATCCGCTGGCGCGGGTCAGGTCCGCCTTGCTGAGGTTGGACCGTTCGAAGCTGCCGTCGATCAGACGGGCGCCGGTCAGAACCTTGCCTTGCAGATCGCGGCCGTCAACATAGCATCTCTGCCAGTCCACTCCCGGGCCGGGCGGCTGGGTGCAGTCGGCCGCCAAGGCCGCGCCCGTCCATTCAAGAACGGACAGCAGGATGAGGAAGGGCGGGAATGTAAGACGGGAACGAGAGGGGGACATCGGCGGATTGTAGCCGAAGGAAAAGGTTAGCAAAGCTCTTTTTCAACGCCACGGAGCCATGCTATCCGCCGTCCCATCCCCGGCCCGCGGTAACCGGAGCGGACCGGAACTCCGTCCATCAGCACTGAGGCCCTGTTTCGATAAGATCTGTCTCGATAAGACTTGTCTCGATAAGAACCGCTCATCGGGACCAGGCCGACCGGTTCCCGGTCCTGCGCCCTGGCCGGCGCGAAACCAGGGGCGCGAAACCCGGTCCCGGGGCGGATGCGGACTGCGCCGCCCGGTCCCGATCCGCGCAAGACCGGCACAAGCCCCAGGCGGTGTCCGACACCGCCGGAGCGGATGCGGCCATGACAGGGCCCTGGTACCTGACGCGATGGTGTCGCGCCAGCCCCTAACGGGCGGTCATCACATAATCGCGCAGCGAATCGACCTGCATGGTGGCGTCCTCCAGGCGGGCCTTGACCACGTCGCCGATGGTGACGATCCCGACCAGCCGATTGTGCTCGACAACCGGAAGATGGCGCACACGACGGTTTGTCATGATGCCCATCAACAGGTCGAGCGAGTCGTCCGGGTTACAGACCAGCACCGAACTGGTCATCAGGTCATGAACCTTGAGGGTGTCCATCCGGCCGTCGTTCAACGCCATGCCTCGCACGATGTCGCGTTCCGACAGGATGCCGACGATTCTGTTTTCCGCTCCGATCACCACCAAGGCGCCGATACGTTTGGAATGCAAGGCTCTGGCCGCCTCCATAACCGGCATGTCGGGGGTCACGGTGGCGACGTCGTTGTTCCCTTTTTGCTTCAGGACGGTCTTGACGATCATAGGCTGTCCTCCCTGGATCCGGGGTAAAAGGGCGGCCGGAGTTGTCCGCGCGGGTGCGCGTCACGCCCGTCTGCCGCCGTCCTCCGCGTCTGCCCGTCCGGGATTCCCTGGACACCCGGGGTTGGGCTGGTCTGATCTCCGCAAACCCTGCGATCACGGGGACTGAGAAAAACATAAGGGGAGGGAGGGGGCCCGGATCAAGATCCGGGCCCAAATGAATTATCCGTTGATCAGTGTCAGCCATTCCTCTTCGCTGAGGATGGTCACCCCGAGATCGCGCGCTTTGGCGAGTTTCGATCCGGCATCGGCGCCGGCCACGACATAATCCGTCTTCGACGATACCGATCCCGCCACCTTCGCCCCCAGGTCCTGGGCGCGGGCCTTGGCCTCGTCGCGGCTCATGCCCGTCAGGGTGCCGGTAAACACCACTGTCTTGCCGGCCACCGGCGAGGTTGCGCTGGCCTGGACGAAATCCTCGATCCGCTCAAGCTGGCCGGCCAGATCCTCCAGCGCCTTGAGATTGTGCTCCTCGCGGAAGAAGTCGGCGATGTCACCCGCCACTCCCGGCCCGATCTGATCGATGGCGGTCAATTGCTGCCAGGCCTCGCCGCCGCTTTCCCGTTCGGCCGCGGCGGCGCGCATGGCGCTGTTCCATCCGTCGAAGGAATGGTAATGCCGCGCCAGCAGCCGGGCCGTGGCCTCGCCCACCTGGCGAATGCCAAGGGCCAGGATGAAGCGGTCCAGGGGAATGACCCGCCGCGCCCGGATGGCATCGAACAGCTTCTGCGTGGACCGGGCGCCCCAGCCGGGCTGGGTCTTGAGCGGCAGAAGCGTGTCCTTTTCGGCCTCCTCCAGCCGGAAAATATCGGCGGGGCTTCGGATGCGGCCGGTGCTGAACAGGAATTCCACGTTCTTTTCGCCCAGTCCCTCGATGTCGAAGGCGCGGCGCGACGCGAAATGAATCAGCCGTTCCACCCGCTGGGCGTCACAGGTCAGGCCGCCGGTGCAGCGGCGGATGGCCTCGCCCTCCGGCTTTACCGCGAGACTGCCGCAGACCGGGCATACCTCCGGCGGGACGAAAGGGCGGGCGTCTTCAGGACGCTTGGCGAGGGTGACGGAGACCACCTGCGGGATGACATCGCCGGCGCGCTGGATCAGGACCGTGTCGCCGGCCCGGAAGTCCTTACGCATGATCTCGTCCTCGTTGTGCAAGGTGGCGCGGCCGACCACCACGCCGCCGACCGTGACGGGATCGAGGATCGCATAAGGGGTCAGCGCACCGGTCCGGCCCACCGAGATGGCGATCTCGCGGAGCACCGTTTCGACCTGCTCCGCCGGAAATTTGTGGGCCGTCGCCCAGCGGGGGCTGCGACTGACCTGACCCAGGCGGGTCTGCCAGTCGAGGCGGTTGACCTTGTAGACGACCCCGTCGATGTCATAGGGCAGCGCCGCCCGTTCCGATCCGATGGCGTGGTAGAAGGCAAGAACCTCCTCGACGCCCTGGCACAGCCGGACCCGGTCATTGACCTTGAACCCCCAGTCCCGCAGCCGGTTCAGAAATCCCCAATGGGTTTCGGCCACGGGTTCGCTCGCCTCGCCCGAGGCATAGCAGAACAGGCTCAAGGGCCGAGAGGCCGTGATCGTCGCATCAAGCTGGCGCAACGATCCGGCGGCGGCATTGCGCGGGTTGGCGAACAGCGTCTTGTCGCCCGCCGCCTTGCGGGCCTCGTTCATCGCGAAAAAGTCCGACCGCAGCATATAGACCTCGCCCCGGACCTCCAGGACGTCGGGAGCGTCCCCGCTCAGCACCTTGGGCAGATCCGCGATGGTCAGAAGATTGGCGGTCACGTCCTCGCCCTCCGACCCGTCGCCGCGTGTCGCGCCCTGTATGAAACGGCCCTTCTCGTAACGCAGGCTGATGGACAGGCCGTCAATCTTGGGTTCCGCCACCATTTCCACCGGCTGGTCGTCCTCCAGCCCCAGGAACCGTCGGATTTTCTGGTCGAACTCGCGCACGTCCTCATCGGTAAAGGCGTTGTCGAGCGACAGCATGGGGCGGGCGTGCCGGACTTTGCCGAATCCTTCGGATGGCGCCGCGCCCACGCGCCGGCTGGGGCTGTCGGCCCGCACCAGTTCGGGGAACCGGGCTTCGATCGCGGCGTTACGCTGGCGCAAGGCGTCATAGTCGGCATCGGTGATGGAGGGCGCATCCGCCTGATAATAGGCGCGATCGTGAGAGGCGATCTCCGCCGCCAGCCCGGCCAGTTCGGCGGCGGCATCCAAGGGTGTCAACTGATCGACGGGAATGCGGGGCGTCATGCGGGGGCGGTTTCCGATGTCCTGGGGGATGATGGGCCGACCATGGCCGGATTGGCGGCGCCGGTCAATGGGGATGCTCCATCCTGAAACCTTCCCCGGAGGCCTGGCGCTAAAGGGCGGGCCGCGCCAGCAGGCTTTCAGCGGCGGCGCGGGCCTCCGGGGTGACTTCCGCGCCCGACAGCATGCGGGCGATCTCTTCGCGCCGCTGGTCATGCGCCAGGGCCGTCACACGGGTTACGGTCGTGCTGTTGCCGCGGCTGGACTTCGCGACATGCCAGTGATGTTCCCCCTGCGCCGCCACCTGGGGCGAGTGGGTGACGACCAGGATCTGAAGATCCCGGGCCAGCCGGGAGAGACGTTCGCCCACCGCGGCCGCCACGGCGCCGCCGATGCCGCTGTCCACCTCGTCGAACACGATGGTGGGAATAGGGGAAGTGCGGGCCAGAACCACTTTCAGCGCCAGCATGAAGCGGGACAGCTCTCCGCCGGAGGCGATCTTGGCGAGGGGGCCCGGGGCGATGCCGGGGTTGGTGGCCACCTCGAAGGAAACGCGGTCCTGTCCGGACTCCGACCAGTCCGCCTCCGGCAGGGTTTCGACCCTTGTGCGGAAAATGGCGCGTTCCAGCTTCAGGGGCGGCAGTTCGCGGGAAACCGCACGGTCCAGCCGCTCTGCGGCGGCGATCCGGTGGCGGGAGGTTGTGCCGGCCAGTTCGGCAAAGGCGGTCCGGGCCGCCAGTTCCTGCCGCGCCAGCCGGTCGCGAAGATCGCCCCCCGCGTCAATGGCGGCCAACTGGCTCGCCAGCCGTTGCCGCAAGGCGGGCAGCGCGTCGACCTCGATGCCATGCTTGCGGGCCACGGACCGGAGGGAAAACAGCCGTTCCTCCACTTTCTCCAGGGCTCCCGGGTCGAGGTCGATGGTCGAAGACACCTTTTCCAGCAGGCCCTGGGCCTCGGCGGCTTCCACGGCCGCGCGATCCAGGGCCGCGATCACCGGATCAAGCCGCCCGTCGGCCTTGTCGGCCACGCGTTCCAGGGCGCGTTGGGCGGCGCGCAGGCTGGACTCGACCTCGCCCTTGTGGGTCAGCGACTGCTGGGCGGCGCTTAAGGCCTCCAGCAGCTTTTCGCCATGCATCATCACGCCGCGGCGTTCGGCCAGTTCCGTCTCCTCGCCCGGCCGAGGATCGAGCGCCGCCAGTTCCTCGACGGCGTGGCGCAGAAAATCCTCCTCGGCCCGCGCTTTCGCCAGGGTCTCGTCAGCCTCGCGGCGGGCCTTGACGGCCTCCTGCCATTGACGCCAGGCGGCGCGCAGCGGCATCGGGTCGACGGCACCGAAGGCGTCGAGCACGTCGCGGTGGGTCGCCGGGTCGAGGAGGCCATGGCTTTCAAACTGTCCGTGGATTTCGACCAGGCATTCGCCCAGACGGCGCAGCAGTCCGACGCTGACGGGCTGGTCGTTGACGAAGGCGCGGGACCGCCCGTCGGCCGATACCACCCGGCGCAGCACCAGATCGGGCGCGCCGTCGATGGCCTGTTCGGCGAGAATGGCAAAGGCGGGATGATCGGGGGAAAGGGAGAATTCGGCACTGACCGAAAGCTGGTTCGCGCCCTGTCGGACAAGACCGCTTTCGGACCGGGCGCCCAGGGCCAGCCCCAGCGAATCGAGAAGGATCGACTTGCCGGCGCCGGTCTCGCCGGTCAGGACGGACAGTCCCGGCCGGAATCCGAGATCGAGCCGGTCAATGAGGACGACGTCGCGGATCGACAGTCCTGCCAGCATGGCGCGCGCCGGTCACCACAGCCAGCCGAACCAGCCGTGGTCCTCCTGGTCCGGTTTCGGCGCCAGTCCCTTCACGAGCTTGTAGCTGTCGGCGTACCACTGATCGCCGGGGTAGTTGTAGCCAAGGACGGCCGCAACCTTCTGCGCCTCATCCTGAAGGCCCAGCGTTTCGTAGCATTCTGCCAGCCGGTGCAGCGCTTCCGGCACATGGGTGGTGGTCTGGTAATTGTCGAGGACCAGCCGGTAACGGTTGATCGCCGCGAGATACTGGCCCTGCTGCTCGTACCAGCGTCCGACCGCCATTTCCTTGCCGGCCAGATGGTCGCGGGCCAGATCGGCCTTCATCCGGGCATCGCGGGCATATTTGCTGGTCGGGAAGCGATCCACGACCTCCTGCAACGATTTGAGCGCGTTCGCCGTCATCCTCTGGTCGCGGTTGACGTCGGCGATCTGCTCGTAGAAGCACAGCGCCTTCAGATAGTAGGCGTAGGCGGCGTCCTTATGCCCCGGGTGGAGCTGGATGAACCGGTCCAGTGAATTGATCGCATCATCGAACTTGTTGTGTTCGTAATGCGAATAGGCGGCCATGCGCTGCGCCTTGGTCGCCCAGACCGAATAGGGGGGCTGGCGTTCCACCTCATCGAAGGCGCGGGCCGCCTTGTCGTAGGATCCATCTTTCAGAAGATCCATCGCATTGTTGTAGAGCTCCTCAACCGGAAGCTCCTTGTAATTTTCTTTGACGGGATCGTCTCCGGCACAACCACCAAGGAACGGCAGGAACGTGACGATGGCGAAGACTGCGGCGAGCACGCGGGAATTGAGGTGGATAGACATTACCTGCTCTGGAAAACGATTCGGGCCGGCGAGACTATATCACGCCGGCCCGCGAAATCGACAACGAGCTGAAGGCTCAGGCGGAGATCGCCGCGACCAGTGGGCGCCGGGCGGCAAAAATGGCGGAAGCCTGCACTTCTGCATCCCCCAGGGGGACCATGGTCCAGGCGCCGCGATCGGCGAACAGGGCGCGGAGCAGACGGTTGTTGATCGCGTGACCGCTCCGGACACCATGGAAGTGACCGATGATCGGGGCGCCGGCAAGGGCAAGATCGCCGACCGCATCCAGGGTCTTATGACGGACGAACTCGTCCTCGTAGCGCAGGCCGCCCTCGTTCAGGACCTTCTCTCCGTCATTGGCGATGACCACGGCATTGTCCAGGGTGCCGCCTTTTCCGAGGCCGGCGGCATGCATGGCGGCCACCTCCCGTTCAAAACCGAAGGTGCGGGCGCGGCTGACCTCCTCCTTGAAGGAGCTGGCGGTCAGAGGCAGATAGCACTCCTGCCGGCCGATCGCCTCGACCGGGAAATCGATCTCGACCCGGAGGGAAAAACTGGAGCCGGGCGTCAGTGTGGCGCGGCGGTCGCCATCGACCACCTGAACCCGCTTCAGGATCCGGATCGCGCGGCGCGGGGCGTGCTGTTCGGTCAGGCCCGCGCATTCGATCAGAAACAGGAACGGCGCGGAGCTGCCGTCCATGACCGGAACCTCGGGGCCATTGATATCGACGAACACATTGTCGACACCCATGCCCGCCAGGGCGGCCATCAGATGTTCGATCGTGTGGACACCGACACCCTTGGAATTGGAAATGCTGGTGTTGAGGCGGGTGTCCGACACATTCGACCAAAGCGCCGGAATGATGGCGCCGCCGCCGGTGATATCGGTGCGACGGAACACGATCCCGGTGTCCGGGGCGGCCGGACGCAGCGACATGGTCACTTTGGCGCCCGAATGCAGGCCGACGCCGGTGCAGCTGATGGCGCTCTTCAGAGTCTTTTGCCTCTGGGCGCCGGAGGGGGCGCCTGCGAAGATCGGCGACTGCTGGGCCAGACCGTCGGATCCGGGGGCCGGGAAGCTTTCAAAGGGCACGCCGCTGTCGAACATAAAGGAAACCTTCAAGATACAACTGATTTTGACGCTATAGATCTAACAGCGGCCGCGGAAGCGCTCAAATCAATCATTGTTACGATTTATTACACTGACCAGTTTAGTTTAAATCGTTTAAAAACAATATGTTAGTTGAAAGCGCCCGAAAACAGATGTTAACTGTTTCAGTCCGATCCGGTGGAGCTTTCCGGAGATGGTGATCATCGGTCATCAATTGTAAGTTGGTCGTTGCCGCGGTCCGGCGCGGGCGAAAAAGGGAAGGGCGTGACACGGAGGTCATCCGCGTCACGCCCTTTGTCATTTCCCGCCCGGTGCCCGGGGGCACCTGCCGGTCAGTTTGCCTGACGACGCAGGAAAGCCGGGATCTCGAGCAGATCCTCGTCATTGCGCGACGTCGGCAGGCGGTCCGCCGGGCTGATCCGGGTCGAGGGCGTGACCTGGGCCGCGCGTTCGGCCGGGGCCTCGGGGGCGGCCGGCTGAGGTTGCGGTTGCGCCGGGGCATGGTGGGCGGCCGGCTTCACATGACCCGCCAGGCGGTTCAGGAAGCTGCTGCGCCGGTGCGGCTCGCGCGCCGGTTCCGGCTCGGGCTGGGGACGCTGGCTGGCGACAGCGTAGCTGGCCGCCGGTGCGGCGGGGCGGTGCTCGGCGCGCGGTGCCGGGCTTTCCATCCGGAGGCTGCCTTGCGCCGGATCGGCCCGCAGCGACGGCTCCGGCCGGAGAGACGGTTCGGCGCGGATCGACAGGGTGGGCTCGGTCCGCAGGACCGGGGCCGGCTCGGTCCGGGCCGAAAACGCCGGGACGGTCTCCGCCCGGGTCATCGCCGGCTGGGCCTCGGTCTGGGCGACGGCGGGCTGCGGCGCCAGGGCGGCGTCGAGGGCGTCCTCATGCACCGTGGTCGGCTGGGCGGCGGTGGCGGCGCCGTGGAAGATCGGCGCGGTGCCGGCGACACGCTCGGCCAGGGTCGGGCCGGACTTGACGGCGAGCGACGGCTGCGCCTGGCGCTTCTGATCGACCAGCGAGATCAGGGTCGGGCGCGGCTGCGCCTGGGATGCGGCCTCGATGCCGGTGGCGACGACCGAGATCCGCATCTTGCCTTCCAGCTTCTCGTCGAAGGTCGAACCGAAGATGATGTTCGCGTCCGGGTCGACTTCGTCGCGGATGCGGTTGGCCGCCTCGTCGACCTCGAACAGGGTCATGTCCAGGCCGCCGGTGATGTTGATGAGCACGCCGCGCGCGCCCTTCATGGAGATGTCCTCCAGCAGCGGGTTGTTGATGGCGGCTTCAGCCGCATCCAGCGCCCGCTTCTCGCCCTCGGCCTCGCCGGTGCCCATCATCGCCTTGCCCATCTCGCTCATCACGGTCCGGATGTCGGCGAAGTCGAGGTTGATCAGGCCTGGCATGATCATCAGATCGGTGACGCCGCGCACGCCCGAATACAGCACATCGTCGGCCATCTTGAAGGCGTCGGCGAAGGTCGTGCGCTCAGACGCGATGCGGAACAGGTTCTGGTTCGGGATGATGATCAGGGTGTCGACATATTGCGACAGTTCCTCGATCCCGGCCTCTGCCAGACGCATGCGGTGCTGTCCTTCGAAGTTGAAGGGTTTGGTCACCACGCCAAGCGTCAGGATGCCATGCTCGCGGGCCGCCCGTGCGATCACCGGGGCGGCGCCGGTGCCGGTGCCGCCGCCCATCCCGGCGGTGATGAAGACCATGTTGCTGCCCTGCATCTGGGCGATGATCTCCTCCAGCGCCTCTTCCGCGGCGGCACGGCCGATATCCGGCCGGGCGCCCGCGCCCAGTCCCTGGGTCACGTTGGCGCCGAGCTGGATGCGCCGGTCGGTCCTGGACTGCGCCATCGACTGGGCATCGGTATTGGCGACGATGAACTCGACCCCCTCAAGATGCGACTGGATCATGTTGTTGACCGCGTTGCCGCCGGCACCGCCGACGCCGATCACGGTGATCCGGGGCTTTAGCTCTCCGGTGTTGCTGGGATGGAAATTGATCATCGTGGTACCCTCCGCGCTGAATATCGTGTGAACGTGTCGTGCGTGCTTTTACATGTCAGAAGTTTTTGCGCAGCCATGAGCCGATCCGTGACAATCGCCCACCCTCCGCAACCTGCTGTGGCCGCGCCGAACGGGTCTGCGTATCGGCCTGTCCGCTGAGGACGGCGTATCGCAGCAGTCCGGCACAGGTCGAAAAGGCCGGTCCGTTCGTCGCTTCCGGAAGTCCCTGCATGCCGATCGGACGGCCAAGCCGGACCTGTTTGTCGAGAACCATCGCCGCCAGATCGCGTGCCCCCTGCATCTGCGCGGCCCCGCCGGTGAGAACGACACGTCGTCCGGCGATCTTGTCGAATCCGCCCGCCTCCAGATGGCTGCGGACAAGTTCGAACGTTTCCTCCAGGCGTGGCTGGATGATCTGCACCAGCATGGAACGGGGCACCTGGTTGGTCGCTCCGTCCTCATCCTCCCCGACCAGGGGAACTTTCAGGATTTCCCGGTCGTCGGACGGGGAGGGCAGGGCGCTGCCGTAAAGCGTTTTCATGCGTTCCGCGTGCACCAGAGGCGTCGACAGGCCGCGTGCGATGTCGTTGGTCACATGGACGCCGCCCACCGGAATGGTGTCCGTGTGCATCAGATGGCCGCCCTGGAAAACCGCGATGGTGGTGGTGCCGCCTCCCATATCGATGCAGGTCACGCCAAGATCCCGTTCGTCATCGACCAGGCAGGCGAGACCGGAGGCATAGGCGGACGCGACCCGCGCCTCGATGTCGAGGTGGCATCGGTGGACGACCGTCGACAGATTGCGAACCGGTCCGGGGTTGGCGCTGACCAGATGGATGGTGACGGCCAGGCTGTCGCCGAACATGCCGCGCGGGTCGCGGATACCGTCATTGCCGTCCACCGTGAATCCGATCGGAATCGAATGGATCAGATCGCGCTCGGAGCTCTGCGCGTGATGCCGCGCATGATCCAGCATCCGGCGAATGTCCTGGTCGCCGATCTCATGGCCGTTGACCGCGACCTCGACCGTCACATTGTTCGACACAGGCTGGCCGCCGGACACATTGACCAGGACTTCACGGACCCGGTCCTCAGCCATCTGCTCGGCCGCGTCGACGGCTGCGCGGATGGCGGTTTCCGCCTCCTCCATATCGACAACCGCGCCGTTGCGCATGCCGCGCGACAGTTGATGGCCGATCCCCACCACGCGCAGATTGCCGTCGTCCGTGGTGCGCGCGATGAAGCAGCACACCTTGGTGGTGCCGACGTCAAGGGCTGCGATCAGTCCGTGGCGCAGTTTCGCTTTGGGCATGGTGCTCATGCGTCCTTGCCGGGGTGAGGCTTGCGTTTCAGGGGAACGGCGATCGCCGATTCCTCGGCTCCCCCGGACGAACGGACGATCAGCCGGTCAGGCAGACGCATATCGATCAGTGTCACCTTTCGTTCCAGTAGACTTTGGTCGCGGTCGAACCCCGCCAGCGCATGCCAGGCCGTCTGCGGCTCGTCCTCCGGCAGCCGGACGTCGATGCCGCCGCTGGTGCGATCCAGCGTGACATTCCAGCGCCGGTCGCCGACCCACTGCGCCGCCTTGACCCGCTTTTTCAGGTCGGGTTCCGAATTCAAAAGATCAATCAGCTCTGCGGCATGGTCGGGCGCGCCTTCGCCTACCATCAAAGGCAGATCGGCATATTCCTCGATCTCGTCGCCGACGATCTGGCCCTCGCGGTCCACAAGGTAATAACGCCCCTGATTCTGCCAGAGAACGATCGGGGCGCGTTCGCTGATCCGGAGATGGACGATACCGGGCAGACGCCGTTCGATGCTTGCGGACTTGACCCAGGAGATCTCCTCCAGCCGCTGCCGGGTGGCGGCGAGGTCGATGCCGAGGATCGGATCGCCGCGCTCGATCCGAAGCGCGTTCATGATCTGGTCGCGCGGGGTGCGGGTACGGCCTTCGACGAAAATGTCCTCGACACGGAAGCCGGCGCGGCCCGAAAGCGCGATCGCCTCGTGGGACAGGTTTTCGTAGAGATGGGCGCCGGTTCCGGAGCGGACGAGCCATGCCGGAAACACCAGTCCGCCGCCGATCACCAGCAGGGCCACTGTCGCATGGCGCATCCTGCGGCGCTGGATCGGCGAGAACCAGCGCCGATGCAACAGCAGGCGGGATCCGCGTCCGCCTCTGGCCGGGCGGCCGGCCGGTGCGGCCGGATCCAGATGTCCGTCGAAGTCGATGGTGATGTCGTTCATCCGTCGCATCGGGCGGCCTCCACCATCCAGGTCACGAGATCGACAAAGCTGATGCCGGCATGCGCGGCCTGTTCGGGGACCAGCGAGGTGCTGGTCATGCCGGGCTGGGTGTTGACCTCCAGAACATAAAGACCATCCTCGCCCTTGCTGTCGTCATAGCGGAGGTCGGCGCGGCTGACGCCCCGGCAGCCCAATGTCTGATGCGCCTTGACCGAAAGCGCCTTCGCGCGCTCGAACACCGCCGGCGGCAAGGGGGCGGGGATCAGATGCACCGATCCACCGGGCGCGTATTTCGCGGTGTAATCGTAAAAGCCGCGCTCCGACGTGATTTCCGTGACGCCCAGCGCCTTGTCGCCCATGACGCCGACCGTCAGTTCGCGGCCGGGAATGAAACGTTCCGCCATGGCGAAATCGCCGAAGGGCCAGTCCCCGCCCTCAAGCGGGCTGGCATTGTCACCCTCCCTGACGATGTGGACGCCGACGGAGGAGCCCTCGTTCAGGGGCTTCAGGACATAGGGACGCGGCAGGACATCACCCGCCAGGATGTCGGCCTTCGAGACGATCTTTCCTTCCGGAACCGGAATGCCGGCGGCGGTGAAGGCCTGCTTGGCCATCGGCTTGTCCATCGCGAGCGCCGAAGCCAGAAGTCCGGAATGGGTGTAGGGGATCCGCATGATATCGAGGATGCCCTGGATCGATCCATCCTCGCCGTAGCGGCCATGCAGGGCGTTGAACACCACGGCGGGCTTGGCCGCGATCAGGCCGCCCACCAATGTGCGCAGGTCGCGTCGCACGTCGATGGTGGCAACGGCATACCCGGCCTTCTCCAGGGCGCCCGCCACGGCGGCGCCGGAGACCAGCGACACCTCGCGCTCGACCGAGAATCCCCCCATCAGGACGACAACACGCTTGCTCATTCTATTCATTCCTGTCTCGAAGGCCGATACGGCGGATTTCCCAATGCAGCGTGACCCCCGATGTGTCGAAAACCCTGCGGCGAACCTCTTCGCCCAGGTCCTCGATATCGGCCGCGCTGGCGGTACCGGTGTTAATAAGAAAATTGCAATGTTTTTCTGAAACCTGGGCGCCGCCGCGGGTCAGGCCGCGGCAGCCGGCGGCATCGATCAGCTGCCAGGCCTTGTGTCCCGGAGGATTGGCGAAGGTCGAACCACCGGTGCGGGTCCGCAGCGGCTGGCTGTCCTCGCGCATCGTCCGGATGGCGGCCATCCGTCCCGCAATCGCCTCGGCCTCGTCCCGGCTTGCCTGGAGCAGGGCGTCGATGAAGATCCAGTCCGCCGCGACGTCGGAGTGCCGGTAGGCGAAGCCCAGGGCCGCCGGATCCAGGTCCTGCATGACGCCGTTTCCGTCGAGGGCCCGGGCGGCCAGGGTAATGTCCTTCATCTCGCCGCCGTAGGCTCCGGCGTTCATGCGCAGCGCTCCACCGATGGTTCCCGGCACGCCGGACAGGAACTCCAGTCCGGTCAGGCCGGCTTCCCAGGCGGCGGTCGACACGGTGAGGTCAAGGGCGCCGGCACCGACGAGAAGGCGGTCATCCTCGATGTCGATTGCGGCGAATTCGCGGCCAAGCCGGATCACGACGCCCGGCACTCCGCCGTCCCTGACCAGAAGATTGGAGCCGACGCCCACCACCGTCACCGGAATGTCCCGCGGCCGGGCCGCCAGGAAGGCCGCCAGATCATCGGCGTCGGACGGCCGGAACAGGACCTCGGCCGGGCCGCCGACCCGGAACCAGGTCGTCCGGGCCAGGTTGGCATTGGCCTCAAGACGCCCGCGCACCGGGGGCAGACGGTCGATCAGGGGGGATGCGGAGGCGGCCGTCATCGGCTATTCCCCCGGTTTCGGCAGAGGGGCGCCGGCCGCCAGCGCGTCGAGTTGCGCCGGCAGGGCATGCGCCCAGGTGGAAATGCTGCCGGCGCCGAGGCAGACCACCAGATCGCCCGGTTCGGCTTCGGCATGGACGATCCCGGCCAGGGAGTCGGCGGTCGGCAGGGCCAGCACCTTGTGATGCCCGTGCGATCGCAGGCCGTCGACCAGCGCATCGCGGTTGACCCCTTCAATGGGGGTCTCTCCGGCCGGATAGACGTCGGCGACGACAACGGCGTCGGCGTCGTTGAAGCAGGTGCAGAATTCCTCGAACAGGCTCTTGAGGCGGGTGAAGCGGTGCGGCTGAACGACGGCGATGACCCGGCCCCGGGTGGCGTCGCGGGCGGCCCGCAGCACCGCGGCGATCTCAACCGGATGATGGCCGTAATCGTCGATCACGGTGACGCCGCCGCTCTCCCCGGTCCGGGTGAACCGCCGCTTGACGCCGGCGAAGGTTCCGAGGCCGTTGCGCACGACCTCGTCGGAATAACCCAGTTCGGTGGCCACGGCGACGGCGGCCAGGGAATTCTGGACATTGTGCCGTCCGTGCATCGGCAGGCGGACGCCCTCGATGGTGCGCCGCGTGCCATGCAGCCGGTCGGTGATGACGACGTCATAGGTCGCGCCCTCGGGGGTGATCGTCACATTGGCGGCGCGCACGTCGGCCTGGGGATTGAAGCCGTAGGTGATGATCTTGCGGTCCGGCACCCTGGGCAGCAGGGCCTGGACCTCGGGATGGTCGATGCAAAGCGCCGCGAAGCCGTAGAAGGGGATGTTCTCGACGAAGGTCCGGAAGGCGTCGCGGACCTTTTCGAAGGTACCGTAGAAATCGAGATGTTCGGGGTCGATGTTGGTGACGACCGCGATCGTTGCCGGCAGCTTGGTGAAGGTGCCGTCGGATTCGTCGGCCTCCACCACCGCCCAGTCGCCGGCGCCCAGGCGGGCGTTGGTGCCATAGGCGTTGATGATGCCGCCGTTGATGACGGTGGGATCGACCCCGGCGGCGTCCAGCATCGCCGCGATCAGCGATGTGGTCGTGGTTTTGCCGTGGGTGCCACCGATGGCAATCGCCCATTTGAGCCGCATCAGCTCCGCCAGCATTTCGGCGCGGCGAACCACCGGGACCAGCCGGCTGCGGGCTGCGACCACCTCGGGATTGTCCGCCTTGACGGCGGACGAGATCACGACGACCCGGGCATCTCCCAGATTTTCCTCGGCATGACCGATCTGGACGGTGATCCCGAGACCGCGCAGGCGTTTCACATTGGCATTGGCGGCGATGTCCGATCCCTGGACGTCATAGCCCAGATTATGCATGACCTCGGCGATGCCGCTCATGCCGATGCCGCCGATGCCGACGAAATGGACGGTGCCGATGGAAAGCGGCAGGGATCTCATGGAACAACCTCAGAAGTGGCCCCGGTCAGGTGGTCGACAAGGTCGGCTAGGCGTCGTGCGGCATCGGGAATGCCGGCCGCACGGGCGTTTGCCGCCGCCCTGGCGAGCTGAGCGGGATCGGAGAACAGGGACAGAAGGCGCCGGCCGAGAGTGTCGGCGTCGAAGGCCGGCTGCGGGATCAGCCACGCGGCGCCCGCGCGTTCCAGCGCGCGGGCATTGGCGGTCTGATGATCGTCGACGGCAAAGGCATAGGGGACGAGGATCGACGGGCGGCCCAGCGTCGTCAGTTCGGCGACGGTCGAGGCGCCCGACCGGGCGATCACCAGATGCGCGCTGCCCAACCGGTCGGGAATGTCGTCGAAGAAGGAGGCCAGGGTCGCCTCGATGCCGCTGCCCTCATAGGCGCGGCGGACCATGTCCAGGTCCTCGGGCCGGCATTGCTGGGCCAGATGGAGGCGCCGGCGCAGGGCCTCTGGCAGAGCGGTCAGGGCCGCCGGAATGACCTCCGACAGGATGCGGGCGCCCTGCGATCCCCCCAGAACGACGATCCGGATGGGGCCGTCGGCGGACAGCAGCGGCGTCTCGCCCTCGCGGCGGGCGGCCACGGCGGGCCGGACCGGCATGCCGACATGGACGATTTTGTCCCGGTTCCCCGGGGCGACATGGCTGACGTCGGCAAAGGAGGTGGCAATCAGATCGGCACGCCCGGCGAGCATCCGGTTGGCACGGCCCAGAACGGCGTTCTGTTCATGCATCAGGGTCGGCACGCCGGTCCAGGCGCCGGCCGCCATGGCGGGAACCGAGGCGTACCCGCCGAATCCGACGATCGCGGCCGGGGACAGACGGCGGATCAGGGCGCGCGCCTGAAGAAAGCCCAGTCCCAGGGCGGCGATCGATGCCAGCCGGGCGAGAGGGCCCCGCCCGGCGATGCCGCCGGCACTGATGCGATGGATGTCGACCCGGCCGAGGGCGCCGCCATAGGCCTGGCCCCGCCGATCCGTCACGAATGCCAGGGTCCGGCCGCGCCCGGCCAGTTCGGCGGCCAGGGCCTCGGCGGGAAAGACATGTCCGCCGGTGCCGCCGGCGGTCAGCAGAATCGGGCGAGGAGACGCGCTCATTCCCAGCCCTCCCGTCCGTAGCGCTTGCGCGTCAGGGCCAGCACCATGCCCATGCCGAGCGCCAGCGCCAGCATCGAGGACCCGCCATAGGAAATGAAGGGCAGCGTCATGCCTTTGGTGGGCATCAGATGCAGGGTGGAGGCCATGTTGATGATCGCCTGGAGGCCGAACTGCACCAGCAGGCCGGATGTGGCGAGAAGGATGAACAGATTTTCCTCGGTCAGCATGCGGGCGAAACCGCGCAGCACGATGAAGGCGAACAGCCCCACCACCAGCAGGCAGAGAATCAGCCCGAACTCCTCGCCGGCCACCGCCATGATGAAATCGGTATGGGCGTCGGGCAGAACCGCCTTGCCCCGGCCCTCGCCGGGGCCGCGCCCGAAGAAGCCGCCGTAATGGAACGCCTGAAGCGCCGTCGTCACCTGATAGCTGTCGCCGGCCGAGGGATCGAGGAAGCGGTCGATGCGGCTGGCCACATGGCTGAAGGTGAAATAGGCGCCGACCAGTCCCGCCAGTCCGCCGATCATGCCCATCAGCACCCAGAGGACCGGCAGCCCGGCCAGAAAGAACTCGACGAACCAGACGGAGGACACCACCAGGGTCATGCCGACGTCGGGTTGCAGCAGCAGCAGGCAGGCGACCATGAGGTAGAGGCCGACCGCGACGATATTACCGGGAAAATTCTCGCTGAGACGCTGTTCGGAAAACATCCAGGCGGCGACCACGGCGAAGCAGGGCTTGACGAATTCGGACGGCTGGACGGAGATCCCGGCAAGCGAGACCCAGCGGGTGGCGCCCTTGATTTCCTGGCCGACCAGCAGGGTCATGGCCATCAGGGCCACGGCGGCCAGGAAGCCGAAGCAGGCGAGCCGCCGGATATTGCGGGGCGACAGCAGGGACACCGCGAAAATCACCATCAATGCCGGAGGCAGGAAGACGAACTGGCGGCGCACGAAATGAAAGTGGTCGGCGCCGATGCGTTCGGCCACCGCCGGGCTTGCGGCCATGATCAGAAGGGCGCCGACGGCGACCAGACCGGCCAGCGCCGCCATGGTCCAGCGATCGACGGTCCACCACCAGCGGCCGATGACGGAGGTGTCTGTGCGCCCGAGCAGGATCATGCGGCTTTCCCCCCGGCGCTCAGACGGCCGACCAGAGTGCGGAACACGTCACCCCGATGTTCGAAACTTTTGAACTGGTCCCAGGAGGCGCAGGCCGGGGACAGCAGCACGACCGCCCCCGGCAGGCCGTCCGCCTGGGCGCAGGCATGGGCGCGCCCGACCGCCACATCCAGCGTGCCGCAGCGTTCCGTCGCGACCCTGTCCTTCAGCGTGGCGGCGAAGGCGTCGGTGGCGTCGCCGATCAGAAAGGCCTTCCGGACGCGCGGAAACAGCGGAGCCAGGCTGTCGATCCCGCCCTCCTTGGGCTGTCCGCCCAGGATCCAGTAGATATTGTCATAGCAGAGCAGAGCCTTCTCGGCGGCATCGGCGTTGGTGCCCTTGCTGTCGTTGACATAGGCGACGGGGCCGATGCGTCCGACCAGTTCCTGGCGATGGGCCAGCCCGGGATAGCTTTCGATCGCCCGGGCGATGTCTTCCGGGGCGATCCCCCGGGCGCGGGCGACGGCATAGGCGGCGCAGGCATTCTGCCAGTTGTGCCGGCCGGGAAGGTGGGGCAGGGCGGACAGGTCGATGATCCGCCGGGCGCCGCCCTCGCTGTCATCGGTCAGGATGCCGTCGGGCGCGAATACGCCGCCGCCGACCGGCCTTTCAACCGACAGGGGAACCACCCGGGCTTTCCCGGCCAGCCGGTGCGCGATGTCGCGTCCGTGGATGTCATCGGTGCCGACGATTGCCACGCCGCCCGGACGCAGGCGGTCGAACAGGCTGGCCTTGGCCGCGACATATCCGTCGAGACCGCCGTGGCGGCCCAGATGGTCCGGCGTGATATTGAGCAGCACCGCCACGTCGAAGCCCGCACGGTCCAGCAGCTCCAACTGGTAGGAGGACAGTTCCAGGACATAGGTCCCCTGGCCGTCCAGCGTGGGCAGGTCGAGCGCGGGCGTGCCGAGATTGCCGCCGACCGCGGTCTGCCGGCCCGCCGCGGCCAGGACATGGGCGGTGAGAGTTGTCGTCGTCGATTTGCCATTGGTGCCGGTGATGCCGACGCTTTGCGCGGCCCTGGCGGCGGTCAGCAGGAGATCGACGTCGCACACCAGACGTACCCCCAGGCTGCGGGCCCGTTCCGCCACCGGATGGCGCGGCGGATGGGGGTGGGGAATGCCGGGACTCCAGACCATCAGGGCAAGGCCCGACAGGTCGGTATGGGCCAGATCGGCGACGAACAGCCCGTCGGCCTGGGCCCGCGCCCTGGCGTCGGCCCGGTCGTCCCAGACCAGGACCCTGGCGCCGCTTTCCGTCAGGGCGCGCGCGGCCGAGGTCCCGGACCGGCCGAGACCCATCACCGCGACTGTTCTGCCCTGAAGGAAGGGAACGAGAGCCATGACCGCCTCACCGCAGCTTCAGGGTGGAGAGCCCGGCCAGGGCCAGGATCGAGGCGATGATCCAGAAACGGATGACCACGGTGGGTTCGGCCCATCCCTTTTTTTCGAAGTGATGGTGGATCGGGGCCATCCGGAAGACGCGCTTGCCGGTCAGTTTGTAGGACGCCACCTGAACGATCACCGACACCGTTTCGAGCACGAACAGACCCCCCACGATGGCGAGCACGATCTCATGCTTGGTGACGACGCTCATGGCGCCCAGTGCGCCGCCCATGGCGAGCGATCCGGTGTCGCCCATGAAGACCAGCGCCGGCGGGGCGTTGAACCACAGAAAACCCAGGCCCGCCCCCACCAGCGCACCGCAGAAAACGGCCAGTTCGCTGGCGCCGGGGACATGATGGATCTGCAGATAGTTGGCGAACACGGCATGGCCGACCAGATAGGAGATCAGGGCGAAAACGCCGGACGCGATCATCACCGGCACGGTCGCGAGACCGTCGAGGCCGTCCGTGATATTGACCGCGTTCGACGCGCCGACCATGACGAAGACCGCCATCGCCAGATAGCCCCAGCCCAGTTGCAGCAGCACATTCTTGAAGAAGGGGACGGTCATCGCGGTGGACAGTTGCTCCGGCGCCAGCCGGGTGATCAGGCCGGCGGCGACGCAGGCGATCACGATCTGTCCCGCCAGCTTCAGCTTGCCGGGAAGGCCCTTGGTGTTGCGCTTGCTGACCTTCAGATAGTCGTCGGTGAAGCCGATCAGCCCATACCCCAGCGTCACCATCAGGACGATCCAGACATAGGGATTGGTCAGGTCGGCCCAGAGCAGGGTCGACAGTGTCACCGCCAGCAAAATCAGGAAGCCGCCCATGGTGGGCGTTCCCTTTTTGGTCAGCAGATGGGTTTCCGGGCCGTCGGTCCGGATCGGCTGGCCGTGCCCCTGCTTGCGCTTGAGCCAGCGGATGACCGCGGGACCCGCCAGGAACGAGATGAGAAGCGCCGTCGCCACCGCTCCGCCGGTACGGAAGGTGATGTATTTGAACAGATTGAAGAGGCCGACCTGATCAGCCAGCGGAAACAACAGGTTGTAAAGCATGTATCAGGGCTTCTCCTCTAGGTCCCGGCGACGGTCGGCAGGCTTGCCGCAGCCATTTCCTCGAGCTTCTTGACAACACGACCCATGGCGCTGCCGGCCGACCCCTTGACCATCACCACGTCGCCCGCCTTGAGCGCGCGGCAGACCGCGAGGGCCGCGCTGTCGGCGTCCCCGGCATGGCCGCCACGGCGGTCCTCCGGCAGGGCATCGTGGAGATGGCGCATCAGAGCGCCGGCAGTGAACACCAGATCGATCCTCTGTTCGACCAATGTCTCGGCAAGTCCGGCATGCAGCGTTGGGGAGGTCTCCCCCAATTCCAGCATGTCGCCCAGCACCGCGATGCGCCGGCCGTCGCGCGGGCGCTCGGCCAGGCCCAGGGCGGAGATCGCCGCGCGCATGGACACGGGCGAGGCGTTGTAGGACTCGTCGATGACGACAATGCTGCCGCCGTGCCAGGGAAGGCACTTGCGGGCGCCGCGTCCCCTGGGCGCGGTCATGCCGGACAGGGCCGGCGCGCCCCGACCGGGCGCGACCCCGACGGCGCGGGCGGCCAGAAGTGCGGCCAGACTGTTGGTGGCCCACTGCATACCGGGCACGCCCACGCGGTAGCTCAGGGCATCGTCGCCAATGAGGGCGAAGACCAGGGTCGCGGCCGGGTCGACGGCGGCATCGAGAAGGCGGGCATCGGCGTCGATATGATGGCCGAAACCCTCGACATGGCGGATGCCTGCCGCCCGCGCGGCGTCGCACAGGAAATTGAAATGGCGGTTGTCGCGCGGCAGAACGGCAAGCCCGCCGGGTTCGACGCCGAGGAAGATCTCGGCCTTCGCCTCGGCGATCTGGCGGGTCGAGGCAAAATGCGCCAGATGCACCGCCTCGATGCTGGTGATGACCGCGACATGGGGCCGCACGAGGCAGGTCAATGGCGCGATTTCGCCGACATGATTCATGCCCAGTTCGAACACCGCGAAGCACGCCTCGCGCGGCAGACGGGCGAGCGACAGCGGCACGCCCCAGTGATTGTTGAGATTGCCCTGGGTGACATGGGCCGGACCGGCGCCAGCCAGAATCAGCCGCAGCATCTCCTTGGTGCCGGTCTTGCCCACGCTGCCGGTGACGGCGACGATCCGGGCCGACGAGCGGGCGCGGGCGGCGGCGGCCAGCGCCTCGAGCCCGACCCGGGTGTCGGCGACGATCAGCAGCGGCGCGTCCGGGGAGAGCCCGGCCGGGATGCGATGCACCATGGCGGCCGCGGCCCCGGCCGCCAGGGCCGCCGCAACATGGTCATGACCGTCGTGATTGGGGCCGGCCAGCGCAATGAACAGATCGCCGGTCATCACGCTGCGGCTGTCGATCGAAACCCCCGCCGCCTGCCAGGGACGGCCGGAAAGGCGGCCGCGGGTCGCGGCCTGGGCGTCGCCCGCGGACCACAGCACCGGGATCATGCCAGGTCCTCCACCGCGCGGCGCGCTTCGGCGGGATCGCTGAAGGGCAGGACCCTGTCGCCGAGGATCTGGCCGGTTTCATGTCCCTTTCCCGCCAGCACAAGCAGGTCGCCCGCGGCCAGACCGCGGACAGCCAGACGGATCGCCTGTCCCCGGTCGTCCACTTCGGTCGCGCCGGGGCAGGCGGCCATCACCTGGGCGCGGATCTCGGCGGCGTTCTCCGTGCGGGGATTGTCGTCGGTGACGAAGACCGTGTCGGCGAGATTGGCGGCGATGGCCCCCATCAGAGGACGCTTGCCCTTGTCCCGGTCGCCGCCACAGCCGAAAACCACCACCAGCCGGCCCCGGACATGGGGGCGCAGCGCCTTGAGCGCGGTCTCCAGCCCGTCGGGAGTGTGGGCGAAATCGACATAGATCGTGGCGCCGGCCGCGGTGGTCGCCACTTTCTGCAGCCGGCCGGGAACTTCCTCAAGGGTGGGGAGAGTCCCGACCGCGGCGGCGGGATCCGCGCCGGTGGCGATGACCAGTCCCAGAGCGGCCACGATATTGGCCGCCTGGAAGGAGCCGGCCAGCGGCAGATGTAGTTGGTAAAGCTGCCCGGCCACAGACAGGTCGATGTCCTGGCCCCCGGGGGTGGCGACCGCTTCGATGATCCTGATGTCGGCGCCGGCGGCGCCGACGGTCATGACCCGGTGGCCATGGGCGCGCGCCGTGGCCGAAAAATATCCGGCCTCCGGCGAATCCGCATTGATCACGGCGGTGCCGCCCGGGGCCATCACCTCGGTGAACAGCCGGGCCTTGGCCTGGCGGTAGGCCTCCATGCTGCCATGATAGTCGAGATGGTCGCGGGTGAGATTGGTGAAGGCGGCCGCGCGGACATGGACCCCGTCCAGGCGGAACTGGTCCAGCCCGTGGCTCGACGCCTCGAACGCCGCATGGGTCACTCCGTCCGCCGCCAGTTCGTCCAGGGTCCGATGCAGCGTGACCGGATCCGGCGTTGTCAGGGACCCCTTTTCCTCGCGGCCGGGCGCAGTGACGCCGATGGTCCCCAGGCTGGCGGCGGCCAGACCCAGCCGGGTCCAGATCTGCCGGGAGAAATGGGCGACCGAGGTTTTTCCATTGGTGCCGGTGACCGCAACCATCACCCCCGGCTGGCGGGGGTGGAAGCGGGCGGCCATCAGAGAGAACTGGCGGCGCGGATTGTCGTCCGTGACGAGACGGACGTCGTCCCGGTCGATCCGGGTTCCCGGCGGGGCCAGGACCGCAACGGCGCCCCGGGCCACCGCGTCATCGATGAAAGACCGTCCGTCGGCCCGGGTGCCCGGCAGGGCGGCGAACAGGAAACCGGGGCCGACGGCGCGCGAATCAGCCGTCAGTCCCCGGATGTCGCAGTCGGTTCCGGGGAGAGGGGCCCCCTGCGCGGCGCCTGTCAGTTCACTCAGCTTTGGCAAAAGTCACCTCCCGATGCGATTTGCCGGAGGCGTCGGTCGCCACGCGGGCCTTGTCCTTTTCCCGGTCGGACAGCTCAGGCGTCGGAACGATGCCGAGAAGCGGTCCGATTTCGGCGATCACGCGGCCGACCGCCGGTGCCGCCGTCCAGCCCGCGGTGGCGAAGCCGTAGCTTTCCTTGGTGCCCTGGGGTTCGTCGATCATCGCCAGCACCAGATACCGGGGATTGGATGTCGGGAAGGTGGCGATGAAGGAGGACAGCAGGCTCTTGTGATGGTAGCCGCCGGCCCCGTTCTTTTCGGCGGTGCCGGTTTTGCCGCCGACCTCATAACCCGGCACGGCGGCCTTGCCGCCGGTTCCCTCTGTCACCACCATGCGCATCAGGTCGCGCATGACCTTCGAGGTCTCGGGCTTCAATACCCGCTGGCCCGGGATCGGCTGGTCGGGATCGTGTTTCAGCAGGGTCGCGGGATGGAAGATGCCGCCGTTCACCAGGGCGCTGACCCCCGTCATCATATGCAACGGCGACACCGCCATGCCATGGCCGTAGGAGATCGTCATGCTGTTGATCTCGCGCCAGGGGTTGGGCACCAGGGGCGCGCCGATTTCAGGCAGTTCGACGGCGGCCGGCCGGGTCAGGCCGACCCGCGTCAGGAATGCCTTCTGGTTTTCGACCCCGAGGTCGAGGGCCATGCGCGCCGAGCCGATGTTGGAGGACACCTTCAGGATCTCCGCCACGGTCAGCGGATGGTTCTCCGGGTGGTAGTCATAGATCTCGAACCGCGCCACCTTGATCCGGTGCATCACGTCATAGGTGCTGGTCAGCGTCGCGGTGCCGGCATCAAGCGCCGCCGCCGTGTTGAACAGCTTGAAGGTGCTGCCCATCTCGTAAACGCCGAGCGTCGCGCGATTGAACATCGCCACCGGGGTCGCCGAGGCGAGATTGTTGGGGTTGTAATCGGGCAGCGACACCAGGGCGAGAAGTTCGCCGGTGGTGACGTCCATCACCATGCCGGTGGCGCCGATGGCATGGAAGTCGGCGACCGTCTTCGCCAGTTCGTTGCGCAAAATGGTCTGGACGCGGATGTCGATCGACAGGCGCAGCGGATCGCGCCTCGCCATCAGCTCGTTCTCGAAGGTCTTCTCGATGCCCGCGATGCCCTTGTTGTCGAGATCGGTCAGACCGACGACATGAGCGGCCAGTTCGCTCTGCGGATAGACGCGCTTTTCGGTCTTTTCGAAATAGAGACCGGGAATGCCAAGCGCGTTGATCGCATATTCCTGCTTGGGCGTCAGATTGCGCCGCAGATAGAGGAAGGCCCGGTCGCCCTGGAGTTTCGTCCGAAGTTCGGCCGCATTGATGTCGGGCAGCACGCGGGCCACTTTTTCGGCGGCCTCGGCCTTGTCGACGATTTCGCGCGGGTGGGCGTAAAGCGAGACGGATGGGAGGCTGGTGGCTAAAAGAACGCCGTTGCGGTCGACGATGTCGGCGCGATCGATCTCAAGATCGGTGCTGCGCGTCTGATAGGAGGGCTTGGCCGAAACCCCCTTCAGCATGGTGACGTCCACCATGCGTCCGGCGATCACGCAAAAGGCCAGCGTGAACATCGCGCCGGTGACGATAAGGCGCGTCCGCCCGGTCTCGATGGCGCGCTTGCGCACGCCCTCGATATGGAGGGTGCCGGGATCGCCGGCGTCCTGGTCGGTATAGGTCTCTGGATGTCGTCCGAACAGGCGGATCATGGCCTTACCCTTGTGCTTGCAACCTCCGGCTCGGCCAGAGCCGGGGATTTGATCACCATCACATTGCCGTTGTTCTGCGGCTGGACCGGAGCCTTGGCATAGGTCTGCGGTCCCGCGGCGGGCACCGGCGCCGGCGCCGGCTTTTGCGGAGTGGCGGGCTTCACGGTCGGTTTCGGGACCGGTTTGACGGCGGCGGTACGGACCGGGGGCGCGGATTTGGTCTGGGCGAGCGCGGTCCCCTTCGGCTGCGGCGCTTTTTGCGGGGCTCCGGCGGCAGGGGCGCCGCCCGGGGCCGGGACGGTCACTCCGGCGGTCATGCTGCGCGCCGGACGCGACGGCGCCGGGAGAGGCGCCACCGGCGGGCGGACGGCGGGGACCTGACGGGGCGTCTGAAGCGCCGGCATGCCGGGTTGTGGCGCGCGGCGGCTGACCTGGGGCGCCTGTGGAACCGGAACGGCCGGAGGGGTGGCCTCTCCGGAGACCGCATCCGGAACCGTCGGGTCGCGCATCGGCAGGGCGGCGATGGTGGTGATCTGCGACGGCTTCAGCGGATGCAGGCCAAGGTGCCGCTCCGCCTGTTCGCGAAGGCGCGCCGGCTCGTTCAGATAGCTCCACTCCGCCTTCAGGACATGGATCTGTTCCTGCGCCTCCATGATGTCCTTGCGCAGGCCGGACAGACGCTGCTCCTGGGCCTGGACCTCATATTTCAGCATGAAGAGACCCGTTCCGGCGACCGCGGCGAGGGCGGCCCAAAGGATGGTGGCGGCGCGCATCATGAGGCACCTCCATCCGTCGTCCAGGCCGGAGCCGACAGCCGTTCGGCAACGCGCAGGCGCGAGGAACGCGCCCGCGGATTGCGGGCCAGTTCGTCCGGTCCCGGCTGGACGGCCTTGCGACCGATCAGACGGAAGCTGGGGGCGGCGGCGGCGGAAGCCACCGGCTGGTGCCGGCTGGGCCGCGCGTCCCCGCCGCTGCGCCGGCGCAGGAAGTCCTTGACCGCGCGATCCTCCAGCGAATGGAACGACACCACGGCCAGACGTCCGGCGGGGCGCAGCAGCCGCTCGGCGGCGGCTAGCCCGCGATCGATTTCGCCCATCTCGTCATTGACGGCGATCCTGAGGCCCTGGAAGGCGCGGGTGGCCGGATCGATGCCGTCCCCGGACCGGGGGACGATGCGCCGGATCAGCTCCGCCAGCTGGCGGGTCGTTTCGAACGGTGTCTCGCGGCGGTCGGCGACGATGGCGCGCGCGATGCGGCGGGAGTGACGTTCCTCGCCGAAACGCCAAAGGATGTCGGCGAGCTCGGCCTCCGGCAGGGTGTTCACGAGATCGGCGGCACTGACGCCGGCCCGTTCCATCCGCATGTCGAGCGGACCGTCCTTCTGGAAGGAGAAGCCGCGCTCCGCCTCGTCGATCTGCATCGAGGAAACGCCGAGATCAAGAGTGACCCCGTCGACCGCGCCGATGCCCCGTTCGGCGAGCAAAGCGTCCATGTCGCCGAAACGGCCGGGCAGAAGCGCGAACCGGTCGCCATAGCGCCCGGAGAGTTCCCGGCCGCGGGCCTCGGCCCCGGGATCGCGGTCGATGCCGAAAACGGTGCAGTCCGCGGCGTCCAGCAGGGCACGGGAATAGCCGCCGGCGCCGAAGGTTCCGTCCACGTAAACCGCGCCCTGCCGGGGGGAGAGGCCGGTGACGACCTCCGCCAGAAGCACCGGGATGTGGGGGGCGGCGGTCACTTGTCCTCCGGGCCCTGCGGGGCGCGGGTCTGGGGTTTGAGGGCGATCTGCGGGCGGTTCTTGAGGGCGCGGGCACGCGCCTCGGCCGTGTGCGCTTTCAGGGCCTCGGGCTCCCACACCTGGAAGGTCCGGCCTTTGCCGACAAAGGCGGCGAACTCGGTGATGTTGGCGTGGGCGATCACCTCCTCGGGCAGGATGATCCGGCCTTCGGGATCCCAGGCGAGCTGATGCGACGACGAGAAAATCAGGGTGTTGATGTCGTCCTGTTCGGTCGAGAACAGATCGAAGGAGGTCGATGTGCTTTCAGCGAGCTGTTCCAGGAACTCGATGCCGCATCCCTCGATGGCGGGCAGCGTGAACGAGGGATAGAGGACAAGGCTCTGCTGGGTCGGGCTTCCCAGGGCAGCACGAAAGGTCGCCGGCACGGAAACCCGTCCCTTCCGATCGATTTTGTTGACGTAGGTGGAAACGAACAATGCCATCCGTCGTCCGCCCCGAAGCTCCCTGATTTCGCCCGCCCGTGCGACGGCCACCGTTCAGGCATGATGGTGGCGTTCACTGGGTTGATATGGGATATCATGGGAAAAGATGGGCCGTCAATCGTTCCGCACTAAAAAATCAAGGCGAAGCGGCATTTTCTTACAATCGAGACCGAACTTTTCTTGTAATTCATTGAAAGGCTGAAAATCCTTTTTTTCCATGCCTTTGTGGCGTGATGTGAACGTAGCTGTCGAGACTCGTTCGTTCTCCGTTCCCTGTCAAGTCCCAAGCGCGTTCCCCCTGTCCCGGATGCCCTCCGGATGGCCCCGACCCTTGGTTTCATTGGCATACCGGGGGCTTCATTCCTGACCGCGCCGGCTGTCCTGCCGGGCGAACCCGGGGCGGGGTCCGCCGGCGTCCCGCTGCAAACGTCGCGGCCTGGCGTTTGGACTGGGAGTTTTGCGTCAGATGGTCTGTAAGCCGGGTTCTGTCCTCCGCCCGAAGACGGATGGATGGCCATTCATCTGGGACGCCCGTTACCGGACGCCTCGCGCGACCGCCCCGGACGGCAGCGTGGAAATCCGCCTTGCCGGCCGCCCTTTTCAAGGCGGACGGCACACCATCCCTACTTGGTCTTGCTCCCGGTGGGGTTTACCGTGCCGCTTCCGTTGCCGGTCGCGCGGTGCGCTCTTACCGCACCCTTTCACCCTTGCCGGCCGGCGTCGTCCGAAGACGCCGCAAAAGACCGGCGGTTTGCTTTCTGTGGCACTTTCCCTGGGGTCGCCCCCGCCGGACGTTATCCGGCACCGCATTTCCATGGAGCCCGGACTTTCCTCCCCCCGAAAACCGGGGAGCGGCCATCCGACCATCTGACGCGACCCGGAAGCTAGGCTTTCCGGCGCCCGAGCGCAAGCGTTCCGTTGCGTGCCAGGGTGCGCAAAATGGAAGCAAGTCTTCGGAAAATAAATACTTTACGGTGACTGGTGTGATGGTTATCACATCTGGCGAATTTTTTGTGGCCGTGAGTCGCTGTGTTGTCTGTCGTCAGCGCCCGTCTATCCGACTTTTACGGCAAAAAAACAGTCGTCACAAGGACTTGTCACGGGATCATGGAACAAAGGATGCAAATCCTGTCCAATGTTTCCGGGTCAGGAACGCCGTCCAGACAGGCGGGGCGGAAATGGCGCTGGAAGGCCTTCAGGGCCGCTTTCGCAGCCACTTTCCCGTCCTTTTCGGGCATTCCGATATCGTATCCGAGAAGGGCCAGCCGGCGGATCCATCCGCTGTCGCCATCGCCATGTCCGCTGCCGGCGGAGGGGCGTCCGGACAATCGTCCGGGGGCGGGCCAAAGTCCGATGCCGGCCTGCGCCAGTCCGGGCCAGTCGAACAATTCGCCCGGATCCTCCTTGCGCGTCGGCGCAATATCGGAATGGGCGACGACATTGCGCGCCGGGATCGGGTGACGGTCCAGGATGCCGCCGGCCAGTGCGATCAGCGACGCCATCTGCGCCTCGGGGAAGGGGCGGTATCCGAACTCATGTCCCGGATTGACCAGTTCGATGCCGATCGAGCGGGCATTCACATTGCGCCAGCCCCGCCAGAACGACCGTCCGGCGTGCCAGGCACGATGCTCCTCCGCGACCAGGGCATAACAGGTGCCGTCCTCGTCGATCAGGTAATGCGCGGAAACCTCGGCCGCCGGGTCGGTCAGCCGGGCCAGCGCCTCGTCCCGGCCCGGCATGCCGGTATAATGCAGCACCAGCATGTCGATCGGAGTGTCGTCGGGGCGGGCGTCGAAATTGGGCGACGGCCGCCCGATCATCCCCGCGCTCCGCCCGCCAGTTCCTCCCGCTTCATCTCCAGTTCCAGCCATCGTTCCTCGGCCGCGGCCAGTTCGGCGCGCGCCGCCATCAGGCGGTCGGAGGCGGCGGTGAACCGGTCGGGGTTGCGGCTGTAAAGACCGGGGTCGGCCATTTCGGTCTCCAGCGCCGCGATTTCCCCCGACAGTTTTTCCTGAAGGGCCGGCAGCTCCTCCAGTTCGCGGTTTTCCTTGTAACTGAGCTTGGTCACGACCCTGGGGCGGGGCGCCGCCGCAGCCGGAGAGCGTGCGGCCGGCTTGGCGGCCGGCGCCGCGACCGACGCCTTGTGGTGCAGATAGTCGGAATAACCGCCGACATGTTCCTCGACCACGCCGTCCCCCTCGACGGCGATCACGCTGGTGACCAGGCGGTCGAGGAAATCACGGTCATGGCTGACCAGCAGAAGGGTGCCGTCATAGTCGGCCAGCATTTCCTCCAGCAGATCCAGGGTGTCCATGTCGAGATCGTTGGTCGGCTCGTCCAGGACCAGAAGATTGGAGGGTTTCGCCAGCAGCTTCGCCAGCAGCAGGCGATTGCGTTCGCCGCCGGACAGCGACTTCACCGGCGAATGGGCCTGCCGGTCCTCGAACAGGAAGTCCCTCAGATAGCTCATCACATGGCGCGGCGTGCCGCGCACGGAAACATAGTCCCCGGCCTTGTCGGTCAGGGTGTCCCAGACCGTCGCCTCGGGGTCGAGTTGCGCGCGGTGCTGGTCGACCACCGTGATCTGAAGATTGGTCCCCAGGCGCACGGAACCGGAATCGGGCTCCAGCATCCCGGTCAGCATCTTCAGCAGGGTGGTCTTGCCGGCGCCGTTGGGTCCGATCAGGCCGACGCGGTCGCCCCGCGAGATGCGGGTGGAAAACCCCCGGGTGATCACCTTGTCGGCGAACGCCTTCACGATCCCCCGGGCCTCGATGACCATCTTGCCCGACACCTCGCCCGATTCGACGTCGAGGCGCACGGATCCCTGGACCTTGATCCGCTCCGCCTTTTCCTGGCGCAGCGCCAGAAGGGCCCTGAGGCGCCCCATGTTGCGTTTCCGCCGGGCGGTGACGCCCCGGTGCAGCCAATGGGTCTCTGCCTCCAGGCGTTTGTCCATGCGGTCCTGTTCCGCCTCCTCGGCGGCATAGACCTCCTCCTGCCAGCTTTCGAATCCGGCGAACCCCGTCTCGGCGCGCCGGACGATCCCGCGGTCGAGCCACAGCGTCTGACGCGACACATTGCCAAGGAAGGCGCGGTCGTGGCTGATCATCACCAGGGCGCCCTTGTAGGGCTGCAACTGGGTCTCCAGCCACAGGATGGTCGGCAGGTCGAGATGGTTGGTCGGCTCGTCCAGAAGCAGGGCGTCCGGTTCGCCGACCAGGGCGCGGGCCAGGGCGGCGCGGCGCCGTTCGCCACCGGACAGATGATCCGGCGCCCGTCCGCCGTCGACGGAGAGCGCCTCCAGCAGCGTGTCCACCCGGTAACGCTGGTCGCGCTCCGCCTCCGGCAATCCCTCGGCGACCCAGGCGGCCACCGTGGGGGCGGCGATCACCGGATCCTGGTCCAGATAGGCGAGCCGGATGCCGGGCTGACGGAACAGCTCTCCCTGGTCCAGCGGCTGCAATCCCGCCAGCACCTTGAGCAATGTCGACTTGCCGCTGCCGTTGCGGCCGACGAGGCAGCATTTCTCACCCCGGCCGACCTGCATGGTGACGCCCGTGAACAGGGGGCGGCCGCCGAAGGTGACGAAGCCGCCCCGCAGGGCGAGAAGGGGGGGCGGGGCCATCAGGCGTCCCCCCTTTCGGCGCGGATGCGGTCATAGGCGGCGTTGATTTCAGCCATTTTCCGGGTTGCAAATGCGACGTGGTCGGCGGGCATGCCTTTTGCCATCAGGGTATCCGGGTGGTTTTCACGGGTGAGACGTCGCCAGGCGGCTTTGATCTCGGTCATCGGGGACCCGGGAGCAACGCCCAGGACATCGTAGGGGTTGGATGTCACAAGGACGACGGAGCGTCCACCGAATTGACGCTCGGGAAGGCCGAAAATCGTCGTGACGCGTTTCAGGAAGGCGATTTCGGGAGGCGTCAGGGGGCCGTCGGCCGTCGCGACACGGGTCAGCGAATCCAGGACCTCCGCCAGAAGCGCGCGATCGGATCCGAACGCGGCCGCCAGCCTCCGGGCATGCGGTTCGAAATCCCGGGCATCGCGTCTGGCGTCGTCGAAAATCGCCGCGATGCCCGCCCGTTCCGACGGCGGAATGACGAACTCGGCCTTGAAGGCGTCCACCTCGTGCCGCGTGACCGGGCCGTCGGCCTTCGACAGCTTGGCCGCCAGCGAGACCACGGAGGTCGAAAAGATCCGCTGTTTCTCGGCGCGACGGGACAAAAGGGGGCCATCGCCGCGGATCAGACGGGCCAGGCGGAGATCCGCCCAATGGCCCACGGCGGCACCGGCCACGGCCCCCAGAAGCCCGTGTCCCAGGCCGAACCCCGCCAGGGTCCCGATGATTTTTCCCCAATACATGCAGCCTGCCTACAACGCCCGGTCGGCCTTGGCAAGGGATGCTTCAGCCGGCAGCCGGCCGGCGCCGCCCCGTCCTTCGCGGGGACGTCCCGGCCGGGCTTGCACACGCGCCCGTTTTGGCGTGTCCTTGCACCGGAACTGGAAAGGATGTCTGCCATGACTTTCGATTTCGCGACCGCCGGCCGGATCCTGTTCGGCCGGGGGCGGGTGGCCGAGGCCGGGCCGCTTGCGGCGGCAATGGGGCGGCGGGCCCTGGTGGTGACCGGGGCGTCCGGCGGCCGGGCCGGGCCGCTGCTGGCCGCGTTGTCCGCGGGCGGCGTCGCGGCCGCGATCTGCAAAGTGGCGGGAGAGCCCTCGATCGCGACGGTGGAGGAGGGCGTGGCCCTGGGCCGGGCCCATGGCTGCGATCTGGTGATCGGGTTCGGCGGCGGCAGCGCTCTCGACGCGGCCAAGGCAATCGCGGCGATGCTGACGAACCCGGGGAACCTGCTTGATTATCTCGAAGTCATCGGTCGCGGCCGCTCGCTTGCCTGCCCGTCGTTGCCTCTGATCGCCATTCCGACCACCTCGGGCACCGGGGCGGAGGTGACGAGGAACGCGGTCCTAAGTTCGCCGGCGCACCGCGTCAAAGTCAGCCTCCGGAGCCCGTTTCTTCTGCCGGCCCTGGTCATCGTCGATCCCGAACTGACGATCGGCCTGCCGCCGTCGGTGACGGCCGCCACCGGACTCGACGCCCTGACGCAGGTCATGGAACCCTTCGTTTCCGCCGCCGCCAATCCGGTCACGGACGGCTTCTGCCGCGAAGGGATGGCGAGGGCCGCCCGTTCTCTCCGCCAGGCATTCCGGAACGGGGCGGATGCGACGGCGCGTGAGGACATGGCCGTCGTCAGTCTGTTCGGCGGACTGGCTCTTGCCAACGCGAAACTGGGGGCCGTGCATGGCTTCGCCGGCGTGCTGGGCGGCATGTTCGACGCACCCCATGGCGCCATCTGCGCCGCCTTGCTGCCGCATGTGATGACGATGAATGTGGCCGCCCTGTCGGCCCGCGATCCGGGAAATCCCGCCCTGGCCCGCTATGATGAGGTGGGCCGGATCCTGTGCGGAACCGCCTCCGCCGACGCCGCGGCCGGGGCAGCCTGGACCCGGGATCTCTGTGCCGATCTGGCTCTGTCGGGTTTGGGCGACATGGGGGTGGCGCCCGGGGATTTCGATCAGGTCATCGCCAAGGCCTCGGCGGCCAGCAGCATGAAGGGCAATCCGATCGCGCTGACCCCTGGAGAGATGGCGGAGATCCTGACCCGCGCCCTGTGACCGGAACCGATCACAGGGGCTTACGGATGCCGGGCGACGGCGTCATCCCCCGCCCGGCCGTTTCCGCCGGGGGGAAAGCCCGGGGCGGCGCGATTGCGTCGTCTGCTGGGTGAGGAATTTCTGTCCGCCATGTTTGCGTCCGGTCCGCGATCCTTCGCCCCCGGCATTGCCGGTACCGGCGGGCTGCCAGGACGGGACAAGCTGATGCTTGCCCGGTCCGATCAGATCGGCCCGGCCCATCCGTTTCAGCGCCTCGCGCAGGACCGGCCAGTGCTCGGCGTCATGGTAGCGCAGGAACGCCTTGTGGAGGCGGCGCTGTTTCAGCCCCCTGGCGGTCGTGACCTCCTCGCTTCCCGACCGGCGGACCGGGCGCAGCGGATTGCGTCCGCTGTAATACATCGCCGCCGACAGCGACATGGGAGAGGGCAGGAAGGTCTGAACCTGATCGGCGCGGTAGCCGTTGCGCTTCAGCCAAAGCGCCAGATTCATCATGTCCTCGTCGGTGGTGCCGGGATGGGCCGCGATGAAATAGGGAATCAGATAAAGTTCCTTGCCGGCCTCGCGGGCGAATTTATCGAACAGTGCCTTGAAGCGGTCATAGGTGCCGATGCCGGGCTTCATCATCTTGGACAGCGGCCCCGCCTCGGTGTGCTCGGGCGCGATCTTCAGATAGCCGCCGACATGATGGGTGACCAGTTCCTTGACATAGGCCGGGCTCCGCACCGCAAGGTCGTAGCGCAGGCCGGACGCCACATGGATCCTCTTGATCCCGGGAAGGGCGCGCGCCTTGCGGTAAAGGGCGATCAGGGCGCTATGGTCGGTGTCAAGGTTCTTGCAGATGTCCGGATAGACGCAGGAGGGGCGTCGGCACAGGCTTTCGGTGCGGCGGTCCTTGCAGGCCAGCCGGTACATGTTGGCGGTCGGACCGCCCAGGTCCGAGATGATTCCGGTGAAGCCCTTGACCTTGTCGCGGATGGCCTCGATCTCCGTCAGGATCGACTCCTCCGACCGGTTCTGGATGATCCGGCCTTCATGCTCGGTGATCGAACAGAAGGAGCATCCTCCGAAGCATCCGCGCATGATATTGACGGAAAACCGGATCATTTCCCAGGCGGCGATCCGCGCGTCGCCATAGTCCGGATGGGGCGCGCGCGCATAGGGCAGGGCGTAAACCCAGTCCATTTCCGGCGTCGTCAGCGGGATCGGCGGCGGGTTCAGCCAGACCTCGCGGTCGCCATGACGCTGGATCAGCGGTCGGGCGTTGCCCGGATTGGCTTCCTGATGCAGAAGGCGCGAGGCATGCGCATAGATCGCCGGATCGTCGCGCACCTGTTCGAAGGAGGGCAGGCGGACGGCGGTCCGCCCCGGAATCACGGTCTCGCCGGTGTGATCCTCCGGCGCATCCTCGATGCTGTCGCGGGCCAGGACGGTCCAGCCGTCGGGGACCCCGTCGCGCAGGAAGGCGGTGCCGCGCAAATCATCGATGGCGGAGACCGGCTCCCCCCGGCCCAGCCGGTGGGCGATGTCGATGATGGCCCGTTCGCCATTTCCGAACACCAGCAGATCGGCTTTGCTGTCGAACAGGATGGAGCGGCGGACCTTGTCGGACCAGTAGTCATAGTGGGCGATGCGGCGGAGCGAGGCCTCGATGCCGCCCAGCACGACGGGCACGTCGCGGAAGGCTTCCCGGCACCGCTGGGAGTAGACGATCACCGCGCGGTCGGGCCGCCGGCCCGGGGCGTCGTCGGGGGTGTAGCTGTCATTGTGCCGCAGCCGGCGGTCCGAGGTGTAATGGTTCACCATCGAGTCCATATTGCCGCCGGTGATGCCGAAGAACAGGTTCGGGCGGCCCAGCCGGGCGAAGGCGTCGGCCGCCGTCCAGTCGGGCTGCGCGATGATACCGCCCCTGAAACCCTGCGCCTCCAGCACCCGGCCGATGATGGCCATGCCAAAGCTCGGATGGTCGACATAGGCGTCGCCGGTAACCAGAACGATGTCGCAACTGTCCCAGCCAAGCTCGTCCATTTCCGCCCGGGACATGGGCAGGAAAGGCGCGGTGCCGAAACGGTGGGCCCAGTAACGGCGATAGCTGGTAATCGGCTTGGCGCTGTCCATGGCGCTGCTCGTCGGCTCCGGTCTGTTGGGGGAGGTGCGGCCGGATCATAGGCAATGACGGCGCGCATTGGAAGTTTTCCCGACAGATCCGCGGTCGCGGGGACGATCACCGGGATCCGCAACGGACGCCCGTACCAAATGTTACATTTCGTTACGGGTCTTCGTCCTCTCCGGACGGTAAGCATGGCCATCGGTTTTCCTCGTGGCCGAAACCGGGTACCCGACATAAAAGGCATCCGGACGAGCCGGCCCGCCATCCGGAGAAAGCACATGCGCACCCCTGTCCCTGTCCGCCTTTGGGCGCTTCCCCTCGTCACCGGTCTCTCCCTGCTGGCCCAGGCCGCGACCCCGGCGCTGGCCGATCCGAAAGACTACCGATTCGAGGCGGTGTCGCCGCATGTGGCCGCCGCTCCCGACACCAGGATCGCCGTCCGTCTCATCCATCTGCCGGACAACAAACCGGTTGCCGACGCGGTGATCTTCGGGGCCCGGCTCGAAATGCCGATGTCCGGCATGGCCCCCATGGCGGGCAAGGTGACGGCCCTGAAGCCCGCGGTGTCGGGCGAATATCCGTTCCAGGCCGACGTCTCCATGGCCGGAAACTGGATCTTGAAGCTGTCCGCCAAGGTTCAGGGCGAAACCGGAACCGTGACCGGCGACGTTCCGTTCATGGCGATGAAGTGATCCCGAAGCGGGTTGGGGTGGTCCCGGCGCGACGGAAAAGCGCCCCGGCCTGAGAGGATCGCCGGTGGCGTCCGCCTCCGCGAAAGCCGGGCCCGGATCCCGACCGGGGTTCCAGAGAGGCCTTCACCTCCGCTCCTTCATTTGCGGGCCGAACGCGCCCGATGCCCCAGGAGGGCTCAATGCACCGGATCTTGGCGGTCTTCAGCCTTTGGTCGCTGCTGGCGGGAAGCGCCGCCGCGGCCGGTTCCGTCGCGGGGGAGGTTTCCTCCGGCGACGCTGCCGATCTTGACGCGATGATCGCCATGGCACGGCGGTCGGGACCCGATGTCGCCGTGGCGGCCCTGGAAGCCGAAGCCGCCGCGGCGCGCGTGGCCGGCGCCGACAGTCTCCCCGATCCGAAATTGCAGTGGCAGGCGATGGATATCCCGCGGGGGGGCGACAGCTATTTGCCCAGCCAGTTCGCGCGGACCGACAAAATCTTTCTGCAACAGGAATTTCCCCTCTGGGGCAAGCGTGACCTGAAGCGTGCGATCGCCGAAGCCGACGCCGGCCGGGCCGCGGCACTGAAAGTCGTGGCTGAAAACGAACTGGTCGCCCGCGTCAAGGCGGCCTACGCGGACTATCATCAGGTCCATGAGGCCGCGGACCTGGACCGCGAACTGCTTCCGCGCCTGACCGCGGTCGCCCGCGCGGCGTCGGCCCGGTATGCCCAGGGAAGCGGCAGCCAGCAGGAGGCCGCCGGTGCCGAAATCGAACGCACCCGGATGGAGGCCGAACTATCCGCCCTGACCGGTCAGCGCCATGGTTTCCGGGCCCGTCTCAATACCCTGATCGGACGCGATCCCGGCGCGCCGATCATCGAGACGCCGGTGATGCGGGCGATCCCCGCCCGTCTGGACCTGGAAGAGCTGTCGGCGCGGGCGGAACGGTTCAATCCCGATCTCCGTGCCGAGGCGGCGGGGGAGGTTTCGGCCGAACGCAGCGCCGATCTGGCGGATCGCGGCTGGTATCCCGACATCGCCGTCAGCCTCGGCGGTGTGAAGTCCTATGGACGGTTTTCGGGGTACGAGGGGATGCTGGAGATCACCCTGCCGATCCGGGGGGACCTTCACGACTCCCAGGTGGCGGAGGCCAAGGCCACGGCCGGAGCGGCGCGGGCCCGGCGCGAAGCGCGCCGTTTGGCGGTCGCCAATGCGATGAGCGAGGCCTACTGGGCGCTGAAAACCGCCCGCCAGACCGCGAAACTGACCGCCGAGGGGGTGCTTCCGGCGGCCAGGCTCCGGTTCGAAAGCGCGGTCCACGCCTACGAGGTCGGCCGGGGAGACTTCGCCACCGTGCTGTCGGCGGAGCAGCAGTGGCGGCTGGCCGGTCTGGATCTTCTGAAGGCCGAGTTCGAGCAACAGATCCGTCTGGCGGAAATCGAAAAACTGGTGGGAGGTGAACTGTGACCCCTCGACGTCTTCCTGTCGCCGCGAGCCTTGTCGCCGCGAGCCTTGTTGTCGCCGCCGGCGGCGGCGGCTACTGGCTGGGCCGGTCGGGATCGGACCGCCCGACGATCGGCGGGACGGATCCGGCCGGGACGCCGGTTCCCCATCCGGTGTCCGGCCCGGCAGGCGGGGGGACCATCGCCTATTATCAGGACCCCACGGGAAAGCCCGACTATTCGCCCACGCCGCGCAAGGATGCCGAGGGACGGGATTTCGTCGCCGTCTATGCCGACGACGGCGCGCAATCCGTTGCCGCGCCCGCGTCCCCGGCGCCGGCCGGATCGGCGCCGCGCGGGCGCATTCTTTATTACCGCAATCCGATGGGCCTTGCCGACACCTCGCCGGTTCCGAAAAAAGACCCGATGGGCATGGATTATGTCCCTGTCTATGAGGGGGACGACGAGGGCGGTTCCGTCATCCGGATTTCGCCCGACCGGGTTCAGACGCTGGGGGTCCGCACGGCCCCGGCCGAACTCCGGCGGCTCACCCATACGGTGCGGGCGGCCGGGACGGTGGAGGTGGATGAGCGGCGCCTCAAGGTCGTCGCCCCCCGCTTCGAGGGATATGTGGAACGGCTGCTGGTCGATCAGACCGGGCAGGCGGTCCGGCGGTCCCAGCCGTTGATGGATGTCTACAGCCCGGATCTGGTGCTGGCCCAGGAGGAGTATCTCGCGGCCCGGGGCAGTCTGGGTTCCCTGCCGGCCGATGCCTCGCCCGAGGCGCGCGCCGCCGCCCGGTCGTTGGTCGATGGCGCCCTGCAACGGCTCAGGAACTGGGGTATCGACACGGCGGAACTTTCGCGGCTGATGGGGAAGGGCGGTGTGGCGCGCACCCTGGCGCTGACCGCGCCGGCCGGCGGAGTGATCCTGGAAAAGGCGGTCGTGCAGGGACAGCGGTTTCAGCCGGGCGACGTCCTTTACCGGATCGCCGATCTGTCCGACGTCTGGTTGATCGCCGAGGTCTCGGAACAGGAGCTTCCCTTCATCCATCTGGGGCAGACCGCCCGGGCGGCCTTCCAGGCGTTGCCGGGAGAAAGTTTTACCGGAACCGTGACCTTCATCTATCCCGTGCTGACCGCCCAGACGCGGACGGCCCGCGTGCGGATCGAACTCGCGAATCGCGATCTTCGCCTGAAGCCGGCCCTGTTCGGCGCGGTGGACATCGCCGCCGGCGCCTCCAGTGACGAGGTTCTGGCGGTCCCGGAAGAGGCGCTGCTGGATTCGGGGACGAAACGGGTGGTTCTGGTCCAGCGCGGCGAGGGACGGTTCGAGCCGCGCGAGGTCGCGACCGGCGCCCGCGCCGACGGTTTCGTCGAAATCCGTCAGGGGGTGGCCGCAGGCGAAACCGTGGTGACCAGCGCCAATTTCCTGATCGACGCCGAAAGCAATCTGCGCGCCGCGCTCAAAGGCTTCCAGAAGCCGTAAGACCCCTCCCGGTCGTTTTTGCCCAAGGACGAAATAACCATGATTTCCAGCATTATCCGGTGGTCGGTGCGCAATGCCGTGGTCGTTCTCCTGGGCACGGCCCTGGTGGTGGCGGCCGGGATCTATGCCACCCTGCATCTGCCCCTGGACGCCCTTCCCGATCTTTCGGACACCCAGGTGATCCTTTACACGGACTATCCGGGCCAGGCGCCCCAGGTTGTCGAGGATCAGGTGACCTATCCCCTGACCACCGCCATGCTGTCGGTTCCGAAATCCAAAGTGGTCCGCGGGTTTTCCACCTTCGGCAGCAGTTTCGTCTATGTGGTTTTCGAGGATGGTACCGATATCTACTGGGCCCGTTCGCGCGTTCTCGAATATCTGAATTTCGCCGCCCGGAAACTGCCGGCCGGGGTGACGCCATCGCTGGGGCCGGACGCGACGGGCGTCGGCTGGGTCTATCAGTATGTCGTTCAGGCCCGCAACCGGACCCTGGCGGAATTGCGCACCCTCCAGGACTGGTTTCTGCGCTACCAGCTCGCCAAGGCGGAGGGTGTGGCGGAGGTCGCCGGCGTCGGCGGTTTCGTGCAGCAATATCAGGTCGTGGTCGATCCCCGAAAATTGCAGTCCTACAACATTCCGCTCAGCCGGGTGGGGGCGGCGATCCGGGCCAGCAATACCGATGTCGGCGGCCGTTCCATTGAAATGGCGGAGACCGAGTTCATCGTGCGTGGCCGGGGATATTTGCGGGGGATCCGCGATATCGGTTCCATCGTCCTGAAAGCGGAAAACGGCACGCCCGTGCTGCTGCGTGACGTCGCCCGGGTGGAACTGGGGCCGGACGAGCGCCGCGGGATTGCCGAACTGAACGGTGAGGGGGAGGCGGTCAGCGGAGTCGCCGTCCAGCGTTATGGGCAGAACGCCCTGGACGTGATCCGGTCCGTCAAGCAGAAGCTGTCCGATATCGCCGGAGGCCTGCCCGAGGGCGTCACCATTTCGGCCGTCTATGACCGTTCCGATCTGATCCTGCGGGCGGTGGCGACGCTGCGCCATACGCTGGTGGAGGAAAGCCTGATCGTCGCCCTGGTCTGCGTTCTGTTCCTGCTGCATGTCCCGAGCGCCCTGGTGGCCATTCTGATGCTGCCGGTGGGCGTCCTGATCGCCATTTTGGTGATGTCCGCTCTCGGTCTGTCATCCAACATCATGAGCCTGGGGGGAATAGCCATCGCCGTCGGGGCCATGGTGGACGCCGCCATCGTGATGATCGAGAACGCGCACAAACATCTCGAACGGCGGGCCCCGGAACAGAGCCGGGTCCAGGCGCTGATCGACGCGGCCGTGGAGGTCGGGCCGTCATTGTTTTTCGGCCTCCTGATCATCACCGTGTCCTTTCTGCCGGTTTTCACCCTGGAATCGCAGGAGGGCCGGATGTTCAAGCCGCTGGCTTATACCAAGACCTTTGCGATGGCCGGCGCCGCCCTGCTGTCGGTGACGCTGGTGCCGGTGCTGATGGCCCTGTTCATCCGGGGGCGGATCCTGCCGGAGGCGCGCAATCCGCTGAACAGGGCGTTGATCGCGCTTTACCGCCCGGTGATCCGCGCCGTTCTCGGCGCCAAGGGACCGGCGATCCTGGCCGCCGTCGTCATCCTGGGCGTATCCCTCTACCCGGCGACCCGCGTCGGGTCGGAGTTCATGCCGACGCTGAACGAGGGATCGCTGCTGTTCATGCCGACCACCCTGCCCGGGGTGTCGGTCACCAAGGCCGCCGAACTTCTGCAGACCCAGGACAGAATCATCAAAAGCTTCCCGGAGGTTGCCACGGTGTTCGGCAAAGCCGGCCGCATCGACACGGCCACCGATCCGGCGCCGACCGAGATGTTCGAAACCGTGATCACCCTGAAGCCTGAGGCGGACTGGCCTGCCGGAATGACGGTGGACCGGCTGATCGCCGAGATGGACAGGGCGCTGACGCTGCCCGGGGTCAGCAATGCCTGGACCATGCCGCTGAAGGGGCGGATCGACATGCTGTCCACCGGCATCCGGACGCCGGTCGGGATCAAGGTGTTCGGCCGCGATCTGGCGGAGATGGAAAAGCTGGCGGAACGGATCGAACAGGTGGTGCGGTCCGTTCCCGGCACCACCAGCGCCTATGCCGAGCGGATCGTCGGTGGCTACTATATCGAGATCGAGCCCGACCGCGACGCCCTCGCCCGCTTCGGCCTCACGGTCGGGGACCTGCAGGAGGTGATCCAGACCGCGCTGGGCGGAGAACCGGTAACCACCGCCGTGGAGGGGCGCGAGCGCTTCTCGGTCAATGTCCGCTATCCCCGGGATTTCCGCAGCGACCCCGAGGCGATCGCCACCCGCGTCCTGGTGCCCGCCGCCGACGGCCAGCATATTCCGCTGGGGCAACTGGCGTCCGTCACGCGCACCCGGGGGCCGTCCACCATCCGCACCGAGAACGCCCTGCTCGCGACCTATATCTATGTCGACATCCGGGGGCGCGATATCGGCGGCTATGTCGCCGATGCCCGGCGCGCGGTGGCGGACGCCGTCCCGATGCCGCCCGGTTATTTCGTCACCTGGAGCGGGCAGTTCGAATATATGGAACGCGCCAAGGCGAAGATGATGGTCGTGGTTCCGGTGACGATCTTCGTGATCTTCCTGCTTCTCTACCTCAATTTCCGGCGTATGACCGAAACACTGATCGTCATGCTGTCGCTGCCGTTTTCGCTGGTGGGCGGGCTCTGGCTGATGTGGGGACTGGGCTACAATATGAGCGTCGCGGTGGCGGTGGGCTTCATCGCGCTGGCGGGTGTCGCGGCGGAAACGGGCGTCGTCATGCTGATCTATCTCGATCACGCCCTGGCCGCGGTTCTGGACCGCCGCCGGGCCGAAGGGGCGGTCCTGACCCGGGCCGATCTCTATGGCGCCATCATGGAGGGGGCGGTGGAACGCGTGCGCCCCAAGATGATGACGGTGGTCGCCATCATGGCCGGGCTGCTGCCGATCCTCTGGAGCACGGGCACGGGATCGGAGGTGATGCGCCGGATCGCGGTGCCGATGGTGGGCGGCATGGTGTCCTCGACGGTGCTGACCCTGATCGTCATTCCGGCTGTTTACGCCCTGATCAAGGAACGCGTTCTGTTCCACGGGCGCTGATCACCCGCCGGACGGCCCGTCCGTGCCGTTCAGCGCCTCCAGCAGCGGTTGCAGCAGCGGGCCCCATTGCCGGGCCCGCCCCACCGAACTGGTGTAGAGCGGCCGGCGGACCTGGGTGGCGCTCGCCGTTCTGACAACGCGTTCGGTGCGGTGAAAGGCGAGGCAACGGTCGTCCCAGGGAAGACCGCAATGGGCCAGCAACCGCCCGGCCTGCCCCCTGATGTCGGCAACAAGGTCCTCATAGCGGACGTCGATCATGACGCCCTCGGGCAGGGCCGCCCGCCAATAATCCATCAAAGAGGCATAGGCGCGGTAATGCCGGCCCAGGTCTCCAAGATCGTAAGACCAGGGTTGCGGTCCGGCGAACAGTCGCGAATAGCAGGACAGGCAGGTGTCGACGGGATCGCGGACGGCATGAACGATGCGGGCCTGGGGCAGGGCGAGGCGGATCAGGCCGATCAACTGGAAATTGCCCGGCATCTTGTCCACCACGACCGGAAAACCGGGGGCGCGGGATCTCAAGCCGGCCAGATAGTCGGCGCCGAGGCGGGCGAGCCGGCCGGGCGGAAGGCCTGGCACGCACTCCGGAAACCCGCCCAGCCGGTCCGCGAGGCGCCGCAGATCCCGCAGTTCCCCGGCAGCGAAAACCTGCGGGTGACTGGCGAGGATCTGTTCGATAAGGGTGGTGCCGGATCGCGGCATGCCGACGATGAAAAGCGGAACCGGTCCCGGCGCCGGGCCCGTCCATTCCGGGCCCGTCCATTCCGGGCCTGTCCATTCCGGGCCTGTCCATTCCGGGGTCGCCAGCCGCCCGGCCGGGAAAGCGGTCCGGATGCGGGCATGCGCCGCTGCCGGGGCGCCGCCGTCAAAGGAAAAGGTCGCCCTTTTGCGCCGGTTGCCTTCGATCAGCGCCCTCATGGCCTCGTCTGGCCGGCCTGCATCATTGTAGGCCTTCCAGAGGGCGAACAGTAATTCGATGCAGTCGGTTTCCGGAAGGCCCGGATGGTCGCGAAGAAGCTCTTCCATCTGGTGCAGATGGAGGGGGTGGACGGGACCGGCCTCTGCCAGCATGCGGTGGAAATGTCCATTCGCGGGATCAAGGGCGACTGCCGTCAGGAAGCGTTCGCGTGCGTCTTCGAAGCGCCCGCATTCCGTCAGCGCGATCCCGAGATTGTTGTGGGGCCTGGGGTCTGACGGGGCCAGGACGATCGCGCGGGCGTAGGCGGTCCGGGCCTCCGCGGCGTGGCCGAGGGTCTGAAGGGTGGTGCCGAGATTGTCGTAGGGATTGGCGGATTGCGGCTTCAGGGCGATGGCGCGGCGCAGGTGGGCGCGGGACTCCTCCAGCCGGTCGACACCTTGAAAAGCCGCCCCGAGATTGCTGTGCGCCTCGGCGAAATCATCGCGGGAGGCCAGGACCGCCTGATAGCAGACGATCGCTTCCTCCAGCCGCTTCAGGGCGACGAGACCGTTTCCCCTGCCGACCAGGGCGTCCATGTCGCCCGGATCCAGGGTGACGGCGCGGTCATAGCAGTGGCGGGCCTCCTCCGGGCGGCCGACGGCGATCAGCGCGTTGCCGAGATTGACCAGGATGGGGCCCGATTGCGGCAGAAGATGATGGGCGTGGTCCAGGACGACGACGGTGGCGCCCGTCCGGTTGATCATCAGAAAGGCGAAACCAAGATTGGCGTAAGCGCCGACATTGCCCGGATCGCTGGCGATGGCGGCCTGGAAATGGGGAACCGCCTCGGCCGGTCGGCCGCTGGCGAGGAACGCGTTGCCGAGATTGAAGCGGGCGTCGGCATAGTCCGGGTTGAGCGCGATCGCCCGGGCGAGGACGGAAAGGGCCTCCTGCGGCCGTTCCAGCGCCGTCAGCGTGGCCCCCAGATTGTTCAATGCCTGGACGAACCCGGGCGCGATCCGGACCGCCCGTTCGAAATAGGGCCGCGCATCGGAGGGGCGTCCGGCCGCGATCAGCAGATTGCCGAGGTTGTAATAGGCCTCCGCATAATCGGGGCGAAGGCGGAGCGCTGCGGAAAAAAAGCCGGCGGCGGCGTCGGTCTGTCCCTGCGCCGTCAGAACATTGCCGAGATTATTGTGCCCTTCGGCGGATCCGGGGGTCAGTGTCAGCAATCTCATGAAACTGGCGCTGGCGTCGTCCAGGCGGCCGGCCGCCGCCTGCGCATTGGCAAGACAGAACCAGGCTTCGGAGGAGTTGGCATCGAGGCTGGCCGCCCGCAGACCCGCCTCGATGGCGTCGGCGGCGCGGCCGGTCTGGAGCCGGCACAACGACAGGCAGCAAAGCGCCGGAATGTGGGCGGGCCAGCGGCGGAGAAGGTCGGCGTAAAGATCGGCCGCTTCGGCGATCCTGCCCAGACGATGCACCGCCAGCGCGCCGGCGAAGGCGATCTGCCCGGGCGTCGGCCGGACAGCCGCGGGAGACGGTGCCGGCGGTTGGAAAAGAGGGTCGTCGCTGGTGGTCAAGGGATCTGTCCGGTTAAATTACGCAGTGAATTGTCTCCCAAAATTGTTTCACCAATATGTTATGGGGATGGGGCGGAATTTCAGCGGGTTCCAGGCGGAGTCCCGGTCGGACCGGGGTCATCTCCCTGATGTTCAAGGAAAAGGACGGGCTCCGCGGATCCGGGTCCGGGCCTGGGCGGTCCGTCGGTGGAGCCGTTATTTGGCGGTTGAAACAGACTGTTACAAATCGCGCCTGAATTTGTCATCGTTTGGACATGCGGCCACTCTAGGATGGCGGACTCTGCGCCGCCGCGATCGTTCTTCGCCGCCGTTTTTCCCTGGCGCCGAAGGGGCCTCCGGCGCTTTATCCGAAATAAAGGGATCAACCATGATTTGCGGGGCCTTGGTGTCTTTGGGGCCGATTCTGCCGGCGGATTTTCCGTTACTGTTTCGCTGGTCGGATGATCTCGACGCCGCAAAGCTGAACGAGGCCTATCGGCCGGCCGTTTGGAAAAGCCAGGAGGAACTGTGGTTCAACCGGGGCAATGATCCGACGCGGGTGTTTTTCGCCATCCGCCGGATCGGCGCGACGCAAATCATCGGCTATGTCCAGATTCTGAACATCGACCCGATACACCGGTCCGCCATGCTGGGAATCCGCATTGGTGACGCGTGCGACCGCGGCCGGGGATTCGGCACCGAGGCGATGCTGCTCGCTATCGACTATTGCTGGAAACATCTCAACCTCAGCCGGATCGGCCTCACGGTCTTCGAGAACAATCCTCGCGCGGTGGCCCTTTACGCCCGGCTGGGCTTTGCGACGGAAGGGGTCCTCCGGCGGGCCATTTTCATCGATGGCCGCTGGCTCGATGTGATCGTCATGGGCCTTTTGCATCCGTCACGCACCAACGACACGGTCTGAGGACCGGTCGCAACGGAGCCCGCGGCGGGTGGGTCGAGCTACACGCTATGGTATTAAACCGTGCGCCGTCAGAGGTGACGCCGTCCTGCTGCTGACGCCAAAACGGTCGTCCCGGTGTCTGAAAAGGAGGCGGACGAGGCGGGGAGACGGTGCCGCCTGAGAATTTTATCGCACAACCTCCGGATGTTCTTGTCTGAACGCATGGCTGGCATAACATTAATGCATAAAAGGCGTTCCCGGGGGGCGCTTTTCCCAATGACGGAGTTCGGGGGAACGGAATGTCAGAGGTCTTTCGACGTCGTGCGTTGTTTTTTCCCCATGCGGTGGAGCAGAACCACTTCGGAGCCGCCGCCTTCAGGGTGGAAGGCAGGACCTTCGCCCAATTGTCGCGCGACGGCGCGACGGGACTGGTGAAACTGCCGCTCGGCCGGCAGGCGTGGCTGATGTCGGAATATGCCGACGCCTGCGAGGTCGAGCCCCATTGGGGCCGTCACGGATGGACGCGCCTCTGGCTGGACCGGATGCCGGAGGCGCTGAGCTGCGATCTTCTGGGGATTTCCTGGCGTCTGGGGGCGTCACGCGGGTTGCATGCCGTCCTCGACCGGCGGCCTCCGGACCGGGATCTCGCCGGGCAGATGTCTGTCAGTCCGTGACGCGAACGCCGGTTTCTCCGTCGAACAGGTGGATGTGACCGGGCTGGGCGCTGATTGAAACAGTGTCGCCCCGCCGGATGGAGACCCGCTCGCGCAGAAGGCAGGTGATGGTGTGGCCGGCGGCATCCACCACGATCTGGGTTTCCGACCCCGTCGGTTCAACGATCTGGACGTGCGCCGGAAAGCCTCCGCTCCCGAGGCGCAGATGCTCCGGGCGGATGCCCAGCGTCGCCGGCCCGCCAAGCCCGGCCGGGGCGGGGGACAGGGGCAGGCGCAGGCCCTTGTCGCTGACGAATTCGCCAAGGTCGACCCGGCCCTTCAGCGTGTTCATAGCGGGAGAGCCGATGAATTCCGCCACGAACAGGTTGGCTGGACGGTCGTAAAGCTCAAGCGGCGCGCCGATCTGTTCAACGATCCCGTCATGCATGACGACGATCTTTTCCGCCATGGTCATCGCCTCGATCTGGTCATGGGTGACATAGACGGTGGTGGTCTTGAGGCGCTGGTGCAGTTCCTTGATCTCGGCGCGCATGGAAACGCGAAGCTTGGCATCGAGATTGGACAGCGGTTCATCGAACAGGAACACCTGGGGATCGCGAACGATGGCCCGGCCCATGGCGACACGCTGGCGCTGTCCGCCCGACAATTGGCGCGGATAGCGGTCCAGGAGCCCGGACAGTCCCAGGATCGAGGCCGCATGGGCGATGCGGCTGTCGATTTCCGGTTTCGGCGCCTTCTTGAGCTTCAGGGAGAAGGCCATGTTGTCCGCCACCGTCATATGCGGATAGAGCGCATAGTTCTGAAACACCATGGCGATGTCGCGGTCCTTGGGCGGGACCTCGTTGACGACGCGGCCGCCGATGCGGATTTCGCCCGCCGTGATGGTCTCAAGGCCTGCGATCATGCGCAGAAGGGTCGATTTTCCGCACCCCGACGGTCCCACCAGGATGACGAACTCTCCGGCGTCGATATCGATATCGACGCCGCGGATGACATGGGGCGCGCCGAAGGACTTGCGGACACCGGCGATCGTGACTTCAGCCATGGGATTTCCTTGGTGACAGAATCGGGGAATGGGGTGGGGGAAGGGATTGGGC
>WASQ01000014.1:99380-104764 GCA_009712185.1 Telmatospirillum sp. | reverse complement strand
CCCCCCCCCCCCCCCCCCCCCCCCCCCCCCCCCCCCCCCCCCCCCCCCCCCCCAGCACGACCACCGATCCGCCCAGGCGCAGGGACTGGAACGCGCTCCGGGCGGCGTCACGGTCGCTGAACGGGGGACGCTTCAGCCCCAACGGCAGGGGGCGATAGCTCTCCGCGGCCGGGGACAGCAGGACGTCCTTGGCAATGGACAGATAGGACGGAAGTCCGTCCGGGGAGCTGAGGCCTTTCAGGACCTCCCGCAGGTAGCGCGGCAGATTGGCGCCGTTGCGGACATGGAAGGAATGGCGGGTGATGGGGGCCAGTGTGGCGGTCTGGTTCAACCCCGACGGGGTCGAATCCTGAAGGGCCCCCATCATCTCGTAGTCGCGGGGAATCTGGCCGGACAGCAGCAGAACGGGATATCCGTCAGCGAAGGCATTGGACATTCCACCCACGGCATTGGCAACCCCCGGCCCGTCCAGCATGATCGCCACTCCGATCCCTCCGCCGGCCCTGGCATAGCCATCCGCCATCATCACCGCCCCCCCTTCGAAGGCGGCGACCACCGGCGCGATGTCCTCGGCATGGTCGAGCCGGTAGTTGGACATGAACGGATTGATGAGCTTGCCCGGCACCATGAAAAAATGCCGGATCCCCTCTGCCCTGAGAGCCCGCAGGATATAGGTGGCGTAGTTCATGGCGCGACGTCTTCGGTGAGATAGCGGCGGAAGCTCGCGAAATCGACGCGGCCGTCGAAAAAGGACGGATCGGCGCGCCGGACCAGGTCGGGGGTATCGATCGCCGGCATGTCGTTGAAGAAACGCTGCGCCCGGTGTTTGGTAAAATCCGAGATATGGATTTTCCGGGTTGCCCGGGCACGCAGATAGGACAGAAAGACGGGGGCCGGCGCGTCGCCGCCCGACATGGACCACTGCAATGCCAGCCGGTCCGGGCGCCCCTCTCCCGCCGGCACGGTGCCGCGGTGAACCACGCGATAATCAAACACCACCAGATCCCCGGCCCGGGAGGGAACGAAGAAATCATCGGATGCCAGATTCTGCGCGATCAGGTCATCGCGCTCGGCCCGCGACAATCGGTGGGATCCCCGTTGCACGTCAAGCCCCCCGCCCCGCTCGCGGGAATTGTCCTGGAGATAGATGTTGAACATGTAAAGACCGGGGGCATCGGTGGCTGCCTCCAGCGGGGCCGGCAGGAAAAAGTCGTCGGTATGCCAGTTGATGTAGAGATTGTTGCGGACCGTGAAATTGGGATAAAGCGTGATCCCGCCGGCATCGCCGAAGATCGTGGTCAGAAGCGCGCGGATCTTGCCGGAAAAGAATGTCCCGGTCAGAACGGGATCGGCCAGAAACAGGCTGGGACGCATGGTATCGCTTTCGTCTTGCCGTAAGACCGCAAGCGCACTGTCCCGGAGGCGGTCGATTTCGCCGGAACTCAAGACCCCGGGGATGAGAAAGAAACCGTCCCGTTTCAAGGTTTCGATATGGTGTGTCGTCGTCATGGCACAGCTCCGCTGTCCTGAATATGGGTGGCGGCCCGACCCGTCCCGTCGTCGCCGGGACGACGGACCGCGCGGAAATCGTCCGTCACCGGCAACGGCGCCCGCCGCCGCCGGATCGAGGGGTCAGCGCGTCCCGGCGGCGGCGATGGCGACCCGGGGGGCAATCAGTACGCGCCGGCCGGCCACGGTTCTGATGGAGATGTCCTCGCACAGATAGTCCCGCGCGAAGGGCTGAACCGCGAGAATCCCGTCGGCCAGCCGGTCGAGACCCGGCACACGGAAGTAGGGTTCCACCATGGCATAGGCACCCGCGCCCGGGGCGTCGCAATCCAGCCGGTCAAGGGCGTAAAGCGTCCGCATATAGCGGGCGAAGTCCTGGCGCAGGGCGTCGTCCGACTGGTCGGGCAAGGCCGGGATCACGAAGGGATCGAACACTGTGTGCACGGCAGCGTCACGGAGTCCGGCCTGCCGGAACAGGGCGCGCAGTTCCGTCTCGGTGAAATGCTGATAGGGGTGGCCTCCCGACCGGTGGTCATGAATGAATTCGGAATACCAGCGCGCCGAAGGTGTGCCCTGGACGAAATCCTGAAGCACGAGCGTTCCGCCATCGCGCAGCCGTCTTGCCAGAGCGGCCGCGTAGCGGACCCTTTCCGGCGGCGGAACATGGTGGGTCCCATAAGCCGCCACCGCATAATCGGCGATCTGGTCCCGGACCAGGGGCGTGCGCAGATCGCTCCATAAAATCAGCTTTCCTTCCTGGAGGCCGCCGGAGGCCATGCGCAAGGACACATCATTGCCGACATAACGGGGACGGCCGTCGCATATCCGGGCCATGACCCGGTCGAAGGTGCCGTTTCCCGCCAGACCGTCCAGCAGAATGTCCCGGGACGTCCAGGCTCGGTCGCGCTGCAACAGGGCCGCCAGCCCGCGATATCCGATCTCGCGGGACATCACGCGGCGGGGGTCCATCTGCTCCCGGCCATACTGCCCGCCAACCTTTTCGTCCGAGAACCCTCCGGTTTCTATTCCATGGAGATCGGCTTCCAGGCTCTCGATATCGTCCGGGGCGATGTTGTTGAGGTTGGTGAAGCGAAGCGCGTCCTCCGCGACGCGGCATGCAGCCTCGAGGAAGCGCCTGAAAGTCATGGGTCCGCCCGGCCGCGCACGGTATGCCGTGGCATCGATCAATTCAGCGGTCATCATATCCTCTCATCCCGCCACCAAGGCCGGACGCATATCCGCCCCATTGGTGACAATTGAATTTCTACTGAATAAAACTGCACCATTCACAAGTGTTCATAAAAAATACTTGGTTATTTATGGTTAATTATTATCGCTTTTGCGAAATTATCGCGAAAGCGACGACAGTGTTTAACCGTTTATTTCTCATAAAAACGTGTATCAGATGATGGAGGAACCGCAAATCCCTCCATTCAGGGGGAGGAATATGCATAGTTATAGTTCGTTTCAATCAGTCATAACGACAAAAGACCACATTTACGCCAGACACCCGAGGCACAACTTATAACTGCAAAAACAGGTCGGCCGTCTTATCAGAAGAGGGGGGACGCCGTGGTCCGGGAACGCACTCATCACTGGCGGGATGTCGAGGCCTTCACCAGGGCTTGTGAGGACATATCCAGCATCGACGACCTTTGGAAGGCACTGGACTGGATTGTCAGGAGGATCGGTTTTGCGTGGTTTGCCCTCATCGATCCGTCCAACCCAGGGTTTAAAACAACCGGCTGCATGCCGCTGGTCAGCTTTCCCGAGGCCTGGCGTGAGGAATACATCCGGGAACAGTTCTATCGCGACGATCCAGCCCGCCACGCCAGCGCGAATTGCGTGCTGGGGATCTGCTGGCATCGCGTTGGCGAGACCGCGTCATTAAGCCGCCGCCAGCGGCATATCCTTCAAAGGGCGCGCTGCCATGGCCTGATGTCGGGCTTCACCATGCATGTCCGGATGCCGGGAGAGCCGGCGGCGGCTTTTTCGGTCGGACGACCATCGGAGACCCCCGTAACGGCCCGCGAATCCTCCGCCATCCGTCTGACCGGTCTCACCATCTTCGAACATGCAAGACGGCTGCGGTCCGGTCCCGGTACGGACCGCGTCGCTCTCAGCCGGCGTCAGATCGACTGCATCGCATTGGTCGCACAGGGGAAAAGCGATTGGGAAATCAGCCGGATTCTGGGATTAAGCCGGGATACGGTGCATGAATATATCGAGGCCGCACGCCGTCGCTGTGGCGTCCATCGGCGGACCCAGCTTGTCCTGCGCGCCATTCATGACGGCTATCTGACCTATGACACGGTTCTTTAGTCGGCGGCCGGCCAGCGCTTGTGCAGCCATAGCCAATGGTCCGGCCGTTCCCGGATCCAGCGCTCCAGATAACCGTTGACCCGGGTCATCGCCCGTTCCAGGTCGGCGCGGCGGTCGCCGCTGTCCTCAAATAGGATCGGCGGGTCGAAAACGATCCGGAACCGCGCCCCCTTGATCCTGACCAGATGTGCCGGCACCACGGGGCATTGGTACTTCAGGGAGAAGGCCGCAAGAGCCGGCGCCGTCATCGCGGGAAATCCGAAAAACGGTACGCTGATGCCGTCGTTCATCTTCTGATCGACCAGCATCCCGATATGCTCGCCCCGCCGCAGCTTGTCGAGCGCCATACGGGCGCCGGCGGCTCCTTTCGGAATCAGCTCCACCCCCTCATTGGCGCGCCCGCGCGTAAAGATCCAGTTCACATAGGGATTGGTTGCCGCCCGGTAGATCAGATGCAACGGAATGCCATGGTGAGCGGCGAACGGCCCCATGATCTCCCAATTGCCATAATGACCGCTGAAAAACAGGCCGGGTTTCCCGTCGTCGCGCAGGGCCTCGAAATGCTCCATCCCCTCGATCTCGACGCGCTGTCCGGGACCATAGGTCAGCTCGGGAATATGGGGATATTCGCCGGCCGTCCGGCCGATATTGTCCCACATGCGGCGGATGACCGCCTCACGCTCGGCCTCGCTCCAGTCCGGAAAAATCATGGTCAGATTCCGGCGGGCATGGCGGGTCACGGGCAGTCTCGACCCGATAACGCGGCCGATCCAGCCGCCCGCCGCCGACGCGATATCGATCGGCAGCGACGCGAACAGATGGTAGACCACCCAGACGAATGCCGCCTCGATCCGGAACAGAAGATCCTTCCGGCTCACGGCATCACTCCTCCCGCTGCCGCCGGCCGCAACACCCTTTGCAGGGCCTCCTCATCCTCCCAGGTGACGACGATTCTCAAGACGCCGATCTGGTCCCGGCTTTGCGGGGGAACCCGGACGATATCCTTGGCCGTGGTGATCAGGGCGGCGCCGTTGGTGGCGGCGATGGTCATCAGTTCGGTGATCTCACTCTGCTGGTAGCAGTAATGATCGGGAAAGGCATAGGCCTGGACGACCCTTGCGCCCAACTCGTCCAGGGTGTGAAAGAACTTGTCCGGGCGGCCGATACCGGCAAAGGCGATCACCGCCCGGCCGGCCAAAGCGGTCGCCTCGACCTCGGGCTCCAGACGCGCGCGCAGGATCGGCCTGGCATCACGCAGGATCGGTGCGATCCGGGTGGCAACGCCGGCGCGATCCTCGCCCAGCAGGACGACCGCGCTGGCCCGCGCCAGGGCCCGTTCGACCGGCTCACGCAAAGGACCGGCGGGAATACAGCGGCCGTTGCCGAACCCGGCATGCCCGTCCACGACCAGCAGCGACACCGTCTTCCGGAGGGAGGGGTCCTGATAGCCGTCGTCCATGATGAGGGCGGCCGCATCGTGGGCGCGCGCCGCGCGCCCCCCACCCAAACCGTAACCCCGCCCCCACCCACGAGACACCCCCGCCCCCCACCGC
>WASQ01000014.1:46484-99370 GCA_009712185.1 Telmatospirillum sp. | reverse complement strand
TGTGGGCGGCCGCCGGGTGGGCGGGCGCCGCGCGCGCGCCGGCGATCCGGTCGCGCGACACCCAGCAGGGAGCGACCTCGGCCAGCAACAGCGGTTCGTCACCCACCTGCTCATGACTGTGCTCATGGGGCCGCACCATCAGGGGACCGGGTTCGCTGCCGCCATAGCCCCGCGACAGGAAATGCGGCCGTGGCAGCCGATGTCCCAGCGACAGGGCGACCGGCGTCTTGCCGGCGCCGCCGGCCACGACATTGCCGACGCACACCACTGGAATCCCCGGATCGAACGGTTTTCTGCCGGCTCCGCGCAGCGACGCGCCCACGCTCCAGGCCCATCCGAGGGGCGCCAGCACTCTGGGAAGGGGACCGTCCGCCTGCCAGAACCGCGGAGCCTTCATGACCGCTCCTCCTTCGACAACCATGGTGACAGTTCGTCGAGCACGGCGTCCAGTACGCCATCCTCGGTATCCGCGAAGGACCGCGCCAGTTCCCCCCCCTTGCGGACCAACGGAGGATCATCAAGACGGGTCGCCACGGCGCGGACCAGCGCCTCCTCGTCGGCGACCTTTTCCGCCGCGCCGAATTCCTCCATCCGGCGGGCGATGTCGAGGAAATTGTCCATATGCGGCCCGAAAATGACGGACGCCCCCAGTCTTGCCGGCTCCAGGGGGTTCTGGCCGCCCTGTCCAACCAGACTTTTACCCACGAACACGATCGGCGCAACGCGGATAAACAGTCCCAGCTCGCCCAACGTATCCGCCAGCAGGATATCCGTCCGTTCGTCGGCCATCTCGCCCAGGGCGCGCTGCGCCACCCGCATGCCCATCGCCGACAACTCGGCGGCGATGTCGCCGCCCCGATTGGGATGGCGCGGCACGATGATCGTCAAAAGGCCCGGGAAACGGCCGGCAAGATCCCGATGCACCCGCGCCGCGGCGCTTTCCTCGCCGGCATGGGTGCTCACCGCGAGCCAGCGGGGACGATCGCCCAACTGTGTTTCCAGTTCCCGAAGGGACTGCCCGTCCGCCGGAAGGGGGGGCGCCGCGAATTTCAGATTACCGCGACACAGAACATTGGCCGCCCCCAGGGCGCGCAGCCGTTCCGCGTCAGCGGGCGTCTGGCCCAGACATAGCGCAAATCCCGACAACAGGCGCCGGATCAGACGCGGCTGGCGGCGCCAGGACGCGAAGGACCGGTCCGAGATCCGGCCGTTCAGAAGGATAAGGGGAATATGGCGGTCGGCCGTTTCGACCAGAAGATTGGGCCAGAACTCCGATTCCGACCACAAGGCCAGATCGGGACACCAGTGATCCAGAAACCGGCGAACCCAGGGAAGACGATCGACCGGCACATATTGATGGATCGCGCCTTCGGGAAGCCGTCCGGCCATCACCTCGGCGGAGGTCACGGTTCCGGTCGTCACCAGAACGGTTGTCCGGGGACGGGCCTGCAACCGCCCGATAACGGGGAGCATCGACACGGATTCCCCGACACTGGCCGCATGCAGCCAGATCAGCATGCCGGCGGGGCGCGCAATCGCGCTCACTCCCCGGCGTTCATCGAACCGGACACGATCCTCCTTGCCCTTCGCCATCCGGCGTTCGAGGTAATAGGCGATCAACGGACCACCCAGCGTGGTCAGCCCCCGGTAAAGCGACAGAATCATGGGACGGTGGCCCCGGCAACGGTCTCGTCGGCCGGCGTTACCGGATCACGGCCGCACAACATGTCGGCGCGCCGCGTGATGGCGTTCAGGCTGTCCTCCACCTTCTGCCGGGCGGCTTCCAGATCCGGGGCCGACGCGCCATGGGGCACCTCGATCGGCTCTCCCCAGACAAAGACGCCGCGCGACAGGGGGAACGCCACCAGGAACCGATCCCAGCTTCCCAGGGTCCGTCCCTTTTCGGTCGCGAAACTACAGGGAATGATCGGGCAGCCCGATAACCGGGCGACCTGCACGATCCCTTCGGACGCGCGCATCCTGGGGCCTCTCGGACCATCCGGCGTAATTCCGACGCACTCCCCCGATTTCAGGGACTTCAACATGGCCCGCAAGGCCTGGGACCCTCCTTTCGAGGATGATCCGGTCACGGTCGCGATTCCGAAGTGGCCGACGGTTTCCGCGATGAGGCGCCCGTCGCGGTGCTGTGAGATCAGCATATGGATCGCCTTATCGCGCCGCCAGCAATAGGGCATCATCAGGATCCGGCCGTGCCAGAAGGCCAGAATGAAGGGTCGTCCCTCGCGCCAGAAGGCGTCCGGACCAGCGCCGCCCTCGACCGTCCAGCGGCCGGAGGCAAACACCAGACGGATATATTGGGCGCCCAGCCAGCAGAGCATGCGCCGGACACCCTCTGACTTCGTCACAGTCTTGATCACGCCCACCGGGTTGCCCCCCTGGCCGGCCGTCGGGCCGAAGGGTGGCGAGGCCGCTTTCCGGCACCCGACGTCTCCGCGCCTTTGCCGACGCTGATTTTCTTTCGTTGTCTCAAGACACTGTCCACGAACTTTGGATGGGCGGACGATAGCACGATCGCCCCCCTCGACCAACACAGCCCCTCAACCGGCAAAGGCCCGCCGGCAAAGGCCCACCGCGGGCACGGCCCCTGCCGTCCCCGGATCCGGGGACGGAGGTCCGGGCGGTCACAATCCCTGAGGGGCTCCCAGCACCACGAAGGAAAGATGGTCGGCATCCAGCAGCCGGCGCGCGACCCGCTTGATATCCTCCGCCGTGACCGAATTGATCAACGATGCCCGGCGATCGAGGTAATCGATCCCGAGAGACTGGGTCTGGATCACGTCGACCAGTTGCGCGATGGAATCCGTGCTGTCCAACTGAAGCGGGAAGGATCCGTTGAGATAGGTCTTGGCTTCCGAAAGCTCGGCCGCGGTAACGCCGTTCTCGGCCATGCGGCGCCATTCCTGACGGATCAGATCCACGCTTTCCGCCACACGCTCGTTGCGGGTCGCCACGGTTCCCATCAGAAGCGCGCTGTGATCGCGCGGAACCAGATAGCTGTACACCCCATAGGCGAGACCGCGCTTGACCCGCACCTCTTTCATCAGGCGGGACGAAAAACCGCCGCCTCCCAGGACGTAGTTCATCACATAGGCGGTGTACCAGTCGGGATCATTGCGCTTCAGTCCCTGCTCGCCGAACATCACGACGCTCTGCGGGATATTGCGATGGATCACCGTCACTTTGCCATCGGCCGCCGGCGCCACATCGGCGACCGTCTCCGGTGTGGCCTTGGCGGGCAGCGCGCCGAACGTCCGGTCCAGGATGGGGGCCAGTTCGGCGGGGGTGATGTCGCCGACCACGGAAATGGCCAGACGGTCCCGCCCCAGATGGCCCGCGGTCCAGGCCTTCAGGTCCGCAATGGCGATCGCCTTGATGGTCTCCGGCGTCCCCTCGCCGGGGCGGCCGGAGGGGTGATCGGGATACATCGCCTTCGCGAAAGCGTGCTGGGCGATGATATTCGGATTTTGAAGCTCCTGGGTCAGCTCCGCCTCGATCTGCCCCCTTATCCTCTCGACCGCGTCGGCGTCGAAACGGGGTTCCGTCAGGGACAGACGCAGCAGGTCGAAGGCGGTATCCCGGTTGGCGGTGATGGTTTTCAGATGCCCGTGCAGGGAATCCTGATCGGCGCCATAGCCGAAGGAGATCGACAGGGTTTCAAGCTTGCGGTGAAAGGCCTGGGAATCGAGATCTCCCGCCCCTTCATCGAGAAGGCCGGCGACCATTTCCGCCAGTCCGGCCTTTCCCTCGGGATCCTGCGCGGATCCGCCCCGGAAGGACAGGCTGACGGCGATGATCGGATTGGTGTGATCCTCGACCAGCCAGGCCTCCAGCCCGCCCGGGGAGGCGACCTTCTCGATCGTGACCGCGCGGGCCGGCAAAGCCGGCATCAGCGCGATGGCGAGAATGGCGAGAAGACGACGGACCATCAGCGCAGCTCCCTTCCCGAAATGCCCGGTGTCATGCGGGCCGACGGCTCCGCCGCCACGGCACCGGTGGTCGACTGCCCGTCACCCGCGGGAAGAAGCCGGCCCGTGACCGACCGCTCGTCGCGAAGCACCTTGGCCGCGGCCTCGTTGACCTCATCGACCGTCACGGCGGCAATCCGCTGCGGCCAGGCCTCCTCGTCGGCGACCGACTGACCCGAGGCCAGGGCCATCCCCAGGATCCGCGCACCGGTGTTATAGGAATCGCGGGCATAAATCACCGCGGTTTGCAGGCGCTGTTTGGCGTCGGCGACCTCGTCGGCGGTCACGCCCTTCTGAGCCACGGCGGTGATCTCCGCCTCGATGGCTTTCTGAAGGGCCTCCATGGAGACACCGGGTCGCGGGCTGGCGTCGAAGCTGAAGGACGTCGGCCCCACGCTGCTGGGGTCGTATCCGGCGTCGGCCGCCGCGGCCAGATTCTGTTCGACCACCAGCGAACGGTACAGCCGGCTGGTCGCCCCGCCCCCCAGGATCTCCGACAGAACCTGCAGGGCATAGGCATATTGCTTCTCGCCGCTCTGATAGCTGGGGGCCAGATAGAGACGTTCCCAGATCGGCTGGTGAACCTCGGGATCCCTGACTTCGATGGAACGGGCCGCGATCGGCGGCGGTTCCTCGGTTCTGGCGCGGACGGGAAGCGGACGGGCGGGAATCGCCCCATAGGTTTTTTCCGCCAGGGGACGGACATCGCGGGCCGTGACGTCGCCGGACACGATCAGGATCGCGTTATTGGGCGCGTACCAGCGATGGTAAAAGTCGGACAGGTCCTGCACCGTGAAGGACTCGATCTCACTGCGCCAGCCGATCACCGGATGGTGATAGGGGCTGTTCAGGAACAGGGCCGCCTGCATCTGCTCCTGCAACAGGGACTGCGGCTCATTGTCGATCCGCATGCGCCGCTCTTCCAGCACCACCTGGCGTTCGGGCTGGAACTCCTTGTCCGTCAGCAGAAGGTTCGCCATGCGATCCGCCTCGAGCCGCATCACCAGCGGCAGCTTGTCCACCGCCACATTCTGGTAATAGCCGGTGAAATCGGCGGTCGTGAAGGCATTTTCCCGCCCGCCGTTGCGCGCGACTTCCTGCGAAAAGGCCCCCGCGGGCACCTTCCGCGTACCCTTGAACATCATATGCTCCAGCATATGCGCGAGCCCGGTCTTCCCCTGAAGCTCGTCGGCGGCCCCGACCTTGTAATAGACCATATGGCTGACGACCGGCGTCCGGTGGTTGGAAATGACCACCACCTGCAATCCGTTTTTCAGCGTAAAGGTTTCAGGATTGAACACCTGCGCCCGCGCCGGAACGGCGGCGCCCGCCAGGCCGGCGGCCAGGACGGTGGCAACGAAAACACGGCAGATCGCTCTCATCAAGCCTCCGTGGGTTCGGGGATAGCGGAGAAGTGGCACGCGCTCCCGGGAAAAATGCGGATCGCGGCACGTCGGCGATGGACCCACCAAGGTCCCGCCGCGGCGCGGCAAGAACGCGGTCAGGGGCGGACGCCCGCAAGCCTCCACCCGGGACGGCAGGACCGGTCATCCCGGATCCCGGGATGACCGCCATCGGTCAGATCAGAACAGCCCCCAGAGCCACCCGCCACCGCCGCCACTGCTGAGGCTGCCACGGGTGATCTGCGGCGTGCCCGCGGCCGGCGCGGACGCGGCGGGTGCCGGCGACCGGGCAGCCCCGGTCTTCAGACGGCTCGCCTCGCGGTTCGGGTCCAGGGGCTCGCCCGGCAGGCCCTTATCGCGCCAGAACATGATCTTGTCGGTGAATCCGTCGTCGGCATGGATGAGGGCCGTCGTCTCGTCATCCACCTTGCGGCGGATGTTGGGATCGACCTGCGTTGCACCGGCCTTGGACAGAAGCGCCTGCTCGCCCGGGCTGAAGGCGTTGGTTCCGCCGGCCTGAAGATTGCCGCGACCGCCGACGAGCAGCCCCTTGGCCTGCTCGCGCATCGTTCCCTCCTGCGGGCGCGCGGCCCCGGGGGCCGGCGGGCGCAAGGAGAAGTCCGGCGGCTGTGCCAAAGGCGCGCGGGCCAGCACAGTGAATTCATCCGGTGGCGCTTTGTCGTAGCCGAGGGCCCGCCGGGCCTCGCTGCAACCGGTTAACGACAGGGCAGAGACGACAGCCACCGCCGCGGCGAGACGAACCATGGTCATATGTGGGCTTCCTGAAATCATTGCGTATTCATATTCGAATCCCGTTTCGCAAACAAGGAGTCGAACACCAAGAGTGCGGCACCGACACAGACGGCCGAGTCCGCAACATTGAACACCGGCCACCAGTTGAACGCGCCGATATGCACATACAAGAAATCCACCACCGCGCCGAAACGCAGGCGGTCGATGACATTGCCCACGGCGCCCCCGACGACCAGTCCCAGCGAGACCAGGACCAGCCACTCGGAGGTGCGGGCCATCCAGACGATCAGGAAACAGCCGATCACCAGGGCCAGACCGGTGAACAGCAGAACATTGTAGGCTCCGTCGGAATTTCCGAGACCGAAGCTGACGCCCCGGTTCCAGGTCAGGACGAAATCCAGGATGGGCAGCACCGTCACCCGCGTGGAGACCAGAAACGGGGTCTCCGTCACGCCCTCAGGTCGGAAACTGGACAGGATTCCGGCCTTGCTGACCTGGTCGCACACGGCGGCGACCAGCGCGATCAGCAAACCGAAGGCAAGACTTTGCCACCGGATCCCGGAGCGACGACGCATCACCGGACGTCCATCCGCCCCACGGCGTCGGCGCACCGGCCGCACAAGCCGTCAGCCCCATGGGCGCCGACATCGGGAAGCACTTTCCAGCAGCGCTGGCACTTTTCCCCGGTCGCGGTGCGGAACAGAACCCCGACACCGGCGACGTCCGGCAGGGTGAAGGCATCGGCGGGCACCGCGCCACGGTCGACCGCGATCCCGGAGGTGATGGCAAGTTCCGAGAGGTCGAGCCCGTCGAGATCGACCACGAAATCGGGTGCCAGGATCACCTCAGGCGCCGCCTGGAGGCTGGAACCGATCCGCTTCGCGCCCCGTTCGATCTCCAGCGCTCCGGTCACGACACGCCGGATGTCGCGGACGGCCTTCCACCGGGCCGCCCCTTCGGGATCGGACCATTCGGCGGGCAGGGTCGGGAACGGCTCAAGATGAATGGACCCCTCGGCCCCCGGGGTGCGGGCCAGGTAGGCCTCCTCGGCGGTGAAGCAGAGGAACGGCGCCAGCCAGCGCGTCAGGCAGGTGAACAGATGGTCCATGACGGTCCGGGTGGCCCGCCGGCGACGGTCGGCGGGATGGTCGCAATAAAGCGAATCCTTGCGGATATCGAAATAGAAGGCCGACAGGTCGACGGCGCAGAAGTTATGCAACTCGACGAACAGGCTGTGGAACTGGAAATCGTCACAGGCCTTGCGCACCAGCGCATCCAGTTCGGTCAGACGGTGCAGAACCCAGCGTTCCAGGGGCGGCATATCGGACAGGGGCAGACGCTCGGCCTCGGTAAATCCGTCCAGCGCGCCCAGCAGATAGCGCAGCGTGTTGCGCAGGCGCCGATAGATGTCGACCTCGGTCTTGATGATCTCCGGCCCGATCCGCAAATCCTCGGAATAGTCCGAGCCGGCGACCCACAGTCGCAGGATATCAGCGCCATATTGCTCGACCACTTCCTGTGGCGAGACCACATTGCCGAGCGACTTCGACATCTTGCGGCCTTCCTCGTCGAGGACGAAGCCGTGGGTCAGCACCGTGTCATAGGGCGCGCGCCCCCGCGTTCCGCAGGACTCGAGCAACGACGACTGGAACCAGCCGCGATGCTGGTCCGATCCCTCGAGATAGAGCGACGCCGGCCAGGGCAGCGCCCAGGCCCCGCTTTCCAGCACGAAGGCATGCGTGCATCCGGAATCGAACCAGACATCCAGGATGTCGGTGACCTGCTCCCAGTCGTCAGCCTGATAGGCGTTGCCCAGGAATGCCGATGGCGGCGACGAGAACCAGACGTCAGCGCCTTCGGCCTCGACGGCGGCGGCAATGCGGTCGATGACGGTCTGATCGCGCAGGACCTCGCCCGTCGTCTTGTTGACGAAAACGGTGATCGGCACGCCCCAGGCGCGCTGGCGCGAAACGCACCAGTCCGGGCGGTTTTCGACCATCGACCGGATCCGGTTACGTCCCTGGTCGGGGACAAAACGGGTGGCGTCGATGGCGGCCAGCGCCTTGTCCCTGAGATCGTTGGTCTGCATGCTGATGAACCACTGCGGGGTGGTCCGGAAGATCAGCGGCGCCTTGGACCGCCAGGAATGGGGATAGCTGTGGCGGATCTTGCCGTGGTGCAACAGCGCGCCCGTCCGGGTCATCGCCTCGATCACCGGCTTGGCGACCGGGGAGTAGTACTCGCCCTTGCGACCGGCAGCCAGGACCGACTGGCCCGCGAACAGCGGCACCGACGGATGATAGGTGCCGTCGGGCAGGACGGTTTCGGGAATGACGATCCCATGGGCGACGCCGAGATGCCAGTCGTCCTCGCCGTGCCCCGGCGCGATATGCACGAACCCGGTTCCGGTATCGCTGGTGACGAAGTCGCCGGGCAGCAGCGGCACCGGGAAGGCGTATCCGCCGCTGGCGTCCGGATGGGTCTTCAGGGGATGGTGCGCGACCGATCCGGCCAGATCCGTCCCGGCAAAGGTCCCAAGCACGGTATGTCCGGTGATTCCGGCGTCAGCCATCACCTGGGCGGCGAGATCCGCCGCCAGCAGCAGGCGTTCGCCCGGGACGGCGAGGCTGCCGTCCGCCACGGAGTCGACACGGCAAAGCTGATAGGTCATGTCCGGGCCATAGGCGATGGCGCGGTTGCCGGGCATCGTCCAGGGGGTGGTGGTCCAGATGACCACCGAGGCGCCCTCCAGCTCCGGCCGGGAGGGCGTCACCAGCGGAAAGCGGACCCAGATGGTGACCGAGGTATGATCATGATATTCGATCTCGGCCTCGGCCAGAGCGGTCTTTTCGACCACCGACCACATGACCGGCTTGGCCCCCTTGTAAAGCCCGCCATTCATGACGAACTTGCCCAGCTCGCGCACGATTTGCGCCTCGGCGGAATAGGCCATGGTCGTGTAGGGGCGGCTCCAGTCGCCGATCACCCCCAGGCGCTGGAACTCGGCCTTCTGGATGTCGATCCAGCGGGCGGCGAATTCGCGGCATTCGCGGCGGAACTCGACCGGGTCGACGGCATCCTTGTCCTTCCCGGCGTCGCGGTATTTCTCTTCGATCTTCCATTCGATCGGCAGACCGTGGCAGTCCCATCCGGGGATGTAATTGGCGTCGAACCCCTGCATCTGTTTGCAGCGGTTGATGATGTCCTTCAGAATTTTGTTGAGGGCATGGCCGATATGCAGATTGCCGTTGGCGTAGGGCGGCCCGTCATGCAGGACGAATTTTTCCCGGCTGGCGCCCTGTTCACGAAGCTGGCGGAAAAGATCCATGGTCCGCCACCGGTCGAGCAGCCGCGGCTCCATCGCCGGCAATCCGGCCTTCATCGGGAAATCGGTCTTGGGCAGGAAAACGGTTGCCTTGTAATCCACTGTCATCGCCTGGCTCTTTATCGGACATGCCTCGCCGCCAGCACTTCGCGGGCGGCACGGCAATCTTCTTCGATCTGTGTCTTGAGCGCATCAAGACCGTTGAATTTTCGTTCGGGGCGCAGAAATTCCACCAGCCCGACACGGAGATGGCGCCCGTAAAGGTCGCCATTGAAATCGAACAGATGGACCTCGAGAAGGACATCCGCCTTGTCGAAGGTGGGACGCCGGCCGAAATTGGCGACCCCGGGCAACCATTCGGTCCGTTCCCCATGGTCGATGCCGGCCATCACCGCATAGACACCGACAGCCGGATGAAGGTAGTCGGCCAGTTCGACATTGGCGGTGGGAAAGCCGATGGTCCGGCCACGCTCGTCGCCATGCTCGACGCGCCCCTCGATTTCCCAGGGCCGGCCGAGCAGACGCTCCGCCTCGCGGGGCTGGCCGGATCCCAGGGCCTCGCGGATCCGGGTCGAGGAATAGATAAGGCCATCGCCGGTTTCCACCGGCCGAACGCAGGTGACGTCGAAACCATGGCTGCCGGCGGCCTGACGCAGGAGGGCGACGTCTCCGCCGCGCCCCTTGCCGAACACATAGTCGTAGCCGACGACAACATGACGCGTCCCCAGGCCGGCCACCAGCACCCGCTCGATGAAGTCCTCCGCGGTCAGCGAGGCGAACTCGCGATCGAACCGCTGCATCAGCAGATAATCGGGTCCCAGGGTCTCGATCAGGCGCGCCTTGGTGCGAAACGGCGTCAAACGGAAAGGCGCGCCGCCCGGCGCGAACAGCGCTCTGGGATGCGGCTCGAAGCTCATCACCCCGGAAACCACACCGGCGTCCCGGCCGATCTGGCAGGCCTTGCCGATAACCGCCTGATGACCGAGATGAACGCCATCGAAATTGCCGAGAGCCACCGCGCCGCCGCGGAGGTTTCCCGGAAACTCGACAAAATGACGAAGGATACGCATTGGCCCTGATCGTCCTCGAACCTTTGAGAACGGTAAGGGGTATTCGATAACGACGGGAGAAGCAACCTCTTGGCGCGGAAATCGCAACAAGGGACGGCGCCATCCCGCCGGCGCCTCCGCGGCGGGCGGGGGAATGCCGCATTGCCCGGCCCGCCCTGCCCGCCCCGTCCCGAGTTCAAGGTCCTGTTGCGACGCCATCGCCCCAGGCCCCATGTCTCATCGGGCGCTTCCGCTCCTGCGGCCCCGGACGCCGCGAGGGGCTCGAACGCCTGCAGCTCCCGTCATCGACCGACCGGCCCCTACCCGCGCGACGGCACCATCAGGACCGCCTCGCCATCCACCACGACCGTCGCTCCGACGCTGACGGTAGTCTTGAAGGTGGCCCGTTTTTTCTCCGGCAGCAGTTCGATGACTTCGACACGGGCCACGGCGGTGTCGCCGATCTTCACCGGCGCCTTGAACTTCAGGGTCTGGCTGATATAGATCGCGCCCGGCCCCGGCAAGCGTGTCCCGAAGACCGTCGAGATCAGGCTGGCCGACAACATGCCATGGGCGATCCGCCCCTTGAACATGGTCTGCCCGGCATAGTCGGCGTCAAGATGCACGGGGTTGGTGTCACCCGAGACCCCGGCGAACAGGGTCACATCCGCGTCCGTGATCGTCTTGCTGAAAACGGCCGACCGCCCCACGGTCAGATCCTCGAAATAGATGCCGTCAAGCTGGTTCAAGGGGATCCTCCTTCCTGTTCGTCCCGGGGATCGCCGGCCGTCCGCGGACACCGCCCGGCCAGCCCGCCCAGGTTGCACCGCACATGATTGTGCGTCCACAGGATGTCATGTCGCAAAGCGCCGGTACAAGCCCCCGGGCGGCATAGCGTGACGGTGCCGCTTGCCGGCCGGATGGTCCTGTGGCGAAATGCCGCCGGTCCCGATCCGGACCGACGACCCCGGCTCCAGCCGGGATGCCGCCGTGCTGTTTTTTGTCCCGTTCCCGCCGCCGTCTGCCCGGCCGGCGGGCCGACGCTTCCAGGAGCCAAAGGCCATGCGCCATCTCTTCCCGGCCGCTCTCTCCCTGTTTCTGCTTGCCGGCTGTGCCGCGGGGACGGGATGGGTCAACCCCCTGCTGCCGAAGGAACAGGCGGCCACGGATCTCCGTGACTGCCGCCGCAGCGCCGACGACGCGCTGGGGCCCTCGGCCTATGTTCCGGCCGGAGAGGATCGCACAGGCAATCCCATGACCCTGGTCGACCGGACCGACAACGCCCGACGCCATGAGGCGCTGGTGGCGTCCTGCATGGCATCGAAGGGCTACCGGCGCGTCAAATAGGTCGGGGCGGGCACCGCTTTTCCCTATTTTTTTTAAGAGAATTGAACCTCTGCTCTTGACGCCGGGGGGCGCGCGGCGCCACAATTTTGCCTGTGCCGCCGTTCTTCTCAAAGGGTGACGGCACTGCTTGTTCTCAGGGCAGGGTGCAATTCCCGACCGGCGGTAAATCCTCGTCAGATCGCGAGGAAAGCCCGCGAGCGCCCGGGGCGAAAGCTCCAGGGGTCAGCAGATCCGGTGAAATTCCGGGGCCGACGGTTACAGTCCGGATGGAAGAGGACGAGCCGGCCGCAGTCGACGGCAATGGCGCCGTGACGCGACGGCCAGCGCCCGTGCCCTGCCGCATCCGCGGCGGGAAGCGGTATGTCTTTGGATTGCCCTGGTTCAGGCTCACCTCATGACGAGAGATGAGTATCATGAATCAGATTTTGAACAATATCAGCCCCCTTTCCCGCTTTGGCACGCCGGAGCAACGCGTCCAGCGCGCGTTCGAACAGATCCGGCATGGCGGCGGCGTGATCGTCGCCGATGACGAGGATCGCGAGAATGAGGGCGACATCATATTTCCGGCTGAAACCATCACGCCCGAGCAGATGGCACTGCTGATCCGGGAGTGTTCCGGCATCGTCTGCCTGGTCCTGACCGAGGAAAAGCTGGCGGAGCTTGAACTGCCGATGATGGTGGAGAACAACACCTCGGCGTTCGGCACCGGCTTCACCGTGACCATCGAAGCCAGCAAAGGCGTGACCACCGGCGTGTCGGCGGCGGACCGCGTCACCACGATCCGTGCGGCGATTGCCGACGACGCCCGGCCCGGGGACCTGGCGCGGCCCGGGCATGTGTTTCCGCTAAGGGCCCATCCGCAGGGCATTCTGGGTCGGCGCGGCCATACCGAGGCCACCATCGAACTGATGGTGCAGGCCGGACGCAAACCGGCCGGAGTGCTGTGCGAGCTCACCAATCCCGATGGAACCATGGCCCGGCTGCCGCAACTTGCGGAATTCGCCTTGCGTCATGGCATGCCGATGGTCACCATCGAGGATCTGGTTGCCCATCGCCTGGGAGGGGCAACCAGACCATAGGTTGATATTGGGCGGCGCTTCGGCGCCGCCCGGTCGTCGTAGCGGGCGGGGTTTGCCATTCCTTAACCCTTCTTCGTATACCGTTGCGCGTTGACCGGAAGGAGGTGGGACGGATGAAGCAGCCAGACACCCAGGTCGCCATGCAACTGGCGGCACAACCGGCGGCCAACCGGGTTCTTCCGAACATCCAGTCCGCCAGCCGCAACACCGGCGTCAGCTTCAGTTATCTGATGGCTCAGGCGGGCAAGGAAAGCGCCTTTGAGGCCAGCGCGGGATCCCGGGCGTCGTCGGCCGCCGGATTGTTCCAGTTCACCCGCAACACCTGGCTGCATCTGGTGAAGGAGCATGGCGCCGACCATGGCCTCGGCGATCTTGCCAGCCAGATCACCAAGACCCGCAAGGGCGACTTCGCCGTCCATGACAGCAAGACCCGGCAGCAGATCCTGGATCTGCGCCGCGATCCGCAGATCTCAGCCATGATGGCCGGGGAATATGCGCGCGATAACAAGGCCTGGCTGGAAAAGCACCTGGGCCGGACGGTCGACTCGACGGAACTTTACATGGCTCATTTCCTGGGCCCCGCCGGCGCGGCCCGCGTCCTGAAAGCCAAGGCCCAGGACCCGACCCAGCCCGCCGCGGATTTGCTGCCGCAGGCGGCTCGCAAAAATCCCTCGGTCTTTTATGAAAGCGACCATACGCCGCGCACCGTGGCCGCCGTGTATGAGAAGATCCATCATGCCATCGACCGGCCGATGAAGCAGTACGCCGAGCTGGAGCCGGCCGGCGATGCGGCCGCCGTCACCCAGGTCGCGCAGGCTGGCCCCTCCCCGGTGACGCCGGCGTCTTCCGCGCCGACCCATGCGGCTCAGCGGGTAAAAGCGGTCGACCAGCCCTGGCCGTTCGAAACCGGGCAGTGGCCGCCGGCCTATGTGCCGACGCGGCTCCAGGCCGCCGCGCAGGCTCAGGCCCTGGCCCAGGAAAAGGCCGGCACCGCGGACGGCGCGGCAAAGGCGGCGGAAAAGGACCTGCTGGTGGCCTACACCGACGGATCGCAAAGCGCCGACCAGATCTCGTCGCCGATGCCGCCGCCGCCCGGATACAGCGATCACGCGTCCACCCCGCTCGGCAAGCTTCTGAAGCATCTCTTCGGCTGATCGCAAAATCGCCGCGAGGCTTGATTCAGGACGCCGGGACTGGGTAGAACCGGGTTGCAATCGCGAACGGAGCGTCCTGATGATTCTTTACAGCGTGCAATGCGGTGCGGGCCATGTCTTCGACGAGTGGTTTTCGAACTCCGCCGATTACGATACCCGGGCGGCGGCGGGAGACATCACCTGCCCGGACTGTGGCGACACCCATGTGACCAAGGCGATCATGGCGCCGTCGGTCGGCAAGAGCGCCCAGCCGGAGCATGCCGGCTGCGGCGCGGGAAGCTGCCAGGGCGGCTGCCCTTACGCCGGCGGGTTTTGACCGCGCGACCGGGTGGCGGGGCCGATGATGTCGTCGCCCCGACCGCCCCGGAATGCGCGGTGAACAATGCGCGGTGAACAGTCGGATCGACGCATAGTCAAAGTATGGAATGGCGCAATTGGAGACGACGACCGACAATCCGATTCCGGCACTGGATTTTGCCTTGATATCAAAATTATTGACCGGGAACGATATTAGGGCGATTTTGACGTCGTTCCTGATTGGGATCTTGGCGCTATGACGTTACCGCAACTCCCCCCTCCTATTGACATCAACAATGAGACCAAGCGCGGAATCATCGATGGCCTGAAAAAGGTGATCGAGGTATTTCAGGCGGAAGGCGTGTTGGACAAGGGACTGGGCTACAAGGACGTCATTCATAAGCCCGACGTGCTCTACGCCTTCATCCAGACATTCAAGGCCAACGCCGAACTGGCGGGCCGGATCGTCATGGACAAGGAGGGCGTCGCCGTCCACGACCCCGATACGCAGCTCGTCTGCGGCGTCAATCTGGCCCAGGTGCAACAGCTTCTGGTCAAGACCTGTGCCCGCTATTTCCTGGAACAGGATACCCGCGAGGAAGAGGAGATCGTCACCGAGACGGTTACCCGCAAACGCTTCCTGTTCTTCAAGACCACGGAGCAGGTCGAACGCCGGACCGGAGGTGGATTCGACGAACGCAAGGTGCGCGAAATTTCCCGTCACATGGCGTTCGACTGGCAACTGCCGCTGCTTCCCGCGCTCGCCGAACTGAACTCCGCCCAACTGATGGAATTGGAGGAAAACGTCATTTTCCTCACGTCCGCCGAAGGCATCCGCGAGTTCGCCAAGTTCGATCAGCAGACGATCAAAAAGGCGAAGGCGACGGCCGGACAGGATTTCCCCATGGCGGTCGCGACGCGGCCGGGATCGATCGGCGGCATTGCCACCTGGTCCAAGGATATGTACAGCTTCTACCGGCAGGCGCTGGGCGACAACGCGTTCGAATTCTTCTCGCGCGACAAGGCCTTCTATATGGTCTGCGCCTCGCTCGAAAAGCCGGCGGCCCGGATCTACGGCGACGTGCTCTGTTACATTGCCGCCGAGAACCTGGAAGAAATGCAGCGCCTCAACATGGACAAGGCCGACGTCCTTCTGGCAGCAATGAAATTCGCCTTTGGCGACAAGATCCGGCCCGTTCTATCGCGGCCGGCATTCGCCAAGGACGTTCTGCGCAAACTGGTGGAAAGCCTGTTGCATGTCGAGCAGGAAAAAAGCCAGCTCGCCGTTTCCGCCCAGATCACCTGCAAGGCGATCGCGCCACAGGTTATGAACTGGCTCGCCAAACAGGCCGCCGCGGAAGCCTGAGACCACCCCCGGCATGCCATCCGGACGGGGCGGACGGTTGATCCCGCCCGTCTGCGCAGGTCGATGGCCCGCACCGCATGGTTTTGCCTTATCATGGGACCGCGAGCCATGAACGATGCCGCGGCGGATCGCCGGACGCGCCCGCCCCTGACATGCCCCCGATGACCTGACCCCGATGACTTGAGCGACCATGACCCTGCGTTTCTGGAAAAAGGACGAGCCTCCCCTGCCGCCGGGCGACGAGCCGTCCGACATCGGGTGGCAGCGCGACGAGCGCGGCTACTATCAGAGACTGTTGCGCCTGCGCCCTCAGTCCTCGGGCCTCGACGGCGTCGGCGGCGTCTATGTGATGTGGCACAGGGGCGTCCATCCGAAATGGATCTATGTGGGCGCCACGGACGATCTCGCCCAGGCAATCGGCGACGCGAGGGACAGCGAACGGGTCCTCTCCTACGAGGCCTATGGCTGTGTTTATGTCACCTGGGCCCTGGTCCGGAAGGAGTACCAAAGCGGCGTCGTCGCCTATCTTCGCGACACCCTGGCCCCTGAAATCGACGACGTTTTCCCCGCCGACCGGATTGCCATGGACGCCACCCCGATTCCCGTTCTCCCGCCCGGGTGACGCCGCCCTCGGCAATCCCCGGCCGGGAAACCGGTTGGTAGGAAAGGCTTGCGATCAGCGGATCGATCAGCGCGCCCTTACCCGAGCGCCGCCTCGGCGCGCTCGACGATCCCCACCAGATCCTCCATGATTCCGTTCAGATCATAGTCTTTCGGCGTGTAGACGCGGGCGCAGCCGGCCTCCAGCAACCGCTGTTCATCCTCGGGCGGGATGATGCCGCCGGGCACCACCGGGACATCCGCGAGCCCGGCGGCCCGCATGCGGGCCAGCACCTCCGTCACCAGGGGGATGTGCGATCCGGACAGAATGGACAGGCCGACCACGTGAACCCCTTCTTCCAGGGCGGCATTGACGATCTGGGCCGGGGTCAGCCGGATCCCTTCGTAAACGACCTCGATCCCGACATCGCGGGCACGGACCGCGATCTGCTCCGCGCCGTTGGAATGGCCGTCGAGGCCGGGCTTTCCCACCAGCATCTTGATCCGCCGCCCGAGACGGTCACTGACCTCGTCCACCTTCCGGCGCACCGCTTCGAGCGTGTGTCCGTGGTCGCTCTGCTGGGCCCGGCCCACCCCGGTGGGCGCACGGTATTCGCCGAAGATCTCGCGCAGCAATCCCGCCCATTCTCCGCCGGTCACCCCGGCATGAGCGCAGGCGATGGAGGGCTCCATGATATTCGCCCCCTCCCGGGCCGCGCGCCCCAGGGCGTCCAGGGCGGCGGCGACGGCCTTCGGATCCCGGCTGTCCCGCCATGCCGCCAGCCGCGCAATCTGCTCCGCTTCGGCCCTTGGATCCACCGTCTGGATCGAGCCGGTCCCGCCGACGAGCGGGCTGGGTTCGCCTTCGGCGAATTTGTTGACGCCCACGACGATCTGACGCCCCTGCTCGATCGCCGCCAAACGCCGGCTGTTCGATTCGACCAGCCGTTGCTTCATATAGCTCGACTCGACGGCGGCAACCGCGCCGCCCATGGCTTCGATGCGGTCCAACTCGGCCGAAGCCTCCGCCTTCAGGGCGTCGACCTTGCGGGTCACTTCCGGCGAGCCGTCGAAAAGATCGCCGAATTCCAGCAGATCGGTTTCATAGGCGACGATCTGCTGCAAGCGCAAGGACCACTGCTGGTCCCAGGGCCGGGGCAGCCCCAGAGCCTCGTTCCAGGCCGGAAGCTGCACGGCACGGGCCCGCGCGTTTTTCGACAACACCACCGCCAGCATCTCCAGCAGGATGCGATAGACGTTGTTTTCCGGCTGCTGCTCCGTCAGCCCCAGGGAATTCACCTGTACCCCGTAGCGGAACCGCCGCATCTTTTCGTCGGTGATGCCGTAGCGGTCCAGACAGATCTGGTCCCACATCTCCGCGAACGCCCGCATCTTGCACATCTCGGTGACGAAACGGATGCCCGCGTTGACGAAAAAGCTGATGCGCCCCACCACTTCGCCGAATTCGGACCCGGGGACCTGCCCCGACGCCTTCACCCGATCCAGCACCGTGATCGCGGTCGCCAGCGCATAGGCCAGTTCCTGCTGGGGCGTCGCACCGGCCTCCTGCAGGTGGTAGGAACAGACATTCATCGGATTCCAGCGCGGAATTTCGCGGTAGGTGAAGGCGACCACATCGGTGATCAGCCTGAGAGAGGGTTCCGGCGGAAAAATATAGGTCCCGCGCGACAGATACTCTTTGATGATGTCGTTCTGCGTCGTGCCCGAAAGCTGGTCGCGCCGCGCGCCCTGCCGTTCGGCCGCCGCCACATAAAGAGACAGCAGCCAGGCCGCGGGCGCGTTAATGGTCATCGACGTGTTCATCTTTTCAAGGGGGATCCCCTCGAAAAGAGTCAGCATATCCCCCAAATGACAGACCGGGACGCCGACCTTGCCCACCTCTCCCCGGGCGAGGGGATGATCGGAGTCATATCCGGTCTGGGTGGGAAGATCGAAGGCGACCGAAAGGCCGGTCTGCCCGCGCGCCAGATTGGTCCTGTAAAGGCGGTTGCTCTCCACCGCTGACGAATGGCCTGAATAGGTCCTGAAAAGCCAGGGCTTCTCACGCTCCGGATTTTCTTGTCGCGTATCAGTAGCAGCCTGAACAGTCATCCCGACGGTCCCCATACCCTTATCCTCATCACCCGTGAATCCAAGGTTTTAGCAGATGGCTTGCATCAAAATTTCCCATGAGCCATCGAATACGCAAGAAACTATCATTTTGTGCATTGCAAAAAAAGAGACAAAAAGATAAGAATGATTTTAACAAGCCCGCTGTTGCGGGTACAGCACAACTATGGCGTTTAGCCTATCGATGCCGGCGCGGCCGCCGGCTTTTGAGGAGAGACGGACAATGAGCGAAGCGGCCCGGATTCTTGAGCGTCACCCCGGAGAGACGCTGAAGGATCTCTATGAAATCGGTGAGATTCCCCCGCTGGGCCATGTGCCTGCGAAGATGTACGCCTGGGCAATCCGACGCGAACGGCATGGCCTGCCCAACTCCGCCATGCGCTGCGAGGTCGTCGACACTCCGGAGATCGATTCCCACGAGGTGCTGGTCATGGTGATGGCCGCCGGCGTCAACTACAATGGCGTTTGGGCTGCCCTGGGAAAGCCGATTTCCCCGTTCGACTATCACAAAGCCGACTACCACGTCGCCGGATCCGACGCGTCCGGGATCGTCTGGAAGGTGGGCTCCAAGGTTAAACGCTGGAAGGTCGGGGACGAGGTCATCGTCCACTGCAATCAGACCGACGGCGACGACGAGGAATGTAACGGCGGCGACCCGATGTTCTCCCCCAGCCAGCGGATCTGGGGATATGAGACCCCGGACGGCTCCTTCGCCCAGTTCACCCGCGTCCAGGCCCAGCAGGTGATGCAGCGCCCGCGGCATCTCACCTGGGAGGAATCGGGATGCTATGTCCTGACCTTAGCCACCGCCTATCGCATGCTGTTCGGCCATCGGCCGCATATCCTGCGGCCGGGCCATAATGTCCTGGTGTGGGGCGCCTCCGGCGGACTGGGATCGATGGCGATCCAGCTCATCGCGGTCTCCGGGGCCAACGCCATCGGCGTGATCTCCGAGGAGGACAAGCGCGACTTCGTCATGCGCCTGGGCGCCAAGGGCGTCATCAATCGCAAAAACTTTGATTGCTGGGGCCAGTTGCCGGACGTCGACGGCGACCCCAAGGCCTTCTCGGATTATATGAAAAAGGTCCGGGAGTTCGGCAAGGCGATCTGGGACATCACCGGCAAAGGCAATGACGTCGACTTTGTCTTCGAGCACCCCGGTGAGGCGACCTTCCCGGTGTCCTGCAACGTCGTCAAGCGCGGGGGCATGGTGGTCTTCTGTGCCGGCACGACCGGCTACAATCTGACCTTCGACGCCCGCTTCGTGTGGATGCGCCAGAAGCGGATCCAGGGCAGCCACTTCGCCAATCTTTTGCAGTCGGCCCAGGCCAACCAACTGGTGATCGAACGCCGGATCGACCCCTGCATGTCGGAAGTGTTCTCGTGGGAGGATATTCCGGCCGCTCACATGAAAATGCTCGCCAACCAGCATAAGCCGGGAAACATGGCCGTGCTGGTCCAGGCCAAGGTCCCCGGGCGCCGCACCATCGAAGAGTGCATCGAGGGCTGATCCCGCAAACCCGGCGGGTGGAGCTCGCGGATCGGATCCGCGAGCCCCGCCCGCGGGGTACCGAGCCGCAAGAACACGTCACCAGGAGAGGAACACCATGAACGCCGTCCCAGTGCAGGACGCCCTGCTTCCCGAACTTATTCCGCTCTGCCGGAGCGCCCTCGCCGACCTCGGCACCCTGGAAAACGCAGCCCGCGACAGTGTGCGCCGGCTGGTGTCCACCGACGGACGCATCGACGCGGCGCTGGTCGAGATCCATCAAACCGCCGCGCACGGATATGCCTGGCTCGCCACCTATCGCGCCGCGCTGGAGCAATGTCTGGCCTGGGCCCTGCGGCTTGAGGGGGCGGGCGCCCTGGGAGACCTGGAACAGCTCATCCTTCAGGCGGCCTTTGGCGAATATCTCGACCAGATCGCCGGCGGCATCCCCATGAGCCAGACCGAGTTCTCCCGCCCTGGCGACCTGGGTCTCGGGGACGACGAGATCGCGCGGTTCTGTTCCGAACCGGTCATGCGCCTGCGCCGGTCGGGCAATACGCCCGCCGTCCGTCTCAGGATCATCGAACTGGTGGGCGATGGGATCAGTTTCGGCGCCGACGGGCTGGAGGATGAAACCCTGGGCATGATTCGCGACCAGTTCCGCCGTTTCACCGAGGAACAGGTGGCCCCCTTCGCCCATGACTGGCATCTGAAGGACGAACTGATTCCGCTCGCGGTGATCGAGAGCATGGCGGAACTGGGCGTTTTCGGCCTGTCGATCCCCGAGGAATTCGGCGGTCTCGGGATGAGCAAGACGGCCATGTGCGTCGTCACCGAGGAATTGTCGCGCGGATCGCTGGGCGTCGGATCGCTGGGAACCCGCTCCGAGATCGCGGCCGAGCTGATCGGCCAGGGCGGCACCGACGAACAGAAGGCCCGTTACCTGCCGAAGCTGGCCTCGGGCGAGATCCTGCCGACGGCGGTCTTCACCGAACCCAACACCGGATCGGATCTCGGCAGCCTGCGGACGCGCGGGGTCCGCGCCGGCGACGTCTACCGTGTCACCGGCGCGAAGACCTGGATCACGCATGGGTCGCGGTCGGACCTGATGACGCTGCTGGTGCGGACCGATCCGGGCAGCCAGGATTGGCGCGGGCTGTCCATGCTGCTGGCGGAGAAACCCCGGGGAACCGAGGACACGCCCTTCCCGGCCGAGGGCATGACCGGGGGAGAGATCAAGGTTCTGGGCTACCGGGGCATGAAGGAATATGAGCTCGGGTTCGACGACTTCCAGGTTCCCGCGGCCAATCTTCTGGGCGGTGTCGAGGGGCAGGGCTTCAAGCAACTGATGGCGACCTTCGAGTCTGCCCGGATTCAGACCGCCGCCCGCGCTGTCGGCGTGGCCCAGAGCGCTTTGGAGTGTGGACTGCGCTATGCCGGCGAACGCCAGCAGTTCGGAAAGCCGCTGAAGGCGTTTCCGCGGGTCCATGGAAAACTGGCCTGGATGGTTGTGGAAACGATGCTGGCCCGCCAGCTCACCTATTTCGCCGCACGCGAACGCGACGGCAGCCGTCGCTGCGACATCGAGGCGGGGATGGCGAAACTTCTGGGCGCCCGGGTCGCCTGGGCCAATGCCGACTGCGCTCTCCAGATCCATGGCGGCAACGGCTACGCCGAGGAATATGTGGTGAGCCGGCTGCTGTGCGACGCCCGCGTGCTCAACATCTTTGAAGGGGCCGGGGAAATCCAGGCCCAGGTGATCGCCCGGGGGCTGCTGGGATCGCGGAGCTGATGCGGATGTCAGCCGTCTTCGAGATGGAACAGCGCGGCCAGTCCGACCAGGCCGGTGACGATGGGCGGCGTCCAGGCCGCCAGCGACACCGGCAGGGTCGCGGACAGGCCGAGCGCATAGACCACCTTGGAGAAGAAATAAAACAGGAATCCCGAGACCACGCCGCCGACCAGCCGGGCCATGATCCCTCCCGACCGGAGGTTGGGGGTGAGGGAGAACACTGCGGCGACCAGGACCATCGCCATCAGCAAGAGGGGCGAGGACAGAAGCGACTGAAAATAGAGTTTCTGCCGGTTGGCCGAAAAGCCGGCACTCTCGAAAAAGGCGATAAACCCTGGCAGCTCCCAGAAGGAAATGGTCTCCGGAGAGGCAAAATTGTCCTGGATCTTAGCCAGCGTCAGTTGCGTTGCGAAATCGTAGGTGGGCACGAATTCGACGGGATGGTCGGGGCGCAGGATGCTGACGTCGGAAAGACGGAAGAACCCTTTCTCAAGCTGCCCGACCGACGCCTCGATTCCATAGAGAAACCGCTCGTGAGAGTTGGACACATAGACGCTGACCTCGCGCAGGAAGAGGTTATACCCCTCCTGCCGGACAGAATTGGCATGCACGACGACCTGTTCCTCGCCGTGGGTTTCGCGAAGCCAGAGGCCGCTTTCACCCACCTGGAGCGGCTGGCCGGCGGTGCCGCGCAACAGCATCTCGTCCTGAAGCCGCTCATAGCGTTTGTAGAGGGTCGATGCCAGCGGATTGAAGGCGGCGACATTGAAAATCCCGATCGCCAGCACCACAACCATGACCGGTCCCAGAATTTCCCAGGCGGAAACGCCGACGGACCGCGTGACCACCAGTTCACGCGACCGCGTCAGGGTCCAGAAGGAGGCCATGGCGCCGATCATCACGGCGAAAGGGAGGATCAGTTGAACCATCTGGGGCAGTTTGAACAACGCCATTTCGAGAAGGACGTTGAAACTGATGTCCGAATGGGTTGCCGAACGGCGCATCAGTTCGATCACGTCGAACAGGAAGATCAGCCCCATGATCACGCCCAACGCCCCGAGGAACGCCATGATGAAATGACGGCTGATGTAAAGGCTGAGAATGGGGGAAAAGCGCATGGAGACCTTTTCAGTTCGTTACCGGGGATTATAGCCATTCGCCCGCCCGCCGCTATAACATGTCTGCCACGGATATGGATAGACGTTCGGCCCGGGGGGCCGGGAAACCGCGGGCAGCGCGAAAGCCCGTGGATCCACGTCGGAAACGGACGGGAAAGGAAGGAGACATCATGGTTCAACTGACGCGCATTTACACGCGCGGCGGTGACAAGGGCGCGACGTCGCTGGGCGACGGACGCCGGGTTGCCAAACATGATCTGCGGGTCGATGCCTACGGCTCGGTCGACGAGGCCAATGCGGTGATCGGCCTCGCCCGGCTGCACACCGACGGCAACCCGGTCGCCGACGCGATGCTGGCCCGGATTCAGAACGATCTTTTCGACCTGGGCGCCGATCTTTGCGTGCCGGAAAGCGGCGAGACACGCAGCCGCCTCAGGATCGTTCAGCCGCAGATCGACCGCCTGGAACGGGAGATCGACGAAATGACCGCGGAGCTGGCGCCGCTGACCAGCTTCATCCTGCCCGGGGGCACGCCCGCCGCGGCTCATCTGCATTTCGCGCGCACCGTCGTGCGCCGGGCCGAGCGGCTGGTCTGTCGCCTGGCCGAGGTGGAAACGGTCAACCCATTGACAGTTGCATATGTCAATCGTTTGTCCGACCATCTTTTCGTGCTTGCCCGCCATCTCAACAAGGATGGCGACAAGGACATCCTGTGGATTCCCGGGGGAACCAGGGACAATGGCCGTGAGGCCGGGGGTGCCGGTTGACAAGCTGGCGCCACCACCATAGGGTGCAGTGCAATAGGGAGGGGTAGCACCATCGCCCTCGGTTTCATCACAACCATAAGAGCCAGCGTCTCGCTTGCTCGTACTATCAAAGAGGTACCATGAAGGTTCTGGTGGCTGTCAAACGGGTGGTCGACTACAACGTCAAAATCCGCGTCAAGGCGGATGGATCGGGTGTCGACACGACCAACGTCAAATTCACGATGAACCCCTTCGACGAAAGCGCCGTCGAGGAGGCGGTCCGTCTCAAGGAGGCCGGCAAGGCGTCCGAGATCGTCGTGGTGTCCATGGGGCCCCAACAGGCGCAGGACACGATCAGGACCGGCCTCGCCATGGGAGCCGATCGGGGCATCCTGGTGGCGAGCGATGCCGAACTGCAGCCGCTGGCGGTCGCCAAGCTGCTGAAGGCCCTGGTCGACAAGGAACAGCCCTCGCTGGTGCTGGTCGGCAAGCAGGCCATTGACGACGACTCCAACCAGACTGGTCAGATGGTGGCCGCCCTTCTCGGCTGGCCGCAGGGGACCTTCGCGTCCAAACTCGTCATCGATGGCGGCAAAGCCGACGTGACCCGCGAGATCGACGGCGGCCTTGAGACCGTGTCCCTGTCCCTGCCCGCCGTCGTGACGGTCGACCTTCGCCTCAATGAGCCGCGCTACGCGTCGCTTCCCAATATCATGAAGGCCAAGAAAAAGCCGATCGAGACCGTGTCTCCGTCCGATCTCGGTATCGACGTCGCCCCGCGCCTCGTCACGCTGAAAGTCGAGGAGCCGGCCAGGCGCCAGGCCGGTGTCAAGGTGGCGTCCGTCGCCGAACTGGTCGGCAAACTGAAGACTGAAGCGAAGGTGATCTGACGATGAGCGTGCTTGTCATTGCCGAACACGACAACGTCGCCCTGAAGTCGGCGACGCTCAACACCATCACGGCCGCCGCGAAACTGGGTGGCGACATCCATGTGCTGGTCGCCGGACACAACGCGCGCCCGGTGGCCGAGGCCGCGGCCAAAGTCCAGGGCGTCGCCAAGGTCCTGCTGGCCGACGATGCGATCTATGCCCATCCGCTGGCCGAACCCCTGTCCCTTCTGGCGGTTGCCGTCGGCCGGTCCTATGGCGCGATCCTGGCGCCCGCCACCACGACCGGCAAGAACGTTCTGCCGCGTGTGGCCGCCCTGCTCGATGTCGCGCAGATCTCGGACATCTGCGCGGTCGTTTCGCCCGACACCTTCGTCCGCCCGATCTATGCCGGCAATGCGCTGGCGACGGTCCAGAGCAAGGATCCGATCAAGGTGGTGACGGTGCGCGGCACGGGGTTCGACGCCGCCCCGGCCGAGGGGGGCTCCGCCACCATCGAGACCGTCGGAGCGGCTGATAATCCGGCCGTATCCACCTTTGTCGGACAGCAGATCTCGAAATCCGAACGGCCCGAACTGACGTCCGCCCGGATTATCGTCTCGGGCGGCCGCGGCATGGGTTCGGAGGAAAACTTCAAGCTGATCGAAGCCGTCGCCGACAAGCTGGGAGCCGCGGTCGGCGCCACCCGCGCCGCCGTCGACGCCGGCTTTGTCCCGAACGACCTTCAGATCGGCCAGACCGGCAAGATCGTCGCTCCGGAGCTTTATGTCGCGGTCGCGATTTCGGGCGCCATCCAGCATCTGGCCGGCATGAAGGACAGCAAGATCATCGTCGCGATCAACAAGGACGAGGAGGCGCCGATTTTCCAGGTGGCCGACTACGGCCTGGTCGCGGACTTGTTCCAGGCCCTTCCTGAACTCGCCCAGGAGTTGAGCAAGTGACAGTCACAGCCAATCGTCTCCCTCAGGGAGATTCCAGCGCGATCCGTACCGTCGGCATCGTCGGGGCCGGTCAGATGGGGCATGGGATCGCCCATGTCTGCGCCGTCGCCGGCTATTCCGTGAAGCTGGTCGATGTCGCTGAGGAGGCATTGGCAAAGGCTGTGAGCGCGATCGGGAAAAACCTTGATCGCCAGATCACGAAAGGCAGGATCACCGAAGACGACAAGAGCCTTGCGCTGGGACGCATCGAAACCAGCACCGGCTATGCCGTTTTCGCCGACGCCGATCTGGTGATCGAGGCGGCGACCGAGAATGAGGGGGTGAAAAAGCAGATCCTGGCGAAGCTCTGCCCGGTTCTGAAGCCGGAAACCTATCTGGCGTCCAACACCTCCTCGATCTCGATCACTCGGCTGGGTGCGGCAACCGACCGCCCCGGCCGGTTCATGGGCATGCACTTCATGAATCCGGTGCCCATGATGGGGCTGGTCGAGCTGATCCGGGGCATCGCCACCGCCGAAGAGACCTTCGCGACGATCCGGGATCTGGTGGGGCGGCTGGGGAAAACGCCGGTCAGCGCCGAGGACTTTCCAGCGTTCATCGTCAACCGCATTCTGCTGCCGATGATCAATGAGGCGGTCTACACCCTTTATGAGGGCGTTGGGTCCGTCGAGAGCATCGATACGGCCATGCGGCTGGGCGCCAACCATCCGATGGGGCCGCTGGAGCTGGCGGATTTCATCGGTCTCGACACCTGCCTCGCCATCATGCAGGTGCTCCATGACGGACTGGCGGACAGCAAATACCGGCCCTGCCCCCTGCTGGTGAAATATGTCGAGGCCGGGTGGCTGGGACGCAAGACCCGCCGCGGCTTCTACGACTACACCGGCGAAAAGCCGGTGCCGACCCGCTGAAATCCGGACCGGCTCGAAAGCGGGATTGCCCTGAGGGCCTTTGGATCAATTCAGTGATCCGACAGGTCCTCAGAGGCGCGGGACCCCGGCGCCCCGTTCATACCGGGGAGAGACTCCGGCGGGAACGCCGGAGCCACCATGACAAGGCTCGGAGGGGCGCTGCGCGGGCCGGCCAACGGGCCGGGCTTGCACCCCTGGGACCGAAAGACTAGTGTCCTGCCCGACCTTTTGCGCGTCATGGTTTGAAGGACATCGCTCTTGCAAAGGCTTACCGGCGGCTTCCGCCCCTATTGTCTTCTGATCCTTCTCGGACTGTTCCTGTTCCTGCCCGGCATTGCCGCCGTCCCCCCCATCGACCGGGACGAATCCCGTTTCGCCCAGGCATCGCATCAGATGTTGGAAAGCGGCGACTATGTCCGGATCCAGTTCCAGCAGGAATCACGGGCCAAAAAACCCGTCGGAATCTATTGGATGCAGGCGGCGTCCGCCCGCCTCCTGGGGGCGGAGCAATCGATCTGGGCCTACCGGCTGCCATCGGCGGCGGGCGCCCTGGCCGCCGTCCTTCTGACGTTCTATTTCGGACAGTTCCTGACCGGTCGCCCCGCCGCCCTGGCCGGCGCAGCGTTGCTGGCGGGCGCCTTCATGCTGGTCTCCGAGGCCCATCAGGCCAAAACCGATGCCGTGCTTCTGGCGGCGGCCGTGGCGGCCCAGGGCGCACTGGCCCGTTTTTACATGGCCGGAAAAAACGCCGGGCCACGCCCCGGACTGGGAACCGCTCTGGTGTTCTGGGTCGCCCAGGGGATCGCGATCCTGATCAAGGGCCCGATCATTCCGATGGTGAGCCTGCTGACCGTCATCGCGCTGTGGATCGCGGACCGCCGGATCGGGTGGTTGCGGGGCATCCGTCCGCTGTCGGGGATCATCATCGTCGCCGCGATGGTGGCTCCCTGGGTCGCCGCCATCAGCTCCGCGACCGGGGGGCAGTTCGTCGGACAGGCGGTCAAGGGCGATCTTCTGCCCAAGCTTTTGGGCGCCCAGGAAAGTCACGGGGCGCCCCCCGGCTATTACCTGCTGCTGATGACCGCAACCCTGTGGCCCGCCTCGCTGTTCGTGGTCCCGGGCTTCGTCCGCGCCGTGAAGGCGCGCGAGGGCGCCGCGCTGCGGTTCTGCCTGGCCTGGATCGTGCCGTCCTGGATCGTGTTCGAGGCCGTGCCGACAAAGCTGCCCCATTATGTCCTGCCAACCTATCCGGCGCTGGCCCTGCTGGCCGGGCTGGCCGTGGCGGCCGGCGATCCCTGTCTCCGGACGGCCTGGGCCAAGGCGTTTTACGCCCTGTTCGCCCTGGTCGGCATCGCGCTCGCGGTGCTGTTCGTCGCGGCGCCCGTTCGACTGGGTGACGGGCTGACCTGGCTGTCGCTGCCCCCTGCGGCGGCGGCGCTGGCGGCCGGCGTCGTGCCGGCGGCGCTGGCCTGGCGCGGACGGTTTTTCCCGGCGGTCGAGGCCGCCCTGGCCGGTGCCATCCTGACTTACGGACTGGCGCTGCAAACCCTGATGCCCCATATGGACCGCATGTGGTTGAGCCAGCGGGTCGCCGCCGAACTGCCCTCCGGAACCCCTGTCGCGGCGGCCGGCTTTCACGAACCCAGTCTGGTGTTCCTGATGGGAACCGGCACATTTCTGACCGACGGAGAGGGGGCCGCCCGCTTCCTGCTGTCGCCACCGGCCGCGGCCGCCGTGGTCGAGGCCCGGCAACAGCCGTCGTTCGACGCGGCCCTGGCGGCGGCCGGCCGCAAGGCCCGCCTGATCGCCCGGGAGGAGGGACTGAACTACTCCAGCGGCCGTCCGGCCAGCCTGGATCTGTGGGAACTGGACGGAAAACCCTGACGCGAAGCGCGGCGCGGCTCAGGGCACCGCGATGAGCTGGCGCAGCCGGGCGACGGTTTCCGTGCTGGCCCACGGGTAGGAGCCCTCGATGACCTGGGCCACGCGCCCCTCGCGGTCGATGATCACGCTGCTGGGCAGTTGCCGGACCCCCATTCCCTGGGCCAGCCCGCTGTTGATGTCGCCATAGGGTTTCAGATAGTCGTATTTCTGCTTCGACAGGAACGCCTTGACCTGCCCGATGGAACCGGTGCTGTCCTCGGACAGGGCCACGACACTGAAGGGAAGGTTGGCGAACTGGCCCTGGATCTGGTTCAGCAGCATCAGGTCTTTGAGGCAGGGACCACAGGTCCGGGACCAGAAGGTCAGAATCACCACGCGGCCGGAAAACTGAGCCAGATGGGTGGGCATTCCGCTGCCGTCGGCGAAGATCAGATCGGGAATCTTGAAACGCTCCGGTTCCCCATCATCACTTTCCGCCGCAGCGGGAACAATGTAGGTTAAGCGCGGCTCCGAGCCTTTCGCGCCACCCGGTGGAATCAGACCGGCGACGATGAGCGCCAACGCCCAGACCACAGACGAACGAACCATTTCCTGCACCTGCACGAGTCAAGGATGACCAAGACACCAGACCAGGCCAAGGCCAGCACCATTTGGGGCGGACGCTTCGCCGGCGGTCCCTCCGCCGTCATGCAACGGATCAATGCCTCGATCGATTTCGACAAGCGACTTTATGCCCAGGATATCCGGGGATCCAAGGCGCATTGCGCAATGCTGGTCAAGGCGGGGATTCTGTCCGACGCCGACGGCCGGGCCATAGTGCAGGGTCTGGACAGGATCCGCCAGGAAATCGAGAGCGGCGAGTTCGTGTTCCGGACCGAGCTTGAGGACATCCATATGAATGTGGAGACGCGTCTTGCCGAGCTGATCGGCGAGGCTGCCGGCCGCCTTCACACCGCCCGTTCGCGCAATGATCAGGTCGCCACCGATTTCCGGCTGTGGGTCCGCGACACGATCGACGGCATGGAAAAGGCCCTCAAGGATCTGCAGGCGGCTCTGCTCGACAAGGCCGAGGCGCACAGCGCCACGGTTATGCCCGGCTTCACCCATCTGCAGGCGGCACAGCCGATCACCTTCGGCCATCATCTGCTGGCCTATGTCGACATGTTCGGCCGCGACCGGTCGCGACTGGCCGATGCCCGCGTCCGCATGAACGAATGTCCGCTGGGATCGGCGGCGCTGGCGGGCACATCCTTCCCGATCGACCGGCACCAGACCGCGCTGGAACTGGGATTCGACCGCCCCTGCGCCAATTCCCTGGACGGGGTCTCGGATCGCGACTTCGCGCTGGAATTCCTGTCGGTGGCCGCCATTTCGGCGGTGCATCTGTCCCGGCTGGCCGAAGAACTGGTGCTGTGGACGACGGCGCAGTTCCGGTTTGTCTCCCTGTCTGATTCCTTCACCACCGGATCCTCCATCATGCCGCAGAAGCGCAACCCCGACGCGGCGGAGCTGATCCGGGCCAAGGCGGGGCGGGTGATCGGCAATCTGAATTCCCTGCTGATCGTCATGAAAGGGCTTCCGCTGGCCTACAGCAAGGACATGCAGGATGACAAGGAGCCGGTTTTCGAAGCGGCCGACACGCTGGAATTGTCGCTGGCGGCGATGACCGGCATGATCTCCGATCTCACCGTCAACGCCGACCGCATGGCCCGGTCCGCGGGCGCCGGCTTCACCACGGCCACCGACATTGCCGACTGGCTGGTCCGTGCCGCCGGCGGTCCCTTCCGTCAGGCCCATCACATCACCGGTCAGGTCGGCCGCCTGGCCGAGGAAAGGGGCGTCGAGCTGGAGGGTCTGTCGGCAGGTGATCTACAGGCCATCGACCCCCGCCTCACTTTGGACGTCTTCTCGGTCCTCGGCGTCGAGCAGTCGGCATCCAGCCGGACGAGCTTCGGCGGCACCGCGCCCGCCAATGTCGCCAAGGCCGTTCAAGCGGCCCGGCAGCGCTATCTCTGAAGGGGACCGACGATCATGCGCCGCTCTCTTGCCGTCACCGTCGCCGCTCTGGCCCTTTTGTCGCTGGCCGGATGCGGCAAGGCCGGCCGCCCCCAGCAGCCCCCGGATTCGGTCTATCCCCGCATCTATCCCAATCCGGCCGACACGCCGGCCACCGTCGAGCAGAAAAAGGGCCGCGCCATGCCGCCCGAATGGGACCAGAAGGATCTGGAGGAGCGGTTTACCGAAAAGGGCAGCTATATCGATCCCTCCACCCGGGTGATGCCGGGATCCCAGATGCTGCCCGCGTCCAGCCTGCCCAACACGACCGTCCGCTCGCAGTCGGATCCCTTCTCGCAGAGCATGGGGTCGTCCTCGACCCTGCCGCCGGTCCGGTCGTCGTCGCCGTCCGATACCGAGGATGAGCAGCAATGAACCATTTTCAGTATGTCAACGGGATTCTGCACGCCGAAGCCGTCCCGGTCCCGGCGGTGGCGGAGGCGATCGGCACGCCTTTCTACTGCTATTCCACGGCAACCCTGGAACGCCATTTTCAGGTCCTGAAGGATGCCGTCTCGGGCCTGGACGCGCTGATCTGCTACGCCATCAAGGCCAACAGCAACCTGGCCGTGATCCGGACGCTGGCCGCCCGCGGCGCCGGTGCCGACGTGGTGTCCGGCGGCGAGTTGCGCCGCGCCCTGGCGGCGGGCGTCCCTGCGGACCGGATCGTTTTCTCTGGCGTCGGCAAGACGCCCGATGAACTGGCCTTCGCGCTGGACAGCGGCATTCTCGAGATCAATGTCGAGTCCGAGCCCGAATTGGAAGAGTTGAATGCCCTGGCCCTGGCGCGCGGCGTCCGCGCGCCGATCGGGCTCAGGGTCAATCCCGATGTGGACGCCCATACCCACGAAAAAATCACCACGGGACGCAAGGAAGACAAATTCGGCATCGAATGGACGAGGGCGCCGCAGATTCTGCGCCGCGCCGCCGCAATGCCGGGATTGGAGCTGGCCTCGATCGCGGTCCATATCGGATCCCAGCTCACCGAACTGGCCCCCTTCGCCGACGCCTTCCGCCGGCTTCGCGATCTGGTGCTGTCCCTCCGGTCCGAGGGAATCTCGGTCCGGCGGCTGGATCTCGGCGGTGGCCTGGGCATTCCCTATGACGACCAGCCCCCGCCGACGCCGGCGGACTATGCCGGCGTCATCCGGGAAACGCTGGGCGACCTGGGGGGCAGGCTGGTGCTGGAGCCCGGGCGCATGCTGGGCGGAAACGCCGGCATCCTGGTCAGCCGGGGCATTTACGTGAAGGAGGGAGAGACCCGCCGTTTCGTGATCTGCGACGCGGGCATGAACGACCTGGTCCGTCCCGCCATGTACTCCGCTTTCCACACGATCCTGCCGGTGGCCGAACCCGCGCCGGGAACTCCTCTGGCTCCGGTCGACGTGGTCGGACCGATTTGCGAAAGCGCCGACACCTTCGCCAAACAGCGCCCTCTGCCGCCGCTCGGGCGGGGTGACCTGATTGCCTTTGCCACCGCGGGGGCCTATGGCGCGGCCATGTCCTCGATCTATAATTCGCGCCTGCTGATCCCGGAAGTCCTGGTGAAGGGGGACGACTTCGCCGTCGTGCGTCCGCGCCAGACCTACGAGGAGATGCTGGGTGCGGACCGGATTCCCGCCTGGCTCTGACGGGACTTGCCGACGAACGCCGCGACCGGCGTTGGAGGACGGATGGCGATAAGACGGCCCGGCCGACCGGACGGACGAAACGGGATAGGGACGGATGTCCCCGTCTCCGGACACGGTCGTGCCCCCGGACCGGCGCCGGTCCGGGGGGCCCGGCCCCATGCCCTGATCGTGGCGCGGGCCCGCCTGATCCTGACGCTGGAGACCGCATGGCCCCGGCTGTTGCCCCTCCTCGCGCTGATCCTCGTCTTTGCCGCCATTGCCCTGTCCGACCTGCTGCCGCGATTGCCGGGATGGCTTCATGCCGGCATTCTCGCCCTTTTCGCCGCCGGCACGGCCGGTCTTTGCGCCCGTCTGGCCGTCCTCCGCTGGCCGGACCGGGCGGCAGCGGCGCGGCGCGTGGAGCATGACAGCGGACTGACGCACCGTCCCCTCCAGGTGCTGGAGGACCGGCTTGCGGCCGGCACCGGCGACCCGGCGACCCGCGCGCTGTGGACAGAGCAGCTCCGCCGCGTGGCCGGCGGGATCGGTCCCCTGTCGGTGCGCCCACCCGCGATCGGTTTTCCCTGGCGTGATCCGTTCAGGATCCGCTTCCTGCCGGTCGTCTTGCTGGGCATCGCTCTGGCCGCCGGCTGGCAGGATGCGCCTGACCGCTTAGCCCGCGCCTTGCTGCCGCATCTCCCCGGCGGTACGGACGGCCCCGTCCTGCAGGTCTGGATCACGCCTCCCGCCTATACCGGGGCGCCCCCCCTGCTTTTGCCCTCCGAACCCGACGGACACCCGCTGACAGTGCCGGCAGGCACGACGCTGCTCGCCGTGATTCAAGGCGGGCGGGCACCGGCTCGGCTCATCCGGGACCGCCAGTCGCAGCCCTTCGAACGGCTGGACGTCGGCAGCCAGCGGCTGGAGACGGCCCTGACCCGATCCGGCCCCCTGTCGATCCGGCTGGGCCGCAGGCGTCTCGCGTTGTGGGACGTGGCGCTGGAGGACCCCACCCCTCCGGCCATCGCCTTCGCCGGCGTCCCGGAGAGCGACGCTGACGGCCGGCTCCGCTTCGAGATCATCAGCCGCGACGACTATGGCATCAGCAAGACCGAGGCCGTCATCCGCCGCACCGGCTCGCCTGAGGAAGAACCGCTGGTCATCGATCTCCCTGCCTCGGGACCTCATCCCGGAGAAGCGCGCCAGTCGGCATGGATCGACCTGACCGGCCATCTCTGGGCCGGCATGACTGTCACCATCGAGCCGGTGGCAACCAACCTCGCCGGTCTGAAAACGGCCGGTCCGGCCATCCAGATGGTCCTGCCGGAACGGGAATTCCATCATCCGGTTGCCCGCGCCGTCATTGTGGAACGCCACCGGCTGATCGCGGACTCCTCCAGCCGGGAGGGCGTCGCCCGCAATCTGGCGGCCATTGCCTCGCAACCGGCGGCCTACGGCAATAATCTGACCGCCTTCCTGGCCCTGGCCACCAGCATTTCGCGCCTGTCGCGCGATCAGTCGGACAACGCAGTCCCCTCTGTCGTGGACATGCTGTGGCAAACCGCGCTCGGCATCGAGGATGGCGACCGTCCGGCGGCGCGCAGGGCGGTCGATGAGGCCGCCGAGGCACTGGAACGGGCGCTGGCCGAAGGCGCGTCGCAGGCCGAGATCGAACAACTGACCAACCAGTTGCGGCAGGCCATGGAACGTTATCTGGACGCCCTGGCGCGGCAGGCCATGGAAAGGGGAGTGCCTCCCATCCCCGTCGACCCGGACCGCAACGGCATCACCGCCGAGGATCTCGACGGCATGTTGAATCAGATGCGGGAGCTGTCGCGAACCGGATCGACCGAGGCCGCCCGCCGTCTGTTGGGCGATATGCGGCAATTGCTGGACGGTTTGCGCGTCGGGCCGTCCGGATCCGACGCCACCGCCCGCAAGGCGGGCAAGGCGTTGCAGGACCTTGACGACATCGCCAAGGACCAGCGGCAGCTTCTTGATGAGACCTTCCGGCGCAGCCAGCGGGCGCAACCTCCGGTTCCCCAACTTCCCCCGCCCGGCCCGGGTGGGGAAGGACGGCAGGGGGAAGGGCGCGATGCGAAGCCGGGAGATGCCGCCACGGTTCAACGCCAGGACGCCTTGCGGCGACGTCTGGACGCGGTGATGAAGTCGCTCGGCGATCTCGACATGGACGTGCCACGATCACTCGGGCAATCCGGCCAGGCCATGGGGGACGCCACCCGGCAACTCCGCAACGGTGATCTTGACGACGCGGTCGATGCCCAGACCGAAGCCCTGACCCGGTTGCAGGAGGGTGCCCGCGCCGCGACGGAAACCCTGTCCCGCCGGATGGGCCCCGGCGTCGTCGGTCGCGGCCCGATGAACGGCCGCGATCCCCTGGGGCGTCCGATGCCGGGCGGATCCGATCCGGACGACGACCATTCCGTCAAAATCCCGGCCCAGGCGGACCAGCAGAAGGCGCGGGATGTCCTGATGGAACTGCGCCGCCGCGCCGGACAGGCCGACCGACCCGACGTGGAACGGGGCTATTTGCAACGGTTGCTGAAGCAGTTTTTCTGATCCTGTCCGGGATCGGAATCCTCCCTCCAAAGCTCCCCGGCGCCGGGATGATTGCAGGGCGCTGATCGGATTCGACCGGCGCCGGCTGCGCCTGTGTCCACCTCAGAATGGCGCCATATTAACCAAAAGGCGATTTTTATAAATTGATAACACCACCTACAGGTCAGTTCTTATAAATCGCACTGCTTGTTTCCGCCGATACATACTCTCTCCTTACTAAGTAAATTGAAGATCATATTTTTGTTGAACAGCCTTCCACCTCCCCTTACAGTTTGATTTGAATTCCCAACAAATGCGTCGCATTCCAGCGCCTGAACATTCAAGCGACGGCGCGCAATAAACAGAAGCGGACAGTCCCCTCCGGCGTCTTCTGATGGCCGGAGCCGACACAGCCGGACGCGTGGCGGGTGCCGCTCCACTCTCTTGAGGCTTTCATGATCAATCGAATGAATATAACCACCCGCCTGATGGCCGCGTTCGGCCTGCTCGTCGTGATGGTCGCCAGTCTGAATGCCATCGCCGTGTATTGCGGCAAGGCGACGGAGACGTCGTTCGGTCATCTGAAGCGGACAACGGACGATGAGGTCGTCGTCCAGACCATCGAGAAGACCCTGTTCCAGGGACGCATGGAGATATGGACGGCCCTCGCCACCGGTGACGCGTCCCACTGGGACCGTGCCAGCGAGGCGATGGAAACCGCCCAGAAGCTTCAGACCGCGCTGCGCGCGCAGACCTTCAGTCCCGACCAGCAGGCCATGGTCGATGATCTGGGCCGTCGTCTGGCACAATATCGCCAGGAGGCATCCGGCCTCAGAACCATCGGAGGGCGAAACGATGAACTGGGGCGCCAGGGCAACGGCGACCTGATCGCGGACTCATCGAAAAAGGCCAAGGCGATCGAGGATCTCGCCGGCACCCTCAGCGCCAGTTACCGGGCCGCCGAAACCCAGGTGACCCTGGATACCGGCGAGGCCATTGCTCGCGAAATCAACACTCAACTGATCGTCGGCGCGATCAGCATCATCGTCAGCATCGCCCTGTCCATTGTGATCTCGCGCAGCATTTCCGGTCCGGTCCGCGCCATGACCTCGGCCATGTCCGCTCTGGCCCGGGGCGACCTTTCGGTCGCGATCCCGGCGGTCGGCAACAGGGACGAGATCGGCGACATGGCTCACGCCGTTCAGATCTTCAAGGATCATGCGCGCGAAGTGGAAAGCCTGCGCGAGACCCAGGCCGAAGCCGACCGTAAGGCCCAGGAACAGCATCGCGCGGCCATGACAGCCACCGCCGACCGTTTCGAGGCGGATGTGATGGCCGTCGTGGATATCGTCTCCTCCTCGGCCCTCGATATGCAGGGCGCCGCGGAAAGCATGTCGGCGGCAGCCGAGCAGGCGAGCGGACAGGCACGGTCGGCGGCAACCATTTCCGATCAGGCGTCGGCCAACGTCGAAACGATTTCGGCGGCGGCCAATCAGCTTGCCACGTCGGTTTCCGAAATCGGACGCCAGGTCGGGGAAGCCGCGGACATCTCGCGGGAGGCGTCGGAGAAGACGCTGGAAACCAACCATATGATGCAAAGCCTCTCCGAGGCGGCGGACCGGATCGGCGAAGTTGTCGCCCTGATCAACGATATCGCCAGTCAGACCAATCTGCTGGCCCTGAACGCCACCATTGAGGCCGCCCGCGCCGGCGATGCCGGCAAGGGATTTGCAGTGGTGGCGGGCGAGGTGAAAAACCTCGCCAATCAGACCGCGCGGGCGACCGGTGAGATCGGCAGCCAGATCGCCGCCGTCCAGGATGAGACCCATCGCGCCGTCGACGCCATCCGGGAGATTTCGACGGTCATCGACAAGGTGCAGGACATCTCGTCCGGAATTGCGGCGGCGATCGAGGAACAGGGGGCGGCCACCCGCGAAATCGCCCGCAATGTGGAGGAGGCGTCCCGCGGAACCAGCCAGGTGTCGGGCACCATCGACGAACTGACCGACGCCGCGGCCACGACCGGTACGGCCTCGCTCCAGGTCCTGTCCTCCTCGCGCCGGTTGACGGAGAACGCCAACAAATTGCGCGACGAGGTCGCCCAGTTCCTGGGCGGCATCCGCCAGCGCGGATGATGCCGGACGGCGCGGCCACGAAGATATTCACCGCCCGGCCGCGATGATATCCCCGCCCGTGCCGCCGGGCGCATGACGACGCCGGCCCGAAGAGACGCCCCCGATGATAAGGGGGCGCCCCTTCGCAAACCGGAATTTCCCGGTCAGGCGCCGTGGGTGGACCGGTGTTTGACCGCCCAAACCGCGATCACGGTCAGGGCGGAACACACCATCAGATAGATGGCCACATAGGTCGGCCGTCCGTCGGCATAGGCCACCAGGGCGGACGAAATGAAGGGCGTCGGGCCGGCGATCAGAACGCCGTTCAGCTCACGCGTCATCGCAATGCCGGAAAACCGGATCCGGGTCGGGAACAGATTGGCAAGGAACGCCCCCTGTGCCCCCGCCATGCAGCCGAAGCCGATCCCGTACCCCAGACTCATCGCCAGCGTGGCGAGCACCGGGTCACGGGTTTCGATCAGATGGAAGAACGGAATAGCCCACAGGAATGCGAAGGCGGCGCCCCCCATGAACACCTTGGCGCTGCCGATCCGGTCGGCCAGCGCCCCCATCAGGGGCGCGCCGATGATCGCGCATACCGCCGACACCGTCAGCGCGATCAGGCTGTCGGTCCGGGACATCCCGAGCGTATTGGTCATGTAACTGAGTGCGAAGGCGCAGATGATATAGGCGTTGGCGTTATGTCCGGTTACGGACAGGAAGCCGAACAGGACTTCCTTCGGGCTTCCGCGCAGAAGCTCGGCCAGCGGCACCGTCTGCTCCTGATGGCGGGCGCGGGCTTTTGCCATCGCCGCGACATATTCCGGGGTCTCGTCCAGGCGGTTGCGGATGAACAGCGCCACCAGGAACAGAAGCCCGGACACCAGAAACGGAATACGCCAGGCCCAGGTCAGGAGGGCATCCCCTTGCGTTTTGGAAATCGCCAGGAAAGACAGCGTGGCGAACAGGACGCCCACCACCGTGGCGGCATTCGGAATGGCGGTGTAATAGGCCCGCCGGTTCACCGGGCAATATTCCGCGACCAGGGTGATCGCCCCCGCCAGTTCCGCGCCCGCGCCAAATCCCTGCAACAGGCGCAGCAGCACCAGCAGAACCGGTGCCGCCAGCCCCACGCTGTCGTAGGTCGGCAACAATCCCACCCCTACCGTCGAGGCGCCCATCAGGGTGATGGTGAAGATCAGGGCGGGCTTGCGGCCGAACCGGTCTCCGAAATGGGAAATCAGGATACCCCCCAGGGGCCGCACGAAGAAACCGACGGCGAAGGTTGCAAAGGCCGCAAGAATGCCCATCGCGCCGACCAGTTGCGGGAAAAACAGCTTGTTGATGATCAGTCCCGACGCCGCGCCGTAAAGGGCGTAGTCATACCATTCGATAATCGTGCCGACGGTCGAGGCAATGACCGCTCGACGAATGTTCACTGCCCCGGCCGAATCCACCGCCGGGTCATCCACAGGAAGATCCCCCACTCCCGACGCCGCCCCTCCGGCGGCCGCGTATGTATCCGTCATGGTTCCGCTCCTACCCTTTTGGGATGATGTCTTGTTATCGTTTGCCCGCGGTCCTCCCCGCCGGGGTCTGTCGTCAGGCCACGCGCACGCCCCTGACGGCCGACGGGTCGCGATAGCGGCGCCAGTCGGCCGTCAGGGCCCTCATCGCGTCGCGGTAATAGGCGACGTCGCTGCCGGTCGGCACCATGACGAAGCCTTCGTCGAACAACTGCTGCCAGGTCCGGCCGTCCCGCGGCACCGTGGCAAGCGGCTTGCCGACGGCCCGGACCGCGGTGACCGTCTCGGCGATCAGGGCCTCGACCTCCGGCGCTCCGGTTCGCCCGGGCAGGCCGATGCTGGCGGACAGGTCGGAGGGACCGATGAAAATCATGTCGACGCCATCGACAGACGCGATCTCACGGGCGTTGGCGACCGCCTTGGCGGTCTCGATCTGCATGATCAGCAGAAGATTGTCGTCGGCCCGGCCATAGTAGTCGGGAACCAGGCCATAGCTGGACGACCGGGTGATGTCCCAGGCATTGCCCCGGCTGCCGCGCTGTTGCAGGCGGCAGGAATCGACCACGGCGCGCGCCTGAGCGGCGGTTTCCACCATGGGGACGAGCAGGGCCTCGGCTCCGGCGTCGACCAGCCGCTTCAGGAAGGCCGGCTCAGTGCTGGGAACGCGGATGACGCTGGTGGCGTCGGCACAGGCCGCCGCCCGCATCATGTCGATCGCCGTTCCGAGGTCACCCGGTCCATGCTCCTGATCAATGATGACAAAATCGAGCCCGGCAATCGCGGCCAGTTCGGCAAAGGAGGCGTTGCCGCTCTGCAGCCAGGTCCCCAGGGACTTTTCACCGGCGCGAATCCGGGCTTTCAGACGGTTGGGACGAAACATCGACTTGATCCTTCAAAATCAGTTGACTATTGAGGTCCACAGCGATGGCGGCGATCCCGGCCAAGGCGGGGCGAAAGAGATGCGCCGACATCGATGACAAAAAGTCCGTATGTTGGACGTTAAGTCTGTATTTTGGACATTATGCGCGGGAACAATGGGCCTATGCAATCAGGATCCTCATCGGGGCCGGAGAATGATCTCCGGACGGAACCGTCACGACGGCAGAGTTCCGCGGACAAAACGCTGGAAATCCTGCTGGCTCTGGGCGAACTCGGCCTGCATTCGGGGGGGACGGTCCGTCTGACCGATCTGGTCGAACACACGGGCCATCCCCGGCCCACGGTCCACCGGCTGCTGGGGGAATTGAAACGGTTCGGCTTCGCGACGCAGGACGAATCAAGCGGGCGCTACAGCCTGGGACCGAAGCTCCTGCTGTTGAGCGCGCAATGTCTGGGCGGGCTCGATCTCCGGCGGGTGGCCCAGCCGCTTTTGCAGGATCTGGTCGACCGGATCGGTCATACCGCCCATCTGGGCATCCGCGACCGGGAATGGGTGGTGTTCATCGACAAGACGGAGGCGACCCACGGCGTCCGCATCGCCTCCACCATCGGACAGCGGCGTGAAGTCTCGGCCACGGCGCTGGGCAAGGCGCTTCTGGCCTACGCGCCGGACAGGGCGATCCAGGAGGTCGTGGATGTCGGACTGCCCGCGCGGACGGTTCATTCCATCGTCGACCCGGACCTGTTCCGCGCCGACCTGGCGAGGACGAGGGAGCGGGGTTATGCGCTGGACGACGAGGAGTGCGATCTTGGGATCCGCTGTGTCGCGGCTCCCATTTTCGACCATGCGGGGTCGGTGATTGCGGCCATCAGCATGACGACGCTGCTGTCCCTGGTGCCAACGGATGAGATCCCCTCGATCGCGTCGGACGTGATCTCCACCGCGAACAGCGTCACGCGGGAGTTGGGGGGCATCCCGCGACGATAGGCCCGGGCAACGTCCCCCCGGGACCGCCCGCCTATTTCCCCTGGCCGGCGGGGGCGGGAGTGGAAGCGGGGGGCTTGGCCGCGGTGAACGTCACTTCGAACCGGGTGGCATTGGCGTCGGGCTGGTCCATGGTGATCCGGAATCCGACGGTGCCATGACCATCCAGGCCGGCCTGCGGCGGGCTGAAGATCTTTTCCTGGAGGAATACCTGGTCATTGTAGAGCGCCAGCCTCAACAGAGGCACGTCGCGCGCCTGCTCCGTGGTATTGGCGATCACCCCGCGCACGATCAGAACCTCGGTGCCGCCCTGGTCAACCCGCTCCGAGCTGCAGTTACGGAACGCCAGACCGGCGCCAACCGCCCCGTTACGGATACCAAGCTGCTCATAATAGCGGGCGGCGGCCGGCACCATCTCGATCACGGCATCCTGCAGGAAGTAGCCCGCGACGCCGAGACCGGCAACCAGCACCACCAGAAGCAGCAGCCACAGGCCGGCAGCCCCCTTCCGGCGGGACACCGGCCTTGCGGGCGCGGTCGCGAAAACGTCCGGAATGGGCTCCGGCATCGAGGACATCATCAATTCGGAGATCTTGGCGAAGGGGTCCTCCTCCTCGCCGGGCTTGGCGCCCTCCTTGTCCTTGGATTCCTCCCTGGGCGGGCTTTCCGCGGGAATGTCGCCGAAATCCAGTCCCTCGATCGGCAGACCGACCGGTTCCGCCCCGTCTTGTTCCGCCTTGTCCTGATCCGGTATTTCGGCCGGCGGCATCTCAAGCGGGATTTCGAAGTCGGACGCGACAGGAGGATCCTGGTGCCATTTATGGCCGCAGCGCGCGCAACGGACCGTTCGGCCGTGCTGCCCAAGGGCAACCTCGGTAACCGAGAAATGGGTGTCGCAGCTAGGGCAGGTTACGATCATCAACCGGGCGAACCGCTGTTGGTCCGATCGCGAGTCCTGACGCCATCCGGGCCACGCGCCGCGATCAGAGAAAAATTTGACACATTCATGGCCCGATACTCCCGACGGATGCAGAGCAAGCGTCGCAGCCGGACCACCGGAGTATTGTTCTTTATATGCGGCCAACTGATACAAAACAAGCACGCGCTGGACGAAACGACGCCCCCATGTAATCTTTCAGTCCTTCGGGAAGGGATAAAGCGTGCGACAGCCGACAGCAGACAGAGCCAACGTCGTTCAATTCGACAATGTCGCGGTGCGCTATGGCCGGGGTCCCGAAATTCTTCAGGACATCAGCTTCTCCTTGCCCGCGGGCTCTTTCCATTTTCTGACGGGAACGTCGGGCGCCGGAAAGAGCACGCTGTTGCGGCTGATGTATCTCGGCCAGCGGCCGGCCCGGGGACGGGCCGCCCTGTTCGGCCGCGACATCACCACGCTGCGCCATTACGAGCTTCCGGCCCTGCGCCGGAGAATCGGTGTGGTTTTCCAGGACTTCCGCCTTCTCGACCATCTCTCGGCGCTGGACAATGTGGCCTTGCCGCTCAGAGTATCGGGGACCCGGGAAAGCGACATCCGGAAATTCGTGCCCGATCTTCTGACCTGGGTCGGACTGGCGGAGCATCTCCACGCCCGACCACCGACACTGTCGGGCGGCCAGAAGCAGCGGGTCGCCATCGCGCGGGCCGTCATCGCCCGTCCCGAGTTGTTGCTGGCCGACGAGCCGACGGGAAACGTCGATGACCAGATTGCCATGCGGCTGATGTATCTGTTCGAGGAATTGAATAAGCTGGGAACGACCGTGGTGATCGCCACCCATAACGAAAATCTCGTTTCGCGCCTGCCTCATCCCCAGCTTCATCTCGAGGACGGCCGGCTGCGGACGGACTGAGAAGACTTCCGGATAATGTTCGCGCGCCATTCCGATCTGCCGCTCAAAAACGACGCCAGCAGCCGTTTTGTGCCCATGCTGGTGGCGCCGATGGTGTTTCTGTGCGCCGTCGCACTGGCCGGCATCTTCATCCTGCACGGCCTGATCGGCCGCTGGGACCGGGATGTCGCCGGCACCCTGACCGTGGAAATCGCCGCCGCCCCCGGCGAGGCCCAGGAGTCGGCCGAACGCACCCGGGCCAGTGTCGAGCAGGCCGAGCAAATCCTGAACGCCTTCCCCGGGGTGACCAACGCCCATGCGCTCAGCCAGGACCAGCTTGTCGCGCTTCTGGCTCCATGGCTGGGGAATCCCGACCTGCTGAAGGAACTGCCGCTGCCCGCGCTGATCGATGTCACCACCAATCCGGACCATCCGCCGGATCTGTCCCTGTTGTCGGAAAAATTGGCCAGGGCCATCCCGGGCGCGTCGCTCGACGATCACCGCGTCTGGCTCAGCCGGCTGATCAGCCTCAGCCGCAGCATCGAATGGCTGGCTATCGGTATCGTCCTACTGATCACCTGCGTCACCTCGGCCACCGTGTTCTTCGCGACCCGGACCGGGATGTCGATCCATCACGAGGTGATCGAGGTGCTGCATCTGATCGGCGCGCCCGACGACTACATCGCCCGCCAATTCGCCGACCGGGCATTCGTTCTCGGGCTGAAGGGAGGAGTCCTCGGGTTTGCGGCGACCGTTCCGGTCATGGCCGGAATTGCCTTGTCCGCGCGTCACCTGCAGGGAGGATTCCTCGCGGAACTGTCGGTGCCGCTCTCCGGTTGGGCGGTGATCGTGCTGCTGCCGCCGCTGGCGGCCCTGCTCGCCATGATCACGGCGCGCCTCACCGTGCACCGGACATTGGCCCGCCTGCCCTGACCGGTCACCGTCATGTCCCCGCCCACCCTTGTTTTCCGCCCCCTCCCAAGAAGCCTGTTGCGCTGGATCCCGCCGGTCGCGGCCGGCCTGTGGCTGGCCGGGCTTTTGTGGTTCGCCACCGACGTGCCCCTTCAGGTCACCGATCCCGACACGCCGACCGACGCCATCGTCGTCCTGACCGGCGGGACCGAGCGCCTGGAAACGGGATTGGCCCTGCTCCGTCAGAAAAAGGCGAAAAAGCTGTTCGTTTCCGGCGTCTATCGGGGTATCGATGTGGCCGAACTGCTGCGCCTGTCACGTCAGAAGCCCGACGAGGTGGAATGCTGCGTCGTGCTGGGACATACGGCCGACAACACTGCCGGCAACGCCACCGAAACGGCGACATGGATGCGGGCCGAGGGATACCGTTCGCTCCGCCTCGTCACCGCCAATTATCATATGCGGCGCAGCCTGACGGAGTTCCGGCATGCGATGCCGGAGACGATCATCATCGCCCACCCGGTTTTTCCGGATAAGGTGAAAAGCGACCAATGGTGGCTGTGGCCGGGAACCGCCCATCTGATCGCGACCGAATACACCAAATTTCTGGCCGCCCAGGTACGCCACTGGATCGGCCGCCAGGAGGACAGCTATTGACCGCCTTCCGTTCGCTTGCCTATCAACTTCTGTTCCTGCCCTGGACATTGGCGCTGTCGCTTCTGTACCTGCCCCTGCTTGCGGTGGGATCCAGGCGGTTCATGCAACGTTGCGCCGCCTTCTGGCTGGAGGGCAGCCTGCTGTTCCAGAAGGCGATCCTGGGATTGTCCTTCGAGGTGCGCGGCCTTGACAACCTTCCCGCCGACGGCCGCGTTCTGGTCGCGGCCAAACACCAGTCCGCCTGGGACACCATGGTGTTCCATCATCTTCTGGCCGATCCCGCCTACATTCTGAAGAAGGAGCTGCTGTCGCTGCCCTTTATCGGCTGGTATCTGCAAAAAAGCGGGCAGGTGGCGATCGACCGCAAGGCGGGAATGAAAGCCCTGAAGCTGATGGTGGAGGGCGCGAAAGCCGCCCTGGCGGACCACCGGCAGATCGTGATCTTCCCCGAAGGCCATCGTCAGCCCCCGGGCGTCGCCGGCGACTATCATTCCGGCGTCGCCATGCTGTATGGCGCGCTCGACGTCCCGCTGGTTCCCGTCGCGCTCAATTCGGGCCTGTTCTGGCGGCGCAACGCCTTCCTGCGGCGCCCCGGCGTCATCACGCTTGAGTTTCTGCCCGCCATTCCTCCCGGGTTGGACCGGAAAACCCTGATGGCGACCATCGAGGAGCGGATCGAAACGGCCACCCGGCGCCTGGAGCAGGAGGCGGCAACACGGTTTCCCCGTCTGGCCGCTCAGATATCGCCCCCGGCCCCGTGAACAGCGGCGCCAGCCTGTGGATAACTCTGTGGATCCATTGTCGAATTACCAGGACAGATTGACGCGCTGACCCCGGAGACATCGCGGGACGCTGATTTTTCAATCGGTTCCCGCGGTGCGAAGAAAAAAACAAAAAGGGAACGCCGACCTTGACGCGTCGGACGACAGTCCCTAGACTTTTAATCCTTCACATTGAAACGGCATCATTTTTACAAATTTCCAGTTGCACCACCGGCGGCAACGCTCGCGACAGGGAGGTGACATGGCTCCGATGGCGTCGATTTCCCAACAGATCTGGGACATGAAATACCGCCTCAAAGGCCCGGCGGGCGAGGCTGTGGACAAAACCGTCGCCGACAGCTGGAGGCGGGTGGCAGAAGCCCTCGCCGCCGCCGAGCCCGATGACCGGACGGGGTGGACAAACCGCTTCCTGGACGCGATGGACGGCTTCCGGTTTCTGCCCGCGGGCAGGATCCTGGCGGGTGCGGGCAGCGGGCGCAAGGTGACGCTGTTCAACTGCTTCGTGATGGGCGACATCCCCGACGACATGGCGGGGATATTCGAACATCTGAAACAGGCCGCCGTCACCATGCAGCAGGGCGGCGGCATCGGCTATGACTTTTCCACCCTGCGGCCGAAGGGCGCGCCGGTCAAAGGCGTGGGAGCGGACGCGTCGGGCCCCCTCTCCTTCATGGACGTCTGGGATTCGATGTGCCGCACGATCATGAGCGCGGGATCGCGGCGGGGCGCCATGATGGCGACGCTCAGGTGCGATCATCCGGATATTGAGGCGTTCATCGCCGCCAAGCGGGAGCCCGGGCGGCTGAGGATGTTCAATCTGTCGGTGCTGGTGACCGATGCCTTCATGGCCGCCGTCGAAAACGGCGATTCATGGGAACTGACCTTCGACGGCATCGTCTACAAGAGCCTGCCGGCGCGCGAGTTGTGGGACAGCATCATGCGCGCCACCTACGCTTATGCCGAACCCGGAGTGGTCTTCATCGACCGGGTCAATGCGCGCAACCCCCTGTCCTATTGCGAGACCATCCACGCGACCAATCCCTGCGGCGAACAGCCCCTGCCGTCCTATGGCATCTGCCTGCTGGGATCGGTCAATCTCGCCCGGCTGATCGACCACCCGTTCGAGGAGTCGGCCTCCCTGGACGAGGACCGGCTGGCGGCGCTGACGCGGACCGCCGTCCGCATGCTCGACAATGTCATCGACATTTCGAACTATCCCCTGCCCGAGCACCGGCAGGAGGCGGAGGCCAAACGGCGCATCGGTCTTGGCGTGACCGGGCTTGCCGACGCCCTGATCCTGTGCCGGGCGCGATATGGCGGCGCCGAGGCCCTGCGCCTGACCCGCCGGTGGCTGGGCCTCCTGCGGCGCGAAGCCTATCTGGCCTCGGTGGAACTGGCGGCGCAGAAGGGCGCCTTCCCCCTGTTCGACCGTGACGCCTATCTGGCCTCGGGCGACATCCCCGGCCTCGACCCCGACATCCGCGCGGCGATCGCGGAACACGGCATCCGCAATGCCCTGCTGACCTCGATCGCGCCGACCGGCACCATCTCGCTGTTCGCCGACAATGTGTCGTCGGGCCTGGAGCCGGTCTACAGCTTCCGCTACACCCGCGCGGTTCTGATGCCGGACGGCAGCCGGCGGGAGGAGGAGGTCGTCGACTACGCGGTCCGCCTGTTCCGCCGCCTTTATGGCGCGGAGACGCCCCTGCCCGACTATTTCGTCGATGTCGAGGGACTGACGCCGGACGATCATGTGGCGATGCAGGCCGCCGCGCAGGAGTTCATCGACAGCGCCATCTCGAAGACCGTCAATGTCCCGGAAGGACTGACGTTCGAGGCATTCAAGGACATTTATCGGAAAGCCTACGACCTGGGGTGCAAGGGCTGCACCACCTACCGGCCCAACGACATTACCGGATCGGTCCTGGACGCCTCGCCACGGGAACACCAGGGGGAACGCCCGGGGAAATGGCCGGCCGCGGCCGCCGGCCCGACCGGCGCGGTCACCCCGCAGGCCCTTCCCCTCAGCCGGCCGGAGGAACTTCCTGGCGCCACCTACAAGGTCAAATGGCCCGACAGCGACCATGCCATGTACATCACCGTCAATGACATCGTGCAGGACGGCCGCCGCCGCCCCTTCGAAGTGTTCATCAATTCGAAGAACATGGATCACTTCGCCTGGACCGTCGCCCTGACCCGCATGATCTCGGCGGTTTTCCGCCGGGGCGGCGACGTCTCCTTCGTGGTCGAGGAACTGAAGGCGGTGTTCGATCCGCGCGGCGGCCAGTGGATGGCCGGGCGCTACATCCCCTCGCTGCTGGCCGCCATCGGCGAGGTGATCGAACGCCATATGATCAGCATCGGCTTTCTATCCTCCCCCGGCGCCCCGGGCCCGTCCGCCTCCCTGCCCCTTGAACAGCGTTCGGCCTCCCCTTTGCGTCTGTGTCCCCGCTGTGGCCAGCCCTCGCTGATCCGGCAGGAGGGATGTGACACCTGTCCCGCCTGCGGCTATTCGAAATGTTCGTGAACCGATAGCAGCCAACCGGCATAACATCATGGAGACTGGCGATTCCGATGGGGACTCCATGGCTCATCGCCCTGTTCCCGGGGACCGCCGCCGGGGCCGTGGCGTGCCGGTCGGTCAGCGTCCGTCTTTTCCGCCGGACAGGGGGGCAAGGGCCGCAAACGCCCTCCACCCGACACCGCCAAAGGATCACACCGGCCGGGCCTCCAGGCTCATCGTGTCCAGGGTGAAACTGCCGTCCGGCTCGATCGCGAAATGACCGGTGCCCTCCGTCGCCATCCGGCGCTGAAGCGCCAGGATCGCGGCGGCCTGCACCGGGGGCGTCCCCATCCTGGCGATCCAGACCGGAAACTCAAGCCGCAACCGGCGTGTAACGACCTCCTCCACCGCGAAACCCGCCTTCGCGACGGCGGCTTCCCATTCGGCGCGGGAATAGTCGCGCACATGGGACGGGTCGCGCAGCAGTTCCACGGCTTGCAGATAAGTGTCCAGAAGCGGAACCGGCGGGGCGATGACATCCATGAACACGGCACGGCCGCCGTCCTTCAGAACGCGGCGCGCCTCCGCAAGGGCGAGGGGGACGTCGCGCCAGTGATGGGCGCTGTAGCGGCTCATCACGAAATCGAAGGAGGCGTCGTCGAACGGCATCCGCTCCACCGCGCCCTGGCGGGTCTGAAGGCCCAAAAGCCCCCGCTTTCCGGCCTCGGCCTCGACGATCCGCAGCATCTCGTCGGACAGGTCATAGGCGATCGTTTCCGCGACATGGGGCGCCACATGAAAGCCGACATGTCCGCCACCGCACCCCATATCGAGCACCCGGGCATCACCCCGCCCCCGCACCAGTTCCACCAGGTGCAGCAAGTCCTCGCCCTGGGCGTGGACAGCGCTGGTGACATAAGCCAGGGCGCGGGGTCCGAACTGGTCCGTGACCAGGGTTTCAAGGGTTTTTCCGGTCATATCGGCAGATCCTCCTCATTCGCGACGAAGCAACTGAAACGACAAAAATCCCGTTATCCCCGACGATCGCACCAGGCGGCGCCGCGGGACCGGCCGGCCGGCGACGGGCGATCCCGATCTCCGGCCGTATCAGGCCTTAAGATCAATGACGAACCGGGTCTTTTCGGGAACCGAGAATCCCTGACGGCGATAAAAGACATGTGCGCCGGCACGATGGTTGGAACTGACGACCTCGACCATCGAGGCTCCGGAACCACGGGCGAAGTCGAGGGCGGCGGACACCAGCCTTTCGCCGACCCGACGCCCCCGGCACCGGTCGTCGACCACCAGAGCGGTTATTTTGCCGACCGGCGGATCGCGATGCATCAAAGGAATGACGGACACCGACACCAGCCCGGCCGGCTGTTCGTCAAGAAGACCGACGAGCAGGGCACAATCCGGCCTGTCGAAGGCGCGAATCCGACGCAACGCATCCGGAACGGCGGTCGGATAGCCAAGCTGCCCCAGCAAATCGGCGACAGCGGCGGCGTCCGCCGCCTCCGCTTTGCGGACACGGACGGAATGGATCAAGGTCATGGGGACTCCCCTTACGGACCGGTGGTCCGGTTACTGATGCCACGAGGCAGAGGCGGGAAACAAGTGACCTTCGGGCGGGGCCTCCATCCGGGGAAAGCCGGAACCGGAACGGGCGTTCGACAAACCGGCGTTCAGAAAAGGACGGGCCGATGCCGGTCTTTTCAATCCCCTTCCGGAAAAATGCGTCTGGCCGGCGGCCGCTTTACCGGGTGCGGCCGGGACTGCCGACGATCGTCTTCGGACGCCCGGCGTGGCCCGGATCGGGCCGGCCCCGGTCACAGAACAGGCTCCGGCAAGGACAGGGTGAACAGGCTTCCTTCGCCGGACCGGCCGCGAACCTCGATCCGGCCGCCCATCCGTGCTGCCAACCTGCGGCTGAGATAAAGCCCAACCCCCGCCACATCGCCGCCGTTCGCGTCGACCCGGGCAAGAGGCTCGAACAGCCTTTCGAAATCCCCTTCCCGGATACCGGGACCGTCGTCCGCGATCGCGATTTCGGCGATACGCCGCCCCTCCCGGCGCGTCTCCGCTAAGGAGACCTCAACCCGTCCTTTGCGGGTGACTTTGACGGCGTGGCCGGCAAGATTGAGCACGATCCGGCTCAGGGCCTTCCGGTCGACCGGAAACAGACAGCGCGCCGGGGGTGTGATGACGTCAAGCGCGATCCCCTTCGCCTCGGCCTCGGGACGGAGCGAGGCGATCAGCTCCGTCACCAGTGCGCCGATATCCAGCCGTTCCAGCCGCAGATCCTGCGCTCCGGACTCGATCCTGGCGGCATCGAGAAGATCATCGATCAGCGACAGCAGATGGGAAGCACTCAGCTTGACCGTCCGTAACTGGCGATCCTGCTCTTCATTGAGGGCGCCGGAACTCCGCATCAGCAGCGATCCCGTGAATCCGATGATGGCGGTGAGCGGCGTGCGCAATTCCTCGCTCATCGTCGCGAAAATCCGGTCCTTGGCCCGGTTGGCGGCCGCCAGCTCAGTATTCTTCTCGCGCAGAGCCTGTTCGTCGCGACGACGGTCCGAAATGTCGCGGATTGCCGCGGAAACCAGGTCCTCTCCTCCGTCGACGATCGGGGCAAGGCTGATTTCGGCGGGAAAGTCGACCCCGTCGCTCCGCCGGCCGTACAGCTCCAGTCCGGCTCCCATGGGACGGGCCTTCGGATCCCCAAAAAAACCATCACGATGGATCGGATGCCTGTCCCGGGCGCTTTCGGGGATCAGCATCTCCACCGCCCGCCCCAACAGATCCGCGCGGTCATAGCCGAACAGCCGTTCCGTCTGAGAATTGACCTGAACGATCTCCCCCGCGCGATTGACGATGACAATGGCGTCCGGCGCCGATTCGAGAAAGGCGCGGAATTTCCGCTCCGCCCTCCATCGTTCGGTGACATCGCGCGCCGCGCTCAACACCAGAACCCCTTCCTCGGTGATAAGGGGGCTGAGACTGATCTCTATCGGAAATTCCGTCCCATCGCCCTTCAGCCCGAACAGGGGGCTCCCCTGGCCCATGGCCCGGGCACGCGGCTGGGCTGAAAAGGCGATCCGGTGTCTGAGATGGGCCTCCCGCAGGGACGGCGGCAAAAGGTCCTCAACCAGCAATCCGACAAGGACCGCGCTCTCCCGGCCGAATAGTCGGCCGGCCTGGCCATTCGCGTAAACGATCCGGCCGGCCATATTGCTGATGACAATTCCGTCGGGCATGGATTCCAGTATTTCGCGGAAGCGCGCCTCGACCAGCTTCGCATCCCGCCGGACCTTGAGCTGGGTGACGTCCTTCTTGGCAAGCAGGACGCAGGACAGAATCCCTTCCCCCTCCTGCACCCTCCGCCCGGTGACGGCCACGTAAAGCAAAGAGCCGTCCTTGCGCTGGCGCAGCGTCTCGTACATTCCGGCGCCGGTCTCGATGATATGCGTGAGGTTGCGTCTTTCCTCATGAACGCGCCAGGAGGGAACGATCAGGTCGGTCAGAAGGCGGTCGAGCGCCTCCTCCACCTCGAAGCCGAACATGTCAACGGCGCGACGGCTCCAGTGCAGGACCCGTCCGTCGAGAGACACCACCACGAAAGCGTCGGGTGAATCCTCGACGAGCATGCGGGAGACGTCGATCTCCATGATGGCCTCGCTGCTGCGGAACACACCGGGAAAGGTGGCTGGCCGGAGAACGCATCCTCTTTCTCCGAACCGACATTACCACAGGTTGCGACAGAGAATAAATCACACGATCAATAATCGGGTTTTCCGGGCCTCCCGCCCCCGGCACCCGGCCCCGTCCACTCCCGGACAGGACCAACTCCACGACAAGGATCCTGGCCGCCCGAAAGCCCATCCGCACAGGGACTGGCAGGCCGTCTCAAAGAGCGGGACAATGGGCAGCCCCACCCGTTAGGCGGGCACGACGACAGGTCCCGATCCTCGCAACGAACTGCTTTATCAGCACAATCAATTTTCAATCGGAAATACAATTTACAAAGACAGCCTTCACCGGGCTCCGGAAAAATGCCAAAAAGGACGGTCCGGAAAAGGATGGAAACGGGAACGTCATCGGATGACAGCCACTCTGCAATGGACGTCCGGCCGCGGGACACCGGCCCCCCGGTTCTGCCGGCAAGGTCACTGATGACCGAGGCGCGGCTCAAGGCCAAGGTCTGGGTCCAGGCGACAGTCCGGACCTGCGCGGCACAAGGAATCACCGCCACGGTGGCACGCCGCGGCGATGAGGACGCCGGTGCCATCCTCATCAAACAGCGGATGGGGGAGGGTTACTGCGTGCTCAGCCAGATCCGTGGAGCCGATGGGGATGCCGCATGGCTCAAGGCCACCGGCGCCGATCCGGTTCCCGAAACGACCGCCGACGCCTACATTGCCCGGCAGATCGATCGCGACTGGGATCTCTGGGTCATCGAAATCGAGGAACGGGACGGGCGTCTGCCGTTCGATACACCTGTGATCTGCTGACCGGGACGGGACACCAGCCCCCGGGGTCATCCACTGGGGTCACCCACTGGGGTCACCCACTGGGGTCACCCACTGGGGTCACCCACTGGGGTCAACCGCGCAGGATGGCTCCCTGGTAGACCTGCGCCTTCCGGCCCGCATAACTGATGTCGAGGAACCGCTCGCCACGGGCGTCCTCTTTCATCGCGACATCGATCTCGCCCCTCTCCAGCGCACGGGCCGCCTGTTCGGCCTCGATCCCCAGCGCCTTGGCAATCGCGCCCAGAAGCTGGTTCATTTCGCTGTACATTTCGCGCTGGTCCATGACGACCGTTTTCCTCAACCTGAAACAACTGAGAGCTTTTTGCGGGACGGCAAAGCAACCCGTCCGGTGCCGTCTCCGGCCCGGATGCGGCCCCCGTCCGTCCCCGGAAGTCGGCCGGGGACGGCCGGTGTCCCGACCGGTGTTTACACCTTGTCGGCCGTTTTGACGCGCCGTCCGGCAGCCGGCTTCTTGCCGGCGGCCTGTTTCTTTTCGACAGCCGGCTTTCTTTCGACAGAAGCCGCCGTCACCGTGGCGGTCTTTGGCGCCGCGGCCTTGCGAACCGCCGGCTTACGGGGCGCCTTCACCGGGGCCGGGGCCGGGGCCGGCTCCGCTGCGGCATGCCGGCCGTTGGAGGACACCTCTTCCTCCGCCTTCAGCCAGTGTTCGACGTCGCGCCCCTCCGGGCAACCTTCCGCCTGCCAGATCTCGAAGGCGCGGCTGCGGATCCTGTCCTGGTCGCTTACGGTCATGAGACCTCCCTTGACGATTGATTGGCCTGATCGCCGGCATGATCGCCGGAAACGCTACCCCCTGAGGGCCGCATGCACAATTGTTTCTTGCGGCAGACGGCAGCGCGCCCTCAGTAGAGGTGCTGCCCGCCGGTCACGAAAACCTCGGTTCCGGTCACATAGGCGAAATCATCCGAACACAGGCGGAACACCACGCCGGCCACGTCATCGACCGACCCCATGCGATCGAGCGGAATTCTGGGAATCAGGGCCTCATATTCGGGAGAAATCATCTCCGTCTTGATTTCCCCCGGCGCCACCGCATTGACCCGGATGCCAAGCTGCGCCAGTTCCACCGCCATCTCACGGGTCAGGCCCGACAAGGCAGCTTTCGATGTCGAATAGGCCGACCCGGCAAAGGGATGAACGTAATGGCCGGCAATCGACGTGATATTGACGATGGCGCCCCCGCCCCGGTGCAACGCCGTGGCAAACCCGCGCGCCAGCTTGAGGGGAGCGAAGAAATTCAGTTCGAAGACCTGCTTCCAGCCATCGATGGGACCGTTCAGAACGCCAAGCCGTTCCTTGAAGGCGGTCTTCGGACTCACGCCGGCATTGTTGACCAGCGCGTGAAGGGGCTCCCCGGCCAGAATGGCATTGGCCTCGCGCACGAAGGCATCAAGGCTGGCGGGATCGGTGAGATCCGTCGGGATATGGTGGGTCCACAGGGGATCGCGGCGGCAATGGGCCGGAATCTGCTGGCGCGCGCAGGTGATGACACGCCAGCCCTCACGCATGAAGCGCTGCACGGTCGCATGGCCGATTCCCTGGCTTGCGCCGGTCAGAATGACAGATTTGATCTCGTTGCTCATCAGCCGTGACTATAGGGGCACCGGGCGCGTCTGTCAGCAGATTCGAGGACCGGAAGGCCGGCGCTCCCGCGCCCGGCGGCGC
>WASQ01000014.1:13457-46474 GCA_009712185.1 Telmatospirillum sp. | reverse complement strand
CCCCCCCCCGCCCCCCCCCCCCCCCCCCCCGCGCCCCCCCGCCCCCCCCCCCCGGAGCCCGTCAATGGCAGAGAAGGACGGGCAGATTGGCGCCATGCAGGATCTGACGGGTGACGCCGCCCAGGATCAACTGGCGCAGGCGGCTATGGGTATAGGCGCCCATGACGATCAGATCCGCCCCCCGGGTCACGGCTTCGTCCAGCAGCATCTGGGCAACCTGGCCGCCACCGGTCCCTCCGGCCGCGAAAGCGCGTTCGGTTGCCGCCACCCCGTGCCAGGCCAGATAATCAGCCAGTTCGCCCGGCGTGTTGGCGTCCTCCTCCCGGGCTGACAGGATGGTCACCGCCTGCGCCTTGACCAGGAAAGGCATCGCGGCGGCCACGGCGCGCGCCGCCTCGACGCTGCCGTTCCAGAAAATCGCGACATGGCGGCCCACCGACGCCGGCAGCCGGGGCGGCGCCAGCATCAACGGCCGTCCGCTTTCCAGCAGGGCCGCGTTCAGGCTCATGATCGACGGTATATCGCGATCGGGACTGGGACGCGCGATCACCACCATGTCCGAAAGGCGGCCGGCCTCGGCGATGATTTCCTCCTCATGACCGATTTCCTCACGCCAATGGGCGGTGGCAGCCGGTTCTGCCGGCGGCTTGCCGGCCAGCGCGACCTCCTGGCGGGCGCAGATCTGCTCGAACAGCTTGCGGATGCCATCGGCCCGTTCGGTTGCCTGCTGTTCGGCCACGCCCAGCATTTCCTCGACCATGGCACCCGACATCCCTTCGCCCACCAGCGGGACGGCGGTGGCGGGGTCCAGTTTGACATGCAGGGCCTCGACATGGGCACCGTGGCTGCGCGCGACCAGCAGGGCGAGCCCCAGGGTCGACGGCGCGGTATCGGCGTCGCAAAGGCAGGTGAGGATGCTTTTGTAGCCTGTCATGGCCTTTCTCCTCTCTATGGCGTTGACGTCAGCCTCGTCATTCCCGCCAAATCGGGACTCCGGCCGGCACCGCCGGGACTGTTCCTCCCGAGTGGGGCGACGAGCCAGGGGTATCCGGGACACGCCGCCCGACGATCCAGACGATCCCGCCGCAGCGCGGGACGGGAACGGACAGTGTTCCCGTCGATATTATGCGCCGGGCGGACCGGCGGGAACAGCCGCCGTTTGGTCATGGCGGCAACAACCGGCGCGCCTGCCGGTCGACAGCCCCCTTGCCCGCCCCCGCATCGATCCGGTGCCAGGTGATGGGACCGGGGTCCTGCGCCAGTTGCAGATCCACCACCGCGCCGGTGGCGTCCGACGCGTCCCCCCGCCGCCCCTCAACCCGTTGACGCAAGAGCCGCGGCGACGCCTCCAGCCACAGGCCGGCGAAGGGGACGGAGCAGTCGCGGGCCAGCGCCTCCACGGCGTCGCGCTGGGACAAGCGCAGAAAGACCGCGTCCAGCACGACCGCGTGCCCCGCGGACAGCAGATCGTGGGCCGTGGACAGCAGCCGGTCATAGGTTCGGGCGGTCATCTCCGCGCCATAGGCGTCGGGGGACAGACGCTGTTCGGTGGCGACCCCCGAAAGCTGCTTGCGCAGGACATCGCTGCGCAGAACGACCGCCCCGGGCGCGCGGCCGAGAGAGGGCGCCAGACTGGCGGCCAGACGCGACTTGCCGCTGCCCGAAAGCCCGCCCACGGCGATCAGGCGCGGGCCGGCGGGGTGCAGATAGGCGCGGGCCCGCCCGAGATAACGGCGGGCTTCGTCATGATGAAACTGCCCGCCTCCCCCATGTTCCCCGCCCGCGTGGAAGGTCGCGGCGGCGACATGGGCGCGGATCCCGGCCCGAAGCGACAGGAACAAAGGCATGGCGGCCGCGGCGGCATAGTCGCCCGTCCGTTCGAGATACCGGTTGAACAGCAGCGAGGACAGCTTGCCGAGGCCGCGCGCGTCCATGTCCATAATCAGAAAGGACAGATCGTAGAAGGTGTCGATGCAGGCGAAGTCATCGTTGAACTCGATTCCGTCGAAAGGGGTCGGGCGCCCGTTCAGCAGACAGATATTGGCAAGATGCAGATCGCCGTGGCAAAGCCGGACAAACCCCTCCTGCCGCCGCCTCTCGAGAAGCGGGGCAAGGCTTGCCAGCCAGTCATGCGACAGCGCGGTCAGCGCGTCGATCTCATGGGCGGAAAACAAACCGGAGGCAAACCGCGTCAGGGTGGCGGCGTTGGTGTCGATGGTCAGACGCAGCCCCGCCTCGCCCCCCCAGCCGGGCCGGGGCGGGGCATCGCGGTGGAACCCGGCCAGGGCGTCGGCCAGGGACTGAATATGGCGGCGCGACAGCAGTCCCCGATCGGCCATGCGGTCGAACCGGCCGTCCTGATCGAAGCGCGTCATGACGATCATCCATTCCACCACCTCGCCGGCGCCGTCAAACCCCAGGCGGCCGTCCGGCGACCGTGTCACCGCGACCAGACCGAGATAAAGACCCGGAGCCAACCGCCGATTGACATCGATCTCGCGCTCGCAGGCCCGCCGCCGGGCTTCGAGGGTGGTGAAATCAAGAAAAGGCAGGCGGATGGACCGCTTGACCTTGAAGGCCCTCCCTCCCGCCAGGAACACCGTGGAGATATGGGTATCGATCCGGCTGTCCGCGACGCCGGCGCCGGGAAGCGGCGTCGACGCCAGAAAATCGAGGACGCCGCGTCCCGGATCCCCGGTCATCGTCCGGACAGTCGCGGAGGATCTTCCGGCGACGGATCCGGATGAATGGTGACGGATAGTCCGGGATAGGCCTCCAGGATGGCGGCCCTGACCTCGTCGCCGATGTCGCGCGCGCGCCGCAGGGTGAGATCGGGAGGCAGATCGAGGCGCACCCGGACGGAGCTTCTCCGTCCGGCCGAGCGCGTCCTGAGGTCGCGGATACCAATCACGTCGGGATGGCTCCGGCACAGGGCCGCGACGCGGTCGCGGTCGGCCTCGGCGAACTCGTGGTCCATCAGAAGCCGCAGCGACTGCCGGCCGATCGCCGCCGCCGAATAGGCCATGAATCCCGCGATCGCTACCGCGAACAGCGGATCAGCCCAGGAAAAGCCGAACTGGCCCGCCAGGATCAGCGCCAGGATGACGCTGGCGTTCATGGCGAGATCGCCGGTGTAATGCAGATGATCGGTTCCGATCGCGGGCGCCCCGGTGCGCCGGATCACGAAGCGCTGGAACAGAGCCAGCGCCAGGGTCAGAACGACCGACAGCCCCATCACGGCGATCCCGATCGGCGCGGCGCTCACCGGCTCGGGCGACAGGAGCCGCTTGCCAGCCTCGCTGAACAGGAACAGCGCCGATCCGGCGATAAAAGCCGACTGGGCCAGTCCGGCCAGGGGCTCGACCTTGCGGTGGCCCAGGCGGAATCGCCGGGCGGACGGGTGCAGGGCGTGATAGAGGGCCCGAAGATTGACAACGGCGGCGACGGCGTCCAGCACCGAATCCACCAGCGTCGACAACAGGGCCACGGAATCGGTGGCCATCCAGGCGGCCAGCTTGGCGGCGATCAGGACTCCCCCGACCGCCGCCGAACACCAGGTGGCGACCCGTATCAGCCGGCCCGCCTCGGTCACGGTCATGGGAACAGTTGCTCTGCCTGCCATTCTCCGCCGACATGCCGGTAAAGCACGCGTTCATGCAGCCGGAAGGACCGGTCCTGCCAAAGCTCGATGGTGTCCGGGATCAGACGGTACCCGGACCAGTGCGGCGGCCGGGGCACCGCGCCCAGACCGAATTTCGCGGCATATTCGGCGATCCGCTTCTCAAGCTCCCAGCGGCCCGTCAGCGGCCTGGACTGGCGGGACGCCCCGGCGCCGATCTGGCTGCCCCGCGCGCGCGGCGAGAAATAGGCGTCGGCCTCGGCGTCGGTCACCGGTTCGACGGCTCCGTCGGCCCGCACCTGCCGGCGCAGGGATTTCCAGTGAAGGCAGATCGAGGCATGCGGGTTGGCCGCCAGTTCCCCGCCCTTCCGGCTTTCGAGATTGGTATAGAAAACGAAGCCGCGGTCATCGAACCCTTTCAACAGAACCATGCGGACCGACGGATGACCGTCAGGCGTCGCGGTGGCAAGGGCCATCGCGTTCGGATCGTTGGGTTCGTGCTTCTCAGCTTCCTTCAGCCATTCCTCGATCCGAGCAATGGGAGTCTTGGCATCTTGAGCCATGATATGAACGTCCGTGATTACGACCAGGGCAAGAACGACCGCCGACCGGGCGGCCCCGGCGGCGATGGACGCCGGCGATGAACACCGGCGGCGAGCCCCGTCGGGGATGGGCACCGGGATAGTTATAGCACGGCGCAGGCCGCTGGAAAGTCGTTCGGGAACCCACTATCTTGAAAGATCGATGATAATCGGCCGGACAGGCGACGCCGCCGGCACCCGGAACGATGTCCGGGACGGCGTCGAACGGTCCGGTGCCGGCAAGGTCCGGCCGTACGGAACATATGAAAAGGTCATATCCCTGTGGACGATCCCTACAAAGTGCTGGGCGTCGCCCGTGACGCCACGCAGGATCAGATCAAAAGCGCCTACCGGAAACTGGCGAGGAGCCTGCATCCGGACTTAAACCCGAACAACAAGCAGGCGGAGGAGCGATTCAAGAAGGTCAGCGCCGCCTACGACCTGCTGGGCGATACCGCCAAACGGGCTCGTTTCGACGCGGGTGAGATCGATGCGTCGGGAACGGAACGGATGCGCCAGTCCCATCGCGCCTACACCGACGACCCCAGCGGATTTCGCTTCGGCAACAGCGCGGAAGACATTTTTTCCGAACTTCTGCGCCGACGGAACAAGGGACGCTCGGCCGGATGGAATCCCTTTGAGCAGGCGCAGGAGCGCCCCGCCGCGAAGGGGGCGGATTCCGAATATTCGCTGAAGGTCACCTTCGCCGAGGCGGTGATGGGAACGACGAAGCGCATCACCCTGCCAACGGGGAAACATCTTGACGTCAAGGTTCCGCCCGGGACCCGCGACGGCGCCAAGCTCCGCCTCAAGGGCCAGGGGAACGCCGGCCGCGCCGGCGGACCGAGCGGCGACGCCCTGATCGAGATGCGCGTCGACTCCCACCCGTTTTTCACCCTGGACGGACATGACATCCTGGCCACCGTTCCGGTGACGCTGCCCGAGGCGGTTCTTGGCGGCAAGGTGACGGTCCCCACCGTGGACGGGAAAGTGACCGTGACCGTTCCGCCCGGATCCAACAGCGGGACGGTTCTCCGCCTCAAGGGCAAGGGAGCCCCCAATGGCAAAACGCGCGGCGACCAGCTTGTGACCCTGAAAGTGATGCTTCCCGACCGCCCCGACAGCGAGTTGGAGCATTTCCTGAAGACCTGGAGCGCCAAATACCCCTATGACGTCCGGGCCAAGGCCGGGATGGACTGACCACCGGCCGGAGTCCGGCCGCCGGCTCCGACCGGTGGGACTGAAGACTATTTACCGGACGATGGCGCAGGCGCGGCCACCTGGAACGCCACCTTGCCGCTGATGGAATGCCCGGCGGCATCGACGGCCTTCCACACGATGGTGCAGGGACCGGAGGCCGGCCGTTCCAGCGGGACACGCAACACCGTGCGATGGTCGGGATCGCGGCGGATCCGGCCGCCATCCAGCCGATGGCGGGCGCCGTCGAGCACGGCGACCGAGGAATAGGCCGGCTCGACGGGGACCGCGAAGGTCAGCACCACGTCGGCGGGAGACGTCGCCAGGTCCGCCTGCTCCGCCGGTTCGCTGGAAACCAGGGCGTTGCGTCCGGAAGCACCGGCGGCGGTCAGAAAAACGGTCAAGACCGCCGGGAGCAACAGCATCCGGACGCCCCGCCAGGGACCGGGAAACCCTTTCGTCAGCCTCGCAAGCCTTGTCATGGCGCGTCTTGTCCTGCCTTGGTCATCGGGGAGAGGAAGCGGCCTCGCGGCGGATATCGCCGGCAGCGAAGCCGTCAGACAAAAGGGTTTCCGCGGTTTCGTCAAGAACCGCGGCCAGGGGAAGATCGAAAGCCGCCGCCTCCGCCCGCGCCGCCTCGGCCAGCCGGCGCCCGACCAGGGGGGGGCGGCCGGCATCGGCAAAGGCGGTCTGAAGGGCCGACAGACCGAGCCCCAGCGCCCGGACCAGATCGAGAAGGGTGGCCGCGCCGGGGTCGAGGCCCGGGGCGAGCAGTCCCTCCTCCGTCCGGATCACGAATCCCTCTCCGATCAGGCGGTCCAGAACGCCGGCGACATCGGCCTCCGTCTCGCGGCACCCGGCCGGAAGATCGGCCGATCGGCTGCCGCGCCCGGACCGGCGGGCATCGCGGCGCAGGACCGCGAGCAGCCGGAGCGCCAGCGCCAGCCTGCGCGCCGGGGGGAGCGCCCCGGACAGGCCGTCCCGCGACAGCCGCCATTCCGGCAGGGCGGCTGCCAGTTCGGCGCCGGCCAGAACCACCATCCACGAAAGATACATCCAGAACAGCACGATCGGCACGGTCGCCACGGCGCCATAGATCGACTGATAGGTCCGGGCGTTCGCGACATAAAAACCAAAACCGGACCGCAGCACCGCGAACGCCAGACCGGCGACGACACCACCGGCGACCGCGTCGCGCACAGCCACCCGGCGGTTGGGAACCAGCCGGTACAGCAGCGAAAAGGCCGTCATGACCAACAGGACGGGAACGGCTGCGGTCAACAGATCGAGAACCGGGGACGGAGTGACACGGACAGCCGATCCTCCCGCTGCGGCCAGCCAGGCCCAAAGAGAGAAGCTGGCCGCCATCATCAGGGGGCCCAGCGTCAACGCCGTCCAGTAAACGGCAAGCCGGGAGGCCGGAGACCGGGGCGTCTCGACGCGGAAAATGTGATTGAACGAACTTTCGATGGTGACCAGCACCATGATGGCGCTGATCGTCAAGCCGACCACGCCGGCGGTGGTCAGCTTGCCGGCATTGGCGACGAAAACGCCGACATAGCGCAGAAGCTGCAACCCGACTTCCGGAACGACATATCGAAAGACAGTGGCCTGGAGGCTGTCGCGCACATTGTCGAACGCCGGAAAAGCCGCCAGAATGGCAAGACCGATGGCAAGCAGCGGAACCAGCGATAGAAGGGACGTATAGGACAGGGAGGAGGCCGTATTGAAGGCGCCATCAGCGTCAAAACGGCGACCGACATAGACGGCCAGCGCGGCAAGCCGCCGAATTCCTTCCCTGATCCCGGGCCTCATCGTCCTCCTCCACCGCTTGACCGGATACCGGCCACGGGCCGCCGCCGCGCCCGCCAGCCGGGGGCGGCAACCTTGGCGCGCTCTGCTTTGACCATACCTTCCTTTGGTGTAGGATGCGCGCGTTTTGCCACGGATGTGGCGCAAAGAATCTCTGGAGAGGGTATCGTATGACCGTTTCTTCGGCTCTCATGGCCGGCAAGAGGGGCCTCGTCATGGGCGTGGCTAACGACCGTTCCATCGCCTGGGGCATTGCAAAGGCCGCGCGCGAGCAAGGAGCAGAGCTGGCCTTCACCTATCTCGGCGAGGCGCTTGAGAAAAGGGTGCGCCCCCTGGCCGAGCAGATCGGGGTCGACATCGTCCTGCCCTGCGATGCCGGCGATGAGGCGAGCCTGGACGCCGTGTTCCAGACGCTCGCGGAAAAATGGGGGAAAATCGATTTCGTCGTGCACGCCGTCGCCTATTCCGACAAGGAAGAACTGAAGGGCCGTTATGCGGACACGTCCGCCGAAAATTTCGCCCGCACCATGCATATCTCCTGCTACCCCTTCACCGCCGTGGCGCGCCGCGCCGCCGCGCTGATGCCGGACGGCGGCAGCCTGCTGACGCTGACCTACTATGGCGCGGAACGCGTGATGCCCCATTACAATGTCATGGGCGTCGCCAAGGCCGCCCTGGAGGCCAGCGTGCGTTACCTGGCCGTCGATTTCGGTGGTGACAACATCCGCGTCAACGCCCTGTCGGCGGGACCGATGAAGACACTGGCGGCATCCGGCATCGGCGACTTCCGCTATATCCTGAAGTGGAACCAGTATAACGCCCCGCTGAAGCGCAATGTGACGCTGGAGGATATCGGCGGCGCCGGCCTCTATCTGCTGTCCGATCTGGCGAGCGGGGTCACCGGCGAGGTCCATCATGTGGACGCCGGTTATCACGTCGTCGGCATGAAGGCCGTCGACGCTCCCGATATCTCGGTGGCGAGCTGACCTTGCGATGAGCGGCAACACCTTCGGGACGCTGTTCCGTTTCACCACCTTCGGCGAGAGCCACGGTCCGGCGATCGGCTGCGTGATCGACGGTGTTCCGCCGCTCGTCGACCTGTCCGAGGACGACATCCAGCCCTGGCTGGACCGTCGCCGGCCGGGGCAGTCGCGCTTCACAACCCAGCGCCGCGAACCCGACCGGGTCCGCATTCTGTCCGGCGTGTTCGAGGGACGGACCACCGGTACGCCGGTCGGACTGCTGATCGAGAACACCGACCAGCGGTCCAAGGACTATTCCGACATCGCCGACCGGTTCCGTCCCGGCCATGCCGATTACACCTATCAGGTCAAATTTGGCATCCGCGAGCCCAGGGGCGGAGGACGCTCCTCAGCGCGGGAGACAGCGATGCGGGTGGCTGCCGGCGCCGTCGCACGCCGCATCCTGGACACCCTGGTACCAGGCGGCGTGATCATCCGTGGCGCCATGGTGCGGATGGGACGCCACGCCATCGACCGCAGCCGGTGGGACTGGGAGGAATGCCCCCGCAATCCCTTCTGGTGCCCCGACGCCCAGGCCGCCGAAGCCTGGGAAGGCCATCTCGACGAGGTGCGCAAAAGCGGGTCCTCCATCGGCGGCGTGGTCGAGGTGGTGGCGGAGAACGTGCCCGCCGGTCTCGGCGCCCCGGTCTATGACCGGCTGGATGCCGATATCGCCAAGGCCTTGATGAGCATCAATGCCGTGAAGGGGGTCGAAATCGGCGACGGCTTCGAGGCGGCGCTGCTGTCGGGCGAGGAAAATGCCGACGAAATGAGGATGCAGGACGGGCATCCCCGCTTTCTCACCAATCATGCCGGTGGCATTCTGGGCGGCATCTCCACCGGCCAGACAATCATTGCCCGGATGGCCGTCAAGCCGACCAGTTCGATCCTGTCCGCGCGCCGCTCCATCGACCGGAATGGCAATGAGGTCGAGGTCTCGACGAAAGGACGTCACGACCCCTGTGTCGCCATTCGCGGCGTGCCGGTGGCCGAGGCCATGATCGCGGCGACGCTGGCCGATCATCTGCTGCGCCACCGCGGCCAGTGTGGCGGCGTGCATCCCGTTTCCGGACGCTGACGCCCACCTCCGTCTCAGGTAAACTTCGCCGTTGGGGATCTTCGCTTGCGCGCCCGTCCGGGCGCGCCGGTCGCCTCCATTGGTCCGCCAAGGCCCATTGGTCCGCCAAGGCCCGGAGTGTCCGAACCGGAGGGAGAACGGTCATGAGCCAGATCCGCAGCGCCGCCGTGTCCGGCCTGTTTTATCCCGCCGACCCCGGGGCCCTGGCCGGCGACATCCACCAGCTCCTGGATGCCGTGCCGACCGACTGGCATCCGGCCCCCAAGGCGATCATCGCCCCTCATGCCGGCTACGCCTATTCGGGCCCCATCGCCGCCAGCGTTTACAGCCGGCTGCGGCCGACCGCCCGGACCATCACCCGCGTAGTCTTGTTCGGCCCCTCCCACCGGCTGTCATTTCCCGGCCTGGCGGTCCCCTCGGCCGACCTGTTCGAAACCCCGCTGGGACGAATTCCCGTCGACCGGCAGGCGATCCAGCGCCTGCTGGCGCTTCCCCAGGTCAGCACCATCGATGCCGCCCATGCCCAGGAACACAGCCTGGAAGTGCATCTGCCCTTCCTGCAATGCATCCTCGGCTCCTTTACCCTGGTTCCCGTCATCGTCGGCCACGCCGGCGACGCCGAGGTGGCGAACGCCATCGAGGAAGTCTGGGAGGGGTCAGAGACCCTGGTCGTGATCAGTTCGGACCTCAGCCACTATCACGACTATGCCACCGCCCGGAGCATGGACCGGTCGACCGCCGAAGCGATTCTCCGGCTTGACCCGTCGTCGCTGTCCACCGGTCAGGCCTGCGGACGGACGCCGATCGCCGGGCTGTTGCTGCTGGCCCGCCGCCATGGCCTGGAAGCGGAACTGGTGGATCTGCGCAATTCCGGCGATACCGCCGGTTCGCGCGACCGGGTCGTCGGCTATGGCTCCTTCGCCTTCACCCTTCCGGGGGCGTCCCGTCCATCCCGGACGCCTGACGAAGCCGAGATCCGCCGTCACGGGCGTCACCTTCTAGACCTGGCCCGCCAATCCATCGCCGCGGCGTTGCAGGGACGCGAATCCCCGCTTGCGACGCTGCCCCCGCCTCTCGACGGACCGGGCGCCTGCTTCGTCACTCTGCACCGGAAGGGGACGCTGCGGGGCTGCATCGGATCCCCGGTGGCCTGGCGCAGCCTCGGCGACGACATCGTCGACAACGCGGTCAAGGCCGCCTTCGAGGATCCCCGGTTCCCGGCGCTGACTCCGGCGGAATGGGACGATATCGACCTGTCCCTGTCGGTTCTGTCGCCACCGGTGCCGATGATCTTCGCGGACGAGGCGGATCTGCTGGCCCAGTTACGCCCCCATGTCGACGGCCTTGTGATCGAGGACGGCGGCCGGCGCGCCCTGTTTCTGCCCTCGGTCTGGGAGCAGCTCCCCTCGCCTCGCGATTTTCTGGTGCAGTTGAAGCGCAAAGCCGGCCTGTCGGCGGGACACTGGTCCCGCGAATTCAAGGCGAAACGGTTCGGCGCCATCGAAATCTCCGCAACCGATCCGGCAAAGGACAACCGCAAACCATGACCCCCGGTGACTTTGAGACGCTCCTGCCGGAATTGGCCGCCCTTGCGCGGAAAGCGGGAGCCGCCATTCTCGACATTTATCGCAGCGACTTCGCGGTCCGCCGCAAGGAGGACGCGTCACCGGTCACGGAGGCCGACCTCCGTTCCGAACGGATCATTCTGGACGGCCTGTCCCGGCTCGCCCCCGATGTTCCCGCGGTATCGGAGGAGGCCACGGCCGCAGGCAGCCGCGCTGATCTGTCCCGGGGGCGTTTCTGGCTGATCGACCCGCTGGACGGCACCAAGGAGTTTGTCAAACGCAACGGGGAGTTCACGGTCAATATCGGCCTGATCGATAAAGGGATGCCGATCGCGGGAATTCTTTACGCGCCCGTCCCGGACCGCCTGTTCCTGGCCGCCGGCGGCAAGGCCTGGGTCGAGGAGGGGGAGGGCCGGCGCCGCCCGATCGCCTGCCGGACACCGCCCGCCGAGGGACTGCGGGTTCTGTCAAGCCGGTCCCACCGCGATCCCGCCCGATTCGATGCCTTCGTCGCGGACTTTCCGGTCGCGGAGATCGCCCATGGCGGCAGTTCCCTGAAATTCGCCCAGGTCGCCGCCGGAGAGGCGGACCTCTATCCGCGCTTCGGACCGACCATGGAATGGGACACCGCGGCCGGACACGCGATCCTCAACGCCGCCGGCGGACGGCTGACCCTGCCTGACGGCAGCCCCTTGCTCTATGGGAAGCCGGGCTTCCTGAACCCGCCGGTCGTGGCCCGCGGATGGAGTGGCGCCATAGAAGATCACCACAAGAAGCGGCCATCCTTTTCTTGACTCTTAACTACAAATGAGCGATTATACTTTTCGTGAAGGTTAAATACCTTCATCATTCAGCCGCCGCACATGCCTTTGCGGTGACTTGGCTCCGGATCACGGCGATCGGTGGTCCGATCCAACAATAAAGCGAGTCGAGGGCCGCCTTCAAAGGGAGACGGCCCTCTTATTTTTCTTGTCTCCGTCTTTTTTTTCTTGTTGTCCCAGGGCGACAGGTTTTTGTTATCCCCTCGTTTCCCAAAGATGATCCGGTCAATCAGGTTCTTTCCATGCCCATTCTTACCGCCACCCCCGCGGCAATCGGGGACGCCGCCCAACACCTCGCCGCCGGCCGTCTGGTCGCCTTCCCCACCGAGACCGTCTACGGACTGGGAGGAGACGCCGGCAGCGACAGCGCCGTCGCCGCGATATTCGCGGCCAAGGGCCGGCCGACCTTCAACCCGCTGATCGTTCATGCACCCGGCGCCCTTGCCCTGGAGGAGGCGGTGGTCTTCGACGGACGGGCCCGGCGGCTGGCGGAGCTTTTCTGGCCCGGCCCCCTGACCCTGGTTTTGCCGCGCCATCCCCGCTCCCGCGTCTCGCTTCTGACGTCAGCCGGCCTCGACAGTATCGCGGTGCGTGTTCCATCGCACCCGGTCGCCCTCGCCCTGCTGCGGGCGGCCGGCGTCCTGGTCGCAGCCCCCAGCGCCAACCGATCCGGCCGCGTCAGTCCGACCTCGGCGGCCCATGTGGCGGAAGGACTGGCGGACCGCGTGGCCATGATCCTTGATGGCGGCACCTGCCCGGTGGGCGTCGAATCGACGGTTCTCGACCTGACCGGCGACCGGCCGACGCTGCTGCGTCCGGGCGGCACCACGCTGGAGTCGCTGGAAGAGGCGATCGGCGCGATCGACATTGCCGGGCCGATCGCCCCCGACACACCCCGGTCGCCGGGACAACTGTCGAGCCATTACGCCCCCGCCCTTCCGGTCCGCCTCAACGCCTCCCGTCCCGAAGAGGGAGAGGCCTTCATGGGATTTGGTCCGGTCGACGGCGCCACCCTCAATCTCAGCCCGACGGGCGATTTGTCCGAGGCGGCCGCCAATCTGTTCGCGATGATGCGCCGGCTGGACGACAGCCGCTACCGCGCCATCGCGGTGGCGCCGATTCCCAATCATGGATTGGGACGGGCCATCAATGACCGGTTGCGCCGGGCCGCGGCTCCCCGCCCGTCCTGAGGGCCTGTGGACAATGGACTCCTGGCCCGCTTGCGGGAGAGGTTAGGGTGAGGATGGCCGCGCGTCTGCGCGGCGGATGACCAGCCTGGTCCGGAGCGGATGCAAGGGAAGATCCGCTTTTGACCTCCACATGTTTCCGTTGACCCCTTGAGCCCGGCGGACTGTCGGCGGCGGCGATAACCCTCTCCCCGACGGGCGCCGACGGCGTCCTGGCTCCGCGCCGTTGTTTCTCCCGCCATTCCCGATCCGCCTGTTCGCCGGCCATGTCCATGCCCGAGGGGGACGACGGCTTGATCCTCGGCTTGCCTTTCAATCGTTTGAGGCGGGCGATGTCGGAATGGGCAGGCTGATTCAGCATATCGCCATGGAATCACTTGAGATTCGACAAATCAACCAAAGATTGAGTTTTATGGCACGCCGACGCGCGCTCCTCATCCCGAACTCTTCTCCCCACAAGGGGGCGAAGGGCTTTCACCCGGGGGTTCGCTCCAGTTATACCAACCGGCGCTGAGGATTGCTCATTGCCGGTTGGCGGGCCCGTAGGAGCGGAAGCGCCCCATAAAACCAAAGGGCTTGGAGCGAGAATGTCGCGACAAGCCCTGACCGGTCTTGCGGGCCGGGTCCGCGAAACCGACCAAACTCGCCCCCGGCCCTTGTTTCCGCCGACGCTTGCAGGTAAATCCTAGGGCATGACGAACGATCTTCTGGCGCGCATCGCCGCGACGGTCGGCCCCAGCGGTCTTGTGCCCGATGAACCCGGCATCGCCCCCTATCTGATCGAACAGAGCGGCCTGTTCCACGGCCGGGCTCTGGCCGTGGTCCGGCCGGCCTCCACCACCGAGGTGGCGGCCGTGGTGGCTCTGTGCGCCGAAGCCGGCGTCGCCATCATCCCCCAGGGGGGCAACACCGGACTTTGTGGCGGGGCCTCCCCGGACGAAAGCGGCCGTCAGATCCTTTTAAATCTGTCCCGGCACAACCGGATCCGCGCGCTCGACCCGGTGAACTACACCATGACGGTCGATTCGGGTGTCGTTCTCCAGACCGTGCAGGAAAAGGCCGACGACGCCGACTGCCTGTTTCCGCTCACCTTCGGTGCCGAGGGAAGCGCCCAGATCGGCGGCGTCATCTCGACCAATGCCGGAGGCGCCGGGGTTCTCCATTACGGCAACACGCGCGACCTCGTGATGGGGCTCGAAGTGGTGATGCCCGACGGCAGGATCTGGGACGGCCTTCGCGTGCTTCGCAAGAACAACACGGGATACGACCTTCGCCATCTGTTTATCGGCGCCGAGGGAACGCTCGGTATCGTCACCGGCGCGGTGCTGAAGCTGTTTCCCAAGCCCCGTGACGTGGCAACCGCCTTCGTCGCCCTGCCCGGTCTCGATGCCGCGCTGACGCTTCTGTCCCGTGCCCGGGCCGCGCCCGGCGATCAGGTGACGACTTTCGAGCTGGTGCCCCGGATCGGCCTGGAGTTCGCGGCCCGTCATGCCCGCGGCGCGTCGGATCCGTTCGATGCGTCCCACGATTGGTATGCCCTGATCGAACTGTCCACGGCGCGGGGTGACGGGACTTTGCGCGACAGCCTGGAATCCCTTCTTGAATCCGCCCTTGAGGAGGGACTTGTGGCCGACGCCGCGATCGCGACCTCGGTCGATCAGGCCCGCGCGCTCTGGCGGATCCGCGAAGGCATCCCGGAGGCGCAGAAATGCGAGGGCGGCAGCATCAAGCACGATGTGTCGGTGCCCACGTCCTCCATTCCCGCCTTCATCCGCCGGGCCTCCCGGGCCGTGGCGGAGGCCATGCCCGGCATCCGCCCGGTTCCCTTCGGCCATGTCGGTGACGGCAACATCCATTTCAACCTGAGCCAGCCGGTGGGCGCCGACAAGGAGGCCTACCTCCGCGAATGGGGCCGGATGAACCGGATCGTCCATGACATTGTCGTCGAGATGAACGGATCGATCAGCGCCGAGCATGGGATCGGGAAGCTGAAAAGGGCTGAAATGGCCCATTACAAGGAGCCTCTGGAATTGGAGCTGATGCGCCGGATCAAGGACGCGTTCGACCCCCGGGGTCTGATGAATCCGGGCAAGGTCCTGTGACCCGATTTTTGCCTGTTCAACCCCTTGATCCACCGTCATAATCCCGCCGCATGCTCGGAATCGTCCGCTACATCCTGCGCCAATTGATCGTCGGCATGGTCCTGGTCACCATCGGTCTGACCGGGATCCTTTGGTTGACGCAATCGTTGCGTTTCGTCGAATTGACGGTGAACAAGGGAGCGTCCGTCGCTGTCTTCCTGAAGCTGTCGATGCTGGTGATGCCGAATTTTCTCACGGTCATCCTGCCGGTCTCGCTGTTTGCCGTCGTCCTGTTCACCTACAACAAGCTGATCACCGACCGCGAACTGGTGGTGTTGCGGGCCGCCGGCCTGTCCCATTGGATGCTGGCCCGGCCGGCATTGATCCTGGCGGCGGGATGCCTGTTCCTGGGATATGCGCTCAATATCTGGATCATTCCCCGATCCGTCGAGGAATTCCACAAACTGCAATGGACCCTGCGTTCCAGCGCCACCAATGTGATGCTGCAGGAAGGCCAGTTCAACCAGATCAGCCCGGGCCTGACGGTCTATGTCAGGGCGCGCAGCCCGGCCGGCGAACTCCTGGGCGTCATTGTTTACGACCGGCGCAGCCCGCAACATACCGTGACGTTGATGGCGGAACGCGGCGCCCTGATCAAAACCGACACCGGAACGCCGAAAGTGCTGATGATCAACGGAACCCGGGAGCAGGTGACGCGGGAGTCCCATCGCCTGTCGTTGCTATATTTCGACAATTATGCGATGGAATTCATCGATTCCTCGGACCCCGGAGAGGAACGTGCCCGGGATGCCCGTGAACGTTCGACGTCCGAATTGTTTTCGGTTACCGAGGATCAGGTGGGACCGACCGCATTTCGTCAATTCCGCGTCGAAGGACATCAACGATTGGCGTCGCCGCTCTATCATTTTTCCTTCGCTTTTGTCGCGGCGGCCTGCCTTTTGTCCGGATGGTTCAACCGTAGAGGTCAGGCGGATCGCGTGATATTAGCCATCGCATTGATGATCGCCATCCAGGCCATGGCCTTGGGCGTGTCCAACCTCGCGACCCGCAACCTTGCCTTCATCCCGCTTGTCTATCTGGCCCCCTGCCTTCCGGCAATCGCCGGAGCCTGGGTCCTGCTGCGCCCGTCCCTGCTGCGCCCGTCCCAGCTACGGGCCGGCCCGTCTTCCAGACCGTCGGCCGGTTAAGGGGATGGCCGTGTCGCGTCGCCTCCCCTCCCTGATGCTGGCGGTCGCCTCGGCGGTCGCTTTCGGCATTCCGGCCGCCGCCGCCGAAACGCCGGTGGCCGACACTGGCGCAACGGACGTCGTCGTTCCTGCCGCCGACCTTCCGCCGGACCAGGACATGGCCGGCCTCCCCGGCGAAAGCACGGTCGCGATGGCCGCCATGGGCGATGACCGTGCGGAATCATCGCCGGACGCGGCCCCCGCCGGGGCGCCGGCTGGTCCGACCGGCGAAGCGGAAGCCACCCCCTCCGGGGCGTCGGGCGGGCCAACCGGTAAAGACGACACGGCGGAACCGGACGACGGAGCCCCGGTCTCCGACAACGCCTTGGCGTCCGACAGTCCGCCAAAATCCGACAAAACGCCGACCTCCGACAAAACGCCGGCCTCCGATAAAACGGCGACCTCAGACAGGGCGGACGGCATTTTGAGCGCCCCCTCTCCTGCCGCCGAAGACGCCGGAGCCCCGCCCGCGGACCCGTCGGCTGGCGCCGGAACGCTGTCGGAAAGCCGTCCGGCGACCGGCCGCCAGCGGCGGAGGAGCGGCCCCCGGCCCGAGGGTCAGCCGGCCCTGGTCACCGCCGACGAAATCAACCACGACCGCGACCTCAACGTCGTGACGGCGCGCGGACATGTGGAGATTGATCAGGGCGGACGTGTCGTCCTTGCCGACACGCTGTCCTACAATCTGAAGCAGGACGTCATCATCGCCGCCGGCAATGTCAGCATCACCGAAGCGACCGGCGAAGTCACGTTCGCCGATTACATCGAGCTGACCGGCGACATGAAGACCACCGTGGCCCGGGATATCCGAGAACTGCTGATCGACGATTCGCGCATCGCCGCCCGCAATGGCACCCGCGTCGCCGGAGACCGCAGCGTTTTCGAAAAAGGCGTCTACACCGCCTGCAAACCCTGCGCCGACGAGAAGGGACCGCCGCCGCTCTGGCAGGTGAAGGCCGATCGCATCGTCCACAACGAGGTCACGCGCCAGATCGAATACACCAACGCGTGGCTCGACGTCGGCGGAATTCCGATCGCCTATACGCCCTACATGTCGCACGCCGATCCCAGCGTGAAACGGGAAAGCGGCCTGCTGCCCTTTTCGGTGATCAACAACCGGATCGTCGGAAGCGGCGTCCGCACGCCCTATTTCGCCGTCGTCGATCCTTACCAGGATCTCACCTTCACCCCGCTCATCACGAATAATGATTATGAGCAACTGGCGGTGATGCATCGGTGGCGCAACATCTGGGGCGGCATGAAGACCACCTTCAGCGTGGCCGACATGCCCCAGTCCCAGACCGAAGTCAAGGCGACCACCGGATGGCATCTGGATGCCTATGCGCGCTTCGACATCGATGACACCTGGCGGGCCGGCTATCAGATCCAGCGCGTCTCCGACCGTTATTACATGCCGATGTTCGGCTATCACACCACCGACCCCTATCTGACCACCCGGCCCTATCTGGAAGGGTTCGGCGAACGCAATTACACCGCGATCGAGGGATACTCCTTCGAGGGATTGAGCCAGACCACGACCCGCACCTCGGCGACCCCGGTGGCGTTGCCGCTGATCACCTACAGCTATATGGGCACCCCGGCCGACAACGGCGGCTATTGGACGTTCGACACCCATGGCGCCGTGATCAGCCGCGAACAGGGCACCGACAGCCGCCGCGTCAACACCATGACCGCCTGGCATCTGCCCTACACCGCCCCCGCCGGCGAGGTCTACCGCTTCAGCGCGGCGGTCCGCGCCGACGCCTACAACAGCAACGATGTCGTCCCGGGCCAGGACAAGATGGTCAATATCGGACGCGGGATCCCCAATGCGTCGGTGGACTGGCGTTACCCCTTTACGCGGCTGGGGGATCATTCGTCGCAGACGATCTCGCCGATCGTGGTCGCCAGCGCCAGCCCTTATGGCGGCAATTCGGCGAAAATCCCGAACGAGGACAGCCTCGATTTCGAACTGGACGACACCAACATTTTCAAGGCCGATCCGGGCACGGGCTATGACCGGGTGCTGACCGGCCCCCGTGTCGCCTATGGCGGCGAGTACACGGTCACGAACCGCGGGCTGGGTGCGGCCGATGTTCTGCTGGGACAGATGTATCAGGCCCATACGCAGGCTGTCTTTCCCCGCGGCACCGGCCTCGACCACCATGTCTCCGACATTGTCGGCCGCGCCAATATCGCCCCGTCCTCCAACCTCACGGTGCAATACAGCTTCCGGATGAACGAGGACAATCTGACCCTGCGGCGCAGCGAGCTGTCGACCTTCGTGGGACCCAGGGCCCTCAATCTCCAGACCAGTTACGTGTCCTACGGGCAGCTCAATCCGGACAGCCCCTACAAGTCGCGAGAGCAATTGAACGCCACCTTGACGGCACAGGCGACGCGCTACTGGTCAACCCAGTTTTATACGCAGCAGAAACTCGGCGCGGGAGCGCGGCCCTTGCAGACAGGGCTCAGATTGACCTATGAGGATGAGTGTTTCCTCGTCACCGCTGACGCCGGCGACACGCAGACCAAGATCAAGACCTTCACCGCGGGACATTATTTCATGTTCCGCATCTACTTCAAAACGTTGGCTCAATTCCCTGTGGACGTATTCTGACCCATGATCACGCTCCGCTCACACCTTTTCCAGGTCCTCCGCGGCATTGCGGTCCTCCTGGCGCTCAGCGGCGTCCCTGTTCACGCCCAGGAGACCACTCAGCGCGTTGCCGCAGTCGTCAATGACGAGATCATTTCCCTTTACGATCTCGAACAGCGGATGCGTCTGGCTCTGGCATCGTCGAACCTGCCCGATTCCATGGAGGCGCGAACCCGTATCGGCCCCCAGGTGCTGCGCGGCCTGATCGATGAACGGCTGAAAACGCAGGAGGCGACGCGCCTCAAGATCACCATTTCGCCGGCGGAAATCGCAAGCAGCGTCGCCAATATCGAAAAGCAGAACAACATGCCGCCGGGCGGTCTTGAGGCCTTCCTCAAGAGCCGCGGCATCGACTTCGACACCATGCGCCAGCAGGTCCGGGCCGAACTGGCCTGGGTTCGGGTCGTCCGGCATGAACTGCTTCCGGATCTTCACATCGGCGAGGCCGAGATCGACGAGCGCCTGAACGCCATTCGGGCGAACCTCGGCAAGCCGGAATATCTGATCGCCGAGATCTACCTTGCGGTGGAGGATCCGCGACGCGACGCCGAAGTGCGCTCTCTTGCCGAACGCCTGATCGACCAGCTCCGGCAGGGCGCCCCGTTCCCCGCCCTGGCTCGCCAGTTCAGCCAGAACGGCGCCGCGGGCGGCGACCTCGGCTGGGTGTCCGAAGGCATGCTGGATCCGGAACTGACGCGCGCGCTCAGCAAGCTCGACCGGGGCAGTGTCACGCCGCCGCTCAGGACCATCGACGGGTACCATGTTCTGCTTCTGCGCGATAAACGGATCGTCGGTCAGGGCGAGGCCAGCGAACCGCTCTATGACATCCTGTCGGTCCAGATGCCGATCCTTCCCAGTTCCACCGAGGCGGAACGGGAAGAACAGACCCGGCAGGTCCGCGCGGTCTTCGCGCCGGGGAAAAGCTGCGACGACGACGAAAAGCAGATCAAGCAGATGTCGATCGATTACAACCGCGTCCAGAAGATCAAGCGTTCCGAGATCCCGGAAGAGATTTCCTCCCGGATCGCGGTTCTGCCGATCGGACAGGTCAGTACCCCGCTCGACGCGGACGGTCAGCGCCGGCTGTTCGCGGTTTGCGGCCGGCAGGACCCCAAGGACAATCTGCCGTCGCGCGACGACATTCGCGTCCGTCTCGAAAACCAGGAAGTCGATATCATGGCGCAACGCTATCTCCGCGACCTGCGGCGTGGCGCCTTCATCGAAATCCGCATCTGAAAGCGGATGCGGCGGGATCCTCTTCCCCCCGGCGGGGAAGAGGATCAAGCTCAGGGACATCCCCGTCGCCCGGGGACGTGCCTTGCCCGGCTGACAGCAGCCTTCTTGTCCCGAAGGACAGTGACAGTCATGAACGCCACCCCATCCCCCCTGGCCGTCACCATGGGTGAACCGGCGGGTATCGGCGGAGATATCGCGCTGGCCGCCTGGGCCGTCCGGCAGGAACAGAATCTGCCGGCCTTTTTCGTCATCGACGATGCCGAACGCCTCTCCGGCCTGTCCCGGCATCTGGGGATCGGCGTTCCGGTCGCCGCCATCGACGACCCCGCCAGGGCGCCGGCAACCTTCCCGCGCGCCCTGCCGGTCCTGCACCGCCCCCTGCCCGCACCGGTCGGTTTCGGGCGGCCCGACACCCGCAACGCCGGGGCGGTCATGGCCGCCATCGAGGAGGCGGTGGCGCTGACGACGGCCGGACGGGCCGCCGCGGTCGTCACCAACCCGATCCATAAAAAGGTGCTCTACGACGGCGGATTCGCCTTTCCCGGCCATACGGAGTATCTGGCCGCGCTGGCCGGCGTGTCCCGGGTGGTCATGATGCTGGCATCCGACGCCCTCCGGGTCGTCCCGGTCACCATCCATATGGCTCTGCGCGATGCCGCGCGGACGCTCGACACGGCGTCCATCGTCGCCACCGGAACCATTACCGCGGAGGCGCTGAAGCGCCGCTTCGGCATTCCCTCGCCCCGCCTTGCGATCGCCGGGCTCAATCCGCATGCCGGCGAGGGGGGCGCAATGGGGACCGAGGACATCGACATCGTGGCGCCCGCGGTCGATGCGCTGCGCTCCGCCGGGATCGACGCCGTCGGCCCGTTGCCGGCAGACACCATGTTTCACGCCGCGGCGCGGACCCGCTATGACGTCGCCCTCTGCATGTACCACGATCAGGCCCTGATCCCGATCAAAACCCTGGATTTCGATGGCGGCGTCAATGTGACCCTGGGCCTTCCCTTTATCCGGACCTCTCCCGATCATGGCACGGCCTTCGATCTTGCCGGCAGCGGGCGGGCGCGGCCCGACAGCCTGATCGCCGCTCTCCGGATGGCCCGCAGGATGGCCGATGCCCATGTCTGACGCGCTCCCATCCGATCCGGCCGGCACCGCCGGGCTCCGGCCGGCACCGTCTCTGCCGCCCTTGCGCGAAGTGATCGCGCGGCACGGCCTCGCCGCCCGCAAGTCGCTGGGACAGCATTTCCTGCTGGATCTCAATCTGACCGGGCGCATTGCCCGCGCCGCCGGCGATCTGGCGGTCGGCACCACCATCGAGATCGGTCCCGGACCGGGCGGCCTGACCCGTGCCCTGCTCGACGCCGGAGCAAGGCGCGTCATCGCCATCGAACGCGACGACCGTGCCATCGCCATCCAGCAGGAGATCGCCGACGCCTATCCCGGCCGGCTGGAGATCCTGGCGGGCGACGCGCTCGACATCGACGCGGCCACCCTTGGCGACACGCCCCGGCGCATCGTCGCCAATCTGCCCTACAATATTTCGACCGTGCTGCTGATCGGCTGGCTGCGCAAGGCGCACTGCTTCGAAAGCCTGACTTTGATGTTCCAGAAGGAGGTGGTCGACCGGTTGGCCGCGGCCCCGCGCGACCCCGATTACGGACGTCTGTCGGTGATCACCCAGTGGCGGTGCGATGTCCGCCCCCTGTTCAATATCGCGCGCGAAGCCTTCACCCCGCCGCCCAAGGTGGTCAGCACCGTGGTCCGGCTTATCCCGCGCGCGGCGCCGGCCGCGGATGTCCGCATGGAAAGCCTGGAAAAGGTGACCGCGGCCGCCTTCGGCCAGAGACGCAAGATGCTCCGCTCCAGCCTGAAACCGCTGGGCGACGCCGAGGATCTTCTGGCCGCCGCCGGCATCACACCGACGGCGCGGGCGGAGGAACTGTCCGTTGACGACTTCTGCGCCCTGGCCCGTGTGCTGGACGGTCGTGCGACACCCGGCGGGCGGGGCCCGGCATCCCCATAGCCCCGCGTCCTCTCAGACGGGATGATGTCCGAAAGGCTCCCATCCCCGTCACTCGTCTCCCCGGTCACACGTCTCCCCGGTCACACGTCTCCCCGGTCACACGTCTCCCCGTCACTCGTCATGATCGGGCCCGACATGGCCGGACTCGCCCCGGGCATTCACGGTCAGCAGGGGCCGGGCATGACGTCATACCAACCGGCGCTGAGGATTGCTCATCGCCGCTTGGCTGGCCCACCCCGGGCCCGCGAGTGGATAGCGAGTGGGCCCCAAGGGTTTCGGAGAAACTTGGCTGAGGGCCGCCTGAGGGTGGTGCTGACCGGTTCCGATCAGCACAGGCTGGTATCAGTCCCCATGTCCCGGTGATCGGAACCGATCCGCGCGGATAAGGACTACTCCTCGCCACGCAGTCCGTTCACAAAGTCGGCCAGACCGACCTGACGGTCCCGTTTCAGGCGCTCCGCCGCCAGGATCGCCTTGACGGACGCCACGCTGGCCTCAAGGTCGGTATTGACGATGATATAGTCATATTCCGGCCAGTGACTCATCTCCAGGCCGGCCTTCGCCATGCGGCCGCGCACCACCTCGTCGCTATCCTGGGCGCGGCTGCGCAGCCGGCGTTCCAGTTCCGCGACCGAGGGCGGCAGAACGAAAATGCTGACAAGATCGGCGCGGGCATTCTGACGCAACTGCTGCGTCCCCTGCCAGTCGATGTCGAACAGCACGTCCTTGCCGCCTTTCAGCACCGCCTCGACCGGGGCCTTTGGCGTCCCATAGTCGTTGTCGAAAACCCGCGCATGCTCCAGCAGCTCGTCATTCCGGACCATGTGATGGAAACGCTCACGGTCGATAAAATAATAGTCGCGGCCATCGACCTCTCCCGGACGCGGCGGGCGGGTGGTCACCGACACGGACATGGCAATCCGGTCATCGGCGGCCAGCAGGGATTTGGAGATCGTGGTCTTCCCCGCGCCTGAGGGCGAGGACAGCACCAGCATCAGACCGCGCCGCTGAATGACGGCCGCCCGGGACGGGAACGCATCGGTCATGTCTTCGGAGATCGTCATTCGATGTTTTGCACCTGTTCGCGGAACTGCTCGATGATCGCCTTCAGCGCCAGGCCGATCCGTGTCAGTTCGATATCATTGGCCTTCGAGCAAAGGGTGTTGGCTTCACGATTGAACTCCTGACAGAGGAAATCCAGACGCCGGCCGACCGCCTCGCCGGACCCCAGAAGATCCAGGGCCGCCGCGATATGGGACTTCAGCCGGTCAAGCTCCTCCCGCACGTCGGCCTTCGCGGCGATCAGCGCGGCCTCCTGCGCAAGCCGTTCCCCGGTCAGCGCCGGAACGCCATCGAGCAGGGGCGTCAGAAGCTGGACCAGACGGTCCTGGACCGCCTCCGGCGCCATGGAGGCCAGTGCCTCCGCCTGCGTCACGAGCTGCGAAATCTCGGACAGATGGCCCCGCAACACCGCGTCGAGACGCGCGCCTTCGGCACCGCGCATCACCGACAATGCCGACAGCGCCTCCAGGAAGGTTGCCGTCATGGCCCTCCCCCGACGCTCGATCTCTTCCGGGGAGGGCTCCTCCTCCTGCTGATCGAGGACGCCACGCAGGGCCATCAGGCCGTCGATACTGGCGGGAGCAAGGCTCGGCGCCTTCTCCTGCCAGCGGGTCGCGATCTCGACATACTGGGCCAGAACCGCCTCATTGACCGCGAAGGGCGTGTCTTTGCTGATGCGATCGACCGTCAGGGTGACATTGAGGTTTCCACGCCTGATCTTCTTTTGCAGAGCGTCGCGGGCCGCCTGTTCCAGGAAGTCATATCCGCCCGGCAGGCGGAAGCGCGCCTCCAGCCCTTTGCCATTGACGCTTTTGACTTCCCAGGACCAGGCGAGAACCGTGTCATGCCCCTGGCAGCGGGCGAAGCCGGTCATGCTGTTGACGCTCAAATCGGCACCCTCATCAAATCAGTGAAGTTCCTGGGTTATACCCCGCGTTCCGCCCCTCAACAACATCGGACGCATCCTGCCGGACAAGGGGGTCTGGGCATAAAGGAGGATGCAGGCAGGATCGCGGACGGAGTATCACCCCGCATTTGCCGGTGCCCCGGCCGCCTTGCCCCGCGCCATCGGTGACGTGACGCCAGGGGGGGCCGGAGAAACCTCTGGCTCAAGGCCCCCCATGAGGCCCTTCGTCAACCAGGGTTATCGGGCTCCCCCGATAGCCCTGGCGCGCCTCCCCGGAGTCCCTTGGCGCGGCGGCTTTTTCCCGGCATTCTCCGGACTTCGGGGGCATTGGGATCGGGACGGAGAGTCGGGGGACGGCAATGGCAAGGGGAATTCTGATCACCGGGGCGTCAAGCGGCCTGGGTCGGGCGTTGGCGCTGGCTTACGCCGAACCGGGCGTCCATCTGTTCCTGACCGGACGCGATCCCGGCCGCCTGCTGGCGGTCGCCGACGAAGTCCGCCGCCGGGGGGCGGAGGCGACGCAAAGAGAGGTCGAGGTCACGGACCGCGAGGGCATGGCCGCGTGGATCGGCCAGGCCGACGCCCTCACTCCCCTCAGGCTGGTGATCGCCAATGCCGGGATCTCCGCCGGAACCGGCGGCCGGGGATTGGAGAGCGACGAGGAAACCCGCAGAATTCTGGCGGTCAACATCGATGGCGTGGTCAATACGGTTCTCCCGGCGATCGACTGCCTGCGCCGGCGGGGTGGCGGACGAATCGTCCTGATGTCGTCCCTGGCGGGGTTCCGAGGCATGCCGACCGCCTCGGCCTATTGTGCCAGCAAGGCGGCGGTCCGGGTGTGGGGAGAAGGGTTGCGAGGGGCCCTGGCCGGGGACGGCATTGGCGTCACGGTCATCTGTCCCGGATTCGTTGAAACGCCGCTGACGGCGGTCAACCGCTTTCCCATGCCCTTCCTGATGTCGGCCGACCGTGCCGCGGCGTTGATGCGCCGGGCCATCGACAGCAACCGGGCCCGTTTTTCCTGTCCCTGGCCGATGGCGGCCATGGCCTGGCTGTTGGCGGCCCTGCCTCCCGGCCTGACCGACTATCTGGTGACAAGACTGCCGGCAAAGGGGTGAGGCCGCCGGTCGTCACGAGCACCCGGTCGTCACACGCCCCAATCGGGGGTCGCCAGAGTGACGCGGTTGCGGCCCTCGGATTTCGACTGGTAAAGCGCGGAGTCGGCGATGGCAAGCAACCGCCCGATGTCGGGACGCGCCGAGTCCGGAAGACCGGGAGGCGGCGAGGTCACGACGCCGACGCTCACGGTGAAGGTCAGGCTGTCCCCTCCCTCCAGCGGCAACACGACCTGTTCGACCTGACGGCGCAACCGTTCCGCGATCATCCGGGCCTCTTCCGTCCGCGTATTGGGCAGGGCGACGGCGAATTCCTCCCCGCCGACCCGGCCCAGGATATCGGGTTCACGCAGGGCCTTGCGGCAGGCCTTCGCGAACGCCTTCAGGGCCTCGTCGCCGACCGGATGGCCCCAACGATCATTGATGCGTTTGAAAAAATCGATATCGAGCAGCAGCACCGACATCGCCCGTCCCATCCGATAGGCGTGGTCCAGTTCCATGCCCGCCAGATGGTGGAAATGACGCAGATTGGCGACACCGGTCAGACCATCGCTGGTCGCCAGTTCTTTCAGTTCCGCCATATGCTGCTGGGTATCGCCGAAAACTTTCAGCGACAGCGCGAGATCGCGGATGTCGCCATCGTCGTCGATGACCACGGGCACCCGCTCGATCACCAGCTTCAAAAGCGCGAGCCCCTCGGGATCCACCGTCGCCGGGTCGATCTCGGGAAGCACGCCTCCGGCCGGATAGGCCCCCACCAGCAGCCGGCCGCGCCCCGCCGGCAGCACCAGCCGCTGCCAGGTCTCGGTTTTGCCGTCGTCGAATCGCCCGGTGTAGGACCGCCACAGCGGACGCGACACCCGGCGCGCATAGGCATATTCGAACGCCAGCATGCCGCGTCGCTCGGCCGGCAGGATGTCGCTCGGCAGCAGATCGATGATCTGCCCGGTCAGGTCGGTCCCGAAATTGGCGACGAAGGCGCGGCCATAGTGGGTATAGCGGCTCTTGGATCCGTCGATATCAATAATAAGCAAATGATCAGCATGTCGCCCGAGACAGTCCAGCGGCCGCTCGACCAGTTCGGCTGGAAAGAACGCGCGTCGCCACAGCTCCAGCAGGTCTGACAGCCGCGGATCCATCACGGCCTTCACCAGGGATTGCATCGCGGGTCAGCAGTCGGGTTTGGGCAGCGGCTCCAGTTTCTGCAAGGTGCCCTTCAGGCTGAAGTTACCAAAAGACTGAATAACCTCGTCGGCCACTCCGTTCTGATAATAGCGCAACGAGACCTCGTAGTCGGGTGTCGGATCAGCGGCATCGGGAACGAAGAAGGCCATGTTCATCCGCCAGGAGGGAACGGCCAGCAATGCGGCGCTGACGTCGCTTCCGGTGGCCACCCGGGACAGATTGGCATTGGCCGGCAGGGCTTTGCCGATCACGGCATTGACATCGAACGCCCCATCGGCGCCGGTCCCGTCGAACAGCGTGCGCTCCAGCATGCGCTCGCCGCGCCGTGCGCTCTCGATCAGACGGATTGTATGCTCGGTCGGGAAAATGGTGCCCTTGGGCAATTTGATGGTTTTCTGTTCGGGCTGAGAAATCCGGGCCGTCCCGCCTCTTCCACGTCCGTCGAGATTGGCGACGCCGTCGATCTCCTCGCTGACGACGCCATCGCGGGTGCTGCGGACACGAAACCTGTAGTGGAGGCCATCCTTGGATTCCCAGGTGACAAAATCCCAGGAGGTGGCGACGGGCGCGCCATCGCTGTAGGAAAAGGTGAGCACGGTCCGGTTTTCCACCGTCCAGCCGTCGCAGGTGTCGCCGAATTTATAGGTCATGGCCCCGCTGGCGCCGATCACCCCGCCGCCCGGCTTGGTCGCGTTGAGCGCCATCGAATAGACGGCCCGGTGCGGCGTCAATTCCACCCCGGCCTGTGCGGCGCACGCATCCGTCGCCGCGCCGGCGGCAAGCGCCCCGCCCAACATCAAACCGGTAACCTGCGCCCTCATGTCAAGTCTCCAAAGCGCCAAACGGGCGCCATTATACAGAGTTGGCGGATCGGCGATAGCTGTACCGGGCTATGCACCCCCCAGCCGGAAGCAGATCTCCCCGGTCGAAAATAACAGCCGCCCGGCAAATATTGCCGGTCACAGGTCCATTCTTGCCGATGTGGATGTCCTTCAACGCCAGGAATTTCCCCGCTCTGCCTGATGGCACGGCTCTTGCGGCGCGCAAGAGTTTTCCATGGGTAAGATGTGGCGGCAATTCCGGCCGAATGCAAATGAAACTGGATTTTTTATTTGGCCGACTGGGCCCCGCCCGCCCGGATGCCGACGGGCCGGACGCCGACCGGCCGGAGACCGCCAACCCCCTTGCCGGACGCCAGCGCGGCACCTCCACCTTTGGTTTCCGCCGCCCGTCGCGGGGCCGCCCCCTGGCGCTGCCTCCACCCACCTTCGACACCAGTGTCCGCAATATGTCGCCGCGTCAGCTCGCCGACTGGGCCCACGAAAAATATCTGCTGGGCCAACTGTCCTGGCAGGACTATCTGGTGGCCGGGTTCCATGTGGAACTGCATCCCGATTACAATGCCACGATTGGCGCGCTTACCGGCGAGGTCGCGACCCCCGACCGGCCACGCGATATGGTCCGGGAATGGGAGGAACGCCTGGCCTTCTTCTCCCGGCACAATACGCCTGACGACCCGCTGGTCCGGCGGGTCTCCAAAATCCTGTCCCTGCTCTGCGGCCAGGATCCCGCCGGCAGGGGCCGCTGACGACCACCGGCTCCGACCGGATCAGGTCGGAGCCGGCTGTCTTGGATCAGGGCTGTTCGCGCGTCGCGGAGAACCGAAGCTCCGGAAAGTCCTGCTGGGCGCGTCCCAGAGTCCAGCTGTTGCGGGCCAGGAAGACCAGTGCGCCGTCACGATCCTCCGCCACCGACGAGGAGTTGGACTCGACGAAGCGTTTGATCAGCAGCTTGTCCTCCGAATGAACCCAGCGGGCGGTCTCGAACGGAGCGTCCTCGAACCCCGCTTTCAGGCTGTATTCGCTCTCGATCCGGTTGGCGATGACGTCGAACTGAAGCATCCCGACGACACCGACGATCCAGCTTCCGCCGTTCAACGGCTTGAAAAGCTGGCTGACGCCCTCCTCGGCCAGATCCTCAAGCGCCTTGCGGAGTTGCTTCGCCTTCAACGGATCGTCGAGACGCACGCGACGCAGGACCTCGGGCGCGAAGCTCGGAATTCCGGTGAACCGGAGATCCTCGCTTTCCGAAAGGGTATCGCCGATCCGAAGCGCTCCATGGTTTGGAATTCCCATGATGTCGCCCGGGAACGCCTCCTCCGCCAGTTCACGGTCGCGGGCCAGAAAAAAGACCGGATTGACAACGGCCATCACTTTGCCCGACCGCACATGCTTCAGCTTCATCCCCCGCTTGAACCGGCCGGAGCACAGGCGGAAAAAGGCGATGCGGTCGCGGTGGTTGGGGTCCATGTTCGCCTGGATTTTGAAGACGAAGCCCGCAACTTTTTCCTCCAGCGGATCGACGACCCTGAGGTCGGTCGGCTGGGGGCGCGGCGGCGGGGACAGGCGCCCGATGCCGTTCAGCAGTTCGCGGACACCGAAATTCCTGAGCGCCGATCCGAAGAACACCGGGCTCAGATGCCCCGCCCGATAGGCCTCGATGTCGAAGGAGGGGCAGGCGCCCCGGACCAGCTCGACGTCTTCGCGCAGCTTCGCGGCGGCCGCGGCGCCGACCAGATCGTCCAGCCGCGGATCCTCAAGCGGCATGTCGATACCCTCGGGAATGTGGTCGCCCCTTGTCTGCTCGAACAGCAGCACCTGATCGGCGGTCAGATCATAGACGCCTTTGAGGTCCCGTCCCATTCCGATCGGCCAGGTAAGCGGACAGACATCGAGCGCCAGCGTCTTCTCGATCTCGTCGAGCAGGTCGAAGGGATCACGCCCCTCGCGGTCCACCTTGTTGACGAAGGTCACGATCGGCACGTCGCGCAGACGGCAGACTTCGAACAGTTTGCGGGTCTGGGTCTCGATGCCTTTCGCGGCATCCAGCACCATGACCGCGGAATCGACCGCCGTCAGCGTCCGGTAAGTGTCCTCACTGAAGTCCTCGTGACCGGGAGTATCGAGCAGGTTGAAAAACAACCCTCCGTGCTCGAACGACATGACCGACGCGGTCACGGAAATTCCGCGCTCGCGCTCGATCGCCATCCAGTCGGACCGGGCGCGCCGCTGCTCGCCACGGGCCCTGACGGCGCCGGCCATCTGAATGGCGCCTCCGAACAGCAGCAGCTTTTCGGTCAACGTCGTCTTACCGGCGTCCGGATGCGAAATGATGGCGAAGGTTCGCCGGAGAGATACAGCTTCAGGGAGAGTCGTCATGATGCAGGGTTTTCGAATTTCGCCCCGAAAAATGCAAGAGATCTTTGCCCCTCTTTTCCGTGCGCCCTTGCGGAGAGCGCGATTCCGTACTGGCCGGTGCACGACTTCATTCCTATGGGACGTTCCAGGTGGTATCATCTGCGGCATGCGGCCTTCCCCCGAGCGGAGGAGTGGGGATTGATCTCCGGGATGAAACCGCCATGGATATAAGGGACCGGGCGGCCGCAGAGGCCGCCATCATCGGCGTTGCCGGAGGCCGCCCATGAGTCCGACCGACGACCTGCTATCCGGGATCCAGGCATTCGTGGCCCAGCCCCTGGGATTGCTCCTGGTCGTCTGCGCCCTGGGACTGACGGTGTTCGGAACGCTGTGGTGGCGTCTCCACAGGCGACTGCGCCGGCTGATGGAGGATGTCGCGACCCTGGCGGCGGGACGGGCGCTGGAGCGGCAGAAGATCGACCCCGGCAGGGTCTTCGATGTCGCACCGGTTCTCAACACCCTGCTGGCCGATTTCGACGAGACCCGCCGCCGGCTGGCCGCGGTCACCGAGGAGATGGAGGCCGAACGGGACGCCGCCCGCAAAGCCGACCACAGCAAAACCCATTTTCTTGCCGCCGCGAGCCATGATCTGCGTCAGCCGCTTCAGGCGCTGGGGCTGTTTGTGGCCGCCCTGGCGCAGCAGCCCCTTCCGGCGGAACTGCGGGGCATCGTGGGCAAGATCGAGGGATCGCTTGACGCGCTGGAGCAGCTTCTGGACGCGCTCCTGGACATTTCCCGGCTGGATGCCGGCGCCATAGAGGCGCACTCCGCGCTGTTCCCCGTGCAATCGCTGTTTGCGCGGATGGCGTTCGAATTCTCCCCTCTGGCGGAGCGCAAGGGCATCGCGCTCCGCTTCGTGACCACCTCGGCGCTGGTGCGCAGTGATCCCGCGTTGCTGGAGCGCATCCTGCGCAACCTCCTGTCCAACGCGATCCGATATACCAGTCATGGCGGCGTTCTGATCGGATGCCGCCGACGCGCCTCGGAGCTCCGGATCGAGGTCTGGGACAGCGGGCGGGGAATTGCCTCGGCCGACCAGAAGGAAATCTTCCGGGAATTCCGCCGCCTGGGCGGGGCCGTCGAGGATGGCCGCCAGGGCCTCGGCCTGGGACTTGCGATCGTTGAGCGCCTTACCAATCTCCTGGGGTTGAGGATCGACCTGAGATCAACACCCGGACGCGGATCAATGTTTTCAGTTATTCTCCCTTTGGTTGAAACGCCGAAATTTGCTTCTCAAAACGGAGACCTGTCACCCTCCTCCAGCCAAAATGATAGCGATACCGCCGTCGCCCGTCGCCGGGGAGAGGCCGCAGGAGACTAGTTGTGATGTGCTGATTCGACATAGCAAAGTCATGTTTACCAAAATTCGCTTTCTTCGACAGTTCTCTCGCGACCCGCCGGAAAAGCTCTGTCAACTCTTTCGAGTATTGCATCCGGCGTTTTCCGCCCTGCCCGGCGAGCCCATTCTTGCCAATCTCTGGCATGGCAACCGGATTTTTCGCTGGCTAATAGTTGACTTCTCAAATAAAAACTTCTTCATTAGGTTGAAGCTCGCTTATTCTCGCTACCGTAATAAAAAGCGATTCGCGTCCCCCCATGGGATGCGATATCCTAATGGTGGTAGGACCCAATAAGCGATTTGACGAAAGGGTAGAACGCCGTGCAGCTTGGTGACAAACCGATGAAGATATTGATTGCCGACGACCACGAACTGTTTCGTGATGGCCTGCGTCATGTCCTCACCCAGCTCGACGGAACGGTTTCGATCGTCGAGGCGAGTGATTATCCTCAAGCCATTGCCCTGACCCAGAGCGAGCCGGACATCAATATCGTCCTGCTTGATCTCGGGATGCCGGGAATGCCCTGGAGCGAAGGACTACAAAGCCTCCGCCAGACCTTGCCGGCGGATGTTCCGGTGATCGTGCTTTCGGCCTCCGACGACCGGCGCCATGTGCTGCAGGCGGTCAATCTGGGTGCGGCCGGATTCATTCCGAAGACATCGAGCAGCCGCGTGATGTTGAGCGCGCTGAAGCTTGTCCTGTCGGGTGGCGGCTATCTGCCGCCGGCCCTTCTCGACCAGGGGGGCGAAGGGACGCCGATCCAGATGGGAACGCCGGCCCCCGACAATGCCGCCGCCTTCCTGACGCCACGCCAGCGCGAAGTCCTGACGTTGCTGGGACAGGGCAAGTCCAACAAGGAAATCGCCCGCGTCCTGCAACTCGCCGAGGGAACGGTGAAGTTGCATGTCACGGCGATCCTGAAGGCGCTCAATGTCAACAACAGGACAAGGGCCGTCGTCGCGGCGACCCAGTTGGGCCTGACCAAGAACGACGGCGCGACGTTCAATCGCTGATCCGACCGGGGTCCGCGGCGTCACGGCGTTCGTCAGGGAAAAGCGGAGGTTCCGCCGGCCGGAAACTGCGGTGGCATCTTTCGCCTGCCGGCGGTGGTGACCGGACGGCGCCCCGCGCAGGTCCTATCCTTCCCGCTCTCCGGGCGGACCGGAACGGCTGTTCCGGTCCCGGAGGGTCCCGCATTTTGACGTCGCAGGTTTTAACGTCGCAGGGTCGGGATCATGCCCGCCCCTGTTCCCGAACCTGATCCAGGCACTGTTCCAGCAGACCGCGGAGCTGAAGGCCGTTGACCGGCTTGTGAACAATCGGCAGACCGCTTGCCGAGACTTCGCGCAGCCGCTCGACGCTGGTATCTCCGGTGATGACGATGGCCGGAATGGACGTCCGGCAGGCTTCCTCAAGCGCGCGGATGACCAGCACCCCGTTCTGTCCGTCGCGCAGCCGGTAATCGGCCACGATGACATCGGGCGCCATCCGCCCTTCCGGCAGGCCGTCGAGCACTTCGTCGGACGATCCCCCCGACACCACCTGATATCCCCAGCTCTCAAAAAGCATCTGATATCCCGCCAGGACCAAGGCCTCGTCCTCGACGACGGCAACGACGACCGGATCGGCGCCGTCCGCCCCGGCTCCACGCCTATGCGCCGCCTGGCTGTCCCGCATCTGTTCCATCGCATCCCCGCTCAACCTGTTGGGCCACTCTCTTCGAGTTCATATCAATCTGCGCTGATCGGAATGGAACAGCGCAGCCCTCCCCCCTGCCTTGAGCCAAGTTTCTCCGAAACCCTCGGGCCATCGCGCCAACGACGGCGCGCCCCCCGGCCAGCCGACCAGAGACGAGGCACATCTTCTCTGATTGGTCTTAGGCCATACGTCCATACTGCCTCAACTCCCCCCCATGAAGGAATGTGCTGAGTAGTATATGGAAATATGCCTTATGTAAAGTTCAACCCAAAGACGAATCTTCGACACAGACGAAAACAGAAAGAGGGGGGCGGGGAGT
>WASQ01000014.1:7378-13447 GCA_009712185.1 Telmatospirillum sp. | reverse complement strand
CGCCGCGCCCCGCGCCCCTCCTCCCGAAAACAGACTGACAGGTGCTGACAGCCGGACTTAGAAGTCCATGTCGCCCATGCCGCCCATGCCGCCCGGGCCACCGACCGGAGCAGCCTTCTTCTCAGGCTTCTCGGCGATCAGCGCCTCGGTGGTGATCAGCAGGCCAGCAACCGAGGAGGCGTCCTGCAGAGCGGTACGGACCACCTTGGTCGGATCGATGATGCCGGCCTTGATCAGGTCCGTATACTCGCCCTTCTGGGCGTCGAAGCCGTAGTTGCTGTCCTTGCTCTCCAGCAGCTTGCCGGCGATCACCGCGCCATCGTGGCCGGCGTTCTCGGCAATCTGACGCACCGGGGCCTGAAGGGCGCGACGGACGATGTCCACGCCGACCTTCTGGTCCTCGTTCTCGACCTTGACGGAGGAGAGAGCGGAGATGGAGTAGAGCAGGGCCGCACCGCCGCCGGCGATGACGCCTTCCTCGACCGCGGCGCGGGTCGCATGCAGCGCGTCATCGACGCGATCCTTGCGCTCCTTCACCTCGACCTCGGAGCTGCCGCCGACCTTGATGACGGCAACGCCACCGGCCAGCTTGGCCAGACGCTCCTGCAGCTTCTCGCGGTCGTAGTCCGAGGTGGTTTCCTCGACCTGCGCCCGGATCTGCTTGATCCGCGCCTCGATGTCCTTCTTCTTGCCGGCGCCATCGACGATGGTGGTGTCTTCCTTCGTGATGTTGACGCGCTTGGCAGTGCCGAGATCGTTGACGGTGACGTTCTCGAGCTTGATGCCCAGATCCTCGCTGATGACCTGGCCGCCGGTGAGGATGGCGATATCCTCCAGCATGGCCTTGCGGCGATCACCGAAGCCCGGCGCCTTGACGGCGGCGACCTTCAGGCCGCCACGCAGCTTGTTGACCACCAGGGTGGCCAGGGCCTCGCCCTCGACGTCCTCGGCGATGATCAGCAGGGGACGGCCGGACTGCACAACGGCCTCGAGGACCGGGAGCAGCGGCTGCAGGCCGGAAAGCTTCTTCTCGTGGAGCAGGATGTAGGGGTTCTCCAGCTCGACGGTCATCTTCTCGGCATTGGTGATGAAGTAGGGCGAGGCATAGCCACGGTCGAACTGCATGCCCTCGACCACGTCCAGCTCGAAATCCAGGCCCTTGGCTTCCTCGACGGTGATCACACCCTCGTTGCCGACCTTCTGCATCGCCTCGGCGATCTTCTCGCCGATCTCGGTGTCGCCGTTGGCGGAGATGATGCCGACCTGGGCGATCTCGCTGTTGGAGGACACCTTCTTCGAACGCTTCTTCACGTCGGCGACGACGGCCTGGACCGCCACGTCGATGCCGCGCTTCAGATCCATCGGGTTCAGGCCGGCGGCAACCGCCTTGGCGCCCTCGCGGACGATGGCCTGGGCCAGAACGGTCGCGGTGGTGGTGCCGTCACCGGCCAGATCGTTGGTCTTCGAGGCAACCTCGCGCACCATCTGGGCGCCCAGGTTCTCGAACTTGTCGGAAAGCTCGATCTCCTTGGCGACGGTCACACCGTCCTTGGTGATCCGCGGCGCGCCGAACGACTTCTCGATGACCACATTGCGGCCCTTCGGACCCAACGTGACCTTCACCGCATCGGCCAGGATGTCGACACCGCGCAGCAGACGGGTGCGCGCGTCGGTCCCGAATTTAACGTCTTTCGCTGCCATTTCTTCTCAATCCCTTGCTTAGGCGATGATACCGAGAATGTCGGATTCCTTCATGATCAACAGATCCTGTCCGTCGATCTTCACCTCGGTGCCCGACCACTTGCCGAACAGCACGCGATCACCCGCCTTGACATCAAGGGCGACCAGCTTGCCGTCTTCCCCGCGGGCGCCAGGGCCCACCGCGATGACTTCGCCCTGCGAAGGCTTCTCTTTGGCCGTGTCGGGAATGATGATGCCGCCCGCAGTCTTCTCTTCCTGCTCAAGACGCTTGACCACCACGCGGTCATGGAGCGGTCTGAAACTCATTCACAACCTCCATTAAGGATAAGTTCGTTCAAAAAAATAGGTCGTCCCGGAAATAAGCCCGATTAGCACTCACCCCGGACGAGTGCTAACGATCTAAGAGGAGCCCCCGCCTCTGTCAAGCGTGATTCCCTAAAAAAGCGATCGGGGGTTTCTGGAAAGGCGACGGAAACGGCAGGCCACCCCGCCTCCGGCGTCATCGATCCGGGCTGGAACCGACGTCGTCATCCAGGCTGTCATCGAGGCTGTGTCCGTGACGGAGACGGCGATAAAGGAAGACGCCAAGCAGCGCCGAGGCGACGAACAGCAGCACGCTGAGACCGGTGCGCAGCACGGGGTCGACGGAGATGCCGCTGCCCAGCAGCACAAAGACCAGCGTCTGCGGGCAATAGCCGATGAGGGTTCCGGCGAAGAATGGCAGAGGCCGCACGCTGGACACGCCGGCCACCAGATTGGTGAGAAGATTGCTGCCGACCGGCAGGAACCGGATCAGCACCGCCATCGTCAGGGGATTGTCGTGCAGGAAGTCGTCCACCCTGCGCACGCGCTCGGCAAAGCGGTGCATGACCAGTTCGCGCCCAAGCAACCGGGCATACAGAAAACAGACGACACACCCCGCCAGAGAGGCCAGCGAGGACCAGACAAGCCCGCCACCCAGCCCGAAGGCATAGCCCGCCAGGAAGCAGACGGCCTGCCTGGGCAGCCCGACGGCGACCGCGACCGTGCCGATGGCGAGGAAGATCACCTCCCCCGACAGACCGTGCCCCTTGATCTCGGAATCCACCCAATGAACGTCGAGCATGCCCCCGACGCCCGAAACCTTGAGCCCCCAGCCGACCGCGACCAGGGTCAGCATGATCAGCAGCCCCTTGACTAGAAGCCGCGGCCGGACGCCGGCAACGGCGGCCGGACGGTGCGAGGACGCCATCGCCCGGCTCAATCCCGTCGTTCGATCTCGGGCACGCTCGCCCGTCGCTGCAGCCACATCACCCCGAACAGGTCGACGATGCCAACCCAGAGGCGGTTCCAGAGACCGTATTTGGACAGTCCGCGTTCCCGCGGACGATGATTGACGCGCACCGACACCACGCGCCCGCCCCGCCGGATCATCAGGGCCGGCAGAAAGCGGTGCATATGGTTGAAGCGCGGCATATCGAGGAAGGCCTCCCGCGAGAAAACCTTGAGCCCGCATCCCGAATCCGGGGTCGCGTCGCCCAGGAGAAACGCCCGGACGGCGTTGGCGACCTTCGAGGACAGACGCCGCAGTCCGGTATCCCGCCGCTTGCGCCGGTGCCCGGCGATCATCAGGCGGTCCCGCTCGCCCTCCGACACCTCCAGAAGACGTTCGAACAGCAGGGGAATATCGGCGGGATCGTTCTGACCGTCTCCATCGATGGTGGCGATGTAGGGGGCGTTCGCCGCCTTGACGCCTGTCGCGACCGCCTGGCTCTGACCGCAGGCGGCACGATGGCGGATCACACGCAGCATCGGGGCGCGGGTTTTGGCGGCGTCGAGCCGGGCGGGCGTGGCATCGTCGCTGCCGTCGTCGACATAGACGATCTCGAACGGCCAGCGGCCGGCCAGAGCCGCGACAACCTCGTCCACCAGGGGTTGGATGTTGTCGGCTTCATTCTTGACCGGCACCACGACCGCGAGGAGGGGGGCCGCCGATGTGGAGGAAGACATGGTGGAGGACTGTCCCGGACCGTCAGAAAAACTGCGCCCTTCTTACAACGCCCGGTGACGGCGCGGAACCGCTTTCTTGCGACCGGCGCCCCCCGGGATCACAGCAGGGTGCCCTGCCGGCCGTCGTCATGGCCGCCGCCGCCCTTGCCACCACCCCGCTTGTGAGGCGTCCGGACGGAAGGATCTTTCGGCGGTTCGCGCCCCTCCACCACCACCGGTACTGTCCGCTGTCCGGCGAAGGTGATGTCCCAGCGATCCCCTGTCCGGGCGCCGTCGCCGCTTGTCACCGGGTGTCCCGCCCCATCCCGGACCAGAGCGAATCCCCGGCTTAAGACCTCCTCATAGGAATAGCTGCGCAAGAGGCCGTCCAGCCGCTCAAGCGCCTGGCGCCGGCTGTCGATCAGGCGCGGCAGGGCCGCATCGAGGCGACGGACGGCCTCCGCCAGCGTGATCGCCTGCCGTTCGATCAGGGCCTCCGCGGCGGACCGTCTGGCCTTGATGGCGGCATTGAGCCTGGTCTCGAGCTGTTCCAGACCGTTCCGCCTCTGGGCGATCTGTTCGCGCGGATGACGCAATCGGGCGGCCAGTTGCGCCACCAGGGACTGACGACGCGCCAGCCCGTTCGGCATGGCGAGATGCAGGCGCTCCGCACGGTCGTCGAGACTCTGGCGCAACTCCTCGATCCGGCGCGACAGATTGGGCAGGCCGCGCGCCAGCCCCTCGACCCGGACCTTCCGCTCGCCGATCAGACGCCCGGCGGCACCGACCAGACGCCGTTCATCGTCCAGGACCTGAAGGACCAGGTCGCGACGCACGGGGACCGCCATTTCGGCGGCACCGGTCGGCGTCGGCGCGCGCAGGTCCGAGGCGAAATCGATCAGTGTCGTATCCGTTTCATGCCCGACCGCCGATATCAGGGGAATCCCGGAGGAGGCCGCCGCCCGCACCACGATCTCCTCATTGAAGGCCCAGAGATCCTCCAGCGATCCGCCGCCCCGGGCGACGATCAGCAGATCCGGACGGGGAACCGCGCCGCCCGGCGGCAGGGCGTTGAATCCGGCGATCGCGGCCGCGCCCTGCTGGGCCGCGCCCTCGCCCTGAACCGCCACCGGCCACAACAGGACATGGCGGGGGAAACGGTCGGCCAGCCGGTGCAGAATGTCGCGGATGACCGCCCCGGTGGGCGAGGTGACGACACCGATGACGTCCGGCAGAAACGGGATCGGCCGTTTGCGCGAGGCCTCGAACAGCCCCTCCGCCGCAAGTTTGCGCTTGCGGTCCTCCAGCAGTTTGAGCAGGGCTCCCTGTCCCGCCAGTTCCAGGCGCTCGATCACCATCTGGTATTTCGACCGGCCGGGAAAAGTCGTCAGACGGCCGGTGGCGATCACCTCCATGCCATCCTGCGGCTGAATCGCAAGCCGCGGAACGCTGCCGCGCCAGCACACCGCATCGAGGACGGCGTCGGCATCCTTCAGCGCGAAATAGAGATGGCCCGAGGAATGGCGCTTGAATCCGGAGATCTCTCCCCGCACCCGCACATTGTCGTAGGTCTGCTCCACCGTGCGTTTCAGGGCCTGCGAAATCTCGGATACGCTGTATTCGGGCGTGTTATGCGACGCCGGCGCGCCGTCCTGTTGATCGTCCATGACCCTCTTCCACGGTTGACGGATCGGAGGATAGAAGTCCGGCCCCGGATCGGCAAGATCGCCGCCGGCCGCCGCCCGGGCCGCGGCATCAGCCTTTGCCGGCCACCCCGACCGAAGACATTTATCGCCTGATATATATCATCGCTTGGTAGGGCGGAGTAAAACGCACTATAATAGTGTGGTTTGAGAATTCGGAGGGTGGCATGAAGACCTTTCGTATCGAAAACGCCGCCAGCGGATCCATCGTCGGCGAATACAAGACCGAATCGGAACTCCAGGCCCTGAACGCCATGGCACAGGATATCGGCTACGAAACCCACGAGCAGGCCTGTGAGGCCGTTGCCGTGGCGCCTCAGGACCTTCGGATCGTCCATATCGATTGCGAAACCACCGGTCTTGATGAGGACATCGCCGCCATCGTCGCCGCAAAGCGCGATCGCGAGATCACTCAGGTCGATCCCGACGACCTCCTGGAAAACTGGATCGCGACCCATTTCGACTGGGCCGACGTGGAGATCACACGCGACGGCAATGTGATCTACACGCCACGCGCCGATGGCGCGGAGCGCCGCTACGCGAGCGCGGAGCAGATCAGCGAGATCCTGGCCCTCTACAACGGGATGTGACCTGTCCCGGCGGCGTCGCGCCGCCGGTTCCGGGGGGATGTGACCTGTCCCGGGGGGGGGGGGGCGGGGGGGGGGGGGGGGGGGGGGGGGGGGAGGGGAGGGGGGGG
>WASQ01000014.1:0-7368 GCA_009712185.1 Telmatospirillum sp. | reverse complement strand
GCGCCGGGGGCGCCGCCCCCCCGGTTCCGGGAGGGCGGATCGGACCTAAGTCAGGAAGGAACGGCCCGGCAACGGAAACCCTGGCCGCCGCCTGTCGGGTTGTGCCGGCACTGGGACGCTCCGGGCAAGCCATATCGCGCACGCCGCCGGTTTGCCCTATGATCGCGCGATGCAGTCGCACCGTCTTTCCCGTCTGGGTGAATTCGTCACCAGTGCCACCGAGGCATCCTATCAGGCCGACCGCCTGCCGGAGGCCTTGCGGCAGGCCAAATGGCTGTTCCTGGGCGCAGGGATCGTCAATGTTCTGTTTTATCTCAACGATTTTCATTTTCTGGGTGCGCCTCATTTCGCCTCGGCGATCGTTGCCCGGACGGTGATCGTCGGGGTTTCGTTCCTGGCCTTGCTGCTGTTGCGCCGGTCAAGTCCGTCGGTGGCGGGGCTGCGACGGCTGTGCCTGGGATGGTCCGTGCCGGTCGCCCTGGCCGGCGGAGTCCTGGTGTCACCCCATACAGGCCCCGCCCTTCTGGTCATTTTCGCGCTGCCGCCGCTCTTTCATCTCGCCCTGCCGGTCTCCGTCGGCGGAGCCCTTGTGATCGGATGGTCGGCCAGCGCCGTACTGCTGGCGTCCTATCTGTCGGGCGCGCCGCTGGATGAGACAAGCCTGGGGCAGGGGCTTGGCATGCTGACCCTGAACGTCATTCTGGCGCTGGTACTGATCACGACCAGCCGGTTGCGCCGCATGGAGTGGGCAGCCACCCGCGCCGCCCAGGCCGCGAACAGGGAATTGTCGCAACACCGGGAAATTTTGCGCTGTCTTTTGCGCGCGGTTCCCACCCCCCTTGTCATCGCCACTGGCGATACCCTCCGGGTGATCGAGGTCAACGACGCCGCCCGGGCCTATTTCGGCGAGGAGATCCAGCGCGACCGCCTTTTGATCGAGACCTACCTCGACGCGCCCGCGTTCCGGCGTCTTGCCGACCGCCTGGATCAGCCCGGCAATGTCGCCTCCTTCGAAACCACGCTGCATTTCGCCGACGGCAGCACGCGGGAGGTTCTGCTGGCCGCCACGGCCACGGAGTTCAATGGCTCCCCCCTGGCCCTGCTGGCGCTGGTCGACATCTCCGAACGCATCGAAATGGAGGCCCGCCTGAAACATCTGGCCAGCACCGACCCCCTGACCGGACTGGCCAATCGCGCGCTGTTCTTCGCGACCGCCGATGTCGAAATCAAACGCATGCGCCGGCTCTCCCACCCCTTGGCAGTGGTCATGGTCGACATCGATTTCTTCAAGCGGATCAACGACACCCACGGCCATGATGCGGGCGACGCCGCTCTGTCGGCCTTCGCGAAGCTGTGTCATGGGTCATTGCGCGGACATGATCTCGCTGCGCGCCTGGGCGGCGAGGAATTCGCCCTTCTGTTGCCGGAAACCACGCCTGAAGAAGCCCTCGCCCTGGCCGAACGCCTGCGCCGTGAGGTTTCAGAGCTGACGATCCCCGGAACCGAGGTCCGGATGACCATCAGCGCCGGGGTCTCGGCGGTGACGCCGGGCGAGGACAGCGTGGAAGATGCGCTGGCCCGGGCCGACAGAGCGCTGTATGGCGCCAAGAACGGCGGCCGCAACAGGGTCATGGCGGATTTTTCGACGGGGACCGAACCGTCGCCGGTGGCGCCGCTTTGATCCCGTCCGGAAAGCCGGGCCGGAGGCGGATGGCGGGATCGGTCTCGCCAGCGCGGCCGGTTGTGGTAAAAAGCGGATCGCCGGCCGGGGCGCCCTTTCACGGACCCGACCGGGGCGATCAGAGGCGCAGTCAAAAAATAAGGTGGTGGGGTCATGAAAATCCTGGTGGTCGGTTCGGGTGGGCGGGAACACGCTCTGTGCTGGGCAATCGCGCGGTCGCCGCTTTGTGACGAGCTGTTCTGTGCGCCGGGCAACGCGGGCATCGCCGAAGTCGCCACCCTGGTCCCCATCGGGTCCGAGGACGTCGCCGCCCTGGTGGCGTTCGCCAAAACCCGGGCGATCGATTTTGTTGTCGTCGGCCCGGAGGCCCCGTTGGTTCTGGGATTGGTCGACCGGCTGGAGGAGGCGGGGATCAAGGCCTTCGGCCCGCACGCCAATGCGGCGCGCCTGGAGGGATCGAAGGGTTTCATGAAGGATATCCTGGCGAAGTACCAGATTCCGACCGCGGCTTATGGCCGCTTCACCGATGCCGGAGCCGCCAAGGCCTTCATCCGTGCCAAAGGCGCGCCGATCGTCGTCAAAACCGACGGGCTGGCCGCCGGCAAGGGTGTCGTCGTCGCCACGACCGTGGACGAGGCCCTGGCCGCCGTCGACACCATGATGGGCGACAAGGTGTTCGGGGCCGCCGGAGACGAACTGGTTGTCGAGGAGTTCCTGGCCGGCGAGGAAGCCAGCTTTTTCGCCATCGTCGACGGAACGACCGCCCTGCCGCTGGCCGCCGCGCAGGACCACAAACGGGTGGGCGACGGGGATACGGGCCCCAACACCGGAGGGATGGGCGCCTATTCGCCGGCCCCGGTGGTCACCCCCGACATCGTCGCCAAGGTCATGGAACGCTGCATCCTTCCGACCGTCCGGGGGATGGCGGCCGAAGGCGCCCCCTATCGCGGCGTGCTGTTCGCCGGCCTGATGATCGACAAGGGGGAGCCGAAGCTTCTGGAATACAATGTCCGCTTCGGCGATCCCGAATGCCAGGTCCTGATGGCGCGCCTGACCTCGGACATCGTCCCCCTGATGCTGGCGTCCGCCGAAGGCCGCCTTGCGGGAGAGACGGTCGCCTGGTCGAACGATCCGGCCCTGGTGGTGGTGATGGCGGCCAACGGCTACCCGGGCCCTTATCAAAAGGGCTCCGTCATCGGCGGTCTGGACAAGGCGGCCGCGGTCGAGGGCGTCCAGGTCCTCCATGCCGGCACGGCACGGGACGGCCAGGGCCGGGTCGTGGCGACCGGCGGACGGGTTCTGGGCGTCACGGCGCGGGGCGCGACGGTCGCCGAGGCGCAGGCGCGGGCCTATCAGGCCGTCGACCGGATCGACTGGCCGGGAGGGTTCTGCCGGCGCGATATCGGATGGCGGGCGCTGGACCGGTCTTAACCGGGAGGAAACCGGCGATCCCGCCCCCGGGCTTGAAAAAATCAGGGACACAGGCCCCCGCGCCTGTGGTCAGGCGAAGCTGAGTTTCAGAAATTCCGCCGCTTTCGCGTCGGCGGCGGACGTCCGTCCGGGGCATCGCCCGGACCGGCCGGTATCAGTTTTCTTCCGACGGGCGGTATTCGCGGATGGCGAATTGGCGCAGCTCCCGCATTCCCGGCAATCCCAGCTTCTCGGCAACACGGGCACAATAGGTTTCAACGGTGCGCACGCTTAATCCCAGGGTCTCGGCGATCGCGGAATTTCCCTCCCCCTTGCCCAGAAGCTGAAGGATTTCGATCTCCCGCTCACTACACCGCGACACCGCCGCCGCGTCCGACACTTCGTCCAAGGCCCTGGCGATCCGGGGACTGACATAGGAACGGCCACCCAAAACCTCCGTCAGCCCCAGGAGCAGACAGCCGGTATCCTCGCGTTTGCCGACATATCCATCGGCACCGCGGGCGAGGGCGCGTTCGACATGGCCTCGATCCTCGTGCATCGAATAGACGACGATTGGAATGGATCTGGCATGAAGGGCGGCGATCAGGCGGAAACCGTCGCCATGTTCAAAGGACAAGTCGACGATCGCCAGATCGATCTCCACCGACGGCAACCGTGCCAGCACCGCTTCGGCAGACGCCGCGTCAACTCCGACTTCCATGCCATTATGAGCCAGCAACAGGGCCAATCCCTGGCGGACGGCGGGATGGTCGTCGGCCAGCAGGACACGCACGGGCTTACGATCCATTCTCATCCCCCGTTCTCACCCCTCCGAGGAAAGCGCCGCCGGGACCGCCAGCTCTAGTCGGGTGCCTCCGTCCGGGCGCGGCGCCAAAATTAATCGGCCGCCCAGGCTGCGGGCGTTATGGGCCATGATTTTGGTGCCCAGTCCGCCCTTGCCCGGCGATCCGGCCATTGCGCCGATACCGTCGTCTTCCACCACCAGGCGCAGGCCCGATGCGCCCTCCACCGTGAGATCGACCACGGCATGGCCGGCTTTCGCGTGTTTCACCACATTCGTCAATGCTTCCCTGGCAATCTGAAAAACACGCTCCCGCGTCGTTTCGCTCAACGCCATCGTCCCGCCCTCGCAGCGCACCGATACCGAAAGGCCGTGCTCGGCGGTCAGCCGTTCAGCCAGCTCGCGCAAGGCATCCGGCAGATCGACGATGTCCTGGCCCATCGGCCACAGTCCCCGCGACAGCTCGTAAGCCTGGTCGACGGCGTTTCCCAACAACTCCGAGATCTTGTGAAAACCGTCCTCCCCACCGGTTTCCCGGACGGCGGAGGCAAGCAGCGAACAGCGCAGACGCGCGGCCGTCAGATCCTGGCACAGGCCGTCATGAAGGGCCCGGCTGACGAAGCGGCGTTCGTCCTCGCTGATGGTGTCGAGCTTTTGCTGAAGTTGGTGGGTTCGGAGGATTTCCTGCTCCAACCGGGCATTCTGCGCTTCCAGTCGCACCGACAACCGCTCCACCGCCGCGAACGCCTGTGAAAAGCGATGCGCCAACAGGCCCGACTGCGCCAACACGAAGGCCAGGGTGCCGGCCGGGCTCAGCATGACGCCGGGAAGATTCCATACCCCCAGCAACACATCGTTGACACCGCACAACGACAACAGGCCATAGCCGACCAACAGGGGGCCGCCGCCGGGTTCCCCCGCCCTCCAGGCCCGGGTCAGGTTGACCAGGGTATAGACCATCACCACCGTCAGATAGAGAAGCTGACCTTTGAGTGGCTCTCCTCCGGGATGAAACAGCACCCCCTCGGCAATGCAGACCACCGCCGCGCCGCTCAGCCCCCACAGTCCCCACCGGGGAAACTGGCGGGGAAAAACCGCACGGAAAAATCCCTGGAGAAGCGGCAGCGACAGGATCAGGCCGATCATGCAGATGGAAAACGCCGGTCCCGGCTGGATCCACGGCAGAAGCAGTGAAAGCCCCTGGGCGTCATGGTCCGAACAAAGCGAATAGAACGCCCGCAACAGACAATAAACCGCCAGGGACAGCGACGCCCCATCACGCCCGCGCAGTCCGGAAATGACCAGATGGTAAAGCCCCATCATCAGCAAAGCGCCCGCGATTAAAACATTCCCGAAAGTCAAGGGCATCAGGGAAACAATCCATTCAACGGGGCGGTTACCCGCGTTTTAACGTCTCGCCCCGTCGTCTTGTCAAATCTTTCCGGCAAAAAAATGCGGCCGGATGATTTCCATTGCGGAACGCGTGGGCGGCCCGATTGAAAAGCAAATTCCATTCGACGGTCTCAAGGCGATTTTGAGGTCATCGCGCTCTCGTCCGAAAAGTGTCCTGTGTCCGGGGTTCCCCGGACAGACAACCCGCCCCCCGGCTACTAGATTGAATTGTTTGAAAAATAGAGCCGGGAAGCGGGCACGGTGCGGAAACCGGCTCCGTGCCCCCAAGGGGGAGCGATCGCTTCGACGGGCTCAATGGGGAGGACGTGACATGACCCGCGTAACGACGGCACCGGGGCGGCAGACACCGCCGACCCAGCCGACGAGCCGCCGTGCCCTGCTGGCCGGGGGGGCTCTGCCCTGCCTGCTGGCGCCGCTGCCCCTTTGGGCCGCCGACGGCACCGACATCGCCCTCCCGTCCACATCGAATGCCGCGACCGTGAGCGGCAACAACGGAGGCGGCGGTTACAACGGCGGTGCCGGCAGCGTCGGCGCGGACAATGGCGGCACCGGCGGCACCGGCGGTAACGCCGGTGCCGGTGGAAACGGTGGAAATCTCACCCTTTCCGCCGGGTCGACCTTCACGAACACGGGAACCATCCAGGGCGGCAACGGCGGTGCGGGGGGAACCGGCGGCCGGGGTGGCAACGGCGGCATGGGAAGCCCCGGCCACCCGGGCGGCCGGGGCGGTGACGGCGGTCAGGGCGGTAATGGTGGCAGCGGCGGTAACGGCGGCACCGGCATCGTCAGCAGCGGCTCGATCCTCACGAATACGGGAACCATCCGCGGCGGTAACGGCGGTACCGCCGGCGGCGGCGGCGGCGGCGGCAATCCCGGCATGGGCGGCCTCAGCCCGGGCGGCGGCGCCCCCGGCCCAACGGGCGGATTCGGCCACGATGGCCCCTCTGGCGCCCGCAGCAACGGTGGCAACGCCATTACCGGCTCCGATCTTTCCGTCATCAATTCCGGCATCATCGCCGGTGGCAATGCCGGCGGCGGCGGTACGAATGGCTATGCGATCCGCTTCACCGGCGGCATCAATTCGCTGACCCTGGAAGCCGGCTCGACCATCACCGGCACCGTCGCGGTGACCGGCGGCACCGGCACCCTGGCCTTGGGCGGCGCTGGCCCCGCCAGTTTTGATGCCTCGAAAATCGGTACCCAGTACACCGGGTTCACGGCGTTCCAAAAGACCGGCGCCGGCATCTGGACCCTGACCGGCACCACCGCGGCGGCGACGCCCTGGACCATCGCCGGCGGCACATTGGCGGTCTCGACCGACGCCGCCCTCGGCGACGCGTCACAGGGGCTGACCCTCTCCGGCGGCACTTTGCAATGGGGCGCCGCCTTCAACTCGGCCCGCGCCGTCACTCTCGCCAGCGGCAGCGGCACCGTCGACACCAATGGTGTCAACGCCAGCCTGAGCGGCGTCATTTCCGGATCCGGCGGCCTCACCAAAACCGGCGCCGGCACCTTGACCCTGAGCGGCACGAACACTTACACCGGCACCACCTCGATCGCCGCCGGGACGCTCGCCGCCGGTGCCGCCAACGCCTTCAGCGCGGCCAGCCTCACCTCGGTCGGCAGTCCTGCCACCCTCGATCTTGGCGGCTACGGCCAGAGCCTGGCTTCCCTTTACGGCGGCGGAACGGTGACCAACTCCGGGACCTCGGGCGCCACCCTGAGCGTCGGCTCAGGCGCCTTCGCCGGCGCCCTGCAAGACGGCACGACGTCCTCCTTGGCCCTCGCCAAGACCGGCAGCGGGGTCTTGCACATGGCCTTTGGGGCCAGCAACAGCTACAGCGGCGCCACCACGGTCGCGGCAGGCACGCTCGAAGCTGACACGGCCAACACCTTCAGCCCGAACAGCGCCACCACGGTGGCCGGTGGCGCCACCCTCGCGTTCGCGGGTGACCAGAGCATTGCCTCCCTGGCCGGCACCGGAACGGTGACCAACTTGGGGACCGGCTCCGCCACCCTGAGCGTCGGCGCCGGCAACAGTTCGACCGTGTTCAGCGGCGTC
>WASQ01000076.1:58631-120972 GCA_009712185.1 Telmatospirillum sp. | reverse complement strand
AGGGACGGCAAACCGTGGCGGAATGCTGTCGCCTGACAAGACAGTTGCTGAGGGCAATGAACACAAACACATTCCCTCCCCCAAAGCGATGAGTCGCTTGACCCCTGTCGGGACTGCCGCCTAGACTTCGCCGCGATGGTTCCCCGATGGCCGGCGGCCGGAGGGGTGAAAAGGGAAGACGGTGCGGACCTCCGGACGGGGGACCAAGCCCGTCGCTGCCCCCGCAACTGTAAGCGCATAGGGTCCGGCCCCTCGAGATTGCCACTGGCCGCGCCTCCGACGTCCACCGCGGAGCCGCAAAATAGCTGGGAAGGCTGGAACCGGACCCCGGGACACGCGAGCCAGGAGACCTGCCATCACCGTCAGCGCGTGCGACGCCGGTCCGGACGGGGTGATCCGGGGCGGAGGAGGTTGCAGCGCGTCCGTGTTCTGAGGTGGAACCGATGCATATTATGGAAGGTTATCTTCCCGCGGCGCATGCGGCCGGCTGGTTCGCGCTGTCCGCGCCCTTCGTCATTGCCGGCGCTGTCCGGCTGCGGCGGATCGCGGCCGATCGGCCGCAGGCAAAAATGACGCTGGCCGCGGCCGGTGCCTTCACCTTCGTCCTGTCGGCGCTCAAGATGCCGTCGGTGACGGGATCCTGCTCCCATCCCACCGGAACGGGCCTGGGCGCGGTGATCTTCGGCCCGTCGGTGATGGCGGTGCTGGGCACCATCGTGCTTCTGTTCCAGGCGCTGCTTCTGGCCCATGGCGGACTGACGACCCTGGGGGCCAATGTCTTCTCGATGGCCATCGCCGGCCCCTGGGTGAGCTGGCTGGTCTGGCGGCTGGCCGGACGGGCGGGACTGGGAACCGCCGTCGCGGTCTTCCTGGCCGCCGCCATCGGCGATCTGGCGACTTACGCCACCACCTCCGTCCAACTGGCGCTGGCCTATCCCGACCCGGTATCGGGATTTGGCGGGGCCGTGCTGAAGTTCGGCGGAATCTATGCCGTGACCCAGATCCCGCTGGCCATCGCGGAAGGGCTGCTGACGGTCGTCGTGATGAACGCCCTGTCGGGGCGCGCCGGCAAGCCTGACGAGATCAGCACCCTGTCCGGAGACTCGAAATGACCAGTTCACGCCGTTCCGTCTGGCTGATCGCGGCCACCGTGGCCATCGTCGCGGCACCGCTGGTGCTGCCCGGCCGGGGAGGGGAATTCAAGGGATCCGACGACCTCGGCACCGCCGCCATCCTGGAATCCCGCCCCGGTTACCAGCCCTGGTTCCAGCCGCTGTGGAAGCCGCCCAGCGACGAGATCGAAAGCATGCTGTTCGCCCTTCAGGCCGCGCTGGGGGCCGGAGTCCTGGGCTATCTGATCGGCCGGCGGCATCCCGGACGGCCGGACGATGTCGCCCGTCGATAGGGTCGCGCACCTCAACCGCTGGCGATCCCGTCCGTTGGTCGAAAAGGCGGTCCTGGCGATCGGCATGCTGATCGTCGACGTCATCCTGCCGCCCTGGCCGACCGCGGCCCTGGTCGCGACCATGATGACCATGGCCGCCCTCGCCGGCGCCCGCGTCCCCGTCCGGGTCTGGCTGGCGGCGATGGCGGCGCCCACGGGATTCCTGCTGGCCGGCGCCCTGTCGCTGCTGATCGCCATCGGTCCCGACGGCCTGTCGCTGGCGCCGGGCGGCCTCGCCTCGGCGGCGACCGTCGCCGGGCGGGCGCTGGCGGGGGTGACCTGCCTGCTGTTCCTGGCGCTGACCACCCCGGCCAGCGATCTGGTGGCCGGTTCGCGCCGGATCGGCGTTCCGGCTGAAATCGCGGAGATCGCCCTCCTGATCTACCGCTTCCTGTTTCTGCTGGCGGACACCGCTGCGGCCATGAACACGGCCCAGGCGGCGCGGCTGGGGCATGTCGGGCTGCGCCGCCGCCTGACCTCGCTCGGCGTCCTGATCGCCAATCTGCTGCCACGCGCCATCGACCGGGGACGGCGCCTGGAGGTGGGACTGGCGGCGCGCGGCTGGCGGGGCGATATGCGGGTTCTGTCAACGACGGTGGCGCCGTCCTGGTCCGTCCTGGGCGGGATCCTGGCGCTGGAGGCCGCGACCGCGGCGATCGGAGCGTGCTGGTTATGACCCCTTCTCTGCTGGAGGCCAGGGACCTCCGCTACGCCTATCCGGGGGATGTTCCCGCCCTCGACGGACTTCACCTCTCCATCCGTGAGGGCCGGCGCCTTGCGATCCTGGGTCCCAACGGGGCCGGCAAGACGACGCTGCTTCTGCATCTGAACGGCACCTTGCGCCCCTCCTCCGGCGAGGTCCTTCTGGACGGCCGGCCGATGGGCTACGGCCGCGACGCGCTTGCCTCCTGGCGCCGGCGTGTCGGGCTGGTGTTGCAGGATGCCGACGACCAGTTGTTCGCCGCCTCGGTGGCCGAGGACATCTCTTTCGGCCCCCTCAATCTCGGCCTGTCCGAGGCCGAGGTCCGCGACCGGGTGGCCGGCGCGATGGACGCTCTGGGCATTGCCGGTCTGGGGCACCGCCCCACCCATATGCTGTCCTTCGGTCAGAAGAAACGGGTCGCCATTGCCGGTGCCGTCGCCATGTCGCCCGAAATCCTGCTGCTGGACGAGCCCACCGCCGGGCTCGACCATCCGGGGGCCGACCAACTCCTCCACGCGCTCGATGAGCTGGGCCGCGCCGGCACCACCCTGGTGTTCAGCACCCATGACGTCGATCTCGCCTGGGCCTTTGCCGACGATGTCGCCCTGTTTTCCGACGGTCGTGTCCTGGCCCAGGGACCGGCGCGCGAGCTGCTGGCCGATCCCGGTCTGCTGTCGGGCGCCGGACTGCGGCCGCCGCTTCTGGTCACCATCGGTCTGCGGGCGAAGACACTGGGTCTGCTGGCGGATCAGGAACTGCCGGCCCGGATCGAGGACGTTCTCGAACTGCTGGAGGGACTGGCCCGCCGATGCCGGGTTCCGGTCGGAGAGGACCGCTGACGGCGGGCGGTCAGGGCGGATCGCCGGGTGCCCGGGAATCGCCGGGATTCTGGGGATCCCGGGAACTTTGAGGATCCCGGGAACTTTGAGGATCCTGAGGGTCCTGGGGATCATGGGCACCCTGACTGGCGCGGAACATGTCGAGATGCCAGTCCATTTCGCCGGGATCGAAGGCATATCCCCCGTCGGCCGCCGGCCGGCGCACCCGGTCCGGCGCGATGGCGCCGAAGCGCAGTTGCAGATCCACCGCGAAACCGGCCGACAGACCCGCCGCGCGCGCCAGCGAGCAGAGGGCGAGCGGCGATTGCGACAACCGGATCTCCCGGACCGTGGACAGGCCGACCCCGGCCAGCAAAGCCAGTCCCGCCGCCACATCCTCCTGCCGGTCGCTCAACAGGGCGACCAGCAGCGCCGTCTCGTCGAGATGCCCGTCCTGCCGGCGCGCCCGCGCCCCCTCCCGCGCCCGGGCCGGGTCGGCGCCGCCCGCGTCCCGCCGGTCCGCCCCGGACGCGCCGGCCCGCAGGGACTCCGCGATGGCGCGGCTGACCGCGGCGGCTGTCTGCGGCGGCAGATCGCCCCGGCGCGAGACCCGGTCGAGCACCGACGCCGACACCATCTCCACCACCCGGTCCAGCGCCTGTTCCGACAGTTCCGGCCGGCAGACCAGCGGTTCCTGCCAACTGGGTTCGGTGGCGGCGCTATCGATCAGAACGTCCAGAGTATCCTCCTGCAAGGTCGCGTGATCGTTGCGCAGGAGCTGGGCGATGGAAACCGCGTCGCCGGCGGCCACGATCGCCTCGGTGACACGGGAATCGAGAAAGGCCCGGCGCGCGATGGCCTCCAGGACATCCGCCCCCGGATGGCCGGCGATGCGCGTTAACAGGAAGTCGTCGTCCAGCAGCGGCGACCACTCCAGCAGCGGCCGGGCAACGGCGATCTCGGGGTCGCCCGCCAGCCGGGCAACGAGACCGGCGTCGACATCGGCCGCGTCCTTCAGAGCTTCCGCCACGCCGGCCCTGACCTCCGCCAGCGGGTCGGCGGCAAGAAGGGTCAGCGCCTGATCCATGATCTCACGCGGACGGGCCTGGTCGGGCGTGGCGCCGGCCATGCGGCCATCGCGGGCGATCTTCCCGGCCAGCGCGCGGCGGACATCCGCATCGGCATCCCCGGCCAGAACCAGATTTCCCTTGACGGGGGTGGCCGCATTGCCCGCGACCGCCGTCCTCACCCGGGGTTCGGCATCCGCGCAGAGGAAAAACAGGACTTCGGCGGGGGTATCGGGGCGTCCGGCAAGGGCGCGGCGGAGACGCCAGTCGGCATCGGAAGCCCGCTCCCGTGCCTGCTCATAGGACAGCGGCTCCCGGTCCTGCCCGGCGCTCTCCCCGTCCGTCCGCCTGTCCTCCACCATGATCACCGTCTCGCCCGTGCCGGCGGAGCCAGCCCATAGGTGCCCTTGCCGCCGTGTTTGACCTTGTACATCGCCATGTCCGCGCGGCTCACGAATTCGTTGATATCCTCGGCCGATCGCGGCTCATGGACGGCGATGCCGATGGACATCCGGAGCGGCCGGTCGGCCTTGCCGGAATAGATCACCAGGGTCTGCGCCGCCGCCAGAAAGACCTGGGCGCGGTTGACGGCCACCGTCTCGTCCGCCGCATCCAGCCAGACCGCGAACTCATCCCCGCCCAGGCGCGCGACGAGATCGGTGCTGCGCGTGTTATTGCGCAGGATGTCCCCGACATGCCGCAGAGCCTCGTCGCCTTTTCCATGGCCGTGAACATCGTTAACCAGCTTGAAATTGTCGAGATCGAGATAGATCAGCGATGCCGCCTTTGTATCCCGCTGCTGGCGGCGGAACCGGCGCTTCATCTCGTCATAGAAGGCCCGGCGGTTCAGCAGGCCGGTCAGAGGATCCGTGCGCGACGCGTCCAGCAGCAACCGGTAGGCGGCCTGCTGTTCGATGGCGGCGGCAATCTGTCCCGACAGCGTCGCCAGCAGCCGCTGATCGCCCTCGCCCCAGGGATCGCGGCCGGGATTGCGCCACAGCAGCATGGCGCCGACCAGACGGCCGGAATAGAGCGCGGGCGCCAGCAACAGCGACAGGCCGGCGACGGCAAGGATCTCCGGCCCTGGAGGCACATGCCCGACAAGCTGGTCGAGAACCGGCCCCACCAGCAGAGGATCGGGAACGATGCCGAAAGAGGCGACCGGAGACAGGAGCGGATGGCTCACCACCCGGTCGGGGCGCGCCTCCGCACCGAAGATCTGGCAGCCGCTGGCACCGAACCCATGGGTGCTGGTGCTGGCCGCGACCTGGAGCATATCGGACGGATCGATCTCGCGGCGGAACACATCGGTGATCCGGGCGAACACGCGCTCGCGGTTGCGCTGCTCCGCCTGGGCGCGCTCCTGCCGGCACCGCTCCGTGATGTCGTGACAGACGCCCCTTGCGCCGCGCCAGTCGCCCTGATCGTCATAAAGGGGGACCGCCGCCACCTCGAAACAGATCAGGCTGCCGTCGACATGGCGGACCCAGACCTCGGCCCCCTCGACCGGCACGGGGGTGGCAAAGGGGGAAATCGCCACCTGGGGCGATTCCGGATCCAGAAGCGTGGCGGGATTGACACCGATCAGTTCCCGCGGGGACCGGCCGGCGAGGCCCTTGGGCGTCACCATATTGAAGGTCCCGTCGGTCCCGGTCTCCCAGGCATAGTCGCTCGACACCTCGACCAGAGTCTTGAAGCGCGCGCGGGAGACCACCAGCGCATTCTTGAGCCCGACATCCAGGGTCCGGTCGGTGGCGAAGACCATCCGCCATCCCGGCGTCCGGAGCGGAATGGTCACGATGTCATAGAGGCGGGCCGCCGGCCCATCGCCGATCCGCAGGCGCGGCCATGCTCCGCCCGCCGGCCGGCGTCCTTCCGCCAGAAGGGCGGCAAGCGACGGGCTGGCGGACCCGTCCGGGAACAGGACCGGATCGGCCCGGAATCCCTTGCTGGCGACCACGACGCCCCCGGTCCCGTCCAGCACCGCCACGGCCTCGGACAGCAGGGCGATGCCCTCCGGATCCAGCGCCAACGGGCCGTCCGGCCCCAAGGCGACAGGGTCAGCCTCCGTCCCCGGCAGCAGCGCGCCCTCCGTCATGTGCTCGCCCGCTCAACGATGGTGAACCCCACGTCCACCACAGCGGGCTCCGTCCGCCGGCCGGACAGGCGTTCCAGCAGAATCTCCGCCGTCTGCCGGCCGATGGCGGCACGGTCGATATGGACTGTGGACAGGGCGGGATAGGTATAGGCCGCGAAATCCAGGTCGGCGAAGCCCATGACCGCCAGATCGTCCGGAACCCGGATCCCCAGCGACTGGGCCTCCGCCAGGACCCCCTGCGCCAGGACGTCGGAACTGCAGAACACCGCGTCGGGCCGCGCCCCTCCCGCCAGCAGGCGCGCCAGCCCCTCGCGGCCGAGGCGCACGGTGGTGGGTGTCGGCACAGTGACCGCGACGGGGACCTCATGCCCCATCGCCGCAAGCTGGCTTTCGAAGCCGCGGCGACGCACCTGCGCGCGGTCGTCCTCCGCGCAGATCACCGCGAAGGTTTCATAGCCCTTCGCCCCCAGAAACCGCGCGACCTCCCGACCGACCCGCTCATGGGAAAAACCGACCACGGAATCGACCGGGGAGGCCGTCAGATCCCACATCTCCCCCACAGGGACCCGCGCGGCATCCAGCCGCCGCCGGCTTTCCCCGGAATGGTCGACCCCCGTCAGCACGATGGCATCCGGCCGCCGGCACAGGATTCCGGTCAGCAGATCCTCCTCCTCGGCGGCGGGGAACCCGGACAGTCCCAGGAAGAGCTGATAACCGGCCTCCGCCAGGGTGTCGTTAAGGGGCTGGATCGTGTCGATGAACATGGCATTGCCCAGGGTGGGAACAATGGCCGCCACCAGTCTGGTCCGGCTGGAGGCCAGTCCCCCGGCCAGCAGATTGGGAACATAGCCGGTCTCGGCGATGGCCCGGCGCACGGTCTCCAGCGTGTCGGACGTCACCAGTTCGGGATGATTGAGGACGCGGGACACCGTAATCGGGGACACCCCGGCCATCCGCGCCACATCGCCCAGCGTCACGTTTCCGCTCGATCGCCCTGTCGGTCGCGACCGGTCGGCATGTCCCGGGTCCGACGACATCCTCCTGGAGGCTTTGCGGCCCGGAGGACTGGAAGCGGAACGCACCATCTCGATCCCCGGAAATGAAGACCCGGAACCGGGGCCGGCGGCGGCCGGTCCGTTCCCGGGGTGGAGCATTGTTGCATCGCATCGGGGAGGGATCAAACATTTGCTGGAGCCGGCGGAGCCCCGTTCAGGAGATCAATGACCTTCGGCAGAGGCGCTCAACGCCCCGGCCCTTTGACATAACCCGAACGCCCGGCGGTCCGCACGGCACGAAAATTCCGGCGGTTGGGCGCCGGGGATCTTTGATGTAGCCTCCGCCCCAGCACCGGTCTCCACGAGAGGACAGCCATGACCCCGACACCGACGGAAAACCCGATCCCGGCCCGCGCCGGACGCCCCTCCCCTCTCTTTTCGGCTCCCAGCCTTTTCGCTCTGGTCCTTTCGGCCCTTGCCCTGGCGCCGCGCGCGGCGGGCGCGGCGCGCGCGGAAGAGGGCGGGTGCGTCGCCACCAACATCCGGATGCTGGGGCTGGCCAATGACAAGGTCTGCATCGACAGTTTCCGCGACCCCCATGTCGACGGCGTCGTCTGCCACGTCAGCCGGGCCAGGACCGGAGGCGTCAAAGGGGCCATCGGCGTCGCCGAGGACACCTCCGACGCCTCCATCGCCTGCCGGCAGGTGGGGCCGATCACCATCAAGGGCGAGCTCAAGGACGGCGAGGATGTGTTCCGCGAAAACCGGTCCTGGCTGTTCAAGAAGCTCCAGGTGGTGCGGTTCTACGACCGGCCGAACAACACGCTGGTCTATCTCAGCTATTCGGACAAGCTGATCGACGGCTCGCCCAAGAATGCCATTTCGACCGTCCCGATCATGCCCTGGGGCGGTAAATAAGAATTGCCCCACGGACGCGGCCATCGCTTGAACGCGCGCCGGCTGCCCCGGTCAAAGGGTGCCGGGCCGCGTTCGGGCATTGAGCCCGCCGGAGCGAGAGCGGAGGAAAGCCCAGCGCCCCGGAGGGGCGCGCCCGGCGCTTGAGGGAAACATAAGAGAAGCACGGCGAGCGCGGTCAAGCGATCGTCGTGCTGGAGCGAGAGCGGAGGAAAGCCCAGCGCCCCGGAGGGGCGCGCCCGGCGCTTCGAGGGAAACATAAATAAAGCACGGCGAGAGCGGTCACGCGATCGCCGTGTCCCCGCGGATCGGAACCGATCAGCGGGGAGACAGGAACAGCAGGATCTGCAACGGATCATCCAGCGTCCGGTCCAGGCCCCGGATCGTCCATTCGGGACATTCGCGGGTCAGCCAGTCGATGGTCATCGAGGTGTCGCCATAGGTGATATCGCCGTCGATGGGATCGCGCCGGTGGGGATTGAACGCGAAGCCGGTGGCGCGGTGTTCGGCCAGAAGATCGTCGGCGGTGCGGCCCGAGAACGGATCGACCGCCGACCGGTGCCAGTATTCCTCCGGCCGGATGGTGATCACCAGCAGACCGCCGGGCGCGATATGCGCGCGCAATGTCGTCAGGGCCGCCCGGGTGGTCCGCATCGACAGATGGGTGAACACCGAAAAACAATAGATCAGGTCGAAGTCCCGATCCGTCACCGGCAGGTCCCGCGGCACATAATCGGAAATCAGGAAGGTGCCGGGAAGCCGGCTTTCCTTGCAAAGGCGGATCGACTGGTACCAGGGATCCACGCCGAAGAAGCGGTCGGGATCGGTGAAGTAATACATCAGCCGGGCGATGCGTCCGAATCCGCAGCCGAAATCCAGAATCTTGGCGCCATTGAGACGCCGTCCGGCCAGCGTCAGGAAATGGTAGTCGACGGAGCGCACGAAATTCAGCGTCTGCGCCAGCAACGGATAGCCGTTGTTTCCCGTCCAGTTGTTCTGCACCTCGGCCGCGGCCATATGCGGAAGCACCGACGACAGCCCGGGATAGTCCGGCGACGGCATATGCAGCAGCAGTTCGCCGAAATCGTCGAGACAGAGCCCGCGCAGAATCCTCCAGACCGCGCCGGCGTCCCCGGCGGCAGCGGCGGCCTCGGCCGCGGACAGGGTTTCTTTGGTATAGGCATACATGGGAGGCACCGCCAGTCCGAACTCGTCACCACTGGGGCGCAGGTTACCCTGGCGCTGCCTGGGCGAACAAGCGAATCAGCAGTTCGCGTCGAAGACCGCATGACATCAGGCGGCCCGCGCGCGTTCACCGGGCCCGTCGGGGCGTGCCCGTGGGGATCGTCCCATTCCTTGACCTGATTTCCCAACCCCGCCAAAAGGTTGTCGGCGTTGCCTTTGATGCCGGTCTCCGTTAGGTTGGCCCGGGCTTTCCCGGACCGCCCTCTGACGTCCGGACCGGATTTTCGGATCCCCGCATGTCATCCATCCCTGAAGAGAAGACCTTGCCAGACCATCCCGTCGAAGCCATCCGCCCGCCCGCGCCCCCCGCCGCCACAACTCCGGACAGTGCCCCCCACAGCCTGGCCGGGCAATTCGCCTTCCTGTCCGGTCGCTATCAGGCGCTGGCCGACAAATGCCGGGCCTTGCAAAGCGACCTCGACAACCGGACCGCGGAGGCCGCCCGGCTCGGCGCCGCCCTTGCGGCGCTTGAGGAACGGCATCGCGACCTGAGCGGACGGCATGACGCGCTGGAGGAGGCCTGCCGGCAGGCCGGGGATCTTTACCAGCAATATCGCGGCCTCTACGACGAGCTGAAACGCCAGCAGCAGCATTCCCAGGCCGCCCAGGCGCCCCAGCCGGCGCCGGCATCCGCCGCCCGGACCGCCGCCACCGCCCATGTCCGCGCCGGTCTGGCCCGGCGGGTCCGGTTCCGCCTGTCGCGGATGGCCGGCCTGCTGCGCCGGCCGGGCGACATCGGACGGCGGATCTCGCTCTGGCGTTCGGCGCGCGCGCTGGCGCGCTCCGGCCTGTTCGACGCCGACTGGTATCTTGAGCATTACCCGGACATCGCGGCCGCGGGATGGGATCCGCTGACCCATTATCTGGAGGTCGGCGCCGCCGAGGGACGCGACCCCAATCCGGTGTTCCAGACCGCCTGGTACCGCGACCAATACGCCGATCTGCGGTCGGGCACGGTCAATCCGCTGCTGCATTATCTGTTTCACGGGGCGCGGGAGGGCCGTCTCGCCAGCCCCGATTTCGACACCTCCTGGTACGCCGACCAGCATCCCGACATCGGCGGACAGAATCCGCTGACGCATTTCCTGCGCCTGGGCCGCGCCGCCGGCGTTCCCACCAATGCGCTGGGATCCGAACCCTTCGCCGGCATCGGCGACATCGATGAGCCGCTGGGCGGCGACGCCTGCCAGCGTCTGGGGCGGGCCGTCGAGGTGGCGGCCGACATGGTCGCCCGGGGATGGGCCGCGAACAACGATTACGAGGACATGAGGACGGCCATCGGGGAACGCCGGCGCGCCCGCATCGCCCGGCTGACCCTGCCGGCGCCCGACATCATCGACCTTGCGGAGGGAACGCCGGTCGGAATCGCCGGCCGGATCGCCCTGCCGGAGGTGACGGACCCGGTCGTCTCGGTGATCATTCCGGTGTTCAACGAGATCCGCACCACCCTCGAATGCCTGACCTCCATCGCCCGGGTCGGACAGGGGGCGGTGCCGTTCGAGATTATCGTCGCCGACGATGCCTCGACCGACGAGACCTCCGAGGCCCTGGCCGCGATCGCCCATCTCACGGTGGTGCGCAATCCCGAAAACCTCAACTTCCTGCGCAACTGCAACAACGCCCAGACATCGGCGCGCGGTCGCTATCTGCTGTTCCTCAATAACGACGTTCAGGTGACGGAGGGCTGGCTCGACCGTCTGGTCGACACCTTCTCCAGCGCCGCGGATGTCGGCGCCGTGGCACCCAAGATCCTCTATCCCAACGGCCGCCTCCAGGAGGCCGGCGCGGCGCTGAACCGCGACGGGTCGGCGACCCTGATCGGCTGCGGCGACGATCCCTCGGATCCCCGCTTCAACCGCGTGCGCGAGGTCGATTATTGCTCCGGCGCCTGCCTGCTGGTGGAGACCGCGCGGTTCCGCGAGGTCGGCGGTTTCAGCGACGATCTGGCGCCGGCCTATTACGAGGACGCCGATCTCTGCCTGAAGCTGCGCCGGCTGGGTCTTAAGATCCTGGTCAATCCCGCCTCGGTCATCATCCATCACCTGTCCAAGACCACGGCGGGCACCGACAGCGCCTTCAAGACTCGCTGCATCACCACCAACCGGCAGAAAATCCTGGACCGGTGGCAGACGGAGATTGAGACCCTGAACGATGTTCGGGTCCTGGCCTTCTATCTGCCGCAGTATCATCCCTTCCCGGAAAACGATCTCTGGTGGGGCAAGGGCTTCACCGAGTGGCGCAATGTCACCAAGGCGAAACCGAACTTCGTCGGGCACTATCAGCCCCGCCTGCCGGCCGATCTCGGATTCTACGATCTGCGTGTCCCCGAGGTGATGGACGAACAGGCGGAGATGGCCCGGCGCTACGGCATCGGCGGGTTCTGCTATTACTATTACTGGTTCGCCGGCAAGCGCCTCCTGGAGGCGCCGATCGAACGCATGCTGGCCACCGGCAGGCCGGATCTGCCCTTCTGCCTTTGCTGGGCCAATGAGAACTGGACAAGGCGCTGGGACGGGCAGGAGCATGAAATCCTGATCGCCCAGAACTATTCCCCGGAGGACGATCGCGCCGTCATCCACGATCTGATCCGTTATTTCCGCGCGCCCAACCACATCCGCATCAATGGCCGGCCGCTGCTGCTGGTCTACAATGTCAAGGGCTTCCCGGACTTCGCCCGCACCGCCGAGACATGGCGGAAAATCTGCCGCGACGAAGGCGTGGGAGAGATCTATCTGGCCATGGTGGAAAGCTTCTTCCTGGGCACCGGCCTGCCCGACCCGGGCGACTACAACTGCGACGCCTCCGTCGAGTTTCCGCCCCACGGCCTCGGCCGGCCCCGCCGGCCCTCGGGCATCCTGGTCAATCCGGACTGCCAGTGCGTCGCCGACGACTACCGGGATGCCGCCCTGCGCTATGTCCTGCGCCCGCAGCCCGGCCATACCCGCTTCCCCGGCGTGACGCCCTCCTGGGACAACACCGCCCGGCGCCAGGACAGCGGCATGTGGCTGGAGAACTCCTCCCCCGGCGCCTTCCAGGCGTGGCTTGAGGCCGCCCTGCGTCAGGTCCGCGAACAGAATTTCGGCGATGAGAGGATTGTCTTCGTCAACGCCTGGAACGAATGGGCGGAAGGCGCCTATCTCGAACCGGACCGCCGTTACGGCCATGCCAATCTGGAAGCCGTGCGCAATGCCCTCGACGCCTGGCAACTGGCCCGGCCGGGAGACCGGTCGTGACCCCTCCCGACGGCGGGATCACGCTGGTCGGCCACGCCTTCGCCCCCAGCGGCCGGGGCGAGGACGTGCGTTGCAGTTTCCGGGCTCTGGCCGCGGCCGGCGTGTCGAGCCGGGTGCTCGACATCTACGGCCTTTCGGTGCACGACCCGGACCACGAGGCCGAGATGGGGGCCGCCGTCACGCGCGAGCTGGGGACGGGCGTCAACCTTTTCCACATCAACGGCGACGAGATCGATCAGGCGCTGCGCCATCTTGGCGCGGAGGACCTTCCCAAGGGGCGCAACGTCATCTATCCCAACTGGGAATTGTCCTGCTATCCGGCCGACTGGGCAGAACAGTTGGAGCGGTTCGACGAGATCTGGGCGCCCTCGCGGTTCGTCCTCGACGGACTGCGCCAGGCGACGGCGACGCCGGTGTATCATATGCCGCTGGCGACGGAGGTCCGGCTGCGCTCCTTCCTCGGGCGGCGGGCCTTCGGGATCCCGGAAGGCTCCTATGTCTTCCTGTTCTTCTTCGATTTCACCTCCTTCATCGCCCGCAAGAATCCCTTCGCGGCGGTCGAGGCTTTCGCGCAACTGGTGAAGGCCCGTCCCCACGACAACGTCACCTTCGTGATCAAGCTCAATAATTCGCGGCAGAGAACCCGTGATTTCGAGGAATTCCAGCGGCGCATCGAACCGTTCCGCAACCGCATCCTGATCATCGACAGGGCTTTGTCGGACAACGAGATGAAAAATCTGGTCCGCCTGTCTGACTGCTTCATCTCGCTGCACCGGTCGGAAGGCTATGGCCGCGGCCTGGCCGAGGCGATGTTTCTGGGCAAGCCGGTGATCGCCACCGGTTATTCCGGCAATATGGACTTCACGACGCCGGAGACCGCGCTGCTCGTCGATTACACCCTGGTCCCGGTGGAGGACGGCAGCTATCCCCGGTCCGGGGGACAGGTCTGGGCCGACGCCGACACCGCGAGGGCGGCGGCGCACATGGTCCGCCTGCTGGACGATCCCGCCTTCGGCCGCGCGCTTGGCCGCAAGGCCGGCCTTCACATGCGCCGCTCCTTCGCCTATCCGGCCATCGGTCTTCGGTACCGCGACCGGATCGAGGCGATGGAGACGTCCTGCTGACAGGGAGGCCCTGACGGGGAAAACCATGCGCGTCGCGGTCGTCATCCCCTGCTTCCGGGTCCGGCGTCACATCGGGGCGGTGCTCGCGGCCATCGGCCCCGACGTCTCCTCGATCTATGTCGTCGACGACCACTGCCCGGAGCAGACCGGCGCCTTCGTCCGCGAAAGCTGCCGCGATCCCCGGGTCCGCGTGCTGACCCTTGACGTCAATCAGGGGGTGGGGGGCGCGACTCTCGCCGGCATCGCCGCCGCCGTCCGCGACGGCGCCGACATCTGCGTGAAGATCGATGGCGACGGCCAGATGGATCCTGCCCTGATCGGAGCCTTCATCCGCCCCATCGTCCAGGGGCAGGCGGACTATGTCAAAGGGAACCGGTTCTATCGCCTGGACGACGTCGGCTCCATGCCGGCCGTGCGGATTTTCGGCAATGCGGCGCTGTCCTTTCTGTCGAAGCTGTCCACCGGCTACTGGGACATCTTCGACCCGACCAACGGCTATTTCGCGATCCATGCGGCCGTCGTGCGGGAATTGCCGCTGGACAGAATCAGCCGCCGCTATTTTTTCGAATCCGATCTGCTTTACCATCTCGCGCTCTTGCGGGCCCGGGTGCTCGACGTGCCGATGCGCGCCCGTTACGGCGACGAGACCAGCGGCCTGCGGGTCGGCGCCATCATCCCCGAATTTCTCGCCGGCCATCTTCGGAATTTCCTGAAACGCGTGCTGTACAGCTATTTTCTGCGGAATTTTTCCATCGCGTCGGTGTATCTGCTGTGCGGCCTCGTCCTCCTGTTGTCCGGGGGCCTGTTCGGCGCCGTCACCTGGTATGTCGATGCCAGCCGGGGCGTTTTCGCCTCGACGGGAACGGTGATGCTGGCGGTCCTGCCGATCATCCTGGGCTTCCAGTTGCTGCTGGCCTTCCTGTCCCATGATATGGCCGGGGTTCCCACCACGCCCCTGCACCCGCGCCTGCCCTGGCCCCAGAAAGGAAACCCTCCCTCCGGCGACCAGCCTCCCCCTCAGCGGATGACCCCGGATGCCCTTTGACCCCACGCCGACGACGGACGCGCGTGACCGCGCGTTGTTCCTGGCCTCCGCAGCCGTTTTCGCCCTTGCCGCGGGGCTGGTGCTGATCAGGACCCTGACGCTGAATTCCCCGATCTGGGGCGGCGACGAATATGCCTACTACATCGCGGGACGCGCCTTCCCCGATACCGCCTCGCTTTACGTTCACGACGATCACCTCCAGCATGTGAACAACACCCTGTTCTTCTGGCTGGTTCACTGGGGATTCCGCCTGTTCGGCTATGCCGAGGGCTGGGTGAAGGCGCTCAATCTGGTGTTCTTCTTCGCCGCTGCCGTGCTGCTGTTCTCCGTCGCAGGGCGGCAGGGCGGCAGGGGACCGGCCATGGCGGTGACGGCCGTGGCCGCGCTGATCCCCTTTTCCGGCTATGCGGCGTCGGTCATGCCGGACGCTCTTTACTGCTGTCTGTGCGCCGCCCTGATCCGCGTGATGGCGGTCGATCTGGCGGTCCGTCCGGTCAGGGCCTCGGCCGTCGCCGGCCTTCTGCTGGGGCTGCTGTTGTTGACGAAACCCCACGCCTTGTCCCTGATCCTGGCCCTGTGGGCGGCGTTCGCCGCGCTCGCCGTTCATCCGCGGGGCTTGCGCCCGCGGATCGCCCTGCAAGGCTGTCTGGTCGCCACGGCGGTCATGGCGGCCAGCATCGTGCTGATCAAGATGCTGCTGACCGGCGCGGTCGAACATCGCCTGATCGATCTCCTGGGGGTGTTTTACGCCAATGTGGTAATCGGCTATGGCGGCGTGTCCCACAATATCCTGCCCGACATCCTGCGCAGCCTTGGGGCGCATCTGGTTCTGCTGTTGCTGGTGGCGGGGCCGGCCATCGCCCTCATGACCGCGCAAGTGCTGCGCGGCTGGCGAGGCGACGCCCCGGCAACGGACGACCCGGACCAGCGGAACCGCCTTTTCCTTGCGGTTTTCGTGCTTCTGGCGCTCGGCGGCGCGACCGCGATGACCGCCGTGTTCACCGCGGAACTGGTCGGCGCCGGTGTCGTCAAGCCCTGGCACGACATCTACACCCGCTACAACGAATTCCTGATCCCCTTCGCCCTTCTGATGCTGCCGGCGGCGTCGGGCGCCGGCTGTTCCAGGACCGCAATCCGGATCGGCGCCGCCCTGTCGCTCGCGGCGGCCCTTTTCTGGTGGCTGCGTGGCGGAACGCTGTTCCATATGTATCCGTGGAACGTGACCGGGATGCTGGCTATTTCCCAGACGCCCTGGGCGGGAAAGGCCGGGCTGGCGCCGCCCTCCCTCTTCCTCGCGCTGGCCTGCGCCACCCAGATCGCCACCCTTCTCCGTCCGCAACGGGCCCTGCTGTTCGGCCTCGGGTTCCTGTCCCTGTTCTGGACCGGATCGACGGTTGAGGCCTCCCTTTGGCAATATCAGGTTTCCGGCGGTTTTTCGCCCCTCGCGGGCCAGGCGCGGTCCGTGATGGCCACCCTGCCGGAAGAGGACCGGGACCATGGCCTGGTGATCGGTGCCGAGCGTTGGGGGCGGATGGACTTCGCGCTGTTCGGTCTGGCCCGGGACAACTGGATTCTCTCGAAACCGCAACAGGATGTCGCGATTGCCCCCGGCGAGATCCCGGAAGGCACCCGCTGGATCCTGACCTTTGGACGGTTCTCCCTGCCCCCGTCCTATCGCACGGTCCTCGACAGCCCGCCGTTCCATCTGTTCCGCCCGGCAACCGGTCCGGCGACCGCCGGACCGGCCATCCCATGAGATCCCGCCACAGGAGCCCGACCATGTCCGCCGCCGCCCCATCCCTGACGACCCGGCTGTGCTGGCTGGCCCTCTACGGGGCGATCGGACTGGCCGGGACGCTGATCTTTTTCTGGCAGACGACGTCGGACGGCTTCGATCATATTCCGGGCAATATCGGCGACGCCAAATTCCTGATCTATGTCTGCGAACATTGGTACGACGTGTTTCGCGGTCTCGCGGACTGGCGATCTCCGGCGATCTTCTATCCGGAACGCAACGTTCTCGGCTATAGCGACACCCTGTTTCTCTACGGCCTGCCCTACAGCTTGCTGCGCCGCGCCCATTTCGACTGTTTCGCAGCCTATCAGGCCCTGGTGATGGCCCTGCCGCCGGCCGGGGTCCTGGGCACCGTCTGGCTGTTGCGCGGCGTCCTGGCCCTGTCGCGGCCGGCGGCGGTGCTGGGCGCGGCCCTCTTCGCCTTCGGCAGTCCGATGGCGACCAGCATCGCCCATGGCCAGCTTCAGGCGGTGGCGTTCGTCCCGTTCCTGCTGGTTTTCCTGTTCCGCGCCCTTGCCGGCAAGGATGGACGGGGCAACGGCGACAGCGGCCGGTCGCATCTGTACGGCATGGCCTTTTTCATTCTGTTCCCGCTGCTGGCCTATACCGCCTTTTACATGGCCTGGTTCCTGGCCCTGTTCCTGGCGACCCTGGCGGCGCTCTGGCTGGCCGGCGCGCTGCTGACCGGCCGGGCCGGCGAGGTTCTGGTCTGGCCCCGGCGGATCGCGGCCCGCTGGATCAGCCTGTCCGGCAATGTGGCCTTCGGGCTTCTCGCCAGCATCCCCTTTGTCGCCACCTATCTGCCGATTCTGAAGTCTTTTTCGCGGCGGCCGTTCGCCGAGATCCTGCCGATGATCCCGACACCGGTCGATCTCATCAATGTCAGTTGGGACAACGCCGTCTGGGGCAGCCTGTTGCAGCGTCTGGCCCCCACCCTGCAACTGCGCCCCAGCTTCTGGGAGCTGGACAAGGGCATCCCCTGGCTGACGCTGGCGCTGTTCCTGGCGACGACGGCGCATTTGTTGCTGCGGCGGGGATCGTCCCGCGCCATCGCCGGCCGCCTGCCGTCGCCCGCGGGCGACAGCGCCAGCCCGGGCCTCTTTCTGCTGCTGGGGCGCGCCGTCCTCGTGAGCGAGGCGCTGATGGTGCGGTTCGGCGACCGGGCGGCCTGGCGCCTGATCTATGAGCTGGTCCCCGGGGGCGGGGCCATCCGGTCGGTGTTCCGCTACAACATCCTTCTGATGCTGCCGGTGGCGGCGGTCGCGGCCTATGGCGTCGACCGCCTGCTGGCCCGGGCCCGGGGCACGGGGGCCCTTCTGCTGATCGGCCTGATGGCCTTGCTGCTGGCCGGCGAACAGATTTCCACCCACCGCGACATCCTGTCGAAGCGGGAGGAACGGGCGTTGCTGGCCCATGTCCCCTCTCCGCCCTCCAGTTGCCGGACCATGGTGGTGACGGCGGACCGGGACGACTACAACGGCTGGTGGGCGCCGCTTCAGCTCAATGCCATGCTGGCCGCCCAGCGTTTCCACATGCCCACCCTGAACGGCTACAGCGGCTGGACGCCGGAAGGCTGGGCGCTGCATTTCCCGACCCATCCCGATTACCGGAAAGCGGTGGCCGCCTGGGCGACGGGCCGCGGCGTCATGGCGGGTCTCTGCGCCTATCATGTCGACACGGCGACATGGAGCCCCTTCACCGGGGAGGCCGGAGACCCCTCGCAAAACCATTAACAACTTGTGCCCCCCGATGGTTTCCGGTAAGCGTTTGACGCGACATCATCGCGTCGGACGCCAGGCCCCGACGGCGCTTGAGCCTGGCTTTCGCGTCTTTGGTCCACCAACTCTTCGACTTAAGGGGGGATCTCTGAAAGATCGCAGAAATGCCGTCGGACAGACGCCCTCCGCTAAAGCATGAGGCTGGAGAAAATGCAGTTTTCCACTTTGTCGATCGTCATGCCCTGCTACAACGAGGCGCAGACCCTGCGCCATGTCGTCGACAAGGTGCTGGCCGCCGATACCTCGGGACTGCGGCATGAACTGATCATCGTGGATGACGGCTCACGCGATGATTCCGCGCAGATCGCCCGCACGATCGCGACCGAGCGGAACAATGTCCGGGTGATCGAGCATGGCGTCAATCTTGGCAAGGGCGCGGCCCTGCGCACCGGTTTCCAGGCGGCCGACGGCGACATCGTCCTGGTTCAGGACGCCGATCTTGAATACAACCCCGATGACTATTCCAAGCTGCTGAAACCGATCCTGGACGGTCGCGCCGATGTGGTCTATGGCTCGCGCTTCCGCAGCGGCGACGAGATGCGGGTCCTCTATTTCTGGCACAGCCTTGGCAACCGGATGCTGACGCTGATGTCCAATATGCTGACCGATCTGAACCTCACCGACATGGAGACCTGCTACAAGCTGTTCGTCCGTGATGTGGTGAAATCGATCCGCATCGAGGAGAACCGCTTCGGCTTCGAACCCGAAATCACCGCCAAGATCGCCCATATGCAAAGCCGCCCGCGCATCTACGAGGTCGGTATCAGCTATAGCGGCCGCACCTATGCGGAGGGCAAGAAGATCGGCTGGCGCGATGGCCTGCGCGCCGTCTGGTGCATCCTGAAATACAATCTCCGGCGCGGCTGACCGTCAGGGCAGGATGGGACGGGTAGGACAAGCGTCATGACGGTCTGTTCCGTATGCGGAGGGACCCGGTTCGAACGCCGGGCGGTGCTGGGCGATCTCCTGGCCGAGGAATGGGGGCTGACCGCCCGCGAGCGCGACTATGTCGACCGGCAGCAGGGATGCCAGTGCGTCGGTTGCGGCGCGAACCTGCGATCGATCGCCCTGGCGGAAGCCTTAAGGACGGTCTTCGGCACCGAGTCCCTGCTGGGCGATTTCGTGAAGACCGAACGGGCACGCAAATTCTCGGTGCTGGAAATCAACGAGGCCGGCTTCCTGACGCCGGTCCTGGCGGCCATGCCGGGCCATGTCTTCCGCACCTATCCCGACATCGACATGCATGCCATGCCCTTCGCCGAGGGCACCTTCGACGTGGTCACCCACTCCGACACCCTGGAGCATGTCGCGGACCCGGTGCGGGCTCTGGCCGAATGCCGACGGATCCTGACGCCGAACGGCGCGCTCTGCTTCACCATCCCGATCATCGTCGACCGTATGACACGCAGCCGCGCCGGGCTGCCGAAAAGCTATCACGGCAATCCGGACGTCCGGGCCGAGGATTACGTGGTCCATTGGGAATTCGGCGCCGATGCCTGGACCCGCGTGATGGAGGCGGGCTTCTCCTCTGTCCAGACCATCGCCGTCGACTATCCGGCGGCGCTGGCCCTCATCGCCCGTCCCTGACATTTGTCCAGACCTGTCACATTTTCGCGTCCCGCCCGAGGTGCCGGTGCGAAAAAGCCCCGGAGTGGCGCCTTGTCCGGCGTTCAGCGCGACCGTGACACCGTCAACGCGAGCTGATCCGCGCGAAGCCAGAAGTTCAGGGCTCTGTCACATTTACGGGGCCCGCCCGAGGTGCCGGTGCGAAAAAGCCCGGAGTGGCGCCGGCGTCCCGCCGGCGTTCGGCGCGAAGCGACGACGTCTTGCGGAACGCTGCCGATGACCGGCATTCGCGGCATCTTTTCCGACAGCCGCTGAAAATGTTCAGAAGCACAATCCGGACTTTGCCCGTCCGCGGCAATCGCCGGCGGGACGCCGGCGCCATTCTTCCGCTCCGCCTTGTCCGGCGTTCAGCGCGACCGTGACACCGTCGAATCAAGACCCGCCGCGGCGGGCGCGAAGGGCCGAGAGGCGGCGCGACAGAACACGCAAAGGCCCGGTGACCCGCCAGGAGGTGGACAGATAGATCCCTTCGATCTGTTTGCGCAGATGGAGAATGATTCCGTCCCGCCCCTCGATCTCGCCCTTCAGGACCTGCACCTGTCCCTCCAGCCCCCGGACGTTGGCCTCCAGGGTCTCAATCCGGCGACCGAGATCGGCGATTGTCCGGTCGCGATCAGCGCACCGACCATGCAGCGCCTCGATCTGCTCGTCCTTCGCGACCGCCAGATCGGTCAGCGTCTTCTGCCAGAACCGGCAGAAATCGGATTGCATCAGGGGTTGTTCGAGAAAGCTGCTGGAGATCACCGGCAGCTCGCCGTCGGTGGCAACGGCAACCAGATAGAGCGGCCGCGCCATCCCGTCGGCACGGGTCCGCCGGTCGTCGCTCTCGTCCGGACCGGCATAGGTTGCCACGGGGGACGCCCCCCCTTCCAGAAACAGGCCGGACCCGAACAGGACCCGCTGACCCAGCATGGCCCAATGCCGGAAATGGGCCGACAGCAGGGACTCGAACTCGTGCCGGAACAGTTCCTTCACATGGTATTCGTTGGAATTGTTCGGCAGCACCGAATATTCCAGGCGATCCGGCGAGGAGATGATCAACAGGCCGCCGGGACGGAGAACCCGCCGGACCTCGGCCATCATCTCGGCATGCTGGTCATGATGCTCGATGGTCTCGAAACTGACGACGGCGTCGACCGACCCGTCATCGAGCGGGATCGCCGCGCAGGATCCCGGCAGGAAATGGAGATTGGGCCGCGTATAGGCCTTCGCCGCATGACGGACCGCCTCGTCGGAAATGTCGACACCCGTCACCTTCGCCGCGGTTTCGGCCAGCAGCGCGCTGCCATATCCCTCTCCGCAGGCGATATCGAGGACCGTCTTCCCGGCCACCAGCTCCCGCGCCAACAGATAGCGGTGCCAGTGCTCCAGCGCGATGCTGCCGTCGAGCGACGGCATGAAACGCTCTCCGGTAAACGCCAAATCCTCTGATCCATCCATCAAACGGTCTCCCATGGCCGGCAAAACCACCCTGTTTCAGGCGGGATATCCGGTTGTCGCCGGATCGCGGGCGTCCGAGCGGCGGAATTGCCCCGGCACAGGCACGGAGGCCTGTGCCACTGGCTTTGTCTCGGCATCAGCCCGGGGCCTCGCCCATTTTTTTTTCCGCCGCGCCACGGATGGCAGCCACCAGCCGGGGCTCGACCACCGCGAGGCAATAGTGCTGCGATACGATCTGGCGTCCGGCCTCCCCCATCCGGCGGCACAGCGCGCGATCGGCGGCGAGCGTCTTCAGGGCCGTGCGCCAGGCGTCGAGATCATCGGCCAGGAAACCATTGATCCCGTGGTGAACGACCTTCCGGTTCATCCCGACCGGAGAGGCGATCACCGGCAGGCCGACGGCCATATACTGGATCAGCTTGTAGGCGCATTTTCCGGCGCTCCACAGATCATGGGCCAGGGGCATGATCCCCACGTCGAAGCTGTGAAGCTGATCGACCTCGCGGTCTTCGCTCCAGGCCACGACGTCGGCGCCGATCGCCTTGAACTCGTCACCCGAAGCCCCGACCACGGTCAGGGTTGCCCACCCTTCCCGAATTGCCTCTTCAAGGACCGGGAACAGCGGCCGCAGATAGGCCGAGGCCGAGGTGGGCGTGCCCATCCAGCCGATTCTTAAGGGACCGTCTTGAGGGATGTCGCGGATCGGCCTGTAGACATCGAGATTGACGGGCGTCGGAAACTGCGCGATGTCCGCCGCTCCGGCCTCCCTCGCCCAGTCCGCCAGATAATCGTTGCCGACCACGGTCAGGCCGGAATGGCGGACCAGCGTCTCCAGTTTCCGCCCCAGCACCTGGCGGACGAGACCCAGGCGGTGTTTGCCATATCTCAGGAACCAGGCGTCGTCGAAATCCACGATGTAAGGCGTCCGCCGGAGAAGAAAGCCTTCCAGCGCGTAAGGAACCCAGGGCAGCGCCTCCTTCTCGACCCAGATCAGGTCATAGGAGCCCACCCGCAGGAGGGCCGCCAGACGGCGGAGGTAGTAGAACAGGACCGACCCCAGCGGAGGCCGGGCCCCGGAATACAGAATCCGGAGATAGTCGTCATCGAAGAAGGGCGACACCGTCAGCGCCACATTGTCAGCCCGCAAAGCCGGAAAATAACTGAGGAACCGCGTGCGGCTGCTGGCGCCCTGGCGCGGATAGCGGGTCAAGGCCAGAACGCGGAGCCGGCGCGGCTCTGCCCGTCGGGCGCAGGCATCCGGCGACGGGACGGGCGCGGTCATCTGGCGGGGCAGGTCAGCCCACAGCATTGCGGCTCCTCGGATGGCATCGACAATCTGGCTGGCGGACCCCTGGGCCACGCCCCGGGCGACCCGGGCCAGGGGGTCCAGTAACATTCCAGCAAATGTTAACATTGTTGCAGCCGGCCAGCCAAAATATTTCCGGGCATAGCGGATACGGCTTTGCGCCCCCAGGAACTGCCGCCGCGCCTTGATCCGGTTGGTGGTCCCCCCGCCGACATGCCGTGCGGTGGCCGCCGCGTTATGGACGCAGCGTCCGCCGTCCAGCGCGATGCGCCGGCAAAGATCGACATCCTCGTAATAGACGAAGAACCGCTCGTCGAATCCGCCCAGGCGTTCAAAGGCCGGACGGCGGATCAACAGGAAGGCGCCCATGACCTGGGGGACCGTCCGCGTGTCCTCATGATCCCAGTCGGTCAGAAAATGGGGGGGAAACAGCTTGGGAAACAGGCGATCGAGCCCCAGTCCCTGCGCCAGCATCCGGATCGGTGTCGGAAACCGGGCGCAGCATCGCTGCGTATTTCCGTCGAGATCGCGCAGCTTCACGGTCGAGGCGGTGACACTGCGCGCCCTTTCCATGAAACGGACGGCCCCTGACATTGTGTCGCGGTCCAGCAGGATGTCCGGATTGAGAAACAGAAGATAGTCGGCCCGGGATCCGGCCGCGCCGATATTGCATCCCTTCGCGAATCCCCTGTTTTCCGGCAGACGCATCACCGTCAGACGGGGAAAGGAAAAACCGTCGGCCGAACCGTCCGAGGACGCGTTATCGACCACCACCACCCGGTCCAGACGGAAACCGGCCTCGTCGCTTTGGAAAACGGAATCGAGGCATTGCCGGAGCAAGGCCCCGGCATTCCAATTGACGATGACGATGTCAAGCCGCGGTTCCGCCGCGACGCCATCGTCCCCGGCGCCCAGGGCGGACGCAATCGCTTTCATGCTGGTAATTGGACCTGATCCTCAACCAGATGGATAAGATACTGTCCATAGGCATTCTTGGCCAGCGTCTGCCCGATCCGCAAGACATCCTCGGCGCCGATCCAGCCATTGTTGAAGGCGATTTCCTCGAGGCAGGCGATCTGCAGGTTCTGCCGTTCGCTGATGGCGCGCACGAATTCTGCGGCATGCAGGAGCGAATCATGGGTGCCGGTGTCGAGCCAGCAATAGCCCCGGCCCAGCAGTTCGACCGACAAAAGGCCGGCCTTGAGATAGGCGGCATTGACGCTGGTGATCTCAAGCTCGCCCCGGGCGGAGGGCTTGACCTCGCGCGCGATGTCGACGACAGAGTTGTCGTAGAAATAGAGCCCGGTGACCGCCCAGCGCGATTTCGGCCGCGCCGGCTTTTCCTCGATGCCGACGGGAACACCATCGGCGTTGAGTTCGACCACGCCATAGCGTTCGGGATCACGGACGCCATAGGCGAACACACGGGCGCCCTTTTGCAGGGTCGCGGCCTGGCGCATGGCGGCGGCCAGACCGTGACCGTAGAAAATGTTGTCGCCCAGGACCAGCGCGACCGGTTCATTACCGATGAAATCGCGGCCGATGAGGAACGCCTGCGCCAGCCCGTCCGGCGAGGGCTGCACCGCATAGCTGAGCGACAGGCCCCACTGGGACCCGTCCCCCAGAACGCGCTCGAACGCCTCGCGGTCGTTGGGCGTGGTGATGATCAGGATCTCGCGGATCTTCGCCAGCATCAGGGTGCTGAGCGGATAATAGATCATCGGTTTGTCATAGACCGGCAGCAACTGCTTGCTGACCGCGATCGTGATGGGATACAGCCGCGAGCCAGACCCGCCGGCGAGAATAATGCCTTTCACGTTCGCTCCTAACGTTGACCGGGGCGTGGCGCCCCGAAGAACGGGGATCGGGCAACGGCGGATCCGCCGTCTTGCCGGCCCCCATCCGGAAATCTCCCCCCGGCCGGGCGCGGGATCACTTGCCCAGACCGACCCGGTCGGCGCGATAGCCGCGATCCAGGATGGACTGCCACCAGTCGCGATTGTCGAGATACCAGCGCACGGTTTTCCGCAGGCCGCTTTCGAAGCTTTCCTGGGGACGCCAACCGAGATCGCGGGTAATCCTGGCGGGATCGATGGCGTAACGATGATCGTGGCCCGGCCGGTCGGCGACGAAGGAGATCAGCCGCCGATGCGACCCCGCCGACGTGGGCGCCATCTCATCGAGAAGGTCGCAGATCGCCTCCACCACCTGGAGATTGGTCCGTTCGTTATGCCCCCCGACATTATAACTTTCCCCGACGGTGCCCCGGTCCAGGACCAGCCGCAGGGCGCGGGCGTGGTCCTCGACGAAAAGCCAGTCGCGGATATTGGCCCCGGTGCCATAGACCGGCAGCTTTTCGCCGGCCAGCCCCCGGATGATCACCAGCGGGATCAGTTTTTCGGGAAAATGATAAGGGCCGTAATTGTTCGAACAGTTGGTCAGCAGGACCGGCAGGCCATAGGTGGCATGCCAGGCGCGCACCAGATGGTCCGACGATGCCTTTGACGCCGAATAGGGCGAGTTGGGCGCATAGGGCGTGGTCTCGGAAAAATATCCGGTCGGCCCCAGGCTGCCGAACACCTCGTCGGTCGAGATATGAAGAAACCGGAAGCGGTCGCGCCGCGCCGCGTCATCGATCCCGCGCCAATGGTGAAGCGCTGCCTCCAGAAGCGTATAGGTCCCGACGATATTGGTGCGGATGAACTCTCCCGGGCCGTCGATCGACCGGTCGACGTGGGATTCGGCGGCCAGATGCATGACGGCGTGGGGTTTCCAGTCCGCGAACAATCGCCGGACGGCCTCCGCGTCGCAGATGTCCACCTGTTCGAAGGCGTAGCGGGGATGCCCCTGGGCGGCCGGGATCGAGGCCGGATTGGCGGCGTAGGTCAGCTTGTCGACATTGACGACGAAGACGCCGTCGTCGTCGAGGAGCTGGCGGACCACCGCGCTGCCGATAAAGCCCGCGCCACCCGTAACAAGAACCGTCCGCATCCTGCCCCCTTAACCGGAAGCGCCCCCTCGGGCGCCTTCCCCCTTGTGCCGCGCCGACGATCGGACCCGACCCCCGGCCTTTCCGTTGCCATGTCCCCAATGCCGCGATGAAAGATCAGGATCATGGCAAATATGAGATCAAAAATAGGCCGGGAGATCCTTCAGCCGCGGATGCTTTTGATCTTTCTCCGACAGAACGGCGTCGCTCAGGGACACCGGCCACTCAATTTGTAGATCAGGATCATTCCACAAGAGGCCGTGATCATGATCAGATGAATAAAAATTTGTGACTTTATATAAAACTTCCGTATCAGGTTCAAGCGTACAGAAGCCATGGGCAAATCCTGCCGGAATATAGAGCTGATTCCACTCTTCGACATTAAGAACAACCGAGACATGTCGACCAAAAGTAGGGGAGTCCCGGCGAATGTCCACCGCGACATCCAGGATCGACCCGCGGACGACGCGGATCAGTTTGTCCTGCGCGAAGGGGGGACTCTGGAAATGCAGCCCCCGGACGGTCCCCTTGGCCGCGGATCGCGACTGGTTGTCCTGCACGAAGGGGCGATCGATCCCGGCCTCGGCGAAGGTCCGGCTGTTGTAGGTTTCGGAGAAAAATCCCCGGTGATCGCCGAAACGGCGCGGCTTGATGATCCGCACCTCAGGTATCCCGGTCGCGATCACATCCATGGCGGACTGTCCTTTCACTGATATCGTCTTCCGACCCCTGTGGCATGGTCCGGGGTCCCGCGGCCCCGATCATAGAGGGCCGACGGCGCCCGGGAAAGGCTCCACCGACAGCCGCCGTCGCCGCCAGGGAAACAGGCGTGCGGCGGGGATGGCGGGCCGGCGTCGAGGTCGCGGCGGCGATCAGGTTCGCCCGGGGGCCCCGACAGGCCCCCGGGGCGATCGCGGCGACGGGGTCCGCCGGGGCTGTTGACAGCCCCGCCCCGCAATGCCAGCGTGCCGCCGTCGTCCACCCAATCGAAGGGGTCTTTCATGTCGGATCAAGCGGTCCGGGTTCTCGTCACCGGAGTCAGCGGTCAGGTTGGAGGAGCGCTGATGGCCCGGCAGACGCCGGGGCTTCTCCTGGTCGCCGCGCCCCGGCAGGATCTCGATCTGTCGCGGCCGGGGGACATCGCCGGCCGTCTCGACCGCATCGACCCGGACGTGGTCGTCAACTGCGCCGCCTACACCGCCGTCGATCAGGCGGAAAGCGACAGGGACGCGGCCCATACGATCAACGGACTGGCCCCGGGCGCCATCGCGGACTGGTGCGGCGGACGGAACCGGCCCTTGATCCATGTGTCCACGGACTATGTGTTTCCGGGCGATGCCACCAGCCCCTACCGCGAGGACGACCCGGTCGGCCCGATCAATGTCTATGGCGCCAGCAAACTGGAGGGGGAACGGCGGGTTCGCGCCGGCTGTCCGCGCCATGTCATCCTGCGCACCGCCTGGGTCTATGCGGCCGACGGAAAGAATTTCGTGCGGACCATGCTGCGCGTCGGTAAGGACCGCGACCGGCTGTCCGTCGTCAACGATCAGCGGGGATGCCCGACCTCCGCCGACGCCATCGCGGCGGCCCTGGAAACCATCGTCCTCCGCCTCGCCGCATCCCCCACCGCACCCGACGTCACCGGCACCTATCATTACGTCGATGCCGGAGAAACCACCTGGCACGGCCTCGCCGAACGAATTTTCGAGGTGGCGGGACGGCGGTGGGGCCATCGCCCCGAGGTCCGGGCCATCCCGACCAGCGACTATCCCACCCCGGCCCGCCGCCCCCGTTACTCGGTGCTGGACACCAGCCGGTTCCGGGAGACGTTCGGGCTCGTGCCGCCCTCCTGGCAGGACAGTCTGGACGCTGTCCTGGCGCGGCTGCTGGCATGAGCGGGACGCCGGCGGCCGGCGGCGGACTGTCGCGCCTGCCTTATCTTCTGACCCGCGCGCTTTACTACTACCGCCGCGACGGACTGGCGGTCCTGGCGCGGCAAACGATCCTTTTCCTCGGGCTGCGGCTGCCGGCGCGGCTGGTCGGGTATGACGCCTGGCGGTTTTTCTATGACCGCCTGACGCGATCCGACCGGCGCGCCATCCGCCGCGACATCGCCGGCCTGACGCACCGCCCCCTGATGTCGCTGGTGGTCCCGCCGGCCGGAGAGACCCCGTCCTGTCCCGACCGGACCATCCGCTCCCTCCAGGACCAGCTCTATCCCCATTGGGAACTGCTGATCGCGGGGTCCCGTCCGGAAGGGATGGCGCCGGACCTTGACGATTCCCGTATCCGCTTTCTGCCCGCCGCCAAAACCCGGGACGCCGTGTCATCCCGTCAGGCGCTGCTGGAGGCCGCGGCGGGCGAGTTCGTCGCCGTTCTCGATCCCGGCGACACCCTGTCGCCCCAGGCGCTTTACCGGGTCGCCCGGGAGGCGGACCGCGCCCCCGACGCCGGCGTGATCTATTCCGACGAGGACCGGATCGACGACGCCGGCCGTCATCGCGATCCCTGGTTCAAGGGCGACTGGGACCCCGACCTGTTCCTGTCGCAGAATTTTCTGGGCCGCCTCTGCGCCGTCCGGCGCAGCCTCATCCTGGCAGCGGGTGGTTTGCGGCCCGGTTTTGGCGGTTCGGCGGACCATGACCTGCTGTTGCGGGTGACGGAAACGCTGCCCCCCGATCAGATCCGCCATATCCCGGCCGTTCTCTGCCACCGGACGGGCGGACCGACGTTCAACCGGGCAGCGGGGCCGGTCTCAAAATCCGAGGCCGAAGCCGCCCGCCGCCTGATCCTGGATCATCTCGCCCGCCGGTCCATCACGGCGGAGGTGGTGCCGGTCGCGGCCTCGCCCGGCCGGTTCCGGCTGCGACGCCCGCTCTCCGATCCGGCGCCCCTGGTCTCCGCGATCATCCCGACCCGGGACCGTGTCGATCTGTTGCGCCCCTGTGTCGACGGGCTTCTGGACGGAACCGACTACGCTCCGTTGGAGATCATCGTCATCGACAATGGCAGCACCGACCAGGAGACCCTCGCCTATCTGCGGGAGGTGGAACGGCGGGGTGTTCGGGTTCTGCGCGACGACGGCCCCTTCAACTATGCCGCCCTCAACAATGGCGCGGTGGGGGTGGCGCGGGGGTCGATCCTGGCGTTCCTCAACAATGACATCAAGGTTATCCACCGCGACTGGCTGCGCGAGATGGTGGCGGAGGCCTGCCGGCCGGAGATCGGCGCCGTCGGGGCCAAGCTCTATTTCCCCAACGACACGCTTCAGCATGCCGGCGTGGTCATCGGACTGGGCGGCGTCGCCGGCCATCTGCATCTGGCGGAACCGCGCGACAGCCGGGGCTATTTCGAGGATGTCCTGCTGGCCCGGTCGGTGTCCTGCGTGACGGCCGCCTGTCTGGTGATGCGCCGCGAGCCCTTCGAGGCGGTCGGCGGCTTCGACGAGGACCGCCTGCCGGTGGCCTTCAACGACGTCGATCTGTGCCTCAAAATCCGCGAGCGGGGCCTGCGCATCCTCTGGACGCCGTTTGCCGAACTTTATCATTACGAATCGGCGAGCCGGGGATCGGACATGGCGCCCGACAAGATCGAACGCTTCCGCCGCGATTATCGTATCATGTGCGAAAAATGGGGACCGACACTCGCCAGCGATCCCTGCTACAGCCCCAACCGCACCCAGGATGGCTGCGGCGGCGGACTGGCCTTCCCGCCCCGCGCCCACCGCCCCTGGCGGGCCGGTAAGAGGGAAAGCGGCAAGCGTCGAACCTGACGCCCGCGCCCGGCGAGGGCTCCCCCAAAAAACAGGCCAACGCCTGCGCCCGGCGAGGGCGTTTCAAAAACCAGCGGCCATTGAGGCCGCGGCCAAGCAGGCGGATGCCTGCGCCCGGCGAGGGCTCCCCCAAAAAAAACAGGCCAACGCCCGCGCCCGGCGAGGGCGTTTCAAAAAACCAGCGGCCATTGAGGCCGCGGCCAAGCAGGCGGATGCCTGCGCCCGGCGAGGGCTCCCCCAAAAAACAGGCGGACACACGCGCCCGGCGAGGGCGTTTCAAAAAACCACCCGCCGGCGATGACCACCGCTCATCGCCGGCGGGAATTACCTTCCGCTGGCGTCTTCCGTCAGCGCCAGGGAAATCTCATGCATGGGGATGCCCACCAGGGAATGGCGGATCTGGCTGGTGGCGACGGTGATGAACAGCGCGTCGTCGATCCAGTGATGTTGCACATGGTGAAGCTGCGTCCCCTCCGCGACGGCGACGGACAGGGCATAGTCGCCCGGCGGCAGGAACGGAAGCTGGAACCGGAATTTCGCCTGGAACCGCTGCCCGGCGGCCACGCTCAAGGGCGCGTCCTGGTAGGACACGAAGGTATTGTCGCCGAACAGCGTCTGGCCCATGCGGTTCTTCAGCAGCCAGCCGACGATCGGCCCGGACAGCGCCTGTTCCGCCCGCACGCCGATGCGTAAGACCACCTCCTCGCCGCCCTCGGCGATTTGCAGCGGCGTGCCGTCCAGGGCCTCGACCGCCACCTGTTCGATCGCGGCGCCCTGCTGGCCGAACCAGGGGGCGTCGGGATTGAATTCGAAGATCTGAAGACGGTTGGCATGATCCGAGCCGGCCAGTTGCTTCTGGCGGACGTCGGGCACGGGCGCCAGTTTCGGCGGCGCCACGGCACGGCGCTCCCCCCCGATGCGGAAGGCGCCCGACTCGTCATTTTCCTCGAGAAGCGCCGCCAAATACTGGTGACAGATGTCCTTGGGGTCGCCCTCTGTCCTGATTTCCCCCCGGTCCAGCCAGACCACGCGGTCGCACAACGCCGTCACCGCCGTCATGTCGTGACTGACCAGCAGCAGGGTCCCGCGTTCCTTGAACTGGCGGATGTAGCGCATGCAGCGCTGGGTGAAAGGCGCATCGCCGACCGCCAGGATCTCGTCGACAATCAGGACATCGGCCTCGACATGGGCGGCGACGGAAAAGGCCAGCCGCGCGTACATGCCGCTGGAATAAAGTTTCACCGGCTGGTCGATGAAGTCGCCGATCCCGGCGAAGTCCTCGATGGCGGCGAAGCGCTCGTCGATCTGCTCGCGGGTCAGACCCAGGATCGAGGCGGCGATATAGACATTTTCGCGGCCGGTGAATTCCGGATTGAATCCGGCCCCCAGTTCCAGCAGCGCAGCGACCCGGCCGCTGACTTCGATGGAGCCCGAGGTGGGCGCCAGGGTCCCGCAGATCAGTTGCAGGAAGGTGGATTTTCCCGACCCGTTGCGGCCGACCAGCCCCACGGTCTCGCCCCGCCGCACGGTCAGACTGGCGCCCCGGAGCGCCCAGTACTCGTCGTAATATTTCCGCCGGCCGAAGGCGAACATCTGCTTCAGCCGGTCTTCCGGCCGGCGATAGATGGTGTAGGCCTTGCTGACGTTATCGGCGTGGATGGTGATATCAGACGACATCGGCGAAAGCCTTGCGTGTGCGCATGAACCACCAGAACCCCGCCATAGCCACCAGGAAGGAACCGGCGCCATAGATCGCGAGCCACCGCCAGTCGGGCATCTTTCCCCAGAACAGGGTCTGTTTGAACGCCTCCAGCGGAATGGCGAGCGGCCCCAGTTGCAGAAGCGGACGGTATCCGGCCGGCACCGCCTCCGCCGGATAGAAGATCGGGCTCATGAACATGGTCACGGTGACGAAGATTCCGATGATCTGGCGGACGTCGCGCAGGAAGACACCGACCGAGGCCAGGAACCAGGACAGTCCCATCACCAGGAGGATCAGCGGCACCATCACCAGCGGCGCCAGCAGCACGGTCACGGGCGGCAGACCGAAGACGAAGGGATAGAAAACCGCCAAGATGACGAGGCTGGTGGCCGCACCGAACAGCGCCACCGCCATCTGCACATAGGGCAGGACCTCCAGCGGGAACAGGACCTTTTTGATATAGGAGACGTTCTCCAGCATCAGGCCCGGCGCCCGGATCAGGCACTCCGCCAGGATGTTGAACAGGATCAGGCCGGAAAACAGCAACAGCGCGAACTCGCCGGTACTGCCGCCCGCGTCGGCGCCCCAGCGCATGTGAAACACCACCGAAAATACGAAGGTGTAAACCGCGAGCAGCAGCAGGGGGTTCAGGATGGCCCACAGGACGCCCAGCAGGGATCCCTTATAGCGCGCCAGGATTTCCCGCTTCGCCAGTCTCAGGATCAGTTTCCGATGCTGGATGGCGGTGGTGAAGATGCCGGTGGCGGTCTGCCGGAACGACAATCCCCGGCCCTGTTGTGCACTGAAAACAACCACCTGCGCTGTCCGCTCCCTTGACGATCCGGCGTCCACGTCCGGCCATGACATATACTCTGGATGGCCGGGCGGTGAAACGGGATTTCCACCGGACACCGCCCGCCTGTTGGGGCCCCGTCAAGTCCGCGCCGCTCAGGGCAGGCGCAGGTCCGACCGGTCCAACTGGTCGGCCAGGACCGCCTTCAGCCGGGTAAGCCCGTCGGGCGATCCGGATTCGCAGCGCGCGACCAGAACCGCCTGGGTGTTGGAGGCGCGCAGCAGCCACCAGCCGTCATCGGTGCTGACCCGCACGCCATCGACGTCGGAAACGCGGGCGCCGGCCGCCGCCAGCCGCTCCCTGACCTCGGACACCACCTGGAACTTACGCTCGTCCGGGCAGGTGATCCGGATTTCCGGCGTATTGAACAGGCGGGGCAGCGCGTCATAGCGGTCCGCCAGCGTCTGCCCCGGCCAGCGGGATACCATCGACAGGAAGCGCACGGCGGCATAGAGCGCGTCGTCATAGCCGTAATAGCGGTCGGCGAAGAACAGATGGCCGGACATCTCCCCGGCCAGCGGCGACCCGGTCTCCACCATGCGGGTCTTGATCAGCGAATGGCCGGTCCGGCACATCACCGGCTGGCCGCCCAGGGCCGCGATATGGTCGAACAGGCTCTGGCTGGCCTTGACGTCGGCCAGAATCGGAGCCCCCGGCCGGGTCTTCAGCACGTCCTCCGCCAGAAGCATCATCATCTGGTCGCCCCACCAGATGTGGCCTTTCGCGTCGACGACGCCGATCCGGTCGCCATCGCCGTCGAAGGCGATGCCGAGATCGGCCTTTTCAGCGGCCACGGCGGCGATCAACTGCTCCAGATTCTCGGGCTCCGTCGGATCGGGATGGTGGGCCGGGAAGGTGCCGTCGATCTCGGCGTTCAGCAGGATATGCCGTCCGGGCAGTTGTCCGGCCAGCGCCGTCATGACCTCTCCGGCGGCGCCGTTGCCGGCATCCCACACTACGGAGAGGGGGTGTCCGCCCTCGAAGTCGGCCAGCAGGCGGCGGATGTAATCCTCACGCACCGGCGTGTCGATGACCGATCCGCCGGGGGCGGCGACCAGATCGCCCCGGGCGTTGAGACGCCCCAGGTCCTGGATCTGGTCGGCGAAGAAGGGCTTTCCGCCCAACACCATCTTGAAGCCGTTATGGTTGGGCGGATTATGGGATCCGGTGACCATGATCCCGCCATCGGCGCCCAGGGTATGGGCGGCGAAATAGAGCATCGGGGTCGGTCCGCGCCCCAGGCGGCGCACCGTCACGCCGGTCGACACCAGTCCGCTCACCAGCGCCGCCTCAAGGTCCGGCGAACTCAACCGGCCGTCGTAGCCGACGCAGACGGTGGTTCCGCCCCGGCGGACCACCAGCGTGCCGAAGGCGCGGCCGATGGCCTCGGCGTCGGCGGGGAACAGGGTCTCGCCCACGATGCCCCGGATGTCATATTCGCGCAGAACGGTCGGATGGAAGTGGTGTGACATCAGCCCCTCTCAAAGTTCGCCCCGCCAATGGCGGCATGGCGCCGGTCGTCGCGGACCGGCATCCGCAAAAGTCCCTCGGGGGGTCGCCCCTCGCGGTCAAAATCCAACCGATTAGTCCTTCTGCATGGAGTGGGACGGGCATCCTGCCCGCCTCCGACGCGAAAGCGGCGGAAATGCCGGCTTTTCGGCTTCCGCCGAACGGCGGGCGGGACGCCCGCCCTACTCCCGGTTCAGGGACTCATCTGTTGGATTTTGACCCCTAGCTTCGGCCGTAGGTATCGTCGATGCGCACGATGTCATCCTCGCCGAGATAGGACCCCGACTGAACCTCGATCACGCTGAGCGGCACCTTTCCCGGGTTTTCCAGCCGGTGCAGGGTCCCAAGCGGGATATAAACCGATTCATTCTCGTGAATCAGGAAGGTTTCCTCGCCACGGGTGACCAGCGCGGTCCCGTTCACCACCACCCAATGTTCCGCGCGGTGGTAATGCTTTTGCAGTGACAGCTTGCTGCCCGGCTTCACGGTCAGCCGCTTGACCTGGAAGCGGTCCCCGGTGTGGATCGACTGGAAATAGCCCCAGGGCCGGTGGACCCGCCGATGATCCGCCAGTTCGTCCCGCTTTTCGCGGCGCAGGCGATCGACGATCAGCTTCACGTCCTGAGTCCGGTCCCGGTCCGCCACCAGGATGGCGTCGTCGGTGGCGACGACCACAAGATCGCGCGCCCCGACCACCGCGGTCAGCAGCCCCTCGGACCGCACATAGCAGTCGTGGCTGTCCTCGATCACCACATCGCCGGAGATGGCGTTGCCCGCTTCGTCCTTGGCGGCGATCCGCCACAATTCGGACCAGGCGCCGACATCGGTCCAACCCACGTCGCAGGGGATGGTGGCGGCCAGCCGGGTGTGTTCCATGACCGCATAGTCGACCGAGATCGAGGGCGAGGCGGTGAAGGCCTCGCGCTCCAGCCGGATGAAATCGAGATCGACGGTGCGGCCCGCCACGGCGGCGCGCCCCGCGCGCAGCACGTCGGGCGCATGGGTTTCGATTTCCGACAGGAAGGAGGCGGCGGAGAACAGGAACATGCCGCTGTTCCAGAAATAGCCGCCGTCGGCCAGAAACTGTTCCGCGCGGTCGCGGTCGGGTTTTTCGACAAAGGCGGCGACGGCGCTGACCCCGGGATGATCCGCCAGCGGTTCTCCCCGGCGGATATAGCCGTATCCCGTTTCCGCCCGGGTGGGAACGATGGAAAAGGTGACCAGCCGGCCCGCCCGGGCGGCGCCGAACGCGGTCCCGACCAGATCGAGAAAGGCCCGGGGATCGGTGATCACATGATCGGACGGCACCACCAGCAGCACGGCGTCGGGATCGCTTTCCGCGGCCAGAAGGGCGGCGGCGACGATCGCGGGCGCGGTATTGCGGGCGACGGGTTCCAGAACCAGACGGCCGTCGGCGATGCCCGCGGCCCGCATCTGCTCCGCCACCGCGAACCGGGTTTCCTCATTGGTGACCAGGATGGGCGGGGCGAACCGGACGCCATCGGCGAAGCGCAGCAGCGTCTCCTGGACCATCGTCCGTTCCCCTGCCAGCGGCAGCAATTGTTTGGGGAAATGTTCCCGCGACAGGGGCCACAACCGGGTTCCGGCGCCGCCGGACAGAACGACTGGTGTAATCCTGGACATGACCGATCCCGGCTCCGCCAATGGAAACATCATAAATCCACCGGTAATAGGGGGGCCCGGGAACCCGGTCAAGGAGAGATTGCAGAGCGTCCCGAGCCCTGCGCGGATCCCCGTCCGCCAATCCTCCCATCACCGGGCCCTGACATCGGGTTACCGGCGCGCGGGGCTTGGGGCCGGTCGGGCCCCCTATGATCAACAGGCCATCAAAGGGGGACCGGCGGGCCTGCCGGACGTCGCCCGCAATCGGCAAGGGGGCTCACCGGGATTATGGGGGCGGACTTATGCCGTCGGATGGGGATGATCGGACTTCAGCGTCTGGGCCGCGACCTCGCGCACCAGCCCCGACGACAGCAGGAACTCGACGAAGCGCTGATAGATTCCGGCCACGTCGGTCGCGACCTGCAACAGCTCCTCCGCCAGATAGTCCCGCTCGTCCTCGATATGGCCGACCGGCTTGCCGATGCCGCCCCGCACGATCAGGCGCATGGGCTTGATCGAATCGGGCCGGCTTCCGGGGACCCACATGGAATGGGCGACCGCGTTGCGCAGGCCGTTGTGGCGGTTGAGATCGTCGAGATAGGTCCGCACGGCCTCGCCCACCGGCTCCGGCAGGCCGGTGGTGTGGGTGAGACTGGCCAGGGCGTCGCGCTTCGCGGTGTAGGACAGGCCGGCGGTCAGCACCAGGATGGTGGACAGATCGGTCCCGGTGATGCCGGCCATCGCCGTCTGCATCAGATATTCGTGGCGGGCGAACCACTGGACGATGGCGCCGAACGCCAGAAGATGCTGGGGGGCCACCCCGGGATGTCCGGTCATGTTCACTCCTCCTTCACGAGGCGTTGCGGCCGACAACGGAGACCGCCGCGCGTTCCGCCCCGTCCAGCCACCCGGCGGCCGCGGCGATGTCCCATTCCGCGACCCGCGCCCAGTGATCGAGCGCGGCCAGAACCTTGTGCACCTCGCCCCGGTTCAACCCGACCGAGGCCAAAGGCCGGTCGGCGGAATGGAGCAGCAGGCGGAATTCGGCGGGATGGATCTCGACATCGATCCGGGACACCAGCGCCGCCTCGCGACGTTCCGCCGACAGCGTCCCGGCCCCTCCCTCCGCCCGATCGGCGTTCTCCCCCGCGTGATGCCCGACCCCCGGAGATTCGCCGGCGCCGGAAGACACTGGCGCACCGGACGAGAGCGACGAACCGGAAGAGACCGGTGGAGTGGACGAGACTGGCGGAGTGGCGGGAGGCTGGACCGCCAGCGACATCAGATGCTCCATCGCCATGACTTCCTGGCGGGCATCGGCCGGCGCCTTGCGCACCGCCGGGCTTGACCGTTCCAGCGCACCGGCGAAAGCCGCGAGAAGGCGCCGGGTCAGGCGCCGCGTCAACCACAGACGCCGCACCGACACATGGTCGGTGCAATCGAGAAACAGACGGTCGGCGTCGTCGTCATACCCAAAATCGATGGTTTTGACGACGAGAACCGGATCCGTTCCGTTTTCCGCGGCTGTCATGAAAGCCGGGCGTTGTCCCGGTCGCGGATGTTCGCCTCCGCCTGAAGACGGCCAAGCTGTCCCAGCGACAGCATCTGGGCATGGGCCAGGATCAGTGCGCCGCTGCGGCGCAGGCCGAGGAACGCCTCATCCCCCAGGCCACCCAGGGCAGCCTCGTCGACGGCGAAAATGCCGTCCAACGCCTCACCGGGCTGGCCGCTCCGATCCATTTTCAGGGTCGCGGCCTTCAGAAGGCCGTAGTCGGCCAACTGCTTCGCCAGTTTCGCGGTTCGTTCGCCGTCCAGGTTCAGTTCCGTCAGCAGTTTGATCGCGCGGGCCAGGGGACCGTTCGGTTCCCCCTCTCCGGTCCCGAACAGGGGCTCTCCCTCCTTGTCCGACAGCAGTCCGGACGCCTCGTCATAGAAAACGGAGAGTTGCCCGTTCTGGGGGACCATGGTGAAAGGATAAGCCCGCAACATGGCCGGAACATAAAGGCCGGTCCAGCGGCCGGCGCGATCCACATACAGATTTTCGCCCTGCTTCATGCCCAACAGCGCGACCAGATGGTACCCCTCCCCTTGCCGGATGAAGAACATCGGATAGCAGGCGGTCACCTGCGCCAATTCGCCCAGGACCACCTCGACGGCGGCGCTTTTGGCGGCATGCGCGAAGGACGAAAGCGGGAGCAGGAATTTTCCACTGTGCTGCTCACGGGTAACGGGAATGAAAGCCATGGGACAAAACCCTGATAATGACGACGACGATGGTTTAGCCGAAAATGGCCGGCTGCGCCAAGGGGTAAAGACGATGTTGCAATGTTGCTGTACAAGGCGGCAAATGGCAAGGAAAACTGCGATGCAGGCAACGCCCATCCGCAAAACGGAGGATATTCAGGCGCCTCAGGATCGCCCTTTCCCGATCGCCGCGGATCGGGTCATCCCACACCCAGGGCTCTCAAAACCGGCAACTGTGTTTCGGCGAACTGACGGGCCTGCGAAACCAATTCGGCAAGGTTTTCCTCAGCGCTGCTCAACGTTTTGCCATCCCTGGCAAGGGACTGCCCCTGCGCGGAAAGAACCTGCCACACGAACTCCGCCCACTCGGAGGGAGTCTTTCGCCCCTGGAATAGAGCCGACAGGAAAAGTTGCTGGAACCGCCCGACGGCAACGCCACCACCACTGACCGGACTGGCGAGAAAGCTGATATCTCCGCTTCCCCGCGCCTTCTGCATCAGATAATGGTTGAGTTTTGTCGTGCGCCCTTTGGCTTTGCCGATGGCAGCGTCCTCCTGGACGGCCACAACGTCACCGTTGCCGGTCAGCACAAGCAATGCCTGAACCATCTGGGAAAACGCGATCCCCTTGCTATGAAGAAGGCGTTCCACCTCGCCAACGGCCTTTGGTTTGTAATCAGCAAGGATATCGATGATGGGAGCGTAAATGCTGTCCTGCAAGGTCGCTTCGCCCAATGCCCCGACCGTTTTGAGAGAAACGTTGGTACGCGGCACCGCCAACACGACCCGCTGGTTGCGAAGTCCTTCCGCCTGCTCCAGCCTTGACAATCTGCGGGCGCCCTTCACCCAATAGTCGCGCCGGAATTGCTGATTGATAATGAAATCTCGCACACTTTCCCGAAACATGGCGTCAGGGATATCGAGCAGAAACGCCTGTTGCTCGGCGGTGAGATTGATCCCGTCAACATGGCTCAGATAATGGGCGGAACAGGCATATGTCAGTTTCGCCGGCGCCAGTTGTTCCGCCATCTCGGCAAAATGGATCGGCGTCCAGTCGCGATTGAAATATTCGTGAGCGAGATAATGCCTGTTCTGCGTCGCCACCCCTTTCATCCGCTCAACGATTTGAGGATTGGCGCGGCCGTAAGCCGGATTGGTCGCCAGAAATTTACCGGCAAAATCCAGCGCCGCATCAATGCGTGAAACGGTGCCGCGACCAGGAGCCGCCATAACCTCCGCATGTTGGGTCAACAGATGGCGCATTGGCACCATCGAAGCCCACCCGGGTAGGGTGTTATAACTGATGTAAAGGATACCGCCGACTTTCAGCTTGCGGCGAAGGAATTCGATAATAGTTTTCTGATTATCGAGCGAAATCCAACTCCAGATACCGTGCAGACCGATATAATCAAAATCTGGAAGATCTTCGCGGGCGCAGAATTCGGCAAAAGATTCATCGTAAAGATTCGCTGCGGCGCCGGACGCCTGTGCAATCTCGCGGGCAAAGGCGGCCTGGGCCGGATTGAAATCGGTCCCATGCCAGGCAATGGATGATGCCGCGGCATGAATATTGGCACTCAGTCCCTGTCCAAATCCCAGCTCACAGGCCACAGCGATATCGGGACAGACAATACCGGCATTAAGAAACGCCAGTCTCACGCGGAGCGGATTCAGTTCCCCGTAATACCCGAATGTATAGCCGATATCGGCGACATAGCCAGACGTCCAATCGGACATATACCCCCCCTGTCATGAGATTTCGACAGATAATACCTGTGCCACCCGAGAATTTCCCATAGAAATATAATAACGGTGCATGTTGATCTGCCCGAACATCGAGGCAGCCTGGCCTCCTGTTCCCCGGTTAGGTTCGCAGGCTCTCCTGGCCCGGCGTTGGCCTTACCGATTTTTCCTGTTGGTCAATATGGACAGATCGATGTCGCCTGAAAGAGGCATTTGGTGGGCCGCCTGGCTTCTGGCGGCTTCCTGCTCCCTTGCCTGCCCCAACTTCCCAAGAAGTGAAAGATGGTGCATCGAAAGCATTTGTGAATACGCCAATGGAAGAGCGACACTTTTCCTAAGCAATACAAATGATTGATCTGGCAAAGATTCCAGGATCGTTTCATCGATTCTGAAAAGTCCTTCGATCTTTTGCTGCGCATCGCCACGCTGAATCGTAATATTCCAAGGTACGATCAGCCCCTGTTCCTGTAGGGCCGCACATGCCGCCGCGGTAATCGCGATCCCGTTTTCCCGCTGAGCAAGAAAATCAACCACGGACTGCAACGCCGCACTCAGAGAGCCATTTTCCTCAAAAAAACGCTCGCCCATTCCTGAGTGTCCGTCGACAACCAGACCGCTGTCGACGTCGACGCACAGGACTTTCTGCCCATCTGGCGCGGTCGCGATTTGAAAGGGATGACTCCGCAAGACAGACGGGACATAACCGGCCAGCCAGCGGCCGTCCGGCGCAACGAAGAGATTCTGTTCCGGGGCCAATCCCAGAACGGCAACCAATTCGAACGTATCTCCCCGCGGAGCAAAGGCTAAAGGGAACACCATTGCCGCGTTCGCCATTTCAGTCGCCAGAACAGGAACGACAGATTGGCGGGCAGCAAAAGCAAAATTGGAGAATCGCAGCCACTTTCTGGCGCCAAAGGCGTCATGTGAAACGACGACGACATTGGACATGCGAACGGCTCCTTATTCCTGACATCAAAGACGCGGTGAACCCATGCGGACCTTCGGCCGCACATTTAACACCCCGTCGATAGAGGAGCGGCCGCGGTCATGTCCACGCCCCCGGGATGACACCGGAAAACACGGCCGCAGGCTTCGCGGCGAAACGGATATGACCTGATCCGCCCACTGATGGATACGTTACTATTTTTGTTGAGAAAACCCCCGCCGGTTTCCCGGCGGGGGTCCTCCCGCTATCACCCCGGGCATTTACGCCCGGACGTTGATATTAGCCAAGCAGATGCAGAACGCCCGCCGTCGCACTGGTGGCGGTCGTGAAGGTGTTCAGACCGGTCAGTTCGACCACGGTGTCGCCAGCGGCGAAGGTGTGCCCCGCACCGGCATGTTCCACGAAGTAGGTATTGCCCTGGAACTGGAACTCGGCAATGGCGTGCTGCGCCAGGTTACCGCCAGTCGCGGACAGCACTCCGGCGATCGCGCCGGCCAGATCGGTCGGATTGTTGCCGTAAGTGTTGATCTGCGCCGTCGTGAACGCAACGATCGCGCCCGTCGCACCGTTGCCGCCATCACCCAGGAAGTGGATGGTGTCGACGCCGTTAGCGTTCAGGCCAGTCAGGATCGCCGTCGGAACAACAGAGGTGGAGGTGGAGGCCGCCACATTGACAGTGTCAATGGTCGCCGTGGTGCTGTGGGCACCAAAGGTCACATTGTTGGTCGCCGCCGCGCCGAGGGTAATGGTGTTGGCACCCGTTCCAACGGTGATGTTGACGGTCGAGCCGGCCAGGGCGGCGGAGTCGGTGACGACATTGGTGCCGTTGCCGAGCGTGATGCTGTCGGTATGCCCCGACGAGGTCGCACCCGCCAGGGTCAGGGTAACACCGGCATTCGCCGCCGAACCGTTGACCGTGATGCCCGACGTTCCGTCCGTGATCGTACCGAGATTGATGGCGTCGGTACCGGTCAGGGTCAGGGAGGTCAGGTGGGTATCGGTGATGCCCGTCGAGAAGACCAGACCGCCCTTACCGCTGCTGATCGCGTTGATCGACAGGCTGGCGGCATTGGTGGTCAGGCCGTTGGAGATCGTCAGGCCACCGGTGCCGGCCAGGGTCAGGTTCGTCAGAGACGCATCCTGCAAGGTCGTAATGATGTTGTTGGCACTGGTGTTGGAGGCATTGCTGGTAATGGTCAGGTTACCAATGCCGTTCAACTGGCTGTCTTCAACAGTCAGAGCAGCGACAGTGAAGCCGGCCTTGTTCGCCGCCGCACCGAGGGTCAGCGCGAGGCTGTCGGTGGCACCGGCGGTATCCGCCGTCTGATACACCAGCGTACCGGCGAAGGCGCCGTCGATCGACAGAGGCGTGGCCGCGGTGACGTTGGTGAACTGGATGGTGTTGGTATGAGCATTCGCCTGGACATCAAGGGCGGTGAATCCGGTGATCTTGCTCATATCGAAGATGTCGTTGCCGGTCGTCGCCACAGAGCCACCGAGCCCGAACACCTTGAAACCGGTCACGGTGCCCAGATAGGCCGTCGCGGCCGGAGCGGCGTCGGCGTTCCAGACGAGTTCCTCGCCGGCCGTTCCGTTGCCCGTGATGGTCTTGGTCGCCGCCTTGGTGATCGTGATCACATCCGACCCGGTGCTGGTCGAGGTGAAGGTCGTCGCCGTCGGATCCAACGAGATGGTCAAGCCCGCCGCGCCGCTGACGTTGATGGCCGTGAGGCTGGCCGGCTCGTTGGTGAAGGTCAACGCCTGGCTACCCGAGACATTGAGGGTGGTCAGGTTGGCGTCGGTGAAGGTGCCGACGGTCGAAGCCGCCGTGCCGCCGGTCACCACGTTCAACGTCTTCAGTTCGGCATTGACGTCGCTGATCGCATTCACGGTCGCGGCGTTCAGGTTCAGCGTCAGCGCGGTGATCGTCGGCGTCGTCAGCGAATCGGTCAGCGACAGCGTGCCCGCTCCGGTACCGGCAATGGTCAGGGTCGACAGGGCGTTCGACGAAATCGAAGAACCGCTCGCATAGTTGGTCAGGCTGACCGACGCGATCGTTCCCGCCTTCGTCGTGCTACCGGCGTTGACGTCGGTGATCGTCACCGCGCCATTGGCAATCCCGCCCGTACCGGCAGAGCCCTGCGTTTCAACGACGCTGGTCAGGGCGCCATTGGCGTCGGTATAGGCCAGATCCGTGACATTGGTGAATTTCGTCGCCGAAGTCGCGGTGATGACATGGGCGGCCGCAGCACCGGTGCTGAACCCGGTCAAGGTGCCCGTATAGCTTCCCGTGCCAGCGCCGCCACCCGTGGTCGCACCAGCCGCCAAATTGGCAAACGCGGTTTCCAACTGCGCCTGGGTCGTCACACCTGTCGAGGTATAGGTCAGGCCGCCGATCGTCACGGACTGGCCCGCGGTCAGACCGCCGGCACCGACAGTGATCGCCGCCGTTTCCGTCACACCGGCAGTGGCAGTGGCCGCCGCGGTCTGCGCGACGACGACATTGGTGGTGGTCGCCGTGCCGGTCACCGAGACCGCACCCGCGGTCAGCAGGTTACCCGCAGTCACATCCGAATTGGCGAGGTTTTCGGTAATGGAAACCGTGGTCCCGCCCGTCACAGTGATGGCGCCCAGGGTCGCGGCACCGGCGGCCGTCGACAACGAGGCGTTTTCAACGATCGTCACGGTGCCGGTCGGAGCGGCGGTCGCGCTGCCGACGGTGATGGCCGATGCGTTCGCAGCGCCGCTCGCGGTGATGCTGACATTGCCGCCGCCCAGAACGGAATCGGTATGGCTCGCGCCAAGCGCGGAGTCGGTCACGGACACGGCCGTGGTGGACGCCGCCGTGATGCTGGCCCCGCCGACAGCCTTGACCGTCAGAGCAGTCAGGCCTGAATAACCATTGACGCTGGAGGCCGTGTTGGCCGTAACAGCCTCACTGGAAATCACATTGAGGGTCTGCACGCCCGAAACGGTGACGCCGGCAACATTGCTGAAATCGGCGCTGCCGCCCGTGCCGATGTCGGTCAGGTTCAACGTGTTGTTGAGGCCGGTCGCATTGATGCTGTCACCCGCATTGAACGTCGACGCCTGCGTGGCAGCGGTGCCATTGTAGGTGCCGAAGATCGCCGTGTTGCCAGCCGGGGACACGGTGTCCTGACCGGTGGTCAGCGCAACATTCGTCACCGCCGGGGTACCGGTAATCCCAGGAATGGTGGAGGCATAGCTGCCGTTCACACCGCCCTGCAGCCACGCCTGAATCGGCGCGGTGGCGTCGGCCTTGGCCTCGGCCGAATTCACGAAGGCGAGGGCCAGGCTGGCCATCGAAGCAACAGACGGGCTCGCGCCGGCGGTGCTGGTCAGATAGGCGACATACCCGGCGAGGCCTGCTGCATCGGGGGCGCGGCCGAGGATGTTCTGATAGAGCGCGGTGACGAACGCCTGCGCCGTCGGGGCGGAGCCGTAGGTCGCGGTGAACTGGGTGTTGCTGGCGAACACCTGGGCGATGCTGGAGAGCACCGACGCATAATTGGACGGCTGGGCACCGGTCGCGGACAGCGGCGCGGTCGAGGAGAAATAAGCAACCCAGTTCTGCAGGCCGGCGATATCGGGCGTGGAGTGGTAGAAGCCCTCGTAGAGCTGCACCAGCGGCACCACATAATTGGTGACCCAGGCGCCGGTCGTGCCCGTGGTGGTGATGTCGGTCAGAACCTGCTGTTCGGTCAGCACGCCCGAGACGATCAGGGTGGCCCAAGAGGTGATCTGGGCCGACGAGGACGTCACGAGAGAGGCGGGTTCAAGCAGAACGTTTTGATAAATATTGGTAACAAAAGTTGTTTCGGCGGCGAGAGTGGTTGCCATCGGAAAACTCCTGACGATGGGTTTAAGACAGGCGAAGGGCAGGGGCGAGTCCCCCACCTCTCCTGTACAGTGACTTTACATGCATCGATTTGGGAAGAAAGTCAACGCGAAACTCGCGGGATGGCTCCCGGAATTTTCGCCAACCCGTCGGGAAAAAGACATTTTTCTTCAGTCAATTGAAGAAACCAGCTCATATCCGGGATGATCTTTGCGATCTGGCCGAACGGGATAGCCGCCGGTCTTCCGAAGATCAGGGAAGGGATCCTCTCGCGACCGGCATAGGCACCCCGCCGGCCACCGGAATGCCCAGCTTCACCGGGTGGAAAGGCCTATACCAACCGGCGCTGAGGATTGCTCGTCGCCGGTTGGCTGGCCCGATGAGGGCCCGCGAGTGGATAGCGAACGAAGCCAAGGGTTTCGGAGAAACCCGCCCGGCAACTGCGGGCTGTGCTGATCGGGTCCGATCAGCACAGGCTGGTATTAGCGGCTGGACCAGATGTCGGTCGAAATCAGAACATTCTCGATCTGCGTGAAATAGTGATAATCGTCGAGAAAATCCTGAACTGATTCGTAAAGCTGGTGCTCCTGCATCGCCAACTCGCGTTGATCGCGCAAATCGCCCCGGCGGCCGGCAACGAGGGAACGAAGCAGATTGTCTTTTCGGTCCGTCTGAATCCTGGCTTCGACAACCGTCATTTTTTCCACGGACAAGTCCAGGTCAGAGACGCGCCTCTCCAATTCGACCAGATGCGAGGCGACCCATTCACGCATCAGAATCAGGACATTCTCGTAATTCGGACTTTTGATCTGCGGCAACACGGCCAGCAGGACGTCTCCGGCAGCGACGTAGACCTTCGAGTCGAAGTTCCTCTCGATCGTCTCCGTCGGCAAAATGCCGGACTCGTCATAGCGGCGCCGCCGGTCCGCGTCCGACAGAATATCCCGCGCCAGCAGCAACAGGCGAAAGTCTTCGGGCTTCCCGCCGACATCAGGATGAACGCGCTTCACTTTGGCCCGGTAGGCGGCCTTGACGGCCGCGCGGGTCGCGTTTCTGGGAACGCCGAGAATTTGATAGAGGTCCGGTTTGCTCACGATGATGGTCCTCCGCGTCCGGCCGTCAATGGACGCGTCCGCCGCGCCTCGTCCTGATCGCTTCGGCCGACAGGTCCTCGATCGCGCATCAAACGCCTTCGGCACCTGTTCAGCCGAAAAGCGTCCCGCAGCGCGGTGCCATGGTCACTCCGGCTTCCGGTCCTTTCCATAATCCTCGTCGATCCCCGTTCCAATCCACTGATTGCGGACTTTCTCATAGTGGATCGCGGGATCGTAGATCTCCACGGGCAACCCTAACGCGCTGGCCGTCAGATGCCCGACTGAAATCAGGACGCCATAACTCGCCACCGTCTCGTCATGGCGGGCGCGCAAGAGGGAAATCTTCGCGTCCATCAGTTCCTGCTCGGTGTTGAGCTGATCGAGAACCGTGCGCGTGCCCACCCGCATTTCGGCGCGGATGCTGGTCCGCGCCACGTCGGCCGCACGCACCTGCTCGGTCAGCGAACGGATATTGGCGCGCGCCGATTGCAACTGCTGCCAGGCACGGTTGACCTGATCGGTCACCTTGCGCCGGGTGTAATCGGCTTCCAGTCGCTTCTGCCCGGCGGTTTGCTTCGCCCCGCGGGTGCGCGCCGCGGAAACCCCCCCCTCGTACAGGGGAATGCTGAGCGACAGAAGAACCTGATGGTCCGTGGTGCCAAGATAGGCCTGATCGCTGTCGTTCATTCGCCGCGCCGTGGCCTGGAGGGACAGGGTGGGCATCAAGCCGCTGGCCATATAGTCGACATCGGCCTCCGCCACCTGGGCGGTGAGCTGCGCGGCCCTCATGTCGGGATTGGTCTCGGCCAGGGCCATCGCCTCGTCCTTCGAGGTTGGCAGCAGGGCCACCGGCGCGGGTGGCGGCGACGGAAGGACACCCGGAACAATCCCCGTCGCGGCCTGGAACGCCGACCGCGTTACCTCCAGGGTTCCTTCCGCCGTGGTCTGGTCGGAAAGCCCCTTGGCAAGTCGAGCCTCCGCCTGGGCGACGTCGGTCTGTGTGACGTCCTTCACCTGATAGCGGGCATGCACGGCATTGGCCTGCTCCTGCAACCAGGCCACGTTCTGCCGGGCCAGTTCCGCGATCTCCTGGTCGCGGTAGAGGTCGTAATAGGCCTGCACGGCACCGCCCAAGACCTGCTGTTCCACCGACACCATGGTCGCCAGCCCAGCCTCTACCGCCAGTTGAGAATGGCGGAGATCGGCGCTGGTCCGGCCGCCGTCATAGATGGCCTGCTGGATCTGCAGCAGAAGATTGTCGGGCGTCCGCCATTCATGGACGGAATAGGAGGGATTGGCGGGATAAAGGGGATTGATGTTCCGCTTGGTCTGTTTGTACTGGTAGATATCGTGCCCCCGGCCGTGCTGCACCTGCAAGGTAGCCACCGGGCGCCAGCCGCCGAGAGCGCGGGCGACGTCGTCGTCGGACGCCCGCTGGCGGGCGCGATCGGCCTCGATCTGCGGATTGCTGGTGTAGGTGGTCACCAGGACCTCCTCCAGTGTCTGCGCCCGTGCCGCGCCGCAGCCGGCGAACAACAGGAAGGCCACGGTGGACAAGAGGCACGGACGAAGGCGGGTCATGACGGGAACACCTTAAAGGAAGTCGGCTGGAAGAAGAACGGTCGATCGCACCGGGACAGAGCGTGACGCCGGAAGGATGGACGCTCCGTTGCCGGACCGTACGGCCAGGCCCGGATCGCGGCTCCTTTCCCGGCCTCCCCTGGCCGGCGCCTCCGGGCCGGCGACTCTGGGCCGGGGGAAAACAGGCCCCGCCGCAGGTTCTTTTCGCAAGCCCCCACGCCCATGCCCCATCTCGTTATATCGTCACCCGGACGGCCGGTCATTCTTCGCGGAACGACCGGGTCAGGCTTTCCAGCAGTGGCTTCACCGCGTAATGCAGGGCCGACTGCGAACCGCGAGAGATCATCGCCTCCACCGCCATGCCGCTTTGCAGTTTCACATCGCCCAGACGGGAAAGCTGGTCCTTCGAAACGGTGATCTTCGCCTTGTAATAGGCATGGCCCGTTTTCTGATCGGTGACGCGGTCGGCGGAAACCCCTTCCACGGTGCCGTAAATCACCGGAATCAACCGGGCGCCGGCGGCGCTGACGTGCAGCGCGACGTCCTGGCCCGCGTGGACGGTGTTGATATCGAGCGGATTGACCTGTGCCTCGACCACCAGCTTTTCGTCCGACGGTACGATTTCCATGATCGGAGAACCGGGTGTGATGACACCACCGACCGTGTGAATCATGAGATTGAGCACGGCTCCGTCCACCGGAGATGTGATGTCGACACGGCGCGTCTGGTCCTCGGCGGCCACCTGACGTTCCGAATCCTCGGTGATCCGGGCCTGGACGTCGCGCAGTTCCTTTGCCACTTCCTCCTGACGCTGCTTTTCGATCTGGAGGATCTGCAGCCGGTCCTCGCCGATCGCCTGCTGGGTGCGGGCGATGGTGGCCTGATGCTCCCCCAATTCGCCTTGCAGACGGGCCGCTTCGCGGCGCAGGGCGAGAACCCGGGTCTTGGTCACATAACCGGCGTCGAGCAGGCCGGACAAATCCGACAGTTCTTCGTTGATCAGGGCGATCTGCTTGCCTTTTGCCTCGGCCTCCGACCGGATGGCGGCGATTTGCTCATTGTTCTGGTTGATGCGCTGATCCAGAATCTCGTGTTGACCCTTCATCGTCGCGCGCCGTGCGAAAAACAGATTCCGCTGTCCGTTGACGATGTTGGCGACCGTGACGTCCTTCTGCATGCGGTCCAGCAGGGTCTTCGGAAACTGAGGCTCCTTGAGGCCATCGCGCTCGGCCAGCAGGCGGGCCTCCACCGCCCTTTGCAGGTCGAGATCGGCCTGGACGATGCCAAGCTGCGCCCTTACCCGGACGTCGTCGAGGCGAACCAGGACGTCTCCGGCCTTAACCTCCTGCCCTTCGGTCACCAGGATCTCTTTAACGATGCCGCCTTCGAGATGTTGGATGATCCGCCGGTTGCCCTCCGCGATAACGACTCCCGGCGCCTGGGCGGCACTGTCGAGTTCCGCGGTCACGGCCCACAGGCCGACGCCGCCGAACGTCACCAGGATGATCATAATCCCGATCCAGAGCGGTCGGCGCACGTCGCCCAGTTTGTCCACCGGCGTCAGATTGCTGTCCAGACGGGTGACCAGCGCCGTTCCTTTGTGCAGGATATCGAGCGTCGCGGATTCGAGTTTTTTATGAAAAATCGCTGGCAAGGGCATGATCACGCCCCCGTCGCGACGACCGGCGTCGGCCGGGCGAATTTTGCCAGGATCTGGTCCCGGGTACCGAATTGCTCGATCATCCCCTGGTTCATCACCATGATATAGTCGACCCCGGCGAGAAGGTTGAGGCGGTGGGTGATCACGAGGGCGGTCTGGCGCCTCTCCTTGAACTGCGCCATGGCGCGTGCCAAAGCCTCCTCGCCCTCGGTATCGAGATTTGAATTGGGCTCGTCGAGCACCAGCACCGGCGGGGTCCGGTACAGCGCGCGGGCCAGGCCGACACGCTGGCGTTGGCCTCCGGACAATGCCTGACCGCCGGGACCGATTTGCGTGTCATAGCCTTTCGGCAACCCCAGGATCAGTTGATGGACGCCGGCAGCCTGCGCGGCAGCCACCACGGCATCGGCGTCGACTTCGCCGAAACGGGCGATGTTTTCTGCGACGGTGCCTTCGAACAGTTCCACGTCCTGCGGCAGATAGCCGATCGAGGGCCCGAGGCGGGACCGGTCCCAGGTCTTGAGATCCGCACCATCAAAGCGCACCGTCCCGGACTGCACCGGCCAGACGCCAACCATGACCCGCGCCAGGGTCGATTTTCCGGCAGCGCTGGGACCGATGACCCCGACAATATCGCCGGCGGCGACCCGGAAGGACACGCCCCTCAACCCCGGGGCCGCCGCACCGGGAGGAACAACGACGATGCTTTCCGCCGACAAATTGCCCTGCGGCGCCGGCAACGGCATGAACTCCTCGTTGGCGGGAATGACCTGCAACAGCTCCGTCAGACGTTCATAGGAGGATCTCGCCATCAGAAACTGCCGCCACGTCGCCACTGCCATCTCGATCGGCGCCAGGGCGCGGCCCATGACGATGGAGGCGGCGATCATCAGGCCGGCGGTGATCTCGTTTTGCAAAACATAATAGGCGCCGCCGCCAAGGATCGCCATTTGCAGCGAAACCCGGACGAATCGCGACAGAGACTGGATCACGCCGGCGCGGTCGCTGGCGGCGGCCTGCAACTGCAGCACCCGGGCGCGCTTGTCCTTCCAGCGGCCATAGACGCCATCCACCATGCCCATCGCCTGCAAGGCCTCGACATTGCGGAGACTGCCGTCGGCAAAGCGGGAGGCGGCAATATTGTTTGTGTTGGCATCTCCCAGGGTATGACGCGTCGCCACTTCATTGACGATGGCCAGACCGAAAATCAGGACGCCGCCCGCCACGGCGATCCAGCCGAGCATCGGATGGATCATGAAGACGGTGGCGAAATAGATCGGCATCCAGGGGGCGTCGAAGAAGGCGAACAGGCCGTTGCCGGTCAGGAATTCACGAATGGTGTCAAGATCACGTAATGCCTGGGTTGAGGCTGCCCCGGGATGCCGGATCGCCAGATCGAAGACGGCATTGAAAATCCGCCCGTTCAGCAATTCGTCCATGCGGCCGCCGATGCGGACCAGCACGCGTGAGCGCATCACCTCAAGCGCGGAACTGACGGCGAGCAGGCTGGCGCAGATGACCGTGAGCACGACGAGCGTGGTCTCGTTGCGGCTGCCCAGCACCCGGTCATAGATCTGCAACATATAGAGGGGGGAAATCAGCGCCAGAAGGTTAATGAAGCAACTGAATGTGCCGGCGCCAAGGAGAGCACCCCGACATTTTCCGAGCGCCAGCGCCAGTTCCGACTTCTGCTTCCGTTTCACCATTGCCCGGATACCTCCCACGCGGCGGACGCCCCCATTAAGGCGATGGAAAGTCCGGATCCGGTAAGGAAGTTACTGTTGTCGGCCCTGAGGCCCTTCTGCCACGGATTGCGTCGCACCGGCACGTCCACCCTTGAACCGATTAGAAGTCCCGGACCTTCAGGCGGTCCCCCGCCCCGGTCACTCCCGCATTTTTCCTGCGGACCCCGCCATAACCGAGATGACAAAGCGGATCGGACACTAGCGATTACCCCTTTTGGACGCAAGCGAATCGTTGCCCCGACCCGCCCCGTGCAGATCCCCCCTGAACAACGTGAGCGGTTTCATGGTCTTGCGATCATCGAAGCAAATGGAGGTGAAGCCGGAGGTCCGGCATCCCCTCTCCGCACCGGAAGGGGGAAGAAAATTGTCCGGCGACCCATCCTCCGCCATCGGCGGCCGCAGGTCGCGTCCGGCCCTCGGACCTTCGGAAAAGGGGAGAAAAATCTTGTACAGTAACTTCTGTACATGCCTCGGGTTTTCTCCTATCCTGTGGATAATTTGGTCCCCTCTTTTTTATGTCGTGGATTGCGAACGATGTATGCACATCCCCAACAAAGTGCCGGACATGACGTCCAGAAGTTGCGTAAGGACGCCGGCAAATGGCTGAAGGAATTGCGGGAGAAGGCCTGTCTGACGCAGCGCCAACTGGCGGAGCGGGTTGGTGTCGAATATTACACCTTCATCTCGCAACTGGAGGTCGGCCGCGGACGAATCCCTCCTGATCGTTACGAACGCTGGGCGGCGGCTTTGCACATCCGTCCGGCGGATTTCGTGAAGCAACTCATGCGATATTACGATCCCGAGACCTATCGATTGTTGTTCGGCGAGGCATCCGATCCGGAAAGCTCTTGCGCAGCAACAGAAAAGGACGTTCACTAGGCCGTTTTCAAAATATCCGGATCACGTCATGGTGGCTGTCGTCTACGCGTTTGGCGCACGGGAAAGGGCTCCCCGCCCGTGGCAGAATCATGAGTTGTCCGAGCTTTATCGTGTCGTTGACCTGTTGGGGAAGGCCGGTCTGGCGGTCGAAACCGACATGGGCCTTTCGGATGAGGGGGAGCCCTGGTTCGTTTTCTGCCGCGCGGATAATGGCGACGTGGTTGTGCATTTCGCGCGGATCGACGGGCAATATGTGGCCGCCAGCGCTGTCGTCGAGCAATCTTACCGGGGCGCCAATTTCCGCGACATCATCGATCAGCTTGTCCGCCAGCAGCCCTTGGTGATGCCCCGGGCGACGAACGGCGCGTCTCTGTTCCTTCATCCCGCCGTTGTCCTGACCGCTTTTGTGGCGACAGCGTTGTTTTATGCCCATCGCGCCGAGGCCGCCGACGGTGCGGCCGATCCGGTTCAGGTGTCGTTGCAAGACGGGCATCACGGAGAAAACGGGCATCACGGAGAAACCGGTTTCCTGCTGAAGCTTCTGCTGGCCGATCCCGTCCACGCCGACAAGGTCCTGTCCCGCACGTCCGGAGCCGCCGAATCCGGCACGCCACTGGCCTCCCTGATGGCGATTGCGATCGCGGCGATTGCCCCGCTGATCGATCACAGCGTCGAGCTCACGATGCCGTCGGGATCGGCTTTGGCCGCCACCCAGGCGCAGCCCGTGGTGGTCCATGCGGCCCTTGATGACGCGCCGGTGGCCGCGGTTCCGACCGTCGTTTCGCCGCATGATGCCGTCACCATCCTAGACCTGGCAGCCCCTGACGCGGTCTCCTTCGACCGCGGGCCGGTGCTGACGACCGCATCCGTCACCCTGACCACCCCTCTCCCGGTCGCGTCACACACCGGCGACACCGCGCACAGTACCGCCGCAACGGCCCAATTTTCCGGCATGACCGGGCTATCGGACCATATTCCGTTTCACTCGACCATTCATGCCGTCGTTCCGGCGACGGTCGATTCCAGTGCCGTCGCCGTGCCGTCCGCCGACGCAAGCCACCACCTGACCCTGAGCGATCTGGACCCACAGGCCATTCAGGTTTTCTCGCTGATCCGGGAAGCCAATAGCCACGGCTCACCCTCATCGGCGTCCTCTCCAGCCTCCAGTTCGCCGGCCATCATCGGCGGGTCGCCGGCCGAGACGTCGGGATCCGGCGCCCCCTCAAGCTCGTCCCCCGGCTCCAGCGGAACGCCGGCCGCAGAGTCCCATCCCGGGACCATTCCCGCCGGTTCGACAAACACAGATATCAACACCTCGTCTCCGACCGATCTTCTGAACGTCCTCAACGACTTCGCCTATTCCGGAACGCACGCGGTGACGGGTTCGATGCGGCCCACCGATTATCTGTCAATGGCCGTTTCCGCTTACGAACGCACCGTCAGCGGCCCGATCCAACTGGTCGTGTTCGACGATCCCAGCGTCGCCTTCAGCATTTTCGCCTTGACCAAAGGTGTCCTGTTTGTCTCCGACAGCGAACTGGGCGCCACAGCCCAGACGTTGCATGGCACCAACACGGTGACATTGACCCTGGCTAACGGCGACGTCATGAAGCTGATCGGCGTCATTACCGTTGACGCCTCTCATCCCCTGGCGGGTTGACCGGGGCTCACTCCTCCTCCGTATTCTCCGCGATGAAGGCGTTGATGGCGGCTTCGATGTCCGGAGAGAATTCGCGGCCGAACTCCAGGCCGGCCATGGCGATTTCGCGCGTTACCACGCCATCGACCACCGCCTTCACGCCCCTGTCGACCTCTTCGGCCAGTTCGCGATAGCGGCGCGCCTCCGCCACCGTTCCTTCCAGGTCGGTGAGATTGGGCGCGATCAGGTCCAGGACAGAGACCAGATAGCGGGCCTTCAACTCGCTATGCAGCTTCACCAGGGCAATCAGCTCGTCCTGGGACACTTCCTGAATCCGGGCCGCAATCCGTTCCTGGGAAACCTTCTGGCGGAATTCGTCGAGCAGCGCCACGAACCGCGCGGGATTGAGACCTCTTCCTAGCACCCCTTGCAACCCCGTCAGTGAAAAGAGCGTCATTCTATCAACTGTGGCCCGATTGACCAGGATGAACCCCGCGCCCCCGGGGCGGCAGGAGACGGGCCGCCCTCCCCCCGAAAACGGCAATCGACATTTCGGGGCCGACGACGCATCCTGGCCTCCGTTTTTCAACAGGTGCTGGTTTAGGGACGAAGATGGCTGCCAGGACAGCATTGATTACCGGGATCACCGGACAGGACGGCGCTTATCTGGCGGAGCTTCTGCTGGGCAAGGGCTATGTCGTCCATGGCGTCAAGCGGCGGTCGTCGTCGTTCAACACCCAGAGGGTCGATCACCTTTATCAGGATCCCCACGAGAGCGACGTCCGGTTCCATCTGCATTACGGCGACATGACCGACGCCACCAATCTGATCCGGCTGGTGCAGGAGGTCCGCCCCGACGAGATCTATAATCTGGCGGCGCAAAGCCATGTCCAGGTCAGCTTCGAGACGCCGGAATACACCGCCAACGCCGACGGCCTGGGAACACTGCGCCTTCTGGAGGCGATCCGCATCCTGGGGCTCGAAAAGGTGACGCGGTTTTACCAGGCCTCGACGTCCGAGCTGTTCGGCAAGGTCCGCGAGACCCCACAGACCGAAAAGACGCCGTTCTACCCGCGCAGCCCCTATGCCGCCGCCAAATTATACGGCTACTGGATCACGGTGAACTACCGCGAGGCCTACGGCCTGCATGCCAGCAACGGCATCCTGTTCAACCATGAAAGCCCGATCCGCGGCGAAACCTTCGTCACCCGCAAGATCAGCCGCGCCGTGGCGGCGATCCATCTCGGGCTGCAAAAGACCCTGTTCATCGGCAATATCGATTCCCGCCGCGACTGGGGCCATGCCCGCGACTATGTCGAGGGCATGTGGCGAATCCTCCAACAGGAGACGCCCGACGATTATGTTCTGGCAACCGGGGAGACCCACTCGGTGCGGGACTTCATCGAACTGGCCTTCGCCGAGGTCGGACGCGCGATCGTCTGGAAGGGAACCGGCGTGGAGGAACAGGGGCTGGATGAGGCCACCGGGGCGCAACTGGTGGCGATCGATCCGCGTTACTTCCGACCCACCGAGGTCGATCTGCTGCTGGGCGATCCCTCCAAGGCGCATGAAAGACTGGGTTGGCGCCATACCACCGGATTCAGGGATCTGGTCGCCGAAATGGTCCGGGCGGACCTGAAGACCGTGGCGGCCGAAGCCAAGGCGCGGGGAATCGATCATGAGTGAGGCGTTCGATCTTTCCGGCAAGCGTGTCTGGGTCGCCGGCCATCGCGGCATGGTCGGATCGGCCATCGTGCGCCGCCTGTCGCGCGAACCCTGCGGCGTCCTGACGGTGGGCCGCGAAGAGGTCGATCTGCGCCGCCAGCAGGCGGTGGAAAACTGGATGGACCGGATGCGGCCCGAAGTGGTGGTGGTCGCCGCCGCCACCGTGGGCGGCATTCAGGCCAATGCCACCCGCCCGGCCGAATTCCTCTATGACAATCTTGCGATCGAGCAGAACATCATCGAGGCCTCGCGCCGCACCCGCGTGACAAAGCTGCTGTTCCTGGGATCGTCCTGCATCTATCCGCGTCTCGCCCCGCAGCCGATCGATGAGGACGCGTTGCTGACCGGCCCGCTGGAACCCACCAATGAATGGTACGCCATCGCCAAAATCGCCGGCATCAAGCTGTGCCAGGCCTACCGGCGCCAGTATGGCAGCGCCTTCATCTCCGCCATGCCCACCAATCTTTACGGGCCGGAGGATAATTTCGACCTTGCCAACAGCCATGTGCTGCCGGCGCTGATGTCCAAGATCCACAGCGCCCGCGCCGAGGGACAGGACAGCGTCACCATCTGGGGCAGCGGGACCCCCAGTCGCGAGTTCCTTCATGTCGACGATCTGGCCGACGCCTGCGTTTTCCTGCTGCGCAGCTATGACGAGGAGGCGCCGGTCAATGTCGGCACCGGTGTCGAGATCACCATCCGGGGTCTGGCCGAGGCGATCGCCCGGGTGGTCGGGTTCGAGGGACGCTTCGAGTTCGATACCGACAAGCCGGACGGCACCCCGCGCAAGGTGCTGAACGTGGACCGGCTTGCCGCCCTGGGCTGGAAAAGCCGCATTCCCCTGGAGGAGGGGCTGGACAGCACCTATCGCTGGTATCTCGACCGCCTGTCGGGCAAAGGCGTGCGCGGCGGCCGGCCCCAGAAGGAGTAGCGAACTCCGTCGGGGACGATTCCAATTCCAGGAGCACAGGCCTCCGCGCCTGTGGGGAAAGACTCCGGCGCCGGAGCCGGCAAACCCGGCTCAGGCGGGCTGTTCCCACTGCTGGGCGCGGTCGGACAGGATGAGAGCGTCGAATCCCTGGCGGGCGCGGTCAAGGGTCGGGGGAAGCTGTTTGACCAGATCCTCGACACCATATCCGTCGGCCAGGGCCCGCTCGATCGAGGAGCAAAGGACGCCGAACTCCACGGCGCCGATGCTGCGGGCACCGCTGGCCGCATGATGCGCGGTCTTGCGCGCATCGGCGCCATCCCCCCGGGACAGGGCGTCGCGCACCCCCGCGATATCCGCCTGGGCGCTGCCGAAAAACTGATCCAGCAACGCCAGGGCGTCGTCGGTGAACCCGCCGAAAGCCTCGACCAGACAGGCCGGATCGGCCACGGGCGCAGATTTCGGCGCCAGAGGCGCGCCCCCCAGGCGCCCCCCCTCACCGCCGGGGAATGGCATGACGGAGGCAATCGTGGCGGACGGGGCCTCCCCCGGCACAGGCGACGGATCCCGCGACGGGACTTGAGACGCGGACGGGACTGGAGAAGGGGCGCGGCGCAGGGTCGCCGCCACCGGCAGCCAGCGCTGGATGGTCGCGTCCAGCAGTTCGATCACCACCGGTTTGCTGAGATAGTCGTCCATGCCGACGTCGAAGCAATATTGAGCCGCCCCCACCAGGGCATCGCCGGTCAGGGCAACAATCGGCAGATGCTCGCCGGTCTCCGATTCCTGAGCGCGGATGCGGGTTGTCAGGTCGTAACCATCCATTTCCGGCATGTGACAATCGGCAATCAGCAAGCCATAGCGGCGGTCGCGCAGCTTGTCGAGGACGACATGACCGTTGCCGGCCAGATCGATGACATAGCCCAGCCGGTCCATCAGCTTTTGCATCACCAGCTGATTGGTCGGATTGTCCTCCGCCACCAGGATCAGGGCGCCGGCGGCCTCCGCCTCCTCCCGGGAAGGTTTTCCCCAGGACAGATGCTGGGCCTCCCGCTCCTCCGGCGCCGGCCGGTCGGAGATCCCGAGCCTGCGGCCGGCGGCCGCAGCCATGGTCAGGGAAAGAGCGGTCCGGCGAACCGGCTTGGTGATAGTCCGCACGAACCCGCGCCGGATGGCCTCTGGACAGGTCGAACGCTGCGCCCGGGACGCCACCAGCAGGGGCCGCACACCGCCGAAAACCGGGTCATGCAACAGGGTCGATCCAAGATCGATGGTGGAGCCGCCGCCCAGTTCGCTGTCGCCCAGAACGAAGTCGTAGGGGGCGCCGCGGGCCGCCGCCGCCCGGCCGGCGGCCAGCACGCCCGCCGCCGAGGTCTCGACGTCGGTCCGCACATCGTGAAAGTCGAGATAGCGACGCCAGATGGCCGCCACATCGGGATCGTCCTCGGCCACCAGAACGGTGAGACCCGTCAGGGGACGTTCCTGCTCCTGCTCGGGCTCCGGCGCCAGGGCGCAGGGAACCGAAAACCAGAACAGCGACCCGCGGCCGGGTTCGGACGTGAGCCCGATCTCGCCCCCCATCAGTTCCACCAGCCGCCGGCAGATCGACAGGCCCAGTCCGGTGCCGCCGAAGCGGCGGGCGGTCGAACTGTCGGCCTGCTCGAACGGCTGGAACAACCGGCGCTGCTGTTCTTCGGTAATGCCGATCCCTGTGTCGGCGATCTCGAAGCGGATCGTCGCCCCGTCGGGACGCCGGTCCACCGTGGCCTCCACCAGCACATGACCGGTCTTGGTGAATTTGACGGCGTTGCCGATCATGTTGAGCAGGATCTGGCGCAGGCGGATCTGGTCGCCCAGGAAATGGTCGGGGGCGCCCGGGTCGATGCAGGAGGCCAGCTTCAGGCGTTTTTCCTCGGCCTTCGGCATCAGCAGCTCGGCCGCCTCCTCGACCAGCGCCACCAGTGAGAAGGGGGAGTGCTCAAGTTCCATCTTCCCGGCCTCGATCTTCGAAAAATCGAGGATGTCGTTGATGATGGTCAGAAGCGCGCCGGCGGATTCCAGAATCACCGAGGCCATGCCGTCCTGCTCAGCGTCGAGATTGGTCTGATGCAGGAGCTTCGCCATGGTCATCACGCCGTTCATCGGTGTGCGGATCTCATGGCTCATGGCGGCCAGGAACTGGGATTTCGCCTGGGTGGCGGCTTCCGCCTGCTCCTTGGCGGAGAACAGATCGTTGGTGCGTTCCGCCACCATGCGCTCAAGCTGCACGGTGGTCATGAACAGCCGTTCCTGCCGCTTGCCCATGCGCCAGGTGAAAATCGACACCAGAAGACAGACCGCGACGGACCCGATCATATAGTCGTTGGCGACCTGGTGCAGTTCGTTGGCGGCCGCGACCGCCCGGTCGTTGGCCTTCTCCGACGAGACGGCGATGATCTTGGTGAGCTGCGCGCTCATGCGGTCGATATGCTGGTTGAACGGCGTGATGAACGCGACAGCGCTCGGGAAATCGATCTCCAGCATCGATCCCACCCACAGGATCGCGCCCTTGTAGAGTTCCAGATTGCGCACGAATTCGTCGATCGAGACCTGTTTGGCGGCGGCCGGCTCGCGTTCGCTGTAATCGTGCAGATCAACGATGATCTTGTCGATCCGCCGGCTGAACCCGTCGACCCTGTCGCGCAGATCCGGAACCCGTTCATGGGCCGCGACCAGGGTCATCAGCCGATAGATCTCGGCATTGGTCGCCTGAAGGCGGTTGTTGATCTCGGCCAACCGGGAAATACTCTCCAGGTCGGTCTCAACCACCGCCTTCATCACGGTTTCCTGATTGCGCAGGACCGAACTGCCCACTTGGAACAACAGACCGACGAAGGCCAGCACGATGGCCGGCAGCAATCCGACACGCAGGGCGAACAACAGGCGCCGGCGCGAGAACAACTCGTCCGGCGCCAGCCAGCCCGGCAGCCCGGAGGAGCCCCGCGCCTTGGACGGCATGGGGGAGGGGCCATCGGAATGATCGCCTCTAGGTTGATCCATCTTATCTCAATAGCTAATGGTAATTGACAAATAATACCGCGTATCCATCTTCTGGAGCAGCGTATCTTGATAAGGCCAGAGGTTCTCCGCGGTCAGGTCGACACGGACATTGTCGCCAGCCTGCCAGGCGACATGGGGCGACAGCTCGCTGTGGGCCTTGATGTTGCCGACGGTGACGATCGGACGGGGACCGGCCTGCAGGACGAGCCCCCGGGTCGGGGAGCGATAGGCGGCGGCCAGTCCGGCCTGCCAGTCCTCCCAGGCATATCCGGCCTCCAGATTGATTTTATGTTCGGGCAGGCTGTCGCGCAGCCCCTGGTCCCGATGTTCGTGCAGTCGGTCCAGCGTGTAATTGGCCTGCCAGGTCCATCCCCGGCGCGCGCGATGGAGCAGGCCGAGCTCCATCCCGTTTGTCACCACGCCGGCGGTCGACGCCGTCATCAGGACGGGCCGGCCGGCCACCACGGCGGCGACCGGCCCCACGGTCTTCGACGTCGCATCATGAAACAGGGCCAGACGGGCCACCGTTGCCCCGCCGTCCAGCGCATGGTCCCAGGCCAGCCGCAGGTCATCGACCGACGCGGCCGGCAGATTGGGATTTTCCGACAGCAGACTGTTGGAGTAGCGGGGCAGGAACCGGACCGGCAGACCGAAATTGGTCAGCGACGGCAGCTTCAGACCGCGACCGAACGCCAGCCGGAGCGTGTCCTCCCCGGTGATTCTGCCGACCAGGGCGCTGTTCACGCTGGTTCCCATCACAGCGCGATCGAACGCCTGGTTGCCGAACAGATCGACCCTTCCGCCCGGTCCGCTTCGGCCCAGGGCGTCATGATCGAACCGGGCGGCGTTGACCATCGACCAGTCCGGCGAAAAACGGTGCTGCCACATCACCGACCCGGCCAGAAGGTCGCCCGTCAGGGTGCCGCCCTGGAGATTGCTCGACGTCAGCGCGTCATGGCGGATCTCAGAGCCCAGCCGGAAACTGTCGTCGGCGCCCAGCTTGAAGAGATCCGACAGACGGATGTCAAGAAGGCGGTCACGGTTGGTCTGCTGGCCGGTGGGTTCGGAGGCGACCCAGGGCAGATCCATGCTGGTATAGGACAGATCGGCGCTCCAGTGGCCGACGGCGCTGTCGCGGGCGTAGGAGGCCTCCACCACGTCGGTGACGACCCGCGCCTCGAAATAGGCGTTGTAGGCGACGGTCCGGTCCGTCACGTCGGTATGGGAAGCGCCGATCCGGGCGGCACCGCCGTCGGTGAAGGACCAGCGTCCGTCGAAGGCGAAGGACCGCCGGTTCGGATCCTTGCGGAAGGCGGCGTCCAGCGGGGTGCGGACCACCAGCCCCGAATCGCCGGCATGATCGGTGGCGGCGGTCAGGCGGATGCCTCTCCCCTCTCCCAGACCGATCGAGGCGATGGCGGTGCCGTCCCGCCGCGCATGATTGCCGATCCGGGCCTGAACAACGTTCACGGGATCGGTGTCGGGCGCGAAGGTGACGATATTGATGACGCCGTCGACCGCGTTGAAACCGTAAAGGGCGCTCTGGGCCCCCTTGATCACCTCGATCTGACGGATCTCCGGCAGTTCCACGGCAAGCGTTGGCCACAGGACCGCCCCCATCAGATCGGAATAAACCGGCCGGTCGTTGATCGTCACCATCACGCGACTGGACAACGACCGGATGAAACCACCGATCCCGACATCGGCCATGGTCGAGGATCCCCGGAGAACATCGACGGCGCCCAGCCGCCGCAACAGCGTCGGCAGGTCGCGGACACCGGATCGCCGGATATCCTCGGCGGTGATGACGTCCATCTGCACCGGCGTCTCGGACACCCGTTCCGGCTTTCCGGTGGCGCTGGCCGTCACCGGTTCGCCGAACAATTGTTCGTAGGCATGATAGTCAAGGCCCTGCGCCCGGGACCGGCCCGCAGGGGCGATCGCCAGGAGACATGCGACGGCAAATGCCATGGGCCTCTGGATCGTCAGTTTTCCGTCACCATCATTCGGAATGCCTCGGTGAAGGCGATACCGCCCGCCGACGCTGCCTGTTGACTGATTATCACCTCGACCCGGGGCGACCCCGCCACGCCGACCATGCATTGCGCCTTGCGGACGCAGCCCAGGTCCGCGGAAATGGTCAGCATGTGGTGATCCCGCGCATAGTCGAAGATATGACCGTAATGCTGTTCCATGCCCTGAGCAATAAAACCTATGCGAACATCCGGACGTTCGGCCAGGGTGCGCACATCCGTGAGGATCGGGAACAGCTGCGCTTTCCCCCCTTCCCGCTGATCCTGGAGATGGATGAACATGGCAACGGCGTCGTCGAACGACGCCCTGATCTGGGGATCGTAGACAATGGCGACCGGCGTCCGGCCGCGCGGCGGATCCTGAAGAAAATCCACCACGCGCACTTCCACCTTGAGCTCGTTCAAGGTTGTCGCCTTGCCTGACTGCGGCCACAGCGCCATCATCAGTACAAGCGTTCCAACCGCAAAAGCGCGGAGCATCCAGGTGTTCTTTCGCGTGATCAAATGTGGTGGCCAGACCAGTTTGCGGAAATTTGTGACAATCGTCAATATTGCGTCGGTTGCAGATCGATCGTTCCAAATCGGATCGGCGCCCGACCAGCGATCTGAAAAGATTGCCCTTTCGGTTTCCCGTTGTCCTCTTCTTTGAAATAATCTGTTACCAAACGGCCGTTTTGGCGTTATACGCGTGAAAGTCGATTCCGCTAATGTCCTGAAGGACCGCCATCCGGCCGCCGCCACCGGTCCCGCCCCCTCCCCCCGCGTGCATGGAGATGACTTTGCGTCCGGAGCCCTCTTTTCCCGCCCCGTCACAGCCCTGTCCGGGGACAGGACGCCGCCTCTCGCGGGGGATGGCGGTGCTGGGAGTGATTCTTCTGGCGGGAGCCATCGCCGGCTGCGCCGGACGCGACAGCCGGGAACATGTCCGCCCCCCTTCCCTCCGGCCGATCCTGTTCAGCCCCAATGCGGAACCGCTGTCCGGCGGACCGCTAGGCCATCCGGCCTGCGAAGAGGCGATGTCGGCCTGGTTCGACCGGGTGGACGCCAACCATGACGGTGTCATCGACCGCACGGAATTCCTGACCGATGCGCGTCAGCAGTTCGAGCGGATGGATCGCCACAAAGCCGGCTATGTCACCGCCGCCGCCCTGTCCGACTATCGCGCCCCCTACGCGCCCCAGTCGACGCCGGTGGTCCCCCTCAACGACCCGCTGGCATCCCCCTCGCCCTATGACCGGGCAAGAGGAGGGACCACCTCGCGCCCGCTGCCTGGAGCGCTCCGCGGCCCCGAGGTCGACACCCGGGCCGATCCGGTGATGTCGGCGGACAAATCCTTGAACTTCAAGGTGACCACGGCCGATTTCATGGCGCAGGCGGAGGAGATTTTCGCCGGGCTGGATCACAATCACGACGGCCGCGTGACGCGCGACGCCGTCGTGGCCGGATGCAGCAAGACCGATAAGAGGAGATAGGCGCGCCGGACGGCGGCCCCGTCATCCGCTGGAACCTGTTGGCCGTAAACGATTTCCAGGAATGGAGCAGATCCGCAAGCATCCAGGGGGCAAGCGGAGTGACGATGACATGGACGTGATCGTTCATCACGACATAGCCGTGGAGACGATAGCGGTCAAAATCCAACAGACGAGTCCCTGAATCAGGAGTGGGGCCAAGCGTCCCGCCCGCCGTTCGGCGCGGAAGCGGCGGACATGCTGATTTTTCGGCTTTCGCCGAATGGCGGACGGGACGTCCGCCCCACTCCTACTGCTATGTTCTCTCCCCCGAGTGGGGCCAAGCATCCTGCCCGCCGCCGACGCGCAAGCGGCGGAATTTCTGAACTCCGGCTTCGCAGGACCACCGGCAGGGACGCCGGAACCACTGGTGGAATTTTTTCACACCCCCGGATGCTTGGCCCCACTCGCAAGGGAACAAAATGTTAGATTGCGGCGATACAGGATGACGGGAGCCGTCATCGGCAATGTCTCCGATAATATCCTTTTAGGAAATCACGGGACACCCCGGGCCGTCGCAAAAGAAGAAAACACAGAACACAGGCGCGGAAGCCTGTGCCACCGGGATTGGGGAAAAACAGTGGCTCCGGCGTCCCTGCCGGAGTCCGCCGCGGGCGGGGGGGGGGGGGCGGGTGGGGG
>WASQ01000076.1:25647-58621 GCA_009712185.1 Telmatospirillum sp. | reverse complement strand
CCCCCCCCCCCCCGGACCCCCCCCCCCCCCCCCCCCCCCCCCCCCCCCCCGGAGTCCGCCGCGGCAGGCGGCGGGTTATCCGTAAAGGGCTTTGGCGCGGCGTTCGAAGGCGATCATGATCCGCCGCTCGGCGCCATGTTGTCCCAGGGCGGCGAAGGCGGCCAGCACGCTGGAGCGGAATTCGACGGTGAAATGGCACCCCAGCTTGCAGCCCTGTTCCTGCGGGGCGAACTGCCACGCCAGTCGGAAAATCTTCCAGGGGCCGTCAGTGGAGGTGATTTCCAGGCCGTCGGGCGGATTGATCTCGGCGCGGCGCAGGAAACGGTGCCGGACCGGACCAAAGGAAAACACATTCTCGACGCGCCAGACATTGTCCCGGCGTTCGGTGATGCGCGCGGCGACACAGCCGGGCACGAAAAACGGATAGCTTTCGATATCGGACGCCAGCGCGAACAACTGTGCCGGGGTATAACGCGGGAAAACCAGTTCCCAGCCCCCGGACACCGCCGCTCCCGGCGTAATTTTATGGTCCATACCCCTGTTCCCCCCTTCCGCGCCGATCGAATCCCCCGGGCCTTGCTCAGGAAATGCCCTGGGCGTGCAGATGGGGAGCATATTTTTTATCGCTCTTTCGGATGTGCTCGATCAGCCACTTGTTCAAAAAACCGATCATCTCCAGCGTCTTCTGCGGCGTGGCACCCGACTTGAAGCTTTCGCGGACATCGGTGATCTGCCGGATCAGATCGTCATGTTCCTTTTTGTGGACGAAGCTGTCCGGATAGCCCGTCTCTTCGAAAAACGCCTCCTCACGCGCGAAATGTTCGCGGGTGTAGATCAGGAGACTGTTGATGAAATCGTCAACGACCGGCCGTTCGCGCCCCGCAACCATCGAATCATAGAGATAGTTCACCAGACTGAAGAGCTTCCGGTGGTCGTCGTCCACTGCCGCGACACCGACGGTCAGTTCGTCACTCCATTGCACAAGGGACATGTTCCCACCTGCTTTCCGTCGTTACCGATTGCGGCGCGCCGCCTTTGAGACCGGCGGCAAACCGGGACCCTGATTGATAAAATAGCGTCGCCCCCGGCGCCAGACAAACCTTTCAGCGGGATTGCCATCCGAAGCCCATCGGGGCGCCGGGCCCGTCTTGACAGCGCGGGACTTTCGGCAAAGATAGGGACCCCTCTCCGAAGAGACCCCTTCCCATGCCCCGACGATGGTCACGTCATCAGGTCCTGGCCCTTGTGGCGGTGATGGCGGGACTGGCCTTGCTGCTGTTCCCCCAGCTTCCGCCGCCGGAGAACCGGGCCCTGGCGCTGTCGGTCGGCGCGATCGGCCTGTGGGCCACCGGCGCCATACCCGAGTATATCACGGCCCTGGCCTTCTTTACCCTGGCCATGCTGTTCGGCGTCGCGACGCCGGCCGTGATCTTCGGCGGCTTCTCTTCGGCCGCCTGGTGGCTGATCTTCGGCGGCCTGGTCATGGGGATCGCGGTGAAAACGACGGGCCTCGGCGAACGGATCGCCCAACGCCTGGCGCGCGGTTTCGGCGACAGCTACTGGGGCGTGATCACCGGCGTCACGGTGGTGGGGGTGATCCTGGGCTTCGTCATGCCCTCCTCGATGGGACGCGCGGTGCTGCTGATGCCGATCGCCCTCAGCCTCGCGGACCGCTTCGGCTTCACACCCGGCAGCAAGGGGCGGACCGGTGTCGTCCTCGCCGCCGCCTTCGGTTGCCATGTGCCCACCTTCTCCGTGCTGCCCGCCAATGTCCCGAACATGGTTCTGGTCGGCGCCACCGAGACCGCCTACCACTATGTGCCGACCTATGGCGCCTATCTTCTGCTGCATTTTCCCGTCCTCGGCCTCCTGAAGACCGCGGTGATGGTGCCTCTGATCGTCTGGATGTGCCCGGACCGGCCGAGGCCGGCGCCCGCCGTACCGGGAACGCCGCTGCGGCGGAGCGAGCGCGGGCTGTCGCTGCTGCTGGCCGGGGCGCTGGGCCTGTGGATGACGGATTCGGTCCATCACATCAATCCGGCCTGGGTCAGCATGCTGGCCGCGCTGATCCTGCTGTCGCCGGGGATCGGACTGGTCGACCGCAAGGGCTTTTCGGAACAGGTGAATTACGGGTCCCTGTTCTATGTGGCCGGAATCATGGGCCTGGGGGCGCTGGTCGACACATCCGGCCTGGGCGGCCGACTGGCCGCCGCGATCATCGGCATCCTGCCGCTGTCGCCCGGAGCGGCGGCCCCCAATTTCGCCAGTCTGTCGGCGGTCAGCACCCTGGTCGGGCTGGCGACGCCGCTGCCCGGCGTGCCGGCGGTGCTGACGCCGCTGGCCGGCGAGATGGCGAAAGCCTCCGGCCTGCCGCTGGAGGCCGTGCTGATGAGCCAGGTTCTGGGATTCTCCAACCCGCTTCTGCCTTATGAATCGGCCCCCCTGGTGGTCGCCATGCAATTGGGCCGCGAGAAGATGGGACCGGCGCAACGTCTGTGCCTGCTGCTGGCCGTCCTCACGATCCTGGTGCTGCTGCCTCTCGATTTCCTGTGGTGGCGCCTGCTGGGCTGGATCTGATCCCGGCCGGCGCGGACCGGTTCCGGTCAGTGAAAATCGCGGGACCGGACGGTCCAGTCGCGATCCGCCGTCAGGGAGGCCAGATAACCGGTGCGGTCGGTCAGTCGCTCCGCCACCACATGGATCACCGCCCCCTGGCGTTGCAGACGGCCGTCGACCTGCATCAGCGCCGCCCCCAGCAGGGGAACGCGCGCGCTGTCCGCCAGGGCCGGCCAGACAATCGCATTGGCGACGCCGGTCTCGTCCTCCAGGGTCAGGAAGACCACCCCCTGCGCGGTGCCCGGCCGCTGGCGGACCAGGCCCAGTCCGGCCACCGAGCCCCGGCCGGGCCGGAGGCGGGCCAGCCGCTCCGCCGGAACCACGCCGAGCCCGTCGAAGGCCGGCCGCAGCAACGCCATCGGATGAGCCTTCAGCGACAGACGCAGACGGCCATAGTCCTCGACCACCTCCTCGCCCAGGCTCATCGCCGGCAGACGGACCGGCGGACCGCCGGCGGGCGCGTCGACGCCGGCGGCGGCGAACAGCGGCGGCGGCGGCGCCGTCAGGGCGCGCAGGGTCCAGAGCGCGTCACGCCGCGACAGTCCGAGAGAGGCGAAGGCATCCGCCGCCCCCAGCGCCTCCATCGCCGCCCGCCCGGGGGAGGCGCGCCGCCACAGGTCGTGCGGCGACAGATAGCCATCCCCCCGCACCGCCACCAGGGCGTCGGCCTCGGCCCGCGCCAGCCCGGAAATCTGGCGCAGCCCGAGACGCAGCGCCAGGCCGCCGGCCCCACCGTCCGGTTCCAGGGTGCAGTCCCACTGGCTGGCATTGACGTCGACCGGCCGCACCGGCACGCCATGGGCGCGGGCGTCGCGGACGATCTGGGCCGGGGCGTAGAATCCCATGGGCTGGCTGTTGAGCAGGGCGCAAGCGAACACCGCCGGGTGATGGCATTTCAGCCAGGCCGAGACATAAACCAGATGGGCGAAGCTGGCGGCATGGCTCTCGGGGAACCCATATTCGCCGAATCCCTCGATCTGACGGAACACCCGCTCCGCGAAAGCAGGATCATATCCCCGCTCGGCCATGCCCTCGATCAGCTTGTCACGGAAGCGGGCGATGGTGCCGGCATGGCGGAAGGTGGCCATGGCCCGGCGCAACTGGTCGGCCTCGGCCGGGGTGAAGCCACCGGCGACGATGGCGATCTTCATGGCCTGTTCCTGGAACAGGGGCACCCCCAGGGTCTTGCCCAGCACCGCCTCCAGCTCCGGTGACGGATAGTCGGCCCGTTCCAGCCCGTCGCGACGGCGCAGATAGGGATGCACCATGTCGCCCTGGATCGGCCCCGGCCGCACGATGGCCACCTCGATCACCAGATCGTAGAAACAGCGCGGCTTCAGGCGGGGCAGCATGGACATCTGGGCCCGGCTTTCCACCTGGAACACGCCGATCGCGTCGGCCCGCCCCAGCATGTCATAGACCGCCGGGTCCTCCCGCGGGACGGTCGCCAGGGAAAAGTCGCCGATGCCATGGCGGGTGAGCAGGTCGAACGCCCGGCGGATGCAACTCAGCATGCCGAGCGCCAGGACGTCGACCTTGAGGAACCCCAGCGCATCGAGATCGTCCTTGTCCCATTCGATGACGGTGCGCCCCTCCATCGCCGCATTGCCGATCGGCACCAGTTCGTCGAGACGGCTGGCGGTCATGACGAAACCGCCCACATGCTGGGACAGATGCCGGGGAAAGCCGCGCAGCTCGCCGGCCAGCGCCAGCACGCGGGCCAGGGGCGGGTCGGCGGGATCGAATCCCAGCTCCCGCGCCTGGGCGGCAGCGAGCGGCCGGTGATGGCGGCCCCATCGGGCCAGCCGGTCCACCGCGTCCTCGGACAGGCCCATCGCCTTGCCGACATCGCGGATGGCGGAGCGCGTGCGGTAGTGGATGACCGTGGCGGTCAGGCCCGCCCGGTCGCGGCCATAGGTCTGGTAGATGTGCTGGATCACCTCCTCGCGGCGCTCATGCTCGAAATCGACGTCGATGTCGGGCGGCTCGTCGCGGGCCGCGCTGATGAAGCGTTCGAACAGAAGATCGAACTGGGCGGGATCGACCGAGGTGATGCCCAGGCAGTAGCATACCGCCGAATTGGCCGCCGACCCCCGCCCCTGACACAGGATGCCGCGGCTTTCGGCAAAGCGGACAAGGCCATGGACGGTGAGGAAATAGGGGGCGTAGGCCATCTGCCCGATCAGCGCCAGCTCATGCTCCACCGCCTTGCGCACCGATGCCGGGACGCCATCGGGATAGCGCCGCGCCATGCCCTCCGCGGTCAGACGGGCCAGCCGGTCCTGGGCGGATTGCCCCCCGTCCGTCTCCACCGGATAGTCATAGCGCAGCTCTTCCAGCGAGAAGCGGCAGCGCCCGGCCAGTTCCCCGGTCCGGGCGATGGCGTCGGGCCAGCCGGCGAACAGGCGGGCCATCTCGGACGGTGGCTTCAGATGGCGCTCGGCGTTGGCCGCCAGCCGCCAGCCGGCCGCGGCCACGGGACAGCCCTCCCGGATCGCCACCAGCACATCCTGGAGCGGGCGGCGCGCCGGGCTGTGGTAATGGACGTCATTGGTGGCCAGCAGCGGCACCCCGGCCCCCGCCGCCAGAGCATCGAGACGGGCCAGCCGGCGGGCGTCGTCGTCGCGGAACCGGCGGCTGGCCGCCAGATAGCAGCGGCCGGGAAACAAACCGGCCCAAAGGGGCAGATCGCCGGCGAACGCCCCGGTCAGGCGGTCGGGCGGGATCACCGCGACGATCTGGCCCTCGGCATGGGCGGCCAGATCGTCGCGGCTGATCAGGCACTCCCCCTTGGCCGCGCGCCGCCGCCCCAGGGTCAGCAGCCGGGACAGCCGGCCATAGGCGGCGCGGTCGGTGGGATAACAAAGCAACCGGCTGCCGTCGGCAAGGACGAGATGGCATCCGACCACCAGCCGGAGGCCGGCCTGCCGGGCCGCCACATGGGCGCGCACCACGCCGGCCAGGCTGTTGCGGTCGGTGATGGCGATGGCGCCGATCCCCAGCGCCGCCGCGGTCAGCACCAATTCGTCGGGATGGGATGCCCCTTCAAGAAAGCTGTAGTTGCTGGTGACCTGCAACTCGGCATAGCCGGATCCCGCGCCGGTCGCAGGAGAAACCGGCGCCGTCATGGAAAGATCCCGTGCAGGAACCAGCGGGGAAGCGTCCGGCCATCATAGGCCCCCTCGCGGAAAAGCCAGAAACGTCGGCCGGCCTCATCCTCGACGCAATAGTAATCCCGGTCCGCCTCGTCGCGCCGCCACCATTCGGCGCCGATGCGCTCCGGCCCCTCGGCATGGACGATGCGGTGAATCTGCCGGCGCCAGCGGAACAGCAGCGGCGGCGAGTCGGGCAGAGGCGCCACCGCCTCCACCGCCTCCGGCCGGTGGAACAGACGCAGCGGACGCCGGCTGTCCCAAGGTCCCGCGTCCGGGGCCCCGCCCCCCTTTGTGTCCCTCACCCCTTGCGGACCCTCCCGCCCGGGAGACAGTCGCAGGACCGCCCGTTCCGGGAGATGGCTCTGCCGGGGCGCGAACCGCCACATCCGGTCAAAGCCCAACCGGTTGCCCAGGGCGTCGCAGAGGCTGTCGACCGAGGGATGGCTGACCCCCGGACCGTCCGCCCCCCCGGGGTCGAGAGTGCCCTGATGAGCGGCCAGAGGTCCGGTTTCGGGCGCCGACAGGCACACCATGTCGATGCCGAATCCGGCATCGAGATCCCCCAGCGGGCCGGCCAGCAGACGCCAGAGATGAGCCGGATCGCGGTTGGGACGGCCGGTGCCGACGACCACATGCCGGCGTGTTCCGTCAACCCTTACCGCCATCAGATCGAGACGGCGGACCCCCAGGCGCCGGATCCCCAGATCCCGGCACAGGTCCGCCAGAAGCTGCCGGGCCGCGGCCTCCACATCCCCGGCCAGGGCGATCGGCTCGGTGAACCGCAGACAGCTCCGGGGCTGGGCGACAGGGCGGCAGGGAGAGACCGGTTCCTCCACCCGCCCCCGCATCCCGGCCAGCCGGCGGACCGGCCCGTCGCCGAACCGGGCGGTCAGACCGGCCGGCGGCAGGCCGGCGATGTCGCCCACGGTCTTGAGGCCCAGCCGTCCGAGGCCGGCGACCGTATCCGGGGAAAGACGCAGGGCCGCCGCCGGAAGCGCGGCCAGCGACGCGAAATCGCCGGAAGCCAGACAGGGCTTGGCCGGATCTCCGAAACGGGCCCAGGCCCAGGCGGCGCCGGGGGTGTCGGCCACCGCCGCCCGCGCCGCGAGGCCATAGCGGCGCAGCCGCCGCAGCAGATCGCGCAGCAAGGGACGCTCTCCCCCCAGCAAATGGGCGCATCCGCTGATGTCGAGCCACAACCCGCCGGTTCCCGGGCCGGCGTCGACGGCGACGCTGTCGTCCACCGCGCTCCAGGGGGTGTAGCACAGGCAGGCCAGGGCCAGATCAGCCAGCAGGGCGCGGTCGGCCGCCGGATCGGCGGGAAACAGACGCAGGGCCGGCGCCATGGCGCGGGCATCGGCCACCGTCTGCCCGACCTTCGCCCCGACGGCCGCGGCGGCGCGGTTGACCGCCACCCGCCGGCGGGGGGCGCCCGCGCCGACCACCGCCAGCGGAGCACCCCTATCCGGCGCGGCGGATTCCCGGGACGGCCGGCACAACCGGGCGGTCGCCAGGAAGGGAAGCCAGACGGAGACGATGCGTCTCATCATTCCACTCCACCAGCCAACGCGCCACCACGCCCTCCCCGTCCGAGCCCCTCCCCCGGCAATGGGCCAGGGTCAGGCGCCAGCGCCAGGAGCCGACGCCCTGGCGCAACGCCTGCCCGGGGGGCGGCTCCGTCACCGCCGCCTCCACCCGCCAGCGGGTCAGGGCGGTACCATCACCCTCGTGCCGGGCCATCACCAGGGCCGTCACTCCGCTGTCGCGGGCGGCCAGATGCAACCGGCGCCGCGCGGTGGCGTCCATGTCCCACACATCGCCCGTCACCGCGGCCAGACCGCGGCAGCGCACCCCTTCCTCCAGCGCGCGCAGGGCATCCGCGGCGCGCGCGGGACGCACCATCAGAATCCTCTCCGGCGGCAAGCCCAGAGCCGCCAGCCCCGGGGCATAGAGATCGTCGCGTCCGCACACCCACAGCACCGGCCCGTCCTGACGGGCGGCCAGCCGCCCCAGCAGCACCGTGACGAACCCGACCGCCGGGCCGTCCTCACCCTCGCCCGCCGGCAGCAGAACCTCGTGCAGCGCGCCGAGCGGCAGCCCGCCCCAGGGCAGCACCGCATCGACGTCCGCCAGACCGGTCGGCATCGCCTCGATCCGGCGATCCGGCTGTTCGAGGGCGGCGATCTGTCCGCGCAATTGCTCCAGAGTGATATTGTTCATGATTTGTTCTATCTCCGGAACCCTCGTCGAGTCAACCGGATCGTCCGTAGCCGAAAGATCAGCATGTCCGCCGCTGGCGCGCCGGAGGCGGGCAGGATGCCCGCCTCACTCGGGGAGGGAACACTGCGGCAGGAGTGGGGCGGACGTCCCGTCCGCCGTTCGGCGACAGCCGAAAGTCCGGCATTTCCGCCGCTGTCGCGCCGGAGACGGGCAGGACGCTTGGGCCCTGCTCTCAAAGGTCACATGGCATCCCGGGGGTGCGCCATGGTTTGCGCCGGGGCGCCGTGCCAGGCGGTTTCCGCGGGAATTTCCTCGCCCTTCATGATGATCGACAACTGCCCGATGCGGGCGAAATCGCCGACATGGGGGTCGTAGAGCACGGGGGCGCCGCCGCCGATGGGGACGCCGCGCCCCAGCGAGACACGGCCGACCTTCATCACCCGGTCCTCGTAAAGATGGGTTTGCAGGGCGGACACATTGTTGATCGCCGAAAAATCGCCGACCGACACGCAGTCGAATTCGGTGATGTCGGTGGTGTCCATGAAAACGCCCTGCCCGAACTTGCTGCCGAACAGCCGGAGCGCCCAGGGCAGGAAGGGCGTGCCGCGCAGATGGTCCAGCATCACCTTGCCGGCCATTCCCCAGTACATCACGGCCACCGCCTCGGTCCTGAGCGCCCACCAGGACCACATCGGCTTCATGGTCGGCTTGTAGGCGCCCATCATCAGCCATTTGACGAGAGCGGCCGACAGCACCAGACCGCAGGAGATGGCGACGGAGCAGAGGATGAACCGCGGAATCAGAGTCCCGAAATCCCGGTCCAGAACGGACTGAGCCAGGACCTCGACCGCCAATGTGCCGAATGTGATGAACAGCATGGTCGGCATTGAGACACTGTGCGCCTCGAACAGGGCGCGACCGAGGCGGCGCCAGCGCGACGGTTCGAACGTCCAGTTGGAGGCGACATTGTCGAACCGTTGCCGCACCGGCAGCTTGATCGGCGGACTGCCGAACCAGATATCGCCTTCCCCCATCTCCACATGATGGGCCGGCGGCCGCGACTTGATGCCGATCAGAACGCCGGACGGAATATCCGCGCCGGCCGGAACCACGGCGTCATTGCCGACGAACACCCGCGCGCCGGTCTTGACCGGCTTCAGGAACATCCAGCCGCGGCGGACGTCCTCGTCGCCCAGCACGACCTCGTCGGCGATGAAGCATTTCTCGCCGATCTCGGTGACGTCGTAGCGGCCCGCCAGATTGGTGGAGATCTCGGCGTCCTTGCCGATCTTCGCCCCCATCAGACGATACCAGTTGCGCATATAGACCGTGGCGTAAAGCGACGACAGGGTTTCCAGCGTCAGTTCGGTCGCCAGGGCGACGATCCATTTACGGACATAAAACCAGCTGTGGATCGAATAGGTGCCGGCCGTCACCCGGGGCAGGACGGTCCAGCGCACGATGGCGATCAGCATGATGGTGACGAGGATCAGCGCCATCGCCGTCGGCCAGGACAGCATCGGCAGGACATAGAGATAGCTGATCGAGAAGGTCGCCTGGAAGCCGTCGCTCAAGCTGTCGAACACATAGAAGGCCGGAATGATCGGGATCAGGGCGATCGGCGGCAGCAACAACAGCATGACCGCGTAGATCACCGCCTGGACGCCCTTGCGCAGGGCGCTGGCGGTCGAGGCCGCCGGCAGTTCGTCGCGGTCGACCGTGCCGACCGGCCGGGCCGGGGAGCCTTCCCAGATTTCCCAGGCGCCGACCCGGCTTTTGGCCGGCAGCGCGGTCAGGTCCAGCAGTTCCGCCCCTTCCTCCACCACGCAGTCATGGGCGATCACGCAGGAGGTGCCGACATAGGCCTCGTCGCCGATCTCGATGCGGCCGATGATCAGCTTGTCGCCCACCACCTCGGCCGAGGCGAACTGCGTCTTGCCGCCCACGGTGGCGCCGCGGCCGATCGAGATGAGATCGATCGCCCCGGTCTCGAAATCGCCGATCACCGCGTCCGCCCCGATCCGCGCGCCCAGTAGGCGCAGGATCAGCCGCATGATGGGTGTGCCCTGAAACCATTTCAGATGGACCATCGAGACGAAGCGCTGCGCCAGCCACCAGCGATAGTAATAGACGCCCCACAGCGGATAGACGCCAGGCCTGGTCCGTCCGATCACCAGCCATTTGGCTGCGATCGACACCACCATGGTGACGACGTTGATCACCCCGTAGGTGGCGAGCAGGGCCGTGCTTTCCCGCAGGAAATTATGTTCCTCGCCGGAGAACAGTTGATAGGCCACGAACACGCCCAGCCAGGAGGCCGTGATCATGGCGAGAATGATGGGCAGCACCGCGAGCTGCGCCAGACCGCAGAGGAAACGGCGCAGCAGGGGCGGTGGCGTGAAGGACAGCGGGTCGCGCCGCTGCCCGGCCTCCCCGGCGATGCGCGCGTCGAGCAGCGACGCCATTGCCCGGAGGGTCCGCACGCCATAGATGTCCTGCAGCGTCAATCCGGCCAGCGCCGGGGTTTCGCGCACCGCCGAGACGAAGCGGGCAGCCAGCAGGGAATGGCCGCCGATATCGGTGAAAAAATCGGCATCGAAGGGAATCGTCTGGCGGGGGAACACCCGCTGCATCGCCGCCAGCAGGGCTGCCTCGGTGGCGGTCGACGGCGCCTCCTGCTCCTCGACCGACCGGGCCGACAGGGGCCGGCGCTGCAACGCCTTGCGGTCGGCCTTGCCCGAAATCAGGCGGGGCAGTTCGTCGAGCCATTCGAAATGGGTGGGGACCATATAGGCCGGAAGTTCGGCGCGCAGGATCTCTTTGAGACGGGCCGGATCGGGACGGGTCACCCCGGCTTCGCCCGCCAGGAAGGCGACCAGGCGGTCGGTGCCCTCATCCGTACGCAGGACCACCACCGCCTGGGATACGCCGGCGATGGCGGTCAGCTTGACCTCGATCTCCCCCAGCTCGACCCGGAACCCGCGGATCTTGACCTGATCATCGATCCGGCCGTGGAACAACAAAGAGCCGTCGGGACCGATACTGACGGCGTCGCCCGACCGGTAGAGCACCGGATCCGGCCCCTCGGCCCTGAAGGGATTGGCAATGAATTTTTCGGCGGTCAGCTCCGGCCGCCCCAGATAACCGGTGGCAATTCCGGGTCCGCCGATCAGAAGTTCGCCCTCGACCCCGGGCGGAACCTGCTCCAGCCGGTCATTGACGACATAGCAACTGTAATTGGGAATGGGACGGCCGATGCTCACCGGCTGTCCGGGGTGCAGTTCGGCGATGGTGGCGACCACCGTCGCCTCGGTCGGACCGTAGCTGTTGAACATCCGGCGCCCCGGGCGGCACCAGCGCTCCGCCAGGGCGGGCGGACAGGTCTCCCCGCCCAGGATGATAATCCTGAGGCTGTTCTCCGATTCGGGCAGCATGGCGAGCAGTGTCGGAACGGTATCGAGAACCGTGATTCCGGCGCCGGCGATGGTGGCGGCCAGACGGTCGGTATCCTGGAGGGTCTGGCGGGTGGCGACCCACAGGCAGGCCCCCACCAGATAAGGAATGAAAATCTCCTCAAGCGACAGGTCGAACGCGACCGATGCCCCCTGGAACACCACATCCGTCCCGTCGATCCCATAGACGCTGTTGGCCGACCGCAGGAAATGGCAGATGTTGCGGTGCCGGATCGGCACGCCCTTGGGTTTCCCGGTCGAGCCCGAGGTATAGATCACATAGGCCGGATCCTGCGGCGTGGCGCCCTCGGCCCTGAGATCGGGACGGCCGGGATCCCCGTCCGGCACCGACGCCTCAAGATCGGCCAGCGGCAGGACCGGCACCGGCTGACCGCCGGCGCGCAGGGCGGTGGCCGCGTCGACCAGAAGGGCGGAGGCGGAGCAGTCGTCCAGGCAGGCCCGCACACGCTCCGCCGGGACGTCGGCGTCGAAGGGAAGGTAGGCCGCTCCGGCCTTCAGGATTCCGATCAGGGCGGCATGCACCGCCGCGCCACGCTCCATCCACAGTCCGACGAAGCACCCCCGCCCGATCCCCCTGGCCCGAAGGCCCGCCGCAATCCTGTTCGACCAGAGGTCGAGTTCGGCATAGCTCAGGGTTTTTCCGTCGCAGACCAGTGCGGGCCGGCCGCCGGCCTGGCTGGCCGTGGCCGCGAAGATTTCGGAAAGCAACTCATCGCGCAGCAGGCACGATGGCAGGTTTCCGGACAGTGATTCGGAAAGGACCGATGGAATGATCTGATTCATAATATCCAATGTGCCGCGCCCGCCGGTCTGCCCTTTGTGGACCTGGGACGGCATGCGTCTTGTTTCGTTTGCGTTCCAATCCGTCGCGATTCCGCCACCGACTTCTGTCGCCGGCCCGCCGCTGAATTCAAAGGTCCGCCATAGCCCGTACGTGATACCGCTTCGTCCGGCGATTACAAAGAGCTCTTTTCAGAAAGTTTATAGCCACTTTCGCAACCCTGAATTCACGAACCCGGCCGCCGTCCTTTTCTTTCCGCATTCTCCGGTCATCACCCGAATCCCTGTCCGGATTGTGCCTGTCCATCCGGACGGCCCACCGGCCGGCAACGCCCTCCATCATCCTGGAGACTCCTCCGCCATGCCAGGTCGTCCCGCCGGCCAAACCGGACATCCCTCCAATTTACTGGAGAAAAGGACGATCCACCCGTTATGGCTGTTTGCCGCACTGCGGCACGCCTCCGATAATAGTCCTCACAACGCTGAACTCGTCATTTGAACCGCCGTGATGGAAAGGACTTTCCGATGATGCCCGCAATGCAGATGCCGATGATGTCCATGATGCCCCAGGCCATGATGCCCCAGGCCATGATGTCCATGGGAGGCATGATGCCGATGAACATGATGCCGATGATGGGAAATGCAATGGGGATGATGCCCATGGCGATGGGCGGCATGATGCCGATGTGTTCCATGACGATGGAAATGACGCCGACCGGCATGGTTTGCAAGATGATGCCGATGGACGGCGGCATGACCATGGACATGATGGCCGCCTGCTGCGACCGGATGTCCCAGATGATGACCGCGGGCATGCCGATGATGATGATGATGGGCGGCATGCCGATGATGGCCTGCATGGCCGCGACGAAATAAATCCCTTGTCCGAGCCGCGATGACACCCGTTCGTCGCGGCGCCCCCGGGGCCTTATTGTCCGGGAATTTCGACGGCTGGACGTCCCTTAAGCGAGGCGGGCCTCCCGCCTGTTTTTGTCAATGCCCTACCCGACGGGATCGACATAGGTCATGACGAGGTAATAGAGCCCCTCGTCATGACCCGGGTTGTGATAGGCATGGGCGGCGTCGGCCTCGAACAGCACCGCGTCACCCGTCTCCAGACGCCAGGTCCGCCGGCCGATCTCCACCTCCAGCCGGCCTTTATTGACCATCAGGGTTTCGGTGGTTCCGGGCGCATGCGCCTCCGACCGGGCACGGGAATCCGGCGCCAGACGCAGCTCGTAGAACTCGACCTTATGGGGCGAATCGAAGGGGAAAAGGGCCCGGGAAGAGAACCGTCCGTCCGGCGAGGTCAAAATCTTGGCGTCGGCGCGGCGCATGACCGACACCGGATCGCACCCCGGCGCCCCACTGATCAGCGCCGCGAACGGCACATCGAGCGATGTCGCGATCTTCCACAGAACATTGATGGTGGGCGCGCTGCGCCCCAGTTCGATCTGGCCCAGCATGGCCCTGCTGACGCCGGAGGCCTTCGCCAGCCGCTCCAGCGACAATCCCCGCCTTGTCCGGAGACGGCGAAGATTTTCCCCCACGCTGCCGACAAGATCGGGGAGCGGGGGCCCTGCTTCCGCGGCGTCCGGCCCTTCCTCGAGAGGCATCGGGATCAGATCACCTGCCTGCCGGGTAAGACCAGAGGGGAACCGCCATCCAAAGAGGCATCGCGCACCACATCAGCCAGGGCTGGAGGCCCACCCCCGGCTGCCGGCCGGCGTCCCGTTCCGCGGCCCTCCGCCGCTGCCGGTATTCGCCGAAGTCCACGATTACTGCGCTCTCTCGTGCCATGACGGATGCCCATGCCAAATTTATCGATGCAGTCTACCTTAAAGATGATTTTATGGTCAATGCTGCTGTTAATATTTTTAATTGTACAATATTTTTTAGTTTAAATGGCGTCCAGCGGCCGCCGCCGGGTTGGCTCTCCTCGTCACGTCTTCGATTCCGCCCCCGATTCAACAGGTTGGTGGTCCTCTCCGCCCCGCTGGCATAGAATGCCCCTCCCCCGGGGTTGCGGTCGGGACACGTCCGGCCGCCCGGGCCGGGACGGGAAAAAACGGGAGGACAGGGAGAATGCCGGCGGTCGAGTTCGAGGTCCTGCGGGAACTGGAAAAGAAAGTCCTGTGGCTGGCCTCGTGGATGATCCACAACGCCAACCATCTGCGCGAAAATATGGACGGACTCAAGGTCGGCGGCCATCTCGCCTCCTCCGCCTCGTCGGCCAGCATCCTGACCGCGCTCTATTTCCATGTCCTGCGCCCGTCCGACCGCGTGGCGGTCAAACCGCACGCCAGCCCCGCCTTCCACGCCATCCAATATCTTCTGGGACAGGCCTCGCGCGAGAAACTGGAGGCCTTCCGGGGACTGGCCGGGGCGCAGTCCTATCCGTCGCGCACCAAGGACGAGGACGACGTCGACTTCTCCACCGGCTCGGTCGGCCTCGGGGCGGGCATGACCGTTTTCGCCAGCCTGATGCAGGACTATCTGAAAGAGAAAGCCCTGCTGGGCGGCCGGCCCGAAGGGCGCATGGTCGCCATCGTCGGCGATGCCGAGATGGACGAGGGCAATATTTTCGAATGCCTCCTGGAAGGCTGGAAGCACGGGCTCCGGAATTGCTGGTGGATCCTGGACTACAACCGCCAGAGCCTCGATGCGGTGGTGCGCGAGGGACTGTTCGAGCGGATCACCCGCCTGTTCGACGCGGTCGGTTGGGATGTCCGGATCCTGAAATATGGCGAGGCGCTGGAAACGGCCTTCGCAGAACCCGGCGGCGACACGCTGCGCGACTGGATCGACGCCTGCCCGAACCAGCTCTATTCGGCGCTGACCTATCAGGGGGGAGCGGCCTGGAGGCGGCGCCTGCTCGACGACATCGGCGACCAGGGGGCGGCGACAGCGCTGATCGAACGCCGCTCCGACGAGGAACTGGCGGCGCTGATGACCAATCTCGGCGGCAATGACCTGCCGACCCTGGTCAAGGCGTTCTCCGATGCCCCCACGGACCGGCCGGTCTGCTTCCTGGCCTACACCGTCAAGGGCCATGGCCTGCCGCTGGCCGGGCACAAGGACAACCATGCCGGCCTGATGACCGACGCCCAGATCGCCCAGTTGCAGACCGCCATGCGGATCCGCCCCGGTCACGAATGGGACCGGTTCGAGGGGCTGGGGCTGCCGGCCGAGCGTCTGGAACGCTTCCTGTCCCGGGTTCCCTTCGCCGCGGAAGGGCGCCGCCGGCTCACCGCCGCTCCGGTGCCGCTCACCGATCCCTGGTCCGTCGACATTCCCCGCCAGTCCTCGACCCAGGCCGGGTTCGGCCGCATCCTCGACGCCATCGCGAAAAGCGGCGGCGCGCTGGCCGACCGGATCGTGACCACATCGCCCGATGTCACGGTTTCGACCAATCTCGGCCCCTGGGTGAACCGCCGGGGGCTGTTTTCGACGCTGCCGATCGCCGACACCTTCCGCAAGGAACATGTGCTGTCGGCGCAGAAATGGGAGGCCGGCCCCAAGGGCCAGCATCTCGAACTGGGCATCGCCGAAATGAACCTGTTCCTGGCGCTGGCCGCGATGGGACTGTCGCACAGCCTGTTCGGCACCCGTCTGATTCCGATCGGCGCCCTCTACGATCCCTTCATCTGCCGCGGGCTCGACGCCCTTAATTACGCCTGCTATCAGGATTCCCGCTTCATTCTGGCCGGCACCCCCTCCGGGATCACCCTGGCGCCCGAAGGGGGCGCCCACCAGTCCATCTCCACCCCGCTGATCGGCATGGCGCAGGACGGACTGGCCGCCTTCGAGCCCGCCTTCCTGGACGAGTTGGAGGTGATCCTGCGCTGGGCCTTCGATTACCTGCAACGCGACGGCGAGGGCGAGCCCTCGGAACGCACCTGGCTGCGCGACGAAACCGGCGGATCGGTGTATCTCCGGCTCTCGACGCTGGCCCTGGAACAGCCCCGCCGCGCCATCGACGGGACTCTGGCCCGCGACATCATCGACGGCGGCTACTGGCTGCGCCGCCCGGGCCCCAATCCGGACGTGGTGGTGGCCTACACCGGCGTCGTCGCCGCGGAGGCGATCGAGGCGGTGGGACGCATGTCCGAGGACTGGCATGACGCCGGCATCCTGGCCGTCACCTCGGCCGACCGTCTGAACGCCGGCTGGACCGCCGCCCAGCGCGCCCGTGAAAAGGGCCGCGCCGATGCAGAGAGCCATGTCGAACGGCTTCTGGCGCCGCTGCCCGCCCATTGCGGCATCGTCACCGTGCTGGACGGCCATCCCGCGACCCTGGCCTGGCTGGGCTCCGTCGCCGGGCATCGCGTGCGGGCGCTGGGCGTCGAGCATTTCGGACGCAGCGGCAGCGTGGCGGAACTGTACCGCACCTACGGTCTCGACAGCCGCGCCATCGCCGCCGCCGGGCAGGCGCTGCGCCGGCGCCGCTGACCGTCGGCGCCTCCTTCCCAAAAAAGCAAACAGCACAGGGAGACGGACCGCATGACATCGACGCTGACCTTCCTCGGAGCCGCCGGCACCGTGACCGGCTCCTCCTATCTCATCGTCCACAACGGCCAGCGCCTTCTGATCGATTGCGGCATGTTCCAGGGGCCGAAAACCCTGAAGGAGCTGAACTACCAGCCCTTTCCCTTCACCCCGGGCGACATCGGCGCGGTCCTGCTGACCCACGCCCACATCGATCACAGCGGCCTGATCCCGAAACTGGTGAAGGCGGGCTACACCGGCCCCGTCCTCGCCACCGAGGCGACCCGGGACCTGCTGACCTATATGCTGCCCGACTCCGGCTACATCCAGGAATCGGAGGTGCTGCATCTGAACCAGCGCCTGCACCGCCGGGGCGGGGCGCCGGTCGAACCGATCTACACCCGCGAGGACGCGGAACGGTCGCTGCGCCAGACCGGCAGCGTTCCCTTCGGCGAATGGACCTCTCCGCTGCCCGGCATCCACGCCCGGTTCTGGCCCGCCGGCCACATCCTGGGGGCCGCCTCCATCGAAATCCTGCTGACCGCGGAGGGAACGGAGCCGGGATCCGGCGGGAGCGGCGGAGCGGAAACCCGCCTTTTGTTCTCCGGCGATCTCGGGGCGGCGGCGGAATGCCTGCATCACCCCCCCCGAGGCGCCCTCCGGCGTCGATTATCTGATCTGCGAATCGACCTATGGCAACCGCTGCCGGGACGGCGTCGACGCGGCCGGCCGGCGCCTGCGGCTCGCCGCCGAGGTCCAGGCGGCGCTCGCGCGCGGCGGCAATCTGATCATTCCGGCGTTCGCCATCGAACGGACGCAGGAGCTGCTGTTCGACATCGGACAGCTCATCCGCGACGGCGCGCTGGCCCGGGTGCCGGTATTTCTCGATTCGCCGCTGGCTATTCACGCCACCGACGTGTTCCGCCGGCATGTGGCGGAACTGGGGGCGGCGGCCGGCACCGACGCGCCCTTCGACGGATCGAATGTCCGCTTCATCGAAACGCCCGACGAGTCCCGCCGGTTGGACAGCATCACCTCCGGCGCGATCATCATGGCGGCCAGCGGCATGTGCGACGCGGGGCGCATCCGCCATCACCTGACCGCCAATCTGTGGCGTCCGGAATGCACCGTGCTGCTGGTCGGCTATCAGGCGGCGGGGACGCTGGGACGGCTGCTCCGCGACGGCGCCGGTTCGGTGCGCATCCGGGGCGAGGAAATCCGCGTCCATGCGACGATCCGCGATCTCGACGTCTATTCCGCCCACGCCGATCAGCGCGAGTTGCTGACCTGGATCGCCGCCCGCGAACCGGTCGCCCGCGCGATCCTGCTGACGCACGGCGAACCCGACGCCACCGCCGCCCTGGCCGGACTGCTGGAGGCCGAAGCCCGGCCGGGCCGTCCGGTGGTGCTGCGCCCCGGCATCGGATCGGTGCTGCCGCTGGGGCCCACCGCCCCGGCCCTGCTGTCCGGCCCGGCCGAAGCCCCGGCCGCCGCGGCGATGCAGGCCGACTGGCACAATCTGAAGGCCCGGTTCCTGATCGATCTGGCCGCCACCCTGCAGGGCGCCACCAACGATCAGGATCGCCAGGAGCTGTTGCGGCAACTGGAAAGCGTCCTGCGCGGCCGCCGGTAGCGGGGAACGGACACAGGCAGGGACGCCTGCGCTACTGTCATCGGGGACTCCGGCGTCCGTGCCGGAGCCCTTTCTCTCTCTTCGCTCAGACCGTGGTGGCGAGACGGTAGCCGACGCCGGGTTCGGTCAGGATCAGGCGCGGCGCGGCCGGATCCTCCTCCAGCTTCTGGCGCAACTGATTGACATAGACCCGGAGATAGGCCGTGTCCTCGACATGGGCCGGGCCCCAGACCGATTTCAGGATCTGGCGGTGTGTCAGCACATGGTCGGGACTGGAGGCGAGAAAGCGCAGCAGTTCATATTCCCGCTTCGACAGATGCAGCTCCTGGTCGTTGCGGGTCACGACGCGCCGCGAAAAATCCAGCGTCAAACAGCCGATGGACAGAATATCGGGGCTGTCCGGCCCGTCCGCGTGCTGACGAAGCGCGGCACGGACCCGGGCCATCAGTTCGGCGATGCCGAAAGGCTTCACCACATAGTCGTCGGCGCCGCGGTCCAGGGCTTCGACCTTGTCGACCTCCTGCGCCCGCACCGACAGAACGATGATCGGGACGCGGCTGATCTCGCGGATCGCGCTGATGGTTTCCTGGCCGTCCATGTCGGGCAGCCCGAGATCGAGGATGACCAGATCGATCCTGCGCGTTCTCGCGACCTCGGTCCCCTCGTCGGCGGTCTGCGCCTCGATCACCTCGTGACCGTTGGCCCCCAGGCTGATACGCAGGAATTTGCGGATTTGCGGTTCATCGTCGACGACGAGAATGCGTGCCATGGTCTGTTCCTTAAGCCCCCGCCGCTTCGGCGGTATCGAGTTTGGGCGGATTGCCGAGCGGCAGGTGGATGACGATGCAGGTGCCGGCACCGTTCAACCCGGGTTCCGCCTTGATGCTTCCACCATGGGCCTCGACGATGCCCCGGCAGATCGCGAGCCCGAGCCCCGTGCCGGCGCTCTGCGAATCGGCGGCCTCGACCCGATAGAACATGTCGAAGACCTTTTCCCGGGCGGCCTCGGGAATACCGGCGCCCTGGTCGCACACCTCGATCAGGGCCTGGTCCCTTCCCGGCCGCGCCCAGACCGTGACCAGACTGCCCGGCGGCGAATATTTGCAGGCATTGTCGAGAAGATTGAAGAACACCTGCTCCATCAGGATCGGATCGAGACAGAGAAGCGGCAGTTTGGGATCGATATCGACCTTGATCTGGCGTCCGCGCAGCAGCTTGTCGGACCGCTCCACCGCCCCATGGACGATATCGTGCAGATCGGCCCAATCGGCGTTCGGCTTCAGGGCCCCCGATCCCAGTTTGGTCATGTCGAGCAGGTTCTGAACGAAGCGGTTGAGACGTTCCGCCTCGTCCTGGATGGTGGTGGCAAGATCCCGGCTGTCCCTGGCATCCAGGGTCTCGCCATAGTTGATCAGGCTGGAGGCCGCTCCCAGGATGGACACCAGCGGGGTCCTGAGATCGTGCGACAGGGAGGACAGCAGGGCCGACCGCAAACGGTCGGTCTCCGTCGCCAGCCGCGCCGCCTCGACATCGGCGACCAGCGTCGTCCGCTCGATGGCGACGGCGGCCTGATCGGCCAGCGCCTCCAGAAGCCGGGTGTCCTCCGGCGACAGGAACTCCTGCCCCGCCATCTGCACGCCCAGCACGCCCACCGGGCTGCGGGCGGTCTTCAGGGGCAGGAACAGCCAGTCGGCCGCCGGCAGCGTCGTCGATCCGCGCCCCGCCGGCCGGCCATTGGCCCAGGTCCAGTCGGCGGCGGCGGCATCCTTGTCGCCGATCTGGTCCTCCGGCGGATAGCCGGCGGCGATCACCAGCCGGTTGCCGTCCGGCAACAGCACCAGAGACTTGCCCCGGATCGTCGCGGCGACATGGTGGACCACCGCCCACAGCACCTCTTCCTGCGTGGCGCCCGCCGCGATCTTGCGGCTGAACTCATAGAGATTGGCGGTCCGCCGGGCGCTGGTTTTGGAGGCGTCGACCTGAAGCTGCACCCGGCTTGCCAGGTTGCTGACGATAATGGCGGAAATCAGGAAGAAGACGATGGTGAGGATGTTCTGGGAATCGGAAATCGCGAAGGAAAAACGCGGTTCGGTAAAGAAGAAATTGAAGGACAGGAAACTCGCCACCGACGCAAAAATCGCCGGCCCCCGCCCCAGTTTCATGGCGATCAGCATGACCGCCACCAGAAAGGTCACGGAAATGTTGGGAACCGGCAACCAGAGATCGATCAGGCTGCCCAGTCCGGTCGCCAGCCCGACGCCGACCGCGGCGACCGCATAGCTGGGCCAGGGGATCGTCTGTTCGGGGCTGCGGGTCTCGAACGTCTTGTTCGGTTTTTCGACGTCCTCGCCGCCGACCAGCAACACGTCGAAGGCATCGCTTTGCGCCAGGATGCGGTCGGTCACGGAACGCCCGCCGGTCAGCAGCCGGAGCCACGATTTGCGCCCCTGCCGGCCGACCACGATCTGACTGGCGTTGCGCTCCAGGGCAAAGGCGACGACTTCGGCGGCGACATCCTCACCCTGCAGGATCACCGTCTCGCCGCCCAGTTGTTCCGCCAGACGCAGGGTCTGCGCGATCTGGTCCTTCTGCGGCTCGGGCAGGTCGTTATGGCCCGAGGTCTCGACATAAACCGCCACCCAGGGGGCGGAACGGCGTTCCGCCACGCGTTTTGCGGTCCTCACCAGCCGTGCCGAGGCGGTGTCGTCCCCGACACAGACGATAATGCGTTCGCGCGTCGGCCAGGGGCCCGAAATCGCATGCGTCCGGCGATAGCTCAGCATCTGCGCGTCGCCCCGTTCGGCCGCGTGGCGCAGCGCCATTTCGCGCAGGGCCGTCAGATTGCCGGCGGAGAAAAAATTGCTGACCGCGCGGCGCGCCTGCTCGGGAACATAGACCTTGCCCTCGGACAGGCGTTTCAGCAGATCCTCGGGCGGCAGATCGATCAGTTCGATCTCGTCGGCGGTCGACAGCACGCTGTCGGGCAGCGTTTCGCGCACCTTGATGCCGGCAATCCGCTCGACGACGTCGTTCAGACTTTCCAGATGCTGGATATTGAGGGTCGAATAGACATTGATCCCGGCGGCCAGGATGTCGTCGACATCCTGATAGCGCTTGATATGACGACACCCCGGCACGTTGGTATGCGCCAGTTCGTCCACCAGGACAAGCTGCGGCCGCCGCGCGAGGATGGCCTCCAGGTCCATTTCCTGGAACAGACGGCCGCGATATTCGACCGTCTTCGCCGGCAACACCGTCAGGCCGCGGACAAGCCTCTCCGTTTCACGCCGGCCATGGGATTCCACCACGCCGATGACGACGTCAATGCCATCCTTCCGCCGCTCATGAGCGGCCTCCAGCATCGCATAGGTTTTACCGACGCCCGGCGCGGCCCCCAGAAAGATCTTCAGGCGTCCGCGCGATTCCTTTTGCGCCTCGACCAGCAGAGCGTCGGGCGACGGCCGGTTTTCACGGTCATTGTCTGCCATCAGAAACCGATCGTACGCCCGCGCGCGCTGCCGCTCAATCCTGCCCGAATGTCCGAGATGATAGGGTCCTCCCGTTCTTCGTCCCGGACTTTACCGTTTGCCTGTTTCCTGATCGAGGGCCAAGTTCAGGGCCAGAACATTGACCCGGGGCTCCCCCAGAAAACCGAAAAGCCGGCCGGTCGTGTTCGCGGCGACGATCCGGCGCACGGCCGCCTCGTCGGTGCCGCGCGCCGCGGCGACGCGGGGCACCTGATAGTCGGCGGCGGCCGGCGAGATGTCGGGATCGAGACCACTGCCCGACGCCGTCACCAGATCGACCGGAATCGGCCCCCGGGCATTCGGGTTTTCCGCCTTGAGGGCGGCCACCCGGTCGGCGACGTCGGACGCGAAGCTCTTGGAGGTGGGCGCCGCGTTCGACGCGTTCGAGCTGGCGGCGTTGTAAGGCGACGGCACCTGCTTGCTTGAATCATTGGGGTCGGTGTCGGTGGTCGCACTGGGCCGCGGATGGAAATAGGCGGGGCTGGTGAAGGTCTGCCCGATCAGGGCCGATCCCACCACCTTGCCATCCCGCTCCACCAGGCTGCCATGAGCCTGGTGCGGGAACAGGGCGCCGGCGACGCCGGTCATCGCCAGCGGATAGACCAGTCCGGCCAGCACCGTCAGAACCAGGGTCGCCAGGAGGGACTGTTTGAACTGTTTCAACATGATGGTGTTCTCCTCGCGTCCCGGTCAGGCCAGGCCCAGAACGGCGACGATCATATCGATGGCCTTGATGCCGATGAACGGCACCACAAGACCGCCCAGGCCATAGATGAACAGGTTGCGGCGCAGCAGTTCCTCGGCCCCGGCGGGCTTGTAGCGGACGCCTTTCAGGGCCAGCGGGATCAGGGCGATGATGATCAGCGCGTTGAAGATGATCGCCGACAGGATGGCGCTCTGAGGGCTGGCCAGATGCATGACGTTCAGCGCCTGGAGCTGCGGATAGGCGGTGACGAACAGCGCCGGAATGATGGCGAAATATTTCGCCACGTCATTGGCGATCGAGAAGGTGGTGAGCGATCCCCGGCTCATCAGCAACTGCTTGCCGATCATGACGATCTCGATCAGCTTGGTCGGATCGCTTTCCAGATCCACCATATTGCCGGCCTCACGCGCGGCCTGGGTTCCGGTGTTCATGGCGACGCCGACGTCGGCCTGCGCCAGGGCCGGAGCGTCGTTGGATCCGTCGCCGCACATGGCGACCAGATGACCCTTGCCCTGCTCCTCGCGGATCAGCGACAGCTTCTTTTCGGGCGTGGCCTCGGCCAGGAAATCGTCGACACCGGCCTCGGCGGCGATGGCGGCCGCGGTCAGCGGGTTGTCGCCCGTCACCATGACGGTGCGGATGCCCATCTTGCGCAACGTCTGGAACCGTTCGCGGATGCCGGGCTTGATCACGTCCTTCAGATAGATCGCGCCCAGAAGGCGGCCGTTCTTGCCGACCACCCGCGGCGTGCCGCCGGCCTTGCCGATGCGTTCCCCCGCCTGGGCCAGATCGCGCGGCACGGCGACCACGGGGCCGGCCCCGTCCCGCGTGGCCCAGGCGGCCGACCAACGGATCACCGCGTCCGGGGCGCCCTTCTGGATCTCGTCTGTCGTCCCGGCCCGCGAGGTGTAGGTGACGCCGCTCATCCGCGTATGGGCCGAGAACGGTTGAAAGGTCATGGCCGGGTGGGATCCGTCAACCTCTTGCAGGCCGAACCGGGACCGGGCCAGCGCGACGATGGATTTCCCCTCCGGAGTCTCGTCCGACAGGGAGGCCAGGAACGCCGCCTCGGCCAGTTCGCGCTCGTTGACATCGGCCAGGGGGATGAATTCGCTGGCCTGGCGGTTGCCAAGGGTGATGGTGCCGGTCTTGTCCAGCAGCAGCACGTCGATATCGCCGGCCGCCTCGCCGGCGCGGCCCGACTTGGCGATCACATTGAACTTCCCCAGCCGATCCATGCCGGCGATGCCGATGGCCGACAGCAGACCGCCGATGGTGGTCGGGATCAGGGTGACCAGCAGGGCGATCAGGAACACCACCGGCAGAGCGGCGCCGGAATAGGCGGCAAAGCCCGGCAGGGTGACGCAGACGATCAGGAAGATCAGCGTCAGCCCGCCCAGCAGAATGGTCAGCGCGATCTCGTTCGGGGTCTTCTGGCGCTTGGCGCCTTCGACCAGCGCGATCATCCGGTCCAGGAAGGACTCGCCGGGATCGGCCGTGATGCGCACGACGATGCGATCCGACGCGACACGGGTGCCGCCGGTGACAGCCGAGCGGTCGCCGCCGCTTTCCCGGATCACCGGGGCGGATTCGCCGGTGATCGCCGATTCATCGACCGTGGCGATGCCCTGGATGACGTCGCCGTCGCCCGGGATGATGTCCCCGGCCTCGACCAGGACCAGATCGCCGGCCCTGAGGCTGGAGGCGCCGACCTCCTGCCAGCTTTTGGCATCGGCGCCGGAAAGCTTCTTCGCCCGGGTGTCCGTTTTGGTCTTGCGCAGGCTGTCGGCCTGGGCCTTGCCGCGGCCTTCGGCGACCGCCTCGGCGAAATTGGCGAACAGCACGGTGAACCACAACCAGGCGGCAATCTGCCCGATCACCGCGATATTCCCGGTGTGATCCAGCGCAACGTCGCGGCAGAACAGAATGGTGGACAGCAGGGCGACGATGCCGGTGGTGAACATCACCGGATTTTTGACCAGATCCCGGGGATCGAGCTTGCGGAACGAGGCGATGACCGCCTCGCCGGCAATGGCGGGATCGAGGAGCGAAATCGAATTGGGACGATGGATGCTCATGGAGACACCTTTAGAACAGGCTGCCGGCGGCGAGCGACAGATGCTCGACGATCGGGCCCAAGGCGAGAACGGGGAAGAAGGTCAGGCCGCCGACCACGACGATCACCGCGATCAGAAGGCCGACGAACAGCCAGCCGTGGGTCGGGAAGGTGCCGGCGGAGGCAGGCACGGTCTTCTTGCCCGCGATGGCGCCGGCGATGGCGAGCGTCGGCACGATGACCGCGAAGCGGCCGAACAGCATGGCGAGCGCCAGAGCGGTATTGTGATAGAGCGTGTTGGCGGAGAAGCCGCCGAAAGCCGATCCGTTGTTGGCGGTGGCTGAGGTATAGGCGTAGATCGCCTCCGTCAGGCCATGGGGACCGGCCGCCGAAATCGCCGGAAGGGCGTCGGGCAGCACCACCGCCAGGGCGCCCAGTCCCAGCACCGACAGCGGGAACACGATGATGGACAGCACGGCCAGCTTGACCTCGCGCGATTCCATCTTCTTGCCGAGATATTCGGGCGTCCGCCCGACCATCAGGCCGGCGATGAACACCGTGATGATGACGAAGATGATCATGCCGTGCAGACCGACGCCGACGCCGCCGAAGATCACCTCGCCCAGCATCATATTGACCAGCGGGACCATGCCGCCGATCGGGGTGAAGCTGTCATGCATGCCATTCACGGCGCCGGTCGAGGTCCCGGTGGTCGCCGCCGCGAACATCGCCGTGTTGGCGATGCCGAACCGGATCTCCTTGCCCTCCATATTGCCGCCGGGAGCCATGTCGGATGCGGCGGCATCCACCTCCGGACCGAAGACCGCCGGATTCCCCGCCGCTTCCGCCCAGTAACAGACGCCGACGCCGACGGCCAGCATCAGGGCCATAGCGGCATAGATGGCTCGGGCCTGCCGGCTGTCCTTGATCATGCGACCGAAGGCCACCACCATTCCGGCCGAAATCACCAGAAGGCCGACCACCTCGAACAGTTCGGTGAGTGCCGTCGGATTCTCATAAGGATGGGCGGAATTGGTGTTGAAGAAGCCGCCGCCGTTGGTGCCAAGCAGCTTGATCGCCTCCTGCGAGGCCACCGGTCCCTGGGCGATCACCTGATGGGCGCCCTCGACGGTGGTCGCAGCGACATAGGCGTCGAAATTCTGCGGCACCCCCTGCCAGACCAGGAACAGGCAGAACACCACGGCCGCCGGCACCAGGACATAGAGGAACGAGCGGACCAGATCGACATAGAAATTGCCGATGGTCCTGACAGACCGGCGGGTGAAGGCGCGGATCAGGGCCACGGCGATCGACATGCCGGTCGCGGCCGAGGTGAAGTTGTGCACCGTCATGCCCATCATCTGGGTGAGATAGGACATGGTGCTTTCGCCACCATAGTTCTGCCAGTTGGTGTTGGTGGTGAAGCTCGCGGTGGTATTGAAGGCGAGGTCCGGCGCGACGGCCGTTTCCCCGGCCGGGTTCAGCGGCAGAAGGTTCTGCACGCGCATCAGGACATACATCAGCAGCATGCCCATCAGGCTGAACATCAGGACGCCGAAGGCATAGGCCGTCCAGTGCTGCTCCTGATCGGGTTTGACGCCGCAGAGCTTGTAGATCCCGCGCTCAACCGGCCCCAGGACGATGGAGGCGACGGTGCGCTCTCCCTCAAAAACCCGGGCCATGTAAAAGCCGAGCGGAATGGCAAGCAGGGTCAGAACAACGAAATGAACAATGATTTGCAGAAGACCTGCGGCGTTCATGAAGACCTCCTCAGAAACGCTCGGGGCGGACGAGGGCGTAGCCCAGGTAAATGAACAACCCGGCCGCCACGACGGCGCCGAGGATGAAGTCGAAAGCCATGAAAACCTCCGCTCAAGCCGACCGCATGCGGGCGTTGTCGGCTTGCGTTGACTGAAAAACCCGGTCCGTCATTCCTGAACGCGACCGGGGCCAGTGGTCAAAATCCAACAGACGAGTCCTTAGAATCAGGAGGGGGGCCAAATGTTGGTTTCGGGCCACTAGAGACGGGCGCAGGCGCGGACGAACAGGGCGCCGAGGGCGAAAACGGCGATGGATGCCACGATGAAGAGAGCGTCGAGCATGCGAAACCTCCGCAGACTGCATGAGGCTCTTCTGTAGTCCGGGGACGCGTTAAGCTTCCATACGGAAAACCGTCCATCATATAAAAATTGCATCAAGATGGCGGCGTGCGGACGTCAAAATCAGATCATCAGCGGATATTCGCAAAAAATATAAAAGTATTATGCCCCCTGATACCGTCGACATGACTCGAGAATCAGCAGAAGATCGAAGTCAGAAACCCGATCCTGCTTCATGATGATGCGCACTATTCTGACATCCAGCCCGTCCGGCAGGGAGGAGGGGATATCCAGGGGACGCCGGAACCGGCCTGCCGCGCCATCATGGGGGACGGCGTCCCGCTTATCGTCTGCCACGGGGAAGGACTTCGAGCTTTACGCGGGCCAGCCCCTCCCCGGTCATGCCGAGATCGCGGGCCGCCCGTTCGGACAGGTCGATGGACCGGCCGCCGACATAAGGCCCCCGATCGTTGATGCGCACCACCGACGTCCGGCCGTTGCGCAGATTGGTGACCCGGACCATCGTACCGAAGGGCAAGGTGCGATGGGCGGCGGTCCGCTGGACCAGGGAATGAATTTCGCCGCTGGCGGTGGAGCGACCGGCATGCTGGCCGCCGTACCACGACGCCATGCAGACCACCGGCCGGCCGGCCATCGGCGGAGCCGGCGCCCGGACCGTGGCGGCCCCCGCCTCACTGGCGACGCCGAAGCAGGCGAACCCGGCGATCAGGACGGCAAGGGACCGGACGACGCCGAAGCAACGCCCGTCGGGACGGCGGCGAATTGCTTGGGAAGGACTCATACTGGCGATCCGCTGACAGGTTGCGTTAGGCTGGATCTCTACCAAGCAGGGGCGTCAAGGCTCCATGTGATTCGGCGTAAAAGGAAATAACGAAATTTTTACACGCCATGATCAATCCATTGATATTTCAGCATTTCTGTCACGACGACAGGTCCTGGCGGGCGGTCTGGGCGCGGTTCTGGCGCCGGCCGTCGGCCTGATGGCGGGACCGGCCCGCGCGGGCGTGCCCCTGCCGCCCGGATTTCTTTGGGGCGCCTCGCCCTCGGCGCCGCAGATCGAGGGGGCGGTGGACGCCGACGGGCGGGCAGCCTCGATCTGGGACGTTTTCGCAAGCCAGCCGGGCGCCATCGCCGACGGCTCGACGCCCGGCACCGCCTGCGATCACTATCACCGGTGGCCCGCCGACGTCGCCCTGATGCGCCGCGCCGGGATGAGGGCCTACCGGTTCTCCGTCGCATGGCCGCGCGTCCAGCCGGCGGGCCGGGGCGCGGTCAACGGTCCGGGCCTCGATTTCTACGACCATCTGACGGATGCCCTGCTGGAGGCCGGGATCCGGCCGATGCCCTGTCTTTATCACTGGGACCTGCCGCAGGCCCTGCAGGACCGGGGCGGCTGGATGAACCGCGATATTGCCGGATGGTTCGCCGACTATGCCCAGGTGGTGGCCGCCCGCCTGGGAGACCGGGTCGGAGACTGGTTCACACTGAATGAACCCTCGGTCTCGGCGATCCTGGGACATGGCATGACCCTGCATGCGCCGGGTCTCGGCGGTGGCGCCGACGCGACATTGAAGGCCCTGCATCATCAGAATCTGGCGCAAGGGGACGCGCTTGCGGCGCTGCGCGCCATCGGCCCCGCCTTCCGCCTGGGAACCATTCTCAGCCTGCAACCGGTCCGCCCGTCCCATCCGGGAGAGGAGCACCGGGCGGCGGCGGAGCGCTGGGATGCCCTCTGGAACCGCGTGCCGCTGGACGGCGTTCTGCGGGGCGAGGTGCCCGGGATCCTGGCCGAAGCCATGGGGCGCTGGATCCTGGAGGGCGATCTGGAACGGATCCGGTTTCCCCTCGACCGGATCGGCGTCAATTATTATTCCCGGCTTTATGTCGAAGCCCGGCCCGGAGGATTGGTCGACGCCGGCTTCGGCCCGGCGCCGGCCGGACCTCGGACCGACATGGGCTGGCCGATCGAAGCCCATGGCCTGACGGAAACGCTGGAGGACCTTCGGGACAATTACGGCAATCCCGATGTCCTGATCACGGAGAACGGCATCGCCTGCGACGACCGTGCGGACGGGGCGGGGCGGGTCGACGACCGGCTCAGGATCCTCTATCTGGAGGAGCATCTGGCGGCCGTCGCCCAGGCAATCCAGAAGGGCTGCCGGGTCGGCGGATACCTCGCCTGGTCGCTGCTCGACAATTGGGAATGGCAGGAGGGATACCGCCGCCGCTTCGGCCTGGTGCGGGTGGATTACCGGACGGGGCGCCGGACGCCCAAGGCCAGCTTCGACTGGTACCGGCGACGGATCGCCGAGACTCCGGCCTGACACCGCCCAAGGTTGGCGCCGCCCGGGAATGGCGACGCCCGAGGGAGGGAATCGCCCGACGCCGGACTTCCGCCGCGATCAGCAATGGCGGGAAATCAGCCTCGCGATCCGGGGACCCGTCAGCAGGACGATAAAAAGGCGCAGCGTCTGAACCGCCAGCACAAAAGGGGTGTCGGCGCCGCTGCCGACGGCGATCACCGCCACCGAATCGAGGCCGCCCGGGCTTGTCGCCAGATAGGCGGTCAGGCCATCGGTGTGCAAAAACAGATGCAGCGCCCAGGCGGACAGCCCGCACAGGCCGATGAGCAGCAGGATCGACAGAAGCAACTGCGGCAGGGCCCTGAAGACATAGAGCAGAATGGACCGCGTGAATCCCAGGCCGATATACCAGCCCAGCGTCAGATAGGACAGCCCCAGCAGCCAGAGCGGCAGGGTGATCTCCAGAACCCCGCTGGTATGCAGAACCGCCCCCACGGCCATCGGCACCAGCAGGGCGCCGGCCGGAATCCGGAGCAGACGCCCGACGGCCGCGCCGCCGACGGCAACCACCAGGGTTCCGATCAGGGACAGGGGGGGCACGGGTTCGAACAGGGTGGGCGTCGCGGGCAGAGGGGCGTCGTGGCCGAGCAGCAGGCGGGCCGCCAGGGACGCGCTCATCACCACGATGACCACGCGGAGATACTGCATGAAACCGACAAGCCGGGGATCGGCGCCGAATTCCTCGGCCATCACCACCATCGCCGCAGCGGCGCCCGGGGACGCTCCCCAGGCGGCCGTCGTTCCGGGCAACGCCCCGATCCGGACAAGAAACCATCCGACCAGGGCGCCGGCGGCCACCGTGGTGGCCACGATCGTCAGCATGACCGCCCAGTCGTCGGCGATTTCGATCAGGATGGTGGCTGTCAGGGCTTTCGCGACCAGGCAGCCGATGAGCGACTGGGCAGCGAGAAAAGCGGGCTTTGGCACCGCAAGCCCCGATCCGGCGACCCCGAATCCGATGGCGCACAGCATCGGCCCCAGCAGCAGCGCAGCGGGAATGGCGGCCGTCTGCAACAGACCGCCGGCCCCAAGAGACAAGAGGAAAAGACAAAGCCAGAGCCAGCGCGGCTTAAACCCACGCAAAGGTTGCCTCCCCGGACAGGGGCCGCGGGGTCCGGACGCGGCGCAAAAACAGGAAAGGATCGGGCATCGGGCCTGGCAGCGAGTGGGGAAAACGAACGTGGAAGTTACTCCTTTCCCGCCGTGAGACAAAGTGGCTCCGGCATCCCCGCCGGAGTCTGACCGGGGATCGGGCGGGCTTGCCCGGATTTCCGGCATCCCGCACAGTACGCCCATGACGACCCGCCGCTTCCTCCCGCGTCGAAGGCCGATGCTTGCCGGCCTGGCGCTTCTCTTCGGCCTGCCGCTGCTGCTGGTCGCGCTCTACCGTTTCGTGCCGGTGCCTCTCACGCCCCTGATGGTGATCCGCCTGGTCGAGGGGGAGGGGCTGACGAAGCGCTGGGTTCCGCTTGCCGACATCTCCCCGGAACTCAGCCGCGCCGTGGTGACATCGGAGGACCAGCGCTTCTGCAGCCATCACGGGTTCGACTGGATCGAGATCGGCGAGGCGATGGACGAATACCGGGACGGCGGCCGCCTGCGCGGGGCCAGCACCCTGTCGCAGCAGACCGCGAAGAACGTCTTTCTGTGGCCGGGACGCAACGCCCTGCGCAAGGGGCTGGAGGCCGGGTTCACCGTCCTGATCGAGGCCCTGTGGGGCAAGCGCCGCATCATGGAGGTGTATCTCAATGTGGTCGAATGGGGCCCCGGCCTCTACGGCGCCGAAGCCGCGGCCTGGCATTATTTTCATCGGCCGGCGCGGACGCTGCCCCGCCGTCAGGCGGCGGCCCGGGCCGCCGGCCTGCCCAATCCCCGGCGATTCTCCCCCCTCGGGGGCGGCTATGCCGGCATGCGGGCCAGGATCATCGAAAGCCGGATGGCCACCGTTTCCCCGACGCTCTGCCCTTGACCGCGCGCGAGGGTTGGTGTAGCCGCTAATATCCGCAAAATCCCTGAGTGGATTACAATCGGCGCCGAAATGCGCGAACAACGGCGCGAGGGACTCCCAAGACAGAAAGACGATCGCCATATAGGCTTATGCCCCGGCGATCTTGGCATTGACCCCAAAACTCGGCGAAAAATCGGCATGACTGATACATTGCGCACCCCCGTCCGTCCCCGCCCCGTTGTTCTTTGCATCCTCGATGGCTGGGGTTACCGCGCCGAACGCGCGGATAACGCCATTGCCTTGGCCAACACCCCCGTGTGGGACCGCCTGATGGCCCGGAACCCCCACACCCTGCTGGAAACATCCGGCCTTTCGGTCGGTCTGCCCGACGGCCAGATGGGCAATTCCGAAGTGGGCCACATGAATCTCGGCGCCGGCCGGGTCGTCATGCAGGATCTGCCCCGCGTCGATCTGGCCGTGCAGGATGGCAGCCTTGCCGGAAATCCGGCCCTTCTGAAGGCGATCGCCGCCCTCAAGGCCGGCGGCGGCACCCTGCATCTGATGGGCCTGATGTCGCCGGGCGGCGTGCATTCCCATCAGGACCACATCGTCGCCCTGGCCCGCATCGTGTCGGATGCCGGGGTGCCGGTCGCCGTGCACGCCTTCCTGGACGGCCGCGACACGCCGCCCTCGTCGGGTCGCGGCTTCGTGGAGGCCTTCCTGGCCGCGGTCAAGGGCCACAATGTCACGGTCGCCACCGTGGCCGGCCGCTATTACGCCATGGACCGCGACAAGCGCTGGGACCGGGTCAGCCTGGCCTATGAGGCGATCGTCGCCGGAACCGGCGTCGGGGCGCCTGACGCCGTGGCCGCGGTCGACCAATCCTATGGTGCCGGCAAGACCGACGAATTCGTCCTGCCCTCCGTCATCGCCGGCTATGCCGGAATGAAGGACGGCGACGGCGTGCTGATGGCCAATTTCCGCGCCGACCGCGCCCGCGAAATCCTGCCCACGCTGGTCGACCCGGCGTTCGACGGCTTCGCCCGGTCCCGCTTCGTCAAGACCTCCGTCCGCCTCGGCATGGCGGAGTACTCGACGGACCTGAACCGCTTCTTCGACGTGCTGTTCCCGGCCGAAAGCCTGGAACGGATCCTGGGCGAGGTGGTGGCCGACGCCGGCCTGTCCCAGCTTCGCATCGCCGAAACCGAGAAATACGCCCATGTCACCTTCTTCTTCAACGGCGGGCGCGAGGCCGTGTTCGAGCACGAGGACCGGATCCTGGTGCCAAGCCCGAAGGTGGCCACCTACGACCTGAAACCGGAAATGTCGGCCGTCGAGGTGACCGACAAGCTGGTCGAGGCGATCGGAACCGGCAAATATGATCTGGTGGTCGTCAACTACGCCAATGGCGACATGGTCGGCCACACCGGTATCCTGGAGGCCGCGATCAAGGCCGCGGAAACCGTCGACAACTGTCTCGGCCGGTTGACCGCCGCCGTCGAAAAGGCCGGCGGCAGCCTTCTGATCACCGCGGACCATGGCAATGCGGAACTGATGCGCGATCAGGTCACGGGCGAGCCCTACACCGCCCACACCGTCGGCAAAGTGCCGGCGATCCTGGTTGGCGGCCCCGCCGGCGTCGACGCCCTGTCCGAAGGGCGGCTGGCGGATGTCGCGCCAACCGTTCTCGCCCTGATGGGAATGGAGCAGCCGGCCGAGATGACCGGCCATTCCCTGCTGGCCGGAACCGGTGGGGCCACCACCCGCCGCCCCGCCAACGCACTGGCCTGATGTGAAAGCTCCCGCCAGATGGTTCCCCGGCCGGCCGGCCAGACGGCCCGGCCCCGGACGGGGGGGGGGGGGGGGGGGCGGGGGGGGGGGGGGGGGGG
>WASQ01000076.1:0-25637 GCA_009712185.1 Telmatospirillum sp. | reverse complement strand
CACCCCCCCCCCCCCCGGCCCCCCGCCCCGCCCGCCCCCCCGGCCCGGCCCCGGACGGGGGCCGTCGGGCGGTTCCTTCGGGACGGTCGTGGCGGCCGGGGCGGTGGCCGCCCTGATCGCCACGAGTCCCGGTCCCTCCGCCGCGGCCCCCTCTCCCTCCGGAGCGTCTCCCGCGGAGACCTCCGCCCCTCCCGCCCCGGACCGGCGCCTGAAAGAGCTGGAGAGCGCGCTTCGCAAAGGCCAGGAGGAGCAGCAGCAGATCGACCAGAAGGCACGGCAGATCGCCAGGGAGATGGAGGATCTGCGGTCCAGCATGGTCAGCACGGCGCGCGCCGTGCAGGAACATGAGGACAGCCTGTCGGACCTGGAATCCCAGTTGGCGGACCTCAATTCCCTCGAAAAGGACAAGGCGGCCACGCTGGAATTGCGCCGCCAGCAGATGAACGGCGTCCTGACGGCGCTGGAACGGCTGGCCTTCCGGCCGTCCGAGGCGCTGATCGCCCAGCCCACATCGCCGGCCGACACGGTCCGCAGCGCCATCCTGCTGCGCAATGTGGTGCCGAAACTACGGGAATCGGCCGATTCTCTGCGGGCCGATCTGGCCGCCCTGTCCTCGGTCCGCGATACGATCGCGCGGCAGCGGCGCAAGATCACGGCGACCACGGCCCAGCTCGATTCCGAACACCGGCGGCTGTCGGCCCTTTACGACCGCAAGCAGCAGATCCGCCAGGAGACCGAGGAGCAGCGCCAGGAGACCGCCCGTCGCCTGCAGACGATGGCGGCGGAGGCGGAGGATCTGCGCGATCTTCTGGTCCGCCTGGAGCAGGAACGCAAGAGGCGCGAACAGGAGGCGGCGGAACGCGCTGCCGCCGAGCGGGCGGCGCGCGAGGCCGAGAAGGTCGCCGCCAGGGCCGCCCGGGAAGCCGAAATCGCCGCCGCCAAAGCCGCCCGCGAGGCCGCCGCCGCCGCCGCCCGGGCGGAAAAGGAGAAGCGTCAGGCCGAAATCGCCGCCGCCAAAGCCGCCCGCGAGGCGGAGGAGAAGGCGGCGCGCCAGGCCAGGGAGGCCCAGGCCAAGGCCGACAAGGCGTCCCGCGAAGCCGCGGCCGCGGCCGCCAAGGCGGGCGACAGCCCCCGCCCCCTTCAGCCCGGACGACCCTTCAGCCAGGCCATGGGCGAGATGCCCCTGCCGGCGCGCGGACGCGTCACCCAGAAATTCGGCCAGATCAACGATTCGGGAGCGCCGTCCCGCGGAATAACGATCGCCACACGCGACGGCGCCCAGGTCGTTTCTCCTTACGAGGGACAGGTCGTCTTTGCCGGCCCATTCCGCGGGTATGGCCTGCTCTTGATCATCGAGCATGGCGAAGGATATCATACGCTACTCGCGGGAATGGCCAGGATCGATGGCAACGTCGGCCAGCATCTTCTGCCCGGTGAACCGGTCGGGGTGATGGGACAGTCCGGGAGTGCGCCGTTTCTCTATGTCGAGCTGCGCCGCAATGGCCAGCCGGTTAACCCGTTGCCTTGGTTCACAGCACACAAAACAAAGGTCAGTGGATGATTCGGAAGGTGATGATCACGGCAGGCGCCTGCGTTTGGCTTGCGCTGCTGTCTTTTCCCGCGACGGCGGCTCCGGACAAGGGCAACAACGCCGATACCTATCGGCTGCTCAGCCTGTTCGGCGATGTGTTCGAGCGTGTCCGCAACGAATATGTCGAGCCGGTCAGCGACGAGGAGCTGATCGAGGCCGCTCTGAACGGCATGCTGACCTCGCTCGACCCGCACTCCGGCTATCTGAATGCCAAGAGCTTCCGGGACATGCAGGTCCAGACCAAGGGCGAGTTCGGCGGACTTGGCATCGAGGTGACGATGGAGAACGGCTGGGTCAAGGTCGTCTCCCCCATCGACGACACTCCCGCTGCGCGGGCGGGCTTGCAACCGGGCGATTTTATCACGCATCTGAATGGCGAGGCCGTCCAGGGCCTGTCCCTGAATGACGCCGTCGACCGCATGCGCGGTCCCGTCAACACCGACATCAAGGTCACGATCCGCCGTGACGGCCAGGCGCCGTTCGAGGTTTCGCTGACCCGCGCGGTCATCAAGATCCAGACCGTGAAATACAAGCTTCAGGACAATGTCGGATATATCCGCATCAGCCAGTTCGTGGAATCCACCGACACCAACCTGAAAAAGGCGATCGAACAGCTCAGGAAGGACGCCAACGGCAACCTCCAGGGCTATGTGATCGACCTGCGCAACAATCCCGGCGGCCTTCTCGATCAGGCGGTCGCGGTGGCGAGCGACTTCCTCGACAAGGGGGAAATCGTGTCGACCCGGTCGCGCCGGCCCGAGGATACGCAGCGCTTCAATGCCCATGGCAAGGACCTGACCGACGGCCTGCCGCTGGTGGTGCTGATCAATGACGGATCGGCCTCGGCCTCCGAAATCGTCGCCGGCGCCCTGCAGGATCACCGGCGCGCCATCCTTCTCGGCACCAAATCCTTCGGCAAGGGATCCGTGCAGACCATCATTCCGCTGGCCGGCCATGGCGCCATGCGATTGACCACCGCGCGCTATTACACGCCGTCGGGCCGGTCGATCCAGGCCGTGGGCATCGAACCCGACATCAAGGTGCTGCCGTCTAAGGTGGAGGCCATGAATCAGGCGCTCGCCCGGTTCGGCCGCAGCGAGGCCTCCTTGCCCCCCGCCCTCAAGAACGACACCCTTCCTGCCCAGAAAGCCGACGACAAAAAAGCCGACGACAAGTCGGCCGCCCAGACCGGGCAGCCGTCTGATGACAAAAAGGGCGGCGACAAAAAAGGAGCCGATCAGCAGGGCGGCGATCAGTCCGGAACCGACGGGGCAAAGCCTGCGAATGCGCCGGAAAAAAGTGCTCCGGTCCCGCCGCAGGTCCTCGACGCGCTGAGGATGGGCGATCCCGCCACGGACTATCAGTTGGCACGGGCACTTGACCTGCTGCACGGACTGTCGCTCTATAAAGGCGCTGCGAAAGCGAACTGAAGACGATCAGAACGGTGAAGCTGTCTTTTTCTCCTGCCGACCGTATCGGCGCCCCCGCCCAGTCCACGGGTCGCGGGGGCCGCTGGTTGTCAATGGTGGTCTATGGGGTGGTGGTTCCGCTGACCGTTGCGGTGGTCGCGGGGGCCGGCTGGTATATCGCGACCGGAGAAACTCCGGCCGACGTCTGGGACGCCGTCACCCAGAACAGCTCCCGCGTCAGCCTTCCCATGCCCGCCCGCCCGGGGGCAGAGTCCCCGGCGGACTCCCTGATGCGTCCCCCGTCCGAGGGCGCGGAGAAATCCGCCCTCCCGAAAGACGGGCAAACTGCCACGGCGCCCCAGGCGCAGGGTCAGCCCCAGGGCGTCCCGCCAGCCGTCGCGCCGCCATCGACCGGTCCGGCCACGGCGCCTCTTCAGACTCCGGCCGGCCCGGCGGCCGGCTCTGCCGCCGCTCCGGGCGCGGAGGCTCCGCCGGAACCTCCGGCCATGGGTGAACCGGCAACGCCGCCGGGAGGGGAACCGCTGACCCCGCCAACCTTCGCGCAGCTTCCAGCCCGCACCGATCTCAAGGCCCTGGCCCCGGCGCCCAGTGCCGATCTGCTGCGCAACTCCTCCGGCGGCCCTCTTCCGGTCATTGCCGGGACGAAGGAAGCCCGTTCCGTTTACGCCCGCCCCTTCACGGTGGAGGGCAACCCCGCGCGGATCGCCGTGGTCGTGACCGGCCTCGGCCTTTCGCGGGAAGCGACCGAGGCGGCGATTTCCAAACTGCCGCCCAATGTCAGCCTGTCCTTCAGTCCCTATGCGGCCAGCCTCGACACCTGGGTCAAGCGGGCGCGGTCCAGCGGCCATGAGGTGCTGATCGACCTGCCTCTGGAACCGCCGAACTTCCCCGACCGCGACGCCGGGCCGCTGGCAATCCAGTCGGCCGACGGCCCGGTCGACGCCATCGCCCATCTGGAGGCCGTCCTCGGCAAGGCCACAAGCTATGTCGGCGTCGCCTCCGCCCTGCGTTCGCCGGTGTCGACGAAGGAACAATGGCCCGCCGTTCTGCGCGACATCCGGGGGCGCGGCCTGCTGTTCGTCGGTGACGGACTGGTGGGTGTCGGGGCGGCGGACATTCCGGCGGCCCTGTCCGTCGCCCTGGTCGCCGACGAGACCCCGTTCCGCAGCGCCATCGACGCCCGGCTGGGCCGCCTCGTCACCGTCGCGCTCCGCGATGGGGTGGCCGTGACCTATGTGTCGGCCCGGCCCGTCACCTTCGAACGGTTGCTGGCCTGGTTTGCCGGATTGCAGAAGAAGGGCGTGGTTCTGGCGCCGGTCAGCGCCGTGGTCCGCCCGCCGGCCCCGGCCAAGTAAAGGACGCCGGGCCGGCCCGCCCGGAGCGTCCCCTCTTTCGACGAAGGATCCGCCATGTCCCAATCCAACACTCCGTCGACATCCCTGCCCTATCGATCGGGCGTCGGGCTGATGCTGTTCAACCCCCAGGGACTGGTGTTCACCGCCCGGCGCATCGACACTCCCGATGCCTGGCAGATGCCGCAGGGCGGAATCGATGAGGGGGAAACCGCACGGCAGGCCGTGCTGCGCGAGATGAAGGAGGAGATCGGCACCGATCAGGCCGAAATCCTGGCCGAAACTGCGGACTGGATCAGCTATGACCTGCCTGCCGATCTGGTCGGCAAGGTCTGGAAGGGACGGTACCGGGGACAACGCCAGAAATGGTTCGCGCTCCGATTCACCGGTCGCGACTGCGACATCGACATCCGGACCGAACACCCCGAATTCGACGACTGGCGCTGGACCCGGTTCGACCAGTTGCTGGAGCTGATCGTCCCCTTCAAGCGCGACCTCTATCGGGCCGTCGTCCGGGAGTTCACTTCCGTCGCCCGCGATCTGGCCGTCGCCGCCGCCCTTGCCGCGCGGTAACAGGACAGGCGGCGTTGATCGGGACCGGCCAGCGCCCCCTCCGGCGGCCTCCCCCAAAGCAGTCTTGAATCACAATCGGTGACAACCCGGACGTCCCTGATCCCAGGCGTGGGGCGGGCGTCCGGGCGGCTTATACCAACCGGCGCCGAGAATGACTCATCGCCGGTTGGCTGGCGCACCCCGGGCCCGCGAGTGGATAGCGAGCGAAGCCAAGGGTTTCGGAGAAACCCGCTTGGGCCGACTGAGGGCTGTGCTGATCGGTTCCGATCGGCACAGGCTGATGTGAGAAAAAACCGGTGGCACAGGCCTCCCCCGCCTGTGGTCCGGCAAAGCCGGATATTCCACCGCTGCGGGCCCTCATCCGGACAGGGGCACGGAGGCACGCCGGCCCATTTTCCGCCATGCCCATCGCGAGGTCCACTCCGACAATCGGCTTTGCGGATTGAGGCCGGCGGCTTTGAAGGTCATGCCGACGACCTTGCGGGCGTGGTGGTAGCGATAAAGACCATAGGCGGAGACGCTGTAGAGCCGGTTGCAGCGGTCCCGGTCATAGGGGCGGTCCGATTCGTTGGCACAATGATAGGCGAAGGCCAGTTCGTCGTCGTCGGTCTCGCGGATCCGTCCGACAACCACCCGGATCCGGGCCGGCAGGGACAGGCCCTCCCTCGGCTGGTACCGCCGGAGGGCCTCCAGGAACATCCGATAGTGCCGGTATTCGTCGCCGGCGATCCGGTGGCAAATCGCTTTCAGCACCGGTTCCCCGGTCGCCTCGCCCATCGCCGTATAAAAGGAACTGGTGCCGGTTTCGACCACGCAACGCGCCAGCAGCTCGCCGGCACGGGATCCCCGTACCGACTGGTCACCGCCGCCGGGCAGGACATAGCCGTCCCGGAAAAGCCGGAAACTGCGCTCGAAATCGAAGGAGGGGTCGGCCATCGCGCCATAGCGGCCGAGAACAGCGCCATGTTGCTCCTCCTCCACCTGCCAGTCTCCGACCAGACGCGCGAAGGCGTCGTCGCCGGAAAAGACCTTCCGCAGGGTGCGGGTGTACTGGGCGGCGTTGTATTCGGTCAACGCCGCCGCTTTCGCAAGCGCCAAAAGATCCTGGGACAGACGCCCGGGTTCGAACGCCTCCCAGGGAATGTCGTCCTGTGTCCAGCGCGGCATCCTCTGGTCATCCCCGAAAAATGGGTTCTCCGACCAGGTTATATCGTGCCGGAACCGCCGCCCGGCAAGGCGGCGGAGCGGGATATCAGACCGCGGCCCCTTCGGCGGCGGCCTCGAAAGCCTTGGCAACCGCCAGACTCCGTTCGGCCTCGGCGCGGGCCCGGTCGCTGTCGGCCTCCTCGATCGCCCGTTCCGCCGCCTTGAGGCGGGTCGAGATCGACTGAGGATCAATGTCCGCGACGGGAATGGCTTCCTCTGCCAGAACCGTCAGGCCCTCCTCCGTCACCTCGGCGAAACCGCCGGCGACGAAGATCCGGTTGGTCACCACCCCCGCCTCATAGACGTCGATCACACCGGGGCGCATCGACGTCAACATGGGCGCATGTTGCGGCAAGGCGCCGAAATCGCCCTCGGATCCCGGCACGACAACCATGTCGACCGGTTCCGAAAAGAGCAGGCGCTCTGGCGAGACCAGTTCGAATTGGACTTTCCCAGCCATGCTTCACCTGCTGTCTCAGGCGGCTTCCGCCGCCATTTTCTTCGCCTTTTCGACGGCATCCTCAATGGTGCCGACCATGTAGAACGCCGCTTCCGGCAGATGGTCATACTCACCGGCGACGATGCCCTTGAAGCCCTTCACCGTGTCCTCAAGCGAGACCAGTTTGCCCGGGCTGCCGGTGAACACCTCGGCCACATGGAACGGCTGCGACAGGAAACGCTGGATCTTGCGGGCGCGGGCCACGATCAGCTTGTCGTCCTCCGACAGTTCGTCCATGCCCAGGATCGCGATGATGTCCTGCAGCGACTTGTAGGTCTGCAAGATCCGCTGCACGTCGCGGGCGACCTGGTAATGGACCTCGCCGACAACCTTGGGATCGAGAACGCGCGAGGTCGAGTCCAGCGGATCGACCGCCGGGTAGATGCCAAGCTCGGACAGGGCGCGGCTCAGCACCGTGGTGGCGTCGAGGTGGGCGAAGGAGGTGGCGGGCGCCGGGTCGGTCAGATCGTCGGCCGGCACATAAATCGCCTGCACCGAGGTGATCGAGCCCTTCTTGGTCGAGGTGATCCGCTCCTGCATATTGCCCATTTCGGTGGCGAGCGTCGGCTGATAGCCCACCGCCGAGGGAATGCGGCCCAGCAGCGCCGACACTTCCGAGCCGGCCTGGGTGAAACGGAAGATATTGTCGACGAAGAACAGCACGTCCTGGCCTTCCGCGTCGCGGAAATATTCGGCCACCGTCAGACCCGACAGGGCGACACGGGCGCGGGCGCCCGGCGGCTCGTTCATCTGACCATAGACCAGGGCCACTTTGGAGCCGGGACCGTCGAGCTTGATAACGCCCGATTCGATCATTTCGTGATAGAGGTCGTTGCCCTCACGGGTCCGCTCGCCGACGCCGGCGAACACCGAGTAACCGCCGTGCGCCTTGGCGACGTTGTTGATCAGTTCCTGAATCAGCACCGTCTTGCCGACACCCGCGCCGCCGAACAGGCCGATCTTGCCGCCCTTGGAATAGGGGGCCAGGAGATCGATCACCTTGATGCCGGTGACCAGGACTTCGGACTCGGTGGCCTGATCGACGAACTTCGGAGCCGGCTGATGGATCGGCGCGGACCGCGTGGCGCCGATGGGGCCGCGTTCATCGATGGGCTCGCCGATCACATTGATGATGCGGCCCAGCGTCTCGGGGCCGACCGGCACGGTGATGGGCGAACCGGTGTCGACCACGCTCTGGCCGCGGGTCAGGCCGTCGGTCGAGTCCATGGCGATGGTCCGGACCGTGTTCTCGCCCAGATGCTGGGCGACCTCGAGAACCAGGGGCTTGCCCTGATTTTCGGTGTGAAGGGCGGACAAAAGATTGGGCAGTTCGGCATCGAAGCGCACGTCCACGACAGCGCCCATGACCTGGGTGATCGTGCCGACATTGTTCTTTGTCATCAGAGCAGGCTCCTAATGTAGACCGTCACAGCGCTTCGGCGCCGGAGATGATTTCGGTGAGCTCGGTGGTGATCTGGGCCTGGCGGGTCCGGTTGTAGCGGACCGTCAGGCTGTTGATCATCTCGCCGGCGTTGCGTGTCGCATTGTCCATGGCCGTCATCCGGGCGCCCTGCTCCGAGGCGAAGCTCTCGATCAGCGCGCGGAACACCTGGACGGACAGATTGCGGGGCAACAGGTCGGCGAGAATGGCCTCCTCCGAGGGTTCATACTCGTAGGTGGCCTTGAGCACCGGCACGGCGCTCCCGGTCTCGACTTCCGGTACCGGGAAGGGAATGAGCTGCTGGAGGGTGACCTCCTGGGCGATGACCGACCTGAAACGGTTGTAAAGCACCGTGCAGACATCGAACTCGCCGGCCTCGAACCGCTCGATGATCTTTTCCCCGATCTCGCGCGCCTCGCCGAACGTCAGGCCTTTGCGGCCGACGTTCTCGTAGCCGTCGATGAAAAGCGCCCCATGATCGCGCTTCAACTGGTCGCGGCCCTTGCGGCCGATGGTGACCAGCTTGACGGTCTTGCCGGACCGCTGCAGCTCGGCCACCGTGGCGCGCGCGCGCCGGACGATCGAACTGTTGAAACCGCCGCACAGGCTGCGGTCGGAGGTGACGACGACGATCAGATGGACGTCGTCACCGCCGGTTCCGGCCAGAAGACGGGGGGCGCCGCTCTGCCCGGCGAGGCTGCCGGCCAGATTGCCCAGCATGCGCTCCATGCGGGTGGCGTAGGGGCGGGCCTGCTCGGCCGCCGCCTGCGCCCGGCGCAACTTCGACGCCGCCACCATTTTCATGGCCGACGTGATCTTGCGCGTCGATTTGACGCTGTTGATCCTGACCCTCAGGTCCTTAAGGCTGGGCATCCGATGGCCACCCCGTCGCTCAGACGAAGGTCTTGGAGAAAGCGTCGAGGAAGGCTTTCAGCTTTTCCTCGGTTGCCGGCGTGATCTGCTTGTCCTTGATGATCGCCTGCAGAATGTCCGCATGCTTGGACCTGATCTCACCCAGCATCGCCTGTTCGAAGCGGCCGACGTCATTGACGGAGAGCTTGTCGAGATAGCCGCGCACGCCGGCGAAGATCGACACGACCTCCTCCTCGGTGGCGAGCGGAGCATATTGCGGCTGCTTCAGGAGTTCGGTCAGGCGGGCGCCGCGATTAAGCAGCTTCTGGGTCGCCGGATCGAGATCCGAGGCGAACTGCGCGAAGGCCGCCATTTCGCGGTACTGCGCCAGCTCCAGCTTGATCGAGCCGGACACCTGCTTCATCGCCTTGATCTGCGCCGAGGAACCGACGCGCGACACCGACAGGCCGACGTTCACGGCGGGGCGGATGCCCTTGTAGAACAGCTCCGTCTCCAGGAAGATCTGTCCGTCGGTGATCGAGATCACATTGGTCGGAATGTAGGCCGACACGTCATTGGCCTGCGTCTCGATGACGGGCAGCGCGGTCAGCGATCCGGCGCCGGCGGCGTCACCCATCTTGGCGGCCCGCTCCAGCAGGCGGGAATGCAGATAGAACACGTCGCCCGGATAGGCCTCGCGCCCCGGCGGGCGGCGCAGCAGCAGCGACATCTGACGATAGGCGACGGCCTGCTTCGACAGATCGTCGTACATGATCAGGGCATGCATGCCATTGTCGCGGAAATACTCGCCCATGGCGCAGCCGGCATAAGGGGCCAGGAACTGGAGCGGCGCGGGATCCGACGCGGTGGCGGCCACGACGATGGAGTAATCCATGGCGCCATTGTCGGTCAGCGTCTTGACAAGCTGGGCCACGGTGGACCGCTTCTGTCCGATCGCGACATAGATGCAATAGAGCTTCTGCTTCTCGTCGCCGCCCTGGTTGACACGCTTCTGATTGATGATGGTGTCGATCAGGATGGCGGTCTTGCCGGTCTGACGGTCGCCGATCACCAGCTCGCGCTGGCCGCGCCCGATCGGGATCAGCGAATCGATGGCCTTGATGCCGGTCGACATCGGCTCATGCACCGATTTCCGCGGAATGATGCCCGGGGCCTTGACCTCGACGCGGGAGAACAGCTCCGTCTCAATCGGCCCCTTGCCGTCGATGGGATTGCCGAGAGCGTCAACCACGCGACCCAGCAACGCCTTGCCGACCGGGACCTGCACGATGGCGCCGGTCCGCTTCACGGTGTCACCCTCGCGGATCGTCCGGTCGTCGCCGAAAATCACGACGCCGACGTTGTCGGCCTCGAGGTTCAGCGCCATTCCCTTGACGCCGCCGGGGAACTCGACCATCTCGCCGGCCTGGACCTTGTCCAGACCATAGATGCGGGCGATACCGTCACCGACCGAAAGCACCTGACCGACCTCGGCGACTTCCGCCTCGGTTCCGAAATTGGCGATCTGTTCCTTCAGGATAGCGGAGATTTCCGCGGCGCGGATTTCCATCACCCGACCCCTTTCATAGCGAGCTGTAGATGTTGCAGCTTGGTCCTGAGCGAGCCGTCGACCATGCGCGAGCCGATCTTGACCACCAGACCTCCGAGCAGGCCGGGATCGACAACGGCGTCGACGGTGACATTGCTGCCAACGACCGATTTAAGGGCGGCCTCGATCGCCCCGATTTGCTTCTCTGCCAGCGGAATGGCGGAAGCGACCTCCGCGGTCACCTCCCCCTTCCGGACGGCAAGCCGCGCCAGAAAGGCGGCGATCATGCCCTCGACGGCGAACAGGCGGCGATTTCTCGCGACCAATCCAAGGAAATTCCGCGTCAGAGCGCCAAATCCGGCCCTTTCGGCAACGGCGGAGACCGCCTTCTGCTGTTCGGCGCGGCTGATCACCGGGCTTTTCAGCAGGCGGCGCAGATCCTCGCTGTCCACGATCAGAAGCTTCAAAGCCCTGAGATCCTGGGCAACGGCGTCCAGAGAGGATTGCTGCTCGGCCAATTCGAACAAGGCGGTGGAATAACGCTCGGCGATTGAACCTGTGGCTTCGGATGACACTTGTACGGTCCCCATCGATTGCCGCAACGGACAAGAATGACGTCGAAGTTATTGATTTTATTCAAAAAAGAACATATCGGCGAGCGGGCGCCCACCGATAGTGCGTCGGTTAACTAGCATATAGAAAGAGGGCTGGCAAGACGACTCCCGTCCGGGTCGGGGGGGTTGACGCGAAATAACCGGGCTTTCCCAATTCTCCTGAGATGCCAAGGGAATAGCGGAGAGCCGGCGCCCGGTTTCCCCTATCATAAATGGGGGTTTGGCCGATAGCGCCGCAACCCGCGGGTCACAGCCGTCACAGGAAGGAATAGGGATCCACATCGACCTGGACGCGCAGACCGTTGGGGACCCGGAGCCCCGCCAGCCATGTCCGGACGACGGCCTGGACATTGACGGCGCGCGGCGCCTTCAGGAGCAGCCGGCGGCGGTGCCGTCCGCGCAGCAGCGACAGCGGCGCCGGCGCCGGGCCGTAGACCTCCAGCCCGGGCCCGCGGGGGGCCGTGCGGGCGAGATGGCGGGCGAGCGCATCGACAGGTTCGGGCTCGGGTCCCGACACGATCAGCGCCACCAGCTTGCCAAACGGCGGCATGCCGACCGCCCGGCGGTCGTCCGTCTCGGCGTCGTAGAAACGGACGTCGTCGCCGGATTTCAGCGCCTGCATGACCTTGTCGGCGGGCAGATAGGTCTGCAACAGCACCCTCCCCCTGCGGGCGGCCCGTCCGGCCCGTCCGGCGACCTGCGACAGAAGCTGGAATGTCCGCTCCGCCGCCCGCAGATCGCCCCCCGCGAGGCCGAGATCGGCGTCGACCACGCCCACCAGTGTCAGCAGGGGGAAATGGTGGCCCTTGGCGACCACCTGGGTTCCGATCAGGAGATCGATCTCGCGCGCGGCCATGCGGGCGATCAACTCCTCCGCCGCCTTCGGCCCGGACAGCGTGTCCGAGGCCATGATGACGGTTCGGGCGTCGGGAAACCGCTCGGTCACCTCCTCGGCCAGACGCTCGACCCCCGGACCGCAGGCGGCGAAGCTGTCCTCCGCCTGGCACTCCGGACAGTGGGCGGGCTTTGGCATCAGGAACCCGCAGTGATGGCATTGCAGGCGGCCGGCGGACCGGTGCTCGACCAGCCAGGCCGTGCAATGGGGGCATTGCAGGCGGTGTCCGCATCCCCGGCAGAGCGTCAGCGGGGCATAGCCCCGGCGGTTCAGGAACAGCATGGCCTGTTCCCCGGCCCCCAGGGTCTCTCCGATGGCCTCGATCAGGGGGGGCGACAGCCACGTCTGACGGGCTGGCGGCGTGCGCCGCATGTCGATCAGGGCGATGTCCGGCAGGACCGCCCCGCCGTGCCGCGATGGCAGGTGCACGCGCTCATAACGGCCGGCGGCGACGTTCGTCCGGGTTTCGAGGGACGGCGTGGCGGAGGCCAGAATAATCGGGAAGGCGCCGGCCCGGGCCCGCACCACCGCCATGTCACGGGCGTGATAGATGACCCCCTCCTCCTGTTTGAAGGAGGCGTCATGTTCCTCGTCGACGATGATCAGCCCCAACTCGGGATAGGGCAGGAACAGGGCGGAGCGGGCCCCGACCACCACCCGCGCGCGGCCGAAGGCGATGTCGCGCCATCCGTCGCGGCGGGCCGCCGGCCCCAGCTCGGAATGCCATTCCAGCGGCCGGGTGCCGAAACGACGTTCGAAGCGGGACAGCCACTGCGCCGACAGGGCGATTTCCGGCAGCAGCACCAGCACCTGCCGGCCGGCCGCCAGCGCGGCGGCCACCGCCTCAAAATAAACCTCGGTCTTGCCCGATCCCGTGACGCCTTCGAGGAGGGTGACGGAATACCCCTTGTCCAGGGCGGCGCGGAGAGCGGCGGCGGCGGCCTCCTGATCCGGCCCCAGGGTCATTCCGGGGCGGCGCCAGTCCGGCGGCGCGGGCGGCCGGTGACGGGGAACGGCCACCCGGTCCAGCGCCCCGGCCTCCGCCAGACCGCGAACGACCGCGACGCCGACCCCGGCCTCGCGGCACAGTTCCGCCGCGGGCAACGGCTTCCAGGCGGCCTCGATCACGCGAAGACGCGACGGCGTCATGCGCAGTCCGTCCGGGCGGCGGGCGGCGGCGACATAAGCCACCGGATCGGCGGGAGGGGGGTCCAGGGCGGCGGGGACGCTGAGCGTCATGCGCAGCACCGCGCCGGGCGGCGACAGCGTATAGGCCGCCACCCAGTCGATCAGCGCCCGCGATCCGGCCGGCAGCGGCGGCAGGTCGAGCTTTGCCAGGATCTCGCGGCATTTGCCGGTTTCCGGCTGGCCGCTGCCCGGTCCCCAGACCACACCCACCGCCTCGCGGCGGCCGAGCGGAACGCGGACGAGATCGCCCGGCGCCAGATCCTGTCCCGGACCGGCCAGGTAGTCATAGGCGCCCGCCAGCGGCAGCGGCAGCAGAACAGCGATCCTGTCGCCGGTACGGAACATAACGTCGGCGTCAGCTTGGGAATTGGCAGGCGGGAAGAGCATGGTCTACACTCTAGCCGCCGCGCCGGCCGATCGCCAGACGGCAATGCCAGGGTATTTCAGGACAGTGATACCGACAATGATCCTTTCCCTTGCCTTCCTCGCGACGGCGGCCAACCGGCCGGCCCGTCTCCCCGGGGACTATTGAGATGGCGCACAAGAGCGAAACCGCGAATGCGCCGACATCGTCCCGGGTCAGTGATGAACAGGTTGCGACCTATCTTCACGATCATCCGGATTTTCTGCTGGACCATCCCGATCTGGTCACCACGATCACCCTGCCCGCGCGGTTCGACGCCGGCCCCGTGGTCGACCTGCAACACCATGTGATCGCCCGCCTGCGCGAGGAGATCGAGCAGTTGCGCGGATGCGCCGAGCATCTGATCGCCACGTCGCGCAGCAATATGTCGACCCAGACCCGCACGCATGAGGCCGCTCTCGCCATCCTGGCGGCCGGCGGTATGGGCGGTCTCGCCCATGTGATCGCCGACGATCTGCCCGGGCTTCTCGACGTGGATGTCGCGACCATCGGCTTCGAGGCGGGGGAAACCCTGTCGCCGCTGATGACCGGCATCCGCGCCCTGCCGCGTGGACTGGTGGAACGGACGCTGGGCGACGCCGAGGTGATGCTGCGATCCGCCGCCGCCGGCGACCCGCAACTTTTCGGCGACGGCGCCGGACTGGTCGCCTCCTATGCGCTGGTCCGCCTTACTCCGCCCGGCCTGCCGGGTGGGATCATCGCCCTGGGGTCGCGCAACGAGCGGGGATTCCACAACAGTCAGGGCACCGAACTTCTGTCGTTCCTCGCGCGCATCGTCGAGGACTGCGTCGTCCGCTGGTGGCCGGCGGACTGATCCCGTTCGCCGGCGACGGCGCCCTGCGGGACGCGGTCGCGTCCTGGCGCCGCTGGCTGGCCGACGAGCGCCGGGCCTCGGCCCACACCCTGGACGGCTACAGCCGGGATCTGGCGGCCTTTCTCGGATTCCTCGCCCGCCACCGGGGAGGGGAACCGGCGCTTGCCGACCTGGGGCAACTCCGGCCCGCCGATTTCCGCGCCTTTCTCGCCGACCGGTCCGGCGCCAGGGGTCCGGATGGCGGTTTTTCCCGGTCGTCGCAGGCCCGGTCGTCGCTGGCCCGGTCGTCGCTGGCCCGGACCATGTCGTCGCTGCGCAGCTTCTTCCGATATCTCGACCGTCATCTCGGGATCCATAATCCCGCGCTCGGCGCCGTCCGCGCGCCGCGCGCGCCCCGGTCGCTGCCCCGCGCGATGAAGGAGGACGAGGCCCTGGACGCCATCCAGGGCGCCGCCGATCTGCAACAGACGCCGTGGATAGCCGCGCGCGACACGGCGCTGTTCACCCTTCTTTACGGATCGGGGCTGCGGATCGGCGAAGCCCTGGCGCTCAACCGGCGCGACGCGCCCGCCGGCGAGGCGATGGTGATCACGGGCAAGGGCAACAAGCAGCGGCTGGTGCCCCTGCTGCCCGCCGTGGTCGAGGCTGTCGCCCTCTATCTGGCGCAATGCCCCTGGGGTGCCGGCGACCCGCAAGCCCCGCTGTTCGTCGGCGCCCGCGGAAAAAGGCTCAATCCCGGCGTGGTGCAGCGGCAGATGCGGCGTCTGCGGGCCTTCCTCGGCCTGCCCGACAGCGCCACCCCGCACGCGCTGCGTCACAGTTTCGCCACCCATCTGCTGGCCGGCGGCGGGGACCTGCGCACCATTCAGGAACTTCTCGGTCACGCCTCGCTGTCGACCACCCAGCGCTATACCGAGGTGGACGCCGCCCGCCTGATCACCGTCTATCGCGATGCCCATCCCCGCGCCCGCGGCGGCGATTGACGCCAGCCCGGGACAAGCAGGCGACGAAGATTGGCAGGCGACGAAGATTGGCAGGCGACGAAGATTGGCAGGCGACGAAGATCGGCCGGCGACGAAGATCGGCCGGCCCGGGGGATCACGGCCCCGGATCGCTGTGCTCGATGAACAGTTGAAGGCGCCCGGGCAGCCGGTGTTTCACCCGGTTGAGACCGCGTGACAGCGGCGGCATCAGGCGGCGCAGGCCTTTGACCGACCGGCGGGCCCGCTTCGATCCGCGCGCCAGAAGATAAAGGCCGACGGCGAAAAAAAGGAAGCCGATGGGAACCGGCGTCGGCACCGACAGGACTCCCAGGATGATCGCGGCCATGCCCGATCCGGTCAGCAGCAGCCGGCCGAGGCGCACCCTCCAGAGACGCCGGTAGGTCCGCCGGGCTCCGGGGGACGGCGACGAACATCGGCCATGGCGCCGGATCATCGCGGGTCAGACCGCGCCGCGCGGGGGACGGCCCCAGGCGAGGGCCGCGGGACCGGCCAGACCGACCGCGCCCATGACCGCGAAAGCGACGACCCAGGCCGACAGCCGCCCGGCGCCCCCCAGATGGTCGAGCAGGGCGCCCTGCGCCAGCGGCCCGAAAAAGGCCGAGGAAAATCCCAGCAGGGAATGCAGCGCCACGGTGGCGCCGCGCCGGCCGGCGTCCGCCTCCAGCATCGCCCCGGTGGTCAGCGCCGCCGAATCGAGCTGCACCAGGGCGGTGTAGAGAACCGCCGCCGCGATCGCGAGGCCATAGGGCAGTTCGGCCGACAACCCCAGCAGAAGCGCCATACCGCCGGATGCCAGCATGGCGGCGGCGCACAACCGGCGGCGCTCGAAACGCAAGGCGAGATCCGCGCCGCCGATGCTGGCCGCCATGGCGATGGCCGAACACAGCGTCGCCACCGTGGTCGGCGACCAGCCGCCCCCGCCCGACCGGCTTTGCGCGAAGACCAGGAAGGCCACCATCCAGGCGCGGAAGGTGAACAGCTCCCACATATGGCAGACATATCCCAGGATATATCCCATGGCGGCGCGGTTGCGCAGCACCGGACGGAAATCGAGCAGCCCGCCGGCCGCCGCCGGCCGGTCGGGACGCACCGGCGACAGGGTCGCGACCAGCAGGGCGGCCCCCAGCGCCGTCGCCGACGCCAGCAGAAAGGCCACCCGCCAGCCGAGGCGCTCGCCGGCCTCGCCGATGACCAGGAAGGACAGCATGGTCCCCAGGCTGAAACAGGCCGTGTAATAGGACATCGCCCGTGTCTGTCCCTCCCCCCGCTCGCGGTCGACCAGCGCCTTGAGGCCCGGCATATAGACGCCGGCCAGGCCGATGCCGCCCAGCGCCCGGAACGCCATCGCCGACAGCGCCCCGCCGGCCAGCAGGGCGAAGCCGGCGGCGGAGAGGGCGCAGACCAGACTGCCGGCCAGAACGATCTTTTTCGCGTCGATCCGGTCGGTCAGGCTCGACAACACCGGAACCGCGAGGGCATAGCCCAGGAAATAGACGCCCGCGATCCAGCCCGCTTCGGCATTGCTTAAGGACCATTCCGCCTTGAAGGCGGGCAGCAGCGCAGGAAAGGCGAAGACCCCGATCAGGGCGAGTCCCTCGGCGGCGCAGAGAGTGAGGACCGGCCGGCTCAGATGGACGGGCAATTTTCCTGGCGTCCTTTTCGGGGAACAGGCTGGCGACGGAGGACGCACCGCACCGGTCGCGCCATGCCGCCCCTTCCGGGAAATGGTGTCGGAAGCCCGCCGCGCCAAGGGGGGAAAACCGAGGCCTCGGGCGCACAAAAGACACAGGCCCAAAGAACAAGGGCCCAAAGAACAAGGGCCCAAAGAACAAGGGCCCAAAGGACACAGGTGCGGAGGCCCGTGCTACCGGGAATAGGGGCCAGGGGCTCCGGCGTTCCCGCCGGAGCCCCTGAGTCCGCCTGTCAAATGTGCAGCGGGCGGCCGTCGACGGCCAGCGCGGCCTCTTTGATCGCCTCCGCCAGGGACGGATGCGCGTGCGAGGTGCGGCCGATGTCCTCGGCCGCGGCGGCGAACTCCATGCCAAGGACCACCTCGGCAATCAGGTCGCCGGCAGCGGGGCCGATGATGTGGCAGCCCAATACCCGGTCGGTGCGGGCATCGGCGAGGATTTTGACGAAACCGTCGAAATCCCCGTTGGCACGGGCGCGGCCATTGGCGCTGAAGGGAAATTTGCCGACCTTGTAGGCGATTCCCTCGGCCTTCAACTGCTCCTCGGTGCGGCCGACATTGGCGACCTCGGGCCAGGTGTAGACGACGCCGGGGATCGCGTCATAGGTCACATGGCCGGCCTGCCCGGCCAGGATCTCGGCGAGGGCGACGCCCTCTTCCTCCGCCTTGTGGGCCAGCATGGCGCCGCCGATGACGTCGCCGATGGCATAGATGCCGGGCACCGAGGTCCGGAAATGGGAATCCACGGTGATGAAGCCGCGGGCGTCGATCGCCACGCCCGCCTCATGGGCGCCCAGCCCCTCCGTATAGGGGCGCCGGCCGATGGCGACCAGAACGACATCGGCGACCAGTTCGGACGCCTCGCCCCCCTTCGCCGGTTCCAGCGTCAGGGTGACGCCGGTCCCGCCGGTCTTGGCGGCCGTGACCTTGGTCGACAGCCGGAAGGCCAGACCCTGGCGCTCCAGGATCCGCTGAGTCTGTTTCGAAATCTCGCCGTCATGCTGGGGAAGCGCGCGGTCGAGAAATTCGACGACCGTGACCTCGGCCCCCAGGCGGCGCCACACCGATCCCAGTTCCAGGCCGATGACGCCGGCCCCGATCACCACCAGATGCTTCGGCACCTGGGGCAGGTCCAGCGCGCCGGTCGAGGAGACGATCTGCTTTTCGTCGATCGCGATGCCGGGCAGCGGCGTGACGTCGGATCCGGTGGCGATGACGATGGACTTCGCCGTCAGCGTCGTCACGCCATCCTTGCCCGAGACCTCGACCGATCCGGGCGCCGCGATGCGGCCCGCCCCGACCAGATAGGCGATCTTGTGCTTCTTGAACAGGAACTCGATGCCCTTGGTGTTGTCCGCCACCACCTTGCGCTTGCGCGCCATCATGGTGGGCAGGTCCAACTCGACGCCGCTGACCTTCACCCCATGGGCGGCAAGGCCATGAACCGCCTCGGCATAGTGGTGCGACGACTGCAACAGGGCTTTCGAGGGAATGCATCCGACGTTGAGGCAGGTCCCGCCAAGCGCTCCCCGCTTTTCGACGCAGGCCGTCCTCAGACCCAGTTGCGCCGCGCGGATGGCGGCGACATAGCCGCCGGGTCCGCCACCGATGACAACGACATCGAATTCTGTGTCAGCCATTCTTTTTCAACGCCCTTCGCAGGAAAACGGGTCCCGCGGCAGCCGTTCGGGGCAGCCGCGGGACGCCTTGGATAGTGTGATCGCGTCCTCAGAGGTCGAGGAGGATGCGCTGGGGATCCTCCAGGCACTCCTTGACACGCACCAGGAAGGACACGGCCTCGCGGCCGTCGATGATCCGGTGATCGTAGGACACCGCCAGATACATCATCGGGCGCGCCTCGATGCGGCCATCGGGCAGCACCACCGGCCGGAGCTGAGTCTTATGCATGCCAAGGATGGCCGACTGCGGCGGGTTGATGATCGGCGTGCTCATCAGCGAGCCATAGACGCCGCCGTTGGACACGGTGAAGGTGCCGCCCGACATCTCCTCGATGGTCAGCTTGCCGTCGCGGGCGCGCCGCCCATATTCGGCGATCACCTTCTCGACCTCGGCGAAACTGAGAACGTCGGCGTTGCGCACCACCGGAACGACCAGACCGTTCGGCGTACCGACGGCGACGCCGATGTCGTAGTAGTTCTTGTAAACGATCTCGTCGCCGTCGATCTCGGCATTGACCGCAGGCCAGTCCTTCAGCGACGCCACACAGGCTTTGACGAAGAAGGACATGAAGCCCAGCTTGACGCCGTGCCGCTTCTCGAAGCTGTCCTTGTACTGGGCCCGGACCGCATTGATCGCCGTCATGTCCACCTCGTTGAAGGTGGTCAGCATGGCGGCGGTGTTCTGCGCGGACTTCAGACGCTCGGCAATGCGCTTCCGAAGCCGGGTCATCTTCACCCGTTCCTCGCGCGGGTCGTCGGCGCGGGGTTTTGCCGGGGCGGCGGCGGCCAAAGGAGCGGCGGCGGGACGGGCCAGGGCCTCGATCACATCGCCCTTGGTGATGCGGCCGTCCTTGCCGGAGCCGGAGATGGAGGCGGCGTCGAGGGCATTTTCCGCGATCAGTTTGCGCGCCGACGGAGCCGGCGGCAGGCCGGCGGCGGCGGGCGCGGCGGCGACAGCCGGAGCGGCGGCCTTGACCGGCGCAACCTCGGCGGGAGCCGACGTCTTGACGGGAGCGGCGCCAGCGGCGTCGATATGACCGAGCAGGGCGCCGACATTGACCGTGGCGCCGGCGGACGCGACGATCTCCACCAGAACGCCGGCGGCCGGGGCGGGAACCTCGACCGTGACCTTGTCGGTTTCCAGTTCCACCAACGGTTCGTCGGCGGCCACGGCCTCACCGACAGACTTGAACCATTTGGCGATCGTCGCCTCGGTCACGGATTCGCCCAGGGCGGGCACAACGATTTGCGTGCTCATCGGACTTTCTCGCCTTCTTTCATTTCGCGCCTTGCACTTGGCTCAGCTTGGTCTGCCGCCGGAACGGCTGGGGAAGGGTGAACAGGGCGGAGGTCAGCGCCTGCTCGACCAGCAGTGCCTGCTCATAGACATGATTCTTATGCAGCCCGGTGGCCGGTGCCGCGGCGGCCTTGCGGCCGACGTAATGCGCCCGGCGGACCTTGTGCGACAACTCCTCCAGGATGAATTCCAGGCGGCGGTCGACGAAGATCCACGCTCCCATGTTGGCCGGCTCCTCCTGCGCCCACACCACCTCGGCATTGGGGTAACGGGCCAGCTCCTTGAGGATCGTCTCCTTCGGCCAGGGATAAAGCTGCTCGACGCGAATGATGGCGACATCGTCGATGGACCGCTTCTGACGCTCTTCGAACAGGTCGTAGTACACCTTTCCGGTGCACAGCACGACGCGCCGGACCGCCTCGTCCTCCACCAGCGTCGCGGCTTCGGGAAGCACGCGGCGGAAGCGGGAGCCGGGCCCCAGATCGGACAGCGGACTGACCGCCAGCTTGTGGCGCAGAAGCGACTTCGGCGTCATCACCACCAGCGGCTTGCGGTAGTTGCGGCGGACCTGCCGGCGCAGGGCGTGGTAATAGTTGGCCGGCGTCGTCAGATTGCAGACCTGCCAGTTGTCCTCGGCGGACAATTGCAGATAGCGCTCGAACCGGGCGGAGCTGTGTTCCGGCCCCTGCCCCTCATAACCGTGGGGCAGCAGCAGGACCAGCCCGGACATGCGCAGCCACTTCGCCTCGCCCGATGAGATGAACTGATCGATAATCACCTGGGCGCCGTTGGCGAAGTCGCCGAACTGCGCTTCCCACAGGGTGAGACCGGCCGGTTCGGACAGGGTGTAGCCATATTCGAACCCCAGCACCCCCTCCTCCGAGAGAAGGCTGTCGATCACCTCGAAATGTCCCTGGCCGGCGTCGATATGGTTGAGCGGAATGTACCGCTGCTCCGTCTCCTGATCGGTCAGAACCGCGTGGCGTTGCGAGAAGGTGCCGCGCCCCGAATCCTGGCCGGACAGGCGGACGTTGGTCCCTTCCATCGCCAGAGTGCCGAAAGCCAGCGCCTCGGCGGTCGCCCAGTCAAGACCCTGACCGGTGGCGAGCATCTGCTGCTTGGCCTCAAGCTGGCGGGCGATCTTGCGGTTGAGGTTGAATCCGTCCGGAACCGATGTGATGGCGCGACCGACCTTTTGCAGGGCGTCGAAGGAAACGTCGGTATTCTCGTCGCGCATCTCCTCCTCGTCGGTGAGCGCGCCCAGCCCGGCCCATTTCCCTTCGAGCCAGTCGGCCTTGTTCACCTTGTAGGACTTCGCGGCCTCGAACTCGTGCTCCAGCACCGCCTGGAAGTCGCTCACCATGCGGTCGGCCTGATCCGCCGTCACCACGCCCTCGGCAACCAGCTTGTCGGCATAGATCTGGCGCGTGGTCGGGTGCGAGGCGATCTTGCGGTACATCAGCGGCTGGGTGAAGGCCGGCTCATCGCTTTCGTTGTGGCCATGGCGGCGGTAGCACACCATGTCGAGCACCACATCGGTGGCGAATTCCTGCCGGAACTCGGTGGCAATGCGCGCCACATGGACCACCGCCTCGGGGTCGTCGCCATTGACGTGAAAAATCGGCGCCTGGACCATCTTGGCGACATCGGTGCAATAGGGTCCCGACCGCGAATACTGGGGCGCGGTGGTGAAGCCGATCTGATTGTTGATCACCACATGCACGGTGCCGCCGGTGGTGTAGCCCTTGAGCTGGCTCATGGCGAAACACTCATGCACCACGCCCTGCCCGGCGAAGGCGGCGTCGCCGTGAATGAGAACGGCCATCGCCTCGCGCCGGGTCTCATCACCCTTGCGCGTCTGCTTGGCGCGCACCTTGCCCAGGACCACGGCGTCCGCAACCTCGAGATGGGACGGATTGGGGGTCAGCGACAGATGAGTGACCTTTCCGTCGAAATCACGGTCGCCCGACGTGCCGAGATGGTATTTGACGTCGCCGGACCCTTGCACATCTTCCGGCTTGGCGGGATTGCCCTGGAATTCCGAGAACAGCGCGACGAAGGGCTTCTTCATGAAGTTCGTCAGCACGTTGAGGCGGCCGCGATGGGCCATGCCGAAGGTGAAATCGGAAACCCCGAGCTGGCTGCCGCGTTTGACGATCTGCTCCAGCGCCGGGATCAGGGGCTCGCCGCCCTCAAGGCCGAAGCGCTTGGTGCCGGTGTATTTCATCTGCAGGAAGCGTTCCAGCCCCTCCGCCTCGGTCAGGCGTTCCAGGATGGCCTGCTTGCCCCGCTCGGTGAACTGGGTCTGATTGCGGATCGATTCGATGCGCTTTTGGATCCAGGCCTTCTGGTCGGGGTCCTGGATATGCATGAATTCGACGCCGATCCTGCCGCAGTAGGTTTCGCGCAGGATCCTGAGGATCGTTCTCAGGGTCGCGGTCTCAAGCCCCAGGGCCTTGTCGATGAAGATCTCGCGGTCGAGATCGGCATCGGTGAATCCATAGCTGTGGTAATCGAGTTCCGGATGTGGTTCGCGTTTTTGCAGGCCGAGCGGATCGAGGCTGGCCTCAAGATGGCCGCGCACGCGATAGACGCGGATCAGCATCAGGGCGCGGATGCTGTCGAGGGCGATCTTGCGGATCTCCTCGACCGGCATCGCCGCGCCCGGCTGGCCTTTCGCCTTGCCGGCCTTTTTCGGCTGGTCCGGCTCGGGGTCGGCGGCACCGACCACCCGATTGCCATTTCTCGTCCAGGACGCCCCCTTCAGTTCGGCGAGAATCTCCCTGGCGTCGTCATCAAGACTCCGGAAGAAATTCCCCCAATCAGCATCAACATTTTCGGGGTTTTCGACGAAACGGGCGTAGAGCTCCGACACATAGGTGGCGTTCGCCCCTGTCAGAAATGACAATTGGTCTTGCTGCATGCAGTGCGGCGGACGGGCTTTTTCGCCCCGTCCCCTCCCTTTGGGTTCAGTTCTGAAACGTCATGTCCCGACGTGATATTAGAAGGAGGCTCCTCTTTCACAAGCCGGTGGTCCGTTTCCTTTTGCTTGGCAGACAAGCGCGGGACGCAGACCACCGGTCTTCCGGGACGACGTTCCGTCCGGTCCGGGGTCAGCCGTTCAGGACTTTCAACATCGTGCTGCCAAGCGAGGCGGGGCTGTCGGCGACGACGATTCCCGCGCTTTTCATGGCTTCCATCTTGTCTCCGGCGCCGCCCTTGCCGCCCGAGATGATGGCGCCCGCATGGCCCATCCGGCGTCCGGGCGGGGCGGTCACGCCGGCGATGAAGCCGACGACCGGCTTCCTGATCTTCGAGGACTTGAGCAGGGCCGCGCCGTCCTCCTCGGCCGATCCGCCGATCTCGCCGATCATGATGATCGCCTGGGTTTCGTCGTCGGCCAGGAACATCTCCAGCGCGTCGACGAAGTTGGTGCCGTTGATCGGATCGCCGCCGATGCCGATGCAGGTGGTCTGGCCGAGGCCGGCGGCCGTGGTCTGCGCCACCGCCTCATAGGTCAGCGTGCCCGACCGGGACACGATGCCGACCTTGCCGCGGGAATGGATGTGACCGGGCATGATGCCGATCTTGCACTCGCCGGGCGTGATGACTCCCGGACAGTTGGGACCGATGAGGCGGGTCTTCGATCCGGCCAGGGCGCGCTTCACCGCCAGCATGTCGATCACCGGAATGCCCTCGGTGATGCAGACGGCCAGCTCGATCTCGGCATCGATCGCTTCCAGGATCGCGTCGGCGGCATAGGGCGGCGGCACATAGATCACGGTCGCATTGGCGCCGGTTTTCGCCCGGGCCTCCGCCACCGTGTTGAACACCGGCAGGTCCAGATGGGTGGCGCCGCCCTTGCCGGGCGTCACGCCGCCGACCATCCGGGTGCCATAGGCGATCGCCTGCTCGGAATGGAAGGTGCCCTGGGCCCCGGTGAAGCCCTGGCAAATGACTTTCGTGTCCTTGTTGACGAGAACGGCCATTTACGCGGCCTCCTTCACGGCTTTGACGACCTTTTCGGCGGCATCCGCCAGATTGTCGGCGGCGATGATGGGCAGCCCCGATTGCGACAGGATCTTCTTGCCCAGTTCGACGTTGGTGCCTTCAAGACGGACCACCAGCGGCACATTGAGGCTGACCTCGCGGGCCGCCGCAACCACACCTTCCGCGATCACGTCACAACGCATAATACCACCAAAAATATTGACCAAAATCCCTTCCACATTGGGATCGGACAAAATCAGCTTGAACGCCGTGGTGACACGCTCCTTGGTGGCGCCGCCGCCGACATCGAGGAAGTTCGCGGGCTCGGAGCCATAAAGCTTGATGATGTCCATGGTCGCCATGGCCAGACCGGCGCCGTTGACCATGCAGCCGATCTTGCCGTCCAGCTTGATGTAATTGAGGCTGTGGCGCGCGGCCTCCAGCTCCGCCGGATCCTCCTCGGATTCGTCGCGCAGTTCCTCGATATCCTTGTGACGGAACAGCGCGTTGTCGTCGAAGTTCATCTTGGCGTCGAGGGCGATGATCTCGCCGGCGCCGGTCACCACCAGCGGGTTGATCTCGACGATGGAGGCGTCGAGGTCGACGAACGCCTTGTAAAGGGCGCCGATGAATTTGACGGCGGTGTTCACCTGCTTGTCCTCAAGGCCGAGCCCGAAGGCGATCTGGCGGCCGTGATAGGGCTGGAAGCCCTGGACCGGATCGATGGCGACCTTCAGGATCTTTTCGGGCGTGCGGGCGGCGACCTCTTCGATTTCCATGCCGCCTTCGGTCGAGGCCATGATGGTGACGCGGCTGGTGGCGCGGTCGATCAGCATGCCGAGGTACAGCTCGCGCCGGATATCGCAGCCTTCCTCGATATAGACACGCTTGACCTCTTTGCCGGCCGGGCCGGTCTGATGCGTGACCAGGGTCTGGCCCAGCATGGCCTTGGCGTTCTCGCGGACGGCGTCGGCCGATTTGACGACGCGCACGCCGCCCCCCTCGGTCTCGCGGTCCTTGAATTTTCCCTTGCCACGCCCGCCGGCGTGAATCTGCGATTTGACCACCCAGACCGGGCCGCCCAGCTCCTTCGCGACCTGGAGGGCTTCGTCAGCCGTGTAAGCGACACCGCCCTTGAGAATGGCGACACCGTATTTCGCGAGCAGCTTTTTTGCTTGGTACTCGTGGATATTCATCGGGGCCTCGTCTTTCTCGTCTTCCGCCCTTCGGGGGCCTGCCCGGTCTCCGCTGCGCCGCGGCCGGACTCAAATCCCGGAAGGACTGCAAGCGTGATGACGGACGCTCGTTTGTCCGCCGTTCCCTCATCGAAATATCGTCCGCCGGGGCCTCCGGCGTCCGGACGTCCGCGCCTTGCGCGCGGGGTGGGGCATCCGTCCGGGATAGCGCAGGAAGGCCCGGCGGAGGTGCTCTTTATATATATGGGAAATCCGCCGGGCCGTCACCGGACCGGCGGTTCCTTTTCTGACATTGGACCGGGGGGGGGGGGGGGGGGGGGGGGGGGGGGGGGAGGGGGGGGGGGGGGGGGGGG
>WASQ01000053.1:77594-129486 GCA_009712185.1 Telmatospirillum sp. | reverse complement strand
GAAAGCCCAGCACCCGGAGGGGTGCGCCCGGCAATTGAGGGAAACATAAAAAAAGGCACGGCGAGCGCGGTCAGGCGATCGCCGCGGGCGTCCTCACACGGCAATCGCCTGAACGCGCGACGGTTGCCCCGGTCAAAATGGTGACGGGCCGCGTTCGGGCATTGAGCCCGCCGGAGCGAGAGCGGAGGAAAGCCCAGCACCCGGAGGGGTGCGCCCGGCAATTGAGGGAAACATAAAAAAAGCACGGCGAGCGCGGTCAAGCGATCGCCGTGGATGTCTTCAGCCGTCGATCGGCACCGTCACATGGACGGTCTGGCCATTGGCGCCCGGGAATTCCTGGAACAGCGCCTTGATCAGCGAGGGCATGGCGGCATTCAGATCACGCACGCCGCTGTCGCCGACGACCCGGCCCTGGAACAGGGCCTTGCGCTCTCCCGCACGCCAGGCGGCGCCGTCGAACAGGGCGACATCGAGATATTCGGGATAGATGGTCGTGCTGTTGATCTGCGGCGGATAGCCGTAAGGATAGCCCCGCCACCCCCACCAGCCCGGATGGCCCCAGGCCGGACCGGGATCGGAATAGACCTCCGTCCGGCTGGCATAGGTTCCATAATGCAGCACCGCGATCACGTCGGCCCTGTCCGGCCCGGGCGCCGCGAGCAGAAAGCCCTTGCTCTGCAACGCCGCGCCGATCTGCGCCGCATAATGCTGGAATTCCAGATCGCTCGCCTGCGGCCCTTCGGGCGCGACGGCAAAGGTCCGTCCCGGCGTCACCGGCGGGACGCTGTAGAACCGGGTGACCTCCGCCTGAAGCTGCGGCTGACATGCCGCAAGCGCGCCAACCATGAGAAGACTCAACGCCAGACGTTTCATTCCGCTCTCCGTTCCGTCACCGATGACCTGACCAGGATAATCCTATGCCGGCAAAGGCGTCAGCGGGGAATCTCGCGACGGGCGCGCAAGGCGGCGCCGATCGTGCCCTCGTCCAGATAATCAAGCTCGCCGCCGACCGGAACGCCCTGGGCCAGACCGGATACGGTCACGCCAAGCGGCGCCAGGCGGTCGGCCAGGTAATGGGCGGTGGTCTGCCCGTCAACCGTGGCGGACAGGGCCAGGATCACCTCCCGCACACCGGGGGCGCCCGCCCGCGTCACCAGCGGGCCAACCGCCAGATCGTCGGGACCGATCCCGTCCAGCGGCGACAGCACGCCTCCCAGCACATGGTAAAGGCCCCGGAACAAACCCGATCGTTCCATCGCCCACAAACCGGAGACCTCATCCACGACACAGATGATGCCCGTGTCCCGCCGTTCGTCCGTGCAGATCGTACATGGATCGACACTGTCGTAATTGCCGCAGATATGGCAGGTCTTGACCTTGGCCGCGGCTTCCGCCAATGCGCCGGCCAGGGGATCCAGAAGCTGTTCGCGCCGCTTGATCAGGGTCAGGGCCGCCCGCCGGGCCGACCGAGGTCCAAGACCGGGAAGCTTCGCCAGCAGTTGGACCAGACGCTCGATCTCCGGACCGGCCATCGGCGACCCGGGGCTCAGAACGGCAGCTTAAGGCCGGCCGGCAGATTGAGACCGCCCGTGATCTTCTGCATCTCGCCCTGCATCAGGGCCTCGATCTTGCCCTTCGCGTCATTGAAGGCGGCCATGACCAGATCCTCAAGAACCTCGACCTCATCGGCGGAGCACAACGACGGGTCGATTTTGAGCTTTTTCATCTCGCCCTTGCCGTTCACCGTGACCTGCACCATGCCGCCCCCCGAGGCGCCGGTCAGCTCGGTATCTCCGAGCCGCGCCTGCATCTCGGCCATTTTGCTCTGCATCTGCTGCGCCTGTTTCATCAGATTGCCGAGATTTTTCACTCATCCTCTCCATTCATAGCTTCGGGTTCGGTCAGATCGGCCGTATCGGCCACCACAAGGTCGCGCACCGCCTCGATGGTGGCTCCGGGAAATGTGCTCAAAACCGCCTGGACCAGCGGGTGGCTGGCGGCATCCTGCTTGCGCTTGATTTCGCGCTCCAGGACCTGCTCGCGCAATGTCGGCTGCCCGGGCTCCCGCGACAGGCTGACCAGCCAGGGCCGGCCGCTCCAGTCGCCCAGCAGCCGCGACAGGCGGGTCGCCAGATCCGCCGGAGCCGCCGGCTCGGGGCGGAATTCGATCCGTCCCACCTCGTAATGCACCAGATGGACCGCCGAACTCAGCGCGGCCGACAAGACCCCCTCCCGCCGTTCGGACAGCAGGGCCACCAGTGCCTCCAGCGTCTCCGGCAGATTGGGGTCCGCCCCGTTGTTGGCCGGCGCGGGAATGGCGTCGGGTGTCGCCTGGGAAACGGCGCGCATCACCGTCGAACCGCCGCCCCCGGTCGCCATCATCACGGGCGCGCCGCCGGACGGCGCACCGCCCGATGGCAAGCCCGCCATCGCATGCGCCCCACCGGAAGGACCGCCGGATGGGGCACGCCCGCCGCCGCCGCCATTCGGGGGCGTCCGCAACTGTTCGATCGCCTCGGCCGGGCTCGGCAGATCGGCGGCATAGGCCAGCCGGACCAGAACCATCTCCGCCGCCTGCAGCGGCGAGGGCGCGCCACGCACTTCCCCCAGTCCCTTCAGCAGCATCTGCCAGGCGCGGGTCAGGGTCGCCATCGACAAGCCCTTGGCGAGGGCGCCGCCCCGGACGCGTTCGGTCTCCGACACACCGGCCGCCTCGGCCAGATCGGGAGCGAGCTTCAGACGGGTCAGCCAATGGGTCAGTTCCAGCATGTCCTGAAGTATGACGGCGGGATCGGCGCCGACCGCATACTGGTCCGCAAGCTGGCCGAGGGCGGCACGGATATCGCCCTTCATCACCGCCTCGAACAGATCGAACACCCGGGCCCGGTCGGCCAGCCCCAGCATGTCGCGGACCTGCTGCTCGCTCACCACGCCGGCGCCATGGGCGATCGCCTGGTCCAGCAGCGACAGGCCGTCGCGCACCGACCCGTCGGCCGCCCGGCAGATCAGGGCCAGCGCCGAGGGGTCGATGGTCGCCCCCTCCTTTTCCGCGATACCGGTGAAATGCGCCTGCAACACATCCATGTCGACCCGGCGCAGGTCGAACCGCTGGCAGCGCGACAGCACCGTGACCGGAATCTTGCGGATCTCGGTCGTCGCGAAAATGAACTTCACATGCTCGGGCGGCTCTTCCAGCGTCTTCAGCAGCGCGTTGAACGCCGCCGTCGACAGCATATGAACCTCGTCGATGATATAGACCTTGAACCGGGCCGAGGTCGGGCGGTAGCGGACCCCGTCGATCAGTTCGCGGATATCGTTGACGCCGGTGCGGGACGCCGCGTCCATCTCCAGGACATCGACATGACGATCCTCGGCGATCGCGCGGCAATGCTCGCAAACACCGCAGGGGGTGATCGTCGGACCGCCGGTGCCGTCAGGGCCGACGCAGTTGAGCGCGCGGGCGATAATCCGGGCGGTGGTGGTCTTGCCGACGCCGCGGACGCCGGTCAGCACGAAGGCATGCGCGAGGCGTCCCGTTTCGATGGCATTGGTCAGCGTCCGGACCAGGGCCTCCTGGCCGATCAGACCCGCGAAGCTCGCCGGACGATATTTCCGGGCAAGCACGCGATAAGGCATGGCGGAGGTGGTATCGGTCATCGGCCCGGTTGCGAAGGCGGGATCTTGCCCGGTCGCCGTTGTTCCGGACCGGAGTCCCGCTCGAAAAAGCAGGTGGGAGACTGGACAGCGACCCGGACCGGAAATCGTTACGGCTGCTTCCTTCCGGACCTGACCGGGTTGGCGACAGGTCCGTCCGCCTTCCAGTCTCCCGAGCGGAATATATCAGTCGGACGGGGGGAAAAGGCAAGGACGAAAGAGCCCCTGGACAGAACAACATGGGCACCCCATGTGAAACGTGAGAAACGCATCCCGCCCGGGGAAACCCGGCGCGACCGGACCACCGGGACCATTGAATTGCCGTGGGAATGGGATTGATCGCAGGACAAGGGCTGCTGAATTGTCTTCCGGATCCCCGCGGGGTATCCATAGAGGATGACCCTGACGGAATGGACCATCCTGGATCCCCGGCGATGACTGAGACAGTGAAATCCCCACCCCATCCGGCCGAAACCGCCGGACAGACCGGCCCGGCCGGCACCACTCCCCGACGTGACGGCCACTGGCGGCGCGAAGGACCGGCGAAACGCGACTGCGTCATTGCCGCGGCCCGCGACGTGTTCCTGGAGACCGGCTATGGCGCCGCCAGCATGGACGCGGTGGCCGCCCGGGCCAATGTCTCCAAGGCGACCATCTATGCGCATTTCGACGGCAAGCGGGCCCTGTTCGAGCAGGTGATCCGGGACCGCTGCCAGCGCATTTTCGGCGACGACATGTTCCCACCGGGCCTGGATGGCGCCAAGGATGCCGCCACGGTTCTGAAAGCGCTGGCCTGCGCGATACTCGATATCATCATGGCCCCGGAGGCCATCGCCATTCATCGCGTGGTGATCGCCGAGGCCGCGCGGCTTCCGGAGGTCGGAGAATCCTTCCACGCGGCCGGTCCCGGGCCGGCGCTGGTCCGGACAACGGCCATCCTGCGGGAACTGACACGTCGCGGCCTGCTTCGCGTCCCCGACGACAAGGCCCCGGTGGTGGCGGAACTGTTCCTGTCGATGCTGAAGGGGCATGCCCATTTGCGCGCGGTGCTCGGCCTGTCGCCCGAGGGGGCCGGGCGCAATGACCTGGTCGGGGTGGCGATCGACCTCATTCTTTCCCGTTTCGGTCCCGCCCCGGGGGACCCTGGAGGACATTAATGCTTTATCGTCCTGCTGTTTTCGCCCGCGACGATCGCGACGACCTGGTGTCGTTCATTCATGACCATCCCTTCGCCACGCTGATCTGCCCGACGCAGGACGAGCCCTGGATCAGCCATGTGCCTCTGGTCTATGAGAATGGACAGTTGTTCGGCCATCTGGCCCGCGCCAACCCGATGGCGAAGATTCTCGGCAGTGCCGACGTGCAGGCGATTTTTCACGGGCCGCACGCCTATGTTTCCCCGCTCTGGTATGGCGAGGGTCCGGCGGTCCCCACCTGGAACTACGCCGTCGTTCACGTCCGGGGCCCCGCGCGCCTTCTGAACGACGAGGAAACAGTTCAGATCCTGGAGCATATGGCGTCCCGTTACGAGGCGGAGGGACGCTGGAGCCTGGCCGCGCAGCCGGCGAACTTCCAGGCCAGTATGGTCCGCGCCATCGTCGGGTTCTCGATCGCCGCCCTGCATATCGAAGGCAAGTTCAAACTGAGCCAGAACCGCAGTCCCGACGACCGCCGGCGGGTCGCCGACCGGCTGGCGCAGGGATCGGCGGAGGACCGCGACACCGCCCGGCTGATGCGCCAGCAGCAGGATTGAGACCGGTCGCGAAATCAAGAGAACGGGACGGACGTCCTCGCCGCCTCCGCCGCGAAGGCGGCCGAATTTCTGACCGTCGGCTTCGCCGGGACACAGGCCCGGAGATCCTGTGAGGCGGCCGGCGCCACCATTTTTTTCACAGCCCCGACCGCCGCGACGGGCTTAAAGGCCTGTTGATCAGGCCATTTCCAGCAGGGTTCAATCGGCCGCCAGCCGCGACTTGAACCGGTAGGGATGGGCGGGATACACGCCCATAATCCGGACCTCGCGGGAAAAGAACTCCAGTTCCTCCATGGCGAAACGGACGCCGGGCTCGCCCGGATGACCTTCGATATCCGCGTAGAACTGGGTCGCCGTGAAAGCGCCGCCGACCTGATAGCTTTCCAGCTTGGTCATATTGACGCCGTTGGTGGCAAATCCGCCCATCGCCTTATAAAGCGCGGCCGGCACATTGCGGACACGGAAAACGAAGGTGGTGATGCAGGGCCCGTTGCGGGGATCGGGAGACACCGGTTCGCGCGCCATCACGAGGAAACGGGTCGTATTGTGTTCCGCGTCCTCGATACTGGCGGCCAGCGACGTCAGCCCGTAGATCCGCCCGGCCAGATCCGAGGCGATGGCGGCGACGCTCCTGTCGCCCCGCGCGGCCACCTCGGCGGCCGAACCGGCGGTATCCGCGGCGACCACCGCCTTCAGGCCGTTGGCGCGGATGAAGTTGCGGCACTGTCCCAGGGCATGCACATGACTGCGCACCACCTTGACATCATCCAGCGTGGCGCCCGGCACGGCCAGAAGATGGTGATTCACACGGGCGAAGAACTCCCCGATGATATGCAGCCGGGAGGCGGGCATCAGCCGATGGATGTCGGCCACCCGCCCGGCCACCGAATTCTCGATGGGAATCATCGCGAGACGCGCCGAGCCCTCCTCGACCGCCGCGAACGCATCCTCGAATGCCGCGCAGGGCAAGGGCTCCATATCCGGAAAGGCGATGGTGCAGGCGAGGTGCGAATAGGCACCGGGTTCACCCTGGAAGGCAATCCGGTTGTCGGCAGGAGACTGATCGTCGCTCATCTCGGCTCTCTTTGGGAGACTGGGCCGCTCCCCTCGTTCCTCCGAGGAGGATCATCCCCTCCGGCGGATCGCTGTCGCGACAGCTTTCCAGCTTGATCGTTCGGGGCAGGTCGCGGAACCACGTCCTGTGATTTTGAAAGGGCGTAACCATATATCGCCGGGGACGGCGGTGGAACCCCCTTCGCCCTCCCATCATCGCATTCCACCACGCCCGGCCGGACCCCGGCGGGGCGGTGCCAACGATCGGACACCGGTCAAAAGGGGAGAGAGCATGGCGATCATCCTCCAGAAAATCGCGGGAGCATTTCTGTTCGCCCTTATCCTGATCATCGGTCTGAACATGACGGTCGACGGACTGTTGCGACGGCACGACCCACGGCCGGATCCGGCGATCACGGCCTCGGAAGGGGGATTCGATCCCTCCGCCCTTGCCGGCAAAGCCCGACCGGCGGCCAATGAGGGAACAGCGACGCCGGCGTCCGACGACGGGCCGCTGCCGGTCCGGCTGGCCGCCGCCAGCGTTCAGAAAGGTCAGGCGGCGGCGAAAAAATGCCAGTCCTGCCATGGCTTCGATCAGGGCGGAGGCAGCAAGGTCGGGCCTAATCTTTATGGCGTGCTGGGCAGGGCCAAGGGAGTCTTCCCGGGCTTTCCCTATTCCGAGGCTCTGAAAAAACTGGGCGGCACCTGGACTTACGAGGATCTCGACAAATTTCTCACCAAACCGCAGGCCTTCGCGGCGGGTAGCAAGATGACCTTTGCCGGATTGCCTGATGGCGCCGAACGCGCCGACGTGATCGCCTATTTGCGCTCCATCAGCCCGGAGGCGCCGCCCCCCCCGCAATGACGACCGGCCGATCTCAAAAGGAGACGGCCCGAGGGCGATCGGGTGGGCCGGATCGCCCTGGAGAACCGCTGCTTCAGGGTGGAATTCCTGCCGGTCTCGGTGCAGTATTGCAGGCATGACTGCATCCCCGACCTCTTGTCCGGACGCCCTCGTCGCCCTCGCCCAACGGCTGGCCGATGCCGCCCGGACCGTCACCCGCGGTTACTTCCGCAAGCCCGTCACCGTCCTCGACAAGGAGGACGCCAGTCCGGTCACCGTCGCCGATCGGGAGTCCGAGGCCGCGATGCGCCGGCTGATCGAAGAGCATGACGGGTCGCACGGGATCTTCGGCGAGGAATATGGCGCGGTGCGCACCGATGCGGACTGGGTCTGGGTGCTGGATCCGATCGACGGGACCAAGGCCTTCATCACCGGCAAGCCGTCCTTCGGGACGCTGATCGCGCTTCTCCACCGGGGACAGCCGGTTCTGGGGATTATCGACCAGCCCATTCTGGAGGAGCGGTGGCTGGGCGTGGCCGGCCGTCCGACAACGCTGAACGGCGCGCCGGTCCGCACGCGCCCTTGTCCCGATATCGCGCATGCCGCCCTTTACGCGACGGCGCCGGAGATGTTCGTCGGCCCCGACATCCCCCTGTGGGAGACACTGCGCGCCCGGGTCAAGCTGCCGCGCTACGGGGCCGATTGCTATGCTTATGGGCTGCTGGCGGCCGGATTCGTCGATCTGGTGGTGGAGGCGTCGCTGAAGCCCTATGACTATCTGTCGATGGTGACCATCATCGAAGGGGCGGGAGGAGTGATCACCGACTGGCAGGGCGACCGTCTCGGGCTCGGCTCCGATGGCCGGGTGGTGGCGGCCGGCGATCCCGTGGCGCATCGGCAGGTCCTGGCCCATCTGGGCGGTCGCGGCGCCAACGGCTGACGCGGGCGCCGGGATGCCACAGTTCCTTGCGGTCACGGCGGCTTTCCGTAAGGACGGATTGCCCGCGAACTCCGCCAGCCGTCACGGCCGTTCCGGCTTCTGGCGGCAAAGACTGTACCGCCCGGCCGTCGCCCTGGTGGCCGGACTGTGCCTGTGGGCGGGATCGTTTGTCCCCGCCCCCGCCCATGCCGAGGGCGCGTCCCATGCCGTCACCCTGTTCGGGCAGCCGAAATATCCGGCGGGGTTCGGCCATTTCGATTATGTCAATCCGGACGCTCCCAAAGGGGGCGAACTCCGCCTGGCGCAGGTCGGTGGCTTCGACAGCCTCAACCCGTTCTCGGGCACGCCGCCCTATGCGCGCGGGACCGGACCGCGTCCGATCGATCTTCTGGGACTGACCTTCGACAGCCTGCTGGTCCGATCGGCGGACGAACCCGCCAGCGCCTATGGCCTTCTGGCGGAAAGCGTCGAGATTGCGCCCGATGGCCGGTGGGCGGTCTTCAATCTCCGGGGGAATGCGCGTTTTCATAACGGTGCCGCGGTCACCGCCGACGATGTGCTGTTTTCGATCAATGTCCTGAAGGCATCGGGCCCGCCGGCCGTGCAGGCAGCCCTGGACGGCGTCGAGCGGGCCGAAAAGCTGGCCGACCGCAAGGTCCGCCTGGTGATGGCCGCGGGCGCCGGCCGCGCCGCCGTCCTTGCAGCGGGCGGCGTCCCCGTGTTGTCCCGCGCGGACTGGCAGGGGCACGACATGTCCGCCCCGTCGCTTCGTGCGCCGGAAGGCAGTGGTCCCTACGCCGTCGCGACGGCCGACGCCGGCAAGGAGCTTCTGCTGACCCGTGTCGAGGATTACTGGGCAAAAGACCTCCCGGCAACCAAAGGCCTTAACAACTTCAATCGTATCCGCACCCTGTTCTACGCCGACCCGCAGGCCGCCTTCACGGCGTTCACCGCCGGGGCTTATGACATCCGTTACGAATTCGAATCAAAAAAGTGGGCCACCGCCTACCGCTTCCCGGCGGTGGCGCGCGGACAGGTCATTTTGCAATCGCTGCCCGTCCGCAGGATGGAGCCGATGCGGGGATTCGCGTTCAATCTCCGCCGCCCGCTGTGGCAGGACCGCCGGGTGCGTGAGGCGCTGTCCCTGGCGTTCGACTTCGAGAAGCTGAACCGGACGCTTCTTTTCGGGCAATATGTGCGAACCACCAGCTATTTTTCGAATTCCGACTGGGCGGCGGACGGGGCCGGATCCGATCCCGCCGCCGACACGGGCACCGCCGGCCATGCCGACCTCAAGGCGGCGGCGCGCCTGCTCGACGACGCCGGATTGGCGCTGCGTCACGGCCGTCGAACCGATCCCCGGACCGGTCAACCGGTCGCCATCGAGATCCTGGTGGACAATCCCGCATGGCAGCCGATCTGCCGTCCGTTCCTGGCCGCGCTGAAGCGGCTGGGGATCAGGGCGACACTGAAGACGGTGTCCGTTGACGACCATCTCAGCCGGCTCAGAACTTTCGACTTTGACATGGCGACCGCCCATTGGCCGCCGGTATCCTGGCCGGGGACCGATCTGTCCCTGTTCTGGGGATCGGCCGCCGCCGATATGAAGGGCAGCCTCAACTGGCCCGGCATCAAGGATCCCGCCATCGACGAGGCGATCGGCGCGGTCGCCGCCGCCCCCGACCAGCAGTCCCTGGTGGACAGGGCCCGGGCGTTGGACCGGCTTCTGATGGGCGGCATCTATGTCATTCCCCAATGGCACATGGCGACCGATCATCTCGCCTTCTGGAACCGTTTCTTCATGCCGGTGGTGACACCCGACAGCGGGCCGCAGCTTATGGCGTGGTGGATCAACCCGGACCGGCCGGACGCGCGGCCGGCCCCAACCGGCCATGGCGGCACGGGCCGGCGGCATCGCTGATTGCGCATCGCCGCCATACCCCACGGCAATCGCCTGAACGCGGGCCCGTTGCCTCGCGGATCTGATGACGAGCCGCGTTCGGGCATTGAGCCCGCCGGAGCGTGAGCGGAGGAAAGCCCAGCGCCCCGGAGGGGTGCGCCCGGCGATTGAGGGATTCATAAAAATGCACGACGAGCGCGGTCAAGCGATCGCCGTGCCGGAGCGTGCGCGGAGGAAAGCCCAGCACCCGGAGGGGTGCGCCCGGCAATTGAGGGATTCATAAAAATGCACGACGAGCGCGGTCAAGCGATCGCCGTGCCGCCATACCCCCCTTGCCTCCCGCCGCCGCTTGGCCTAATCACGGGGCGGACGGCCCGGAGGACCGCCCCCTTTCCAACAACCAGATGCATGATGGGCGCGTTTGATGATCGGCGTCTTTGATTCGGGCTTTGGCGGTCTCACGGTTCTACGGGCCTTGCATGACGCCCTTCCCGACCGGCGGTTCGTTTTTCTTGGCGACCATTGTTCCGGTCCCTATGGCAACCGCGCCCCCGACGAGATTCTTGCCCTGACCCGGCGGGCGACCGGGACACTGTTCGACCTGGGCTGCCGGCTGGTGGTCCTGGCCTGCAATACCGCGGCCTCGACCTCGCTGCGGCGGCTCCAGCAGGACTGGCTGCCGAACGCCTATCCCGACCATCGCATTCTGGGAGTCGTCGTTCCCATGGTGGAAGCCGTGACCGGCATGCCCTGGATGGCGGATCTTCCGGCAAGGCCGGCCGAGGGGCGTCCGCAGACGGTCGCGATCCTCGCCACCCGCCAGACTGTTCTCAGCAACGCCTATCCCGTCGAAATCGGCAAGCGCGCCCCCTGGGTCAAGGTGGTGCAGCAGGCCTGCCCCCGGCTGGTCGATCTGATCGAGGGGGGCGCCGGCCGCGACGCGATGGCGGCGATGGTCCGCCGCTATGTCGATGATCTGATGGAAAAGCTGGAGGGCCGCGCGCCCGACGTGGTGATGCTGGGGTGCACCCATTATCCTTTGATCCAGGATCTGTTCGCCGCGGCTCTGCCGACAGGCGCCGCCATCCTGTCGCAACCCGATCTCAGCGCCCGCAGTCTGGCCGCCTATCTGGATCGCCACCCCGACCTGGATCAACCGGACAGCGCTGCCCCCCAGCGCTTCTACACCACCGGCGATCCCGATGCCGTCTCGCGGCTGGGCAGTGTTTTTTTCGGCCGGACCGTGAGGTTCGAAAGCATCTCCACCGCCCGCCGGATCGACGGAGCCGATCCGCAGGTCGCCTCCCTGTCCATGGCCTGAGAGCGACCGGCATTGAGGGCCCGGGGCCGGAGGCGCGCGGCGGTTAGCGGTCAGCGGTCAGCGGTCAGCGGTCAGCGATTGGCGCTGCCTGCGGATGTAGATAAAAATCAACTACGCGAGGCGTTGTTCCGATCCGGATCCGGAACGATCATTTCCAGGTCAGCTCCGGCACGGTCAGGATCGGCACCGATCCCACGGACAGACGCCCGCCGGAAAGGCTGACGGGAACCTGCAGTTCGGGCTTCCCGTCCCGGCCGGGGCGGGCCAGCAGACCCAGGACGAGACCGGCCAGGGCCCGGTCGCGCGGGGTCATCCATCCTTCGCCTACCAGGCGGTCGAGGGCCGGAAACAGTCCGCGCAGGGTGCAGTCGCTTTTCAGGACGGGTTGCAGCCGGGCATCCAGCGACAGAGACCCCGTCCCCCCCAGCGACAACGGCGGCCAGACGATCTCCGCCTCCTGAAGATCAACCCGCCCGCCCGCGTCGCGCCAGGACGCCAGGGCCTGCGGCGTCAGGGACAGCCCTTTCCGAAAGACCGCCGCTCCTTCGATCAGGGCATCGACCCTGGCGGAGGTCACGGTCGTGCCGAAGGGCAGACGGAGATCGTCGGGAAGGCGCAACTCGCGCGCCGTCAGGGACAGATCCCAGGCCTCGCCGGCGGCCGGCCGGCCGCGAACGGCCTGCCCCCGGAGGGTGATGAGCGCCACCGTCACGGTGTCCGCCGACACCCCTTGCGCTTCGATGGACACTTCGCCCGGACCGTCCCAACCGATCTCGGCATCAATGGCGGCGCGGGACACCGTGACAGGAATGGACCGCCCGGACGCCAAGGTCACCCGGTGGCGTCCCGCCGCATCGGCATGCAGCCGTCCAAGACCGAAAAGCGGCAGGGACAGGGTCACCGGCGGCCCCTCCCAGCGATTGCCGGCGGGATCGGTCACGTCGGGAGCCGCGATGGTCACACGGATCGCCCCCGGAAAGCCTCCGACATCGACGGTGCCGGCACCGATCCGCCATCCGGCGGCCACAGCCTGTTCCTGCCAGCGCTCCAGGCCCGCCCGGACACGTCCGGCCATATGGTGCCACCAGAAACCGTAGACCGCGCCCGCAAGCCCGAGGAAAACCAGCGCTCCGGCCGCCAGCCGCCGCGGCCGGGAGCGAAGAAGGGAAGGAACGGAACGGCTCATGGGGGACCCCGGCTGTGGCGGATTGCCTCCTGTTTAAACGCGCCCCCCTTGCCAAAGGCAAAGAAGAAATGGTTCTCCTTGATCGCGAAACGCCGGACAGCCGGCATCGGATCATGGGGATGAGCGGTGGAACGACACGAAGGTAGCGAAAGGGATGGCGATTTCTGGGTCTTCGCCTATGGCTCCCTGATCTGGAATCCGGGTTTTGCCTTCGAGGAAAGGGCGATCGCCACCTTGCGGGGCTGGCACCGCGCCATGTGCATCCTCTCCACCCATTACCGGGGATGCGAGGAGGCGCCCGGGCTGGTCCTGGGGCTGGACCATGGCGGGTCATGCCGGGGACTGGCTTATCGCGTGGCCCCGCGCGACGTTTCGGCTGTCCGCCACTACCTGGACGGGCGGGAGTTGATCAGCGGCGTCTATCGCCCCGGGTTCATCCCCGTCACCCTGAAGGACGGGCGCAGGGTCCCCGCCTATGTCTATGTGGCGAAACGGCACCATCCGCAGTACGCCGGACGCCAGACCCCCGATCAGGCCGCCGACCTGATCCGCCGGGGAGCCGGGTCGCGGGGCAGCAGCCGGGACTATCTGGCGAGCACCGTCGCCCATCTTGACGCACTGGGCCTTCCCGACCCGACTCTGCGCCGCCTGCTGCGGCTGGTGGACGCAAGGTGAGACCCGCCCCGCCCGACGTTCGCCCGACAACTGTTTTATTGCGAGTTAATACAACCCAAAACATATGACTCCATAAGTTATTATCATAAGAAAATATTTCGTCGCCGAATGGAATTTAGTGACAATCAGCCACCTCATCGGCGTAATATCCGTTGGTTTCATTATCCTTCGTTCAGCCTTCCCCGAAGTAGGCATCCGCCGCGACCATGGCCCGTCGGGGACCGGTCTCATCGAATGACTCTGGTTTCCAGGATCCACTATCAATAAAGTCACGGCATGGTTTTCCCCTCCCCTCCCGTTTCCGCAGATCATGGCTCCGGCGTCATCCTCCTTGATGAACACCGCCGCGTCCTTCTATGGAACGACGGGATGGCCGGGATCACGGGGATCACACCGGGAAGCGCCTTGGGCGCGCGGCTGTCCGCGCTGACCTCCGGGCTGGCGTCGGCCCGCCTGGAAGCGGCCATCCGGGACGCTCTGGTCCACGGCCGGATCTCCCGCGTCGGCGTGCGTCTTGACGGTTCCATGACAGGCACCTCCTCCATCCGTCAGGTCCTGGTGCAGCCCGTTCTGGCGGGCGCGCCACCGGGGCGGGATGCCACTCGGCAATGTCTGTTGTCGGTTATGGAGGCTCCCGGGGGCGTCGGGCATGCCATTTCCGCGCCGATGTCCGCCGACCCCTCCCCCACTTCCTCCCCCACGCCCGCGTCCACCGCAACACCCGGGTTCCGGGGGATCGGGAGGCCCCTTCCCGGGTCGCTGGCGGAAGCGGCGCGCGTCGTCCGGTTCGAGGGCAGCGAACAGGACATCCGCCTTCAGAATGAGTGGCTGAGCACCCTGATCGACGCGCTGCCCGATCTCATCTGCTTCAAGGACCGGGACAACCGGTTTCTGGTGGCGAACCGTTCCTTCGCGGCCTATTTCGAGCTGGACCGGCTTGATTATGTCAACCGCACCAGCGCCGAACTCGGACGCCAGTCGGCGTTTTACGGACAATTCTCCGACATCTGGAGCAGTACGGACGAACAGGCCTGGGCCGAACGGACGTCCAGGACCTTCGAGATCCGGATTCCCGAAGGCAAGGACGGCGAACGCGTTTTCGACATCACGAAATTACCGCAGTTCCATCCCGACGGCAGCCGCCGGGGTCTGGTGGTGATCGCCCGGGACGTCACGGAACGCAAGATCGCCGCCGCCCGCATCCATCATCTCGCCCACCATGACAATCTGACCGGCCTGCCCAACCGGATGCTGTTCCAGGAACGGCTGCGCGACGCCATCGCGCAGGCCCGGCGGGCCGGAACCTCGATCGCCCTGCTGCTTCTCGACCTCGACAAGTTCAAGGAGGTCAACGACACCCTGGGGCATCATGTCGGCGACCTGCTGCTGCGCGCCGTCGCCAAGCGTCTGGGACGCTGCGTGCGGGAGACCGACACCGTCGCGCGGCTTGGCGGCGACGAGTTCGCGGTGCTGCTGACCAATCTCGCCGATGCCGATGGCGCCAGCACGGTCGCGGAGACGATCATCCGCTCGATCGCCGAGCCCTTCGGTCTGGAAGACAGCGAGATCGTCTGCGGCGTCAGCGTCGGAATCACCCTGTTCCCGGCCGACGGCCTCGATTCGCAATCGCTTTTGAAGAATGCGGATCTCGCCCTTTACCGGTCGAAGAACGACGGCAGGGGCCGTTACCACTTTTTCATCGCCGAGATGAACCACGAGGTCCAGAGCCGCAAAAGCATCGAACGCGACCTGCGCCACGCCCTGATCGCCGATCAGCTCAATGTGTACTACCAGCCGCTGATCGACATCCAGAGCGGCAGGATTCTGGGGGCCGAGGCGCTGACCCGCTGGTTTCATCCCAGCCGGGGCCCCATCCCGCCCAGCCGCTTTATTCCCGTGGCCGAACGGTCGGACCTGATTTTCCGGCTGGGCCGCTGGGTGCTTCAGCGCGCCTGCGAACAGGTCCGGGAATGGAACGAGGCCGGACTGCCGCATCTCCAGATGTCCGTCAACCTCTCGTCAGCGCAATTCCGCCATCCCGACCTTCTGGACACCATCCGCACCATCGTCGAGCAGACCGGCATCGATCCGGCGCAGCTTCAGCTTGAGATCACCGAAACCATCGCCATGACGAATTTCGACTATTCGGTCCAGATCCTGCAGGAATTGCGGCGCCTCGGGCTCACCATCGCCATCGATGATTTCGGCACGGGCTATTCCTCCCTCAGCTATCTGCGCCATTTCCCGGTCGACAAGCTGAAGATCGACCGCAGTTTCGTCGTGGATCTCGACCTCCACCCGGGCAATGACGCCATCGTCCGGGCCATCGTCAGCCTGGGACACGGAATCGGCGCCAAAGTGAATGTCGAGGGGATCGAGACCCGCGAACAGCTCGCCTTCATGCGCGACCTCTCCTGCGACGAATGCCAGGGCTACTATTTCAGCCATGCCCTGGCCGCGGACGCCTATGCCGACCTGATCGGCCGGGCGCAGTTGCTGAACCTGCAATTTCCCCATCGCCCCCTCTCCCGGACCGGCGTCGTGGCCTGACCGTTCTTCTTTCGGAAACCGGGCCGGCATTCGCCCGCAAGCCGCCGGAAACGGAAAGCCGGACGCGTCTTCCGACGCGCCCGGCCAGGTCCGGATGTCATGATGAGGAGCCTTGGGGCGGCCGGCTCCGGCATGACATTCCGTCAGGTCATCCCCTCAGGTTATCCGCTCAGGCGGCCCGGGTCATGGCGGCGATGTCGCCATCGACATCGCCGATCGCCATCACATTGAACTTGTCGACCAGGACCTCAAGAATGGCGGGCGTGATGAAGGCCGGCAGACGCGGCCCGATGCGGATGTTGCGCACCCCGAGATGCAACAGCGCCAGCAGCACGGTCACCGCCTTCTGCTCGAACCACGACAGAACCAGCGACAACGGCAGTTCGTTGACGCCCACCCCGAACGCTTCCGCCAGGGCGCCCGCCACCTTGATGGCCGAATAGGCGTCGTTGCACTGCCCCATGTCGAGAAGGCGCGGCAGATCGCCGATGGAGCCCCCGACATGGTCGATGACGCGGAACTTGCCGCATCCCAGGGTCAGAACGGCCCAGTCCTCGGGAACCTTCGCCGCCAGGGACGAGTAATAGTCGCGTCCGCGCGTCGCGGCATCGCATCCGCCGATCAGCACGAAATGCTTCAGCGCGCCGCTTTTCACGGCCTCCACAACCTTGTCGGCGACGCCCAGCACGGCATTGTGACCGAAGCCCACGGTATGGTAGCGGGGGGCGGACTCGTCGGTGAACCCGTCCGCCGCCTGCGCCGCGGCGATGACCGCGTCATAGCGCCGGCCGCCGGCATGGGGAATACCGGGGGACGCGACCACGCCCGAGGTAAAGAGCCGGCCGGAGTAGCTGTCCCTGGGCGGCATCAGACAGTTGGTGGTCATCAGGATGGCGCCGGGGAAATCCGTGAAATCGCGCTGCTGGTCCTGCCAGGCGCCGCCGAAATGACCGACCAGATGGGGATATTTTTTCAGGGCGGGATAGCCATGGGCCGGCAGCATCTCGCCGTGGGTGTAGATGTTGATGCCAAGACCGGCGGTCTGTTCCAGAAGGGCGGCCAGATCGCCAAGATCGTGTCCGGACACCAGGATCGCCTTGCCCGGCTTATGCCCCATCAGCACCGGCGTGGGCACCGGATGCCCCATGACCCCGGTATTGGCGCCGTCGAGCAGCGCCATCGCCGCCAGGGAGGCCTCGCCACAGCGCATGTTAAGCGCCAACAGCTCGGGCAATCCGGTCACGGGACGGGCCAGGGCCTCCAGCGCCTCGCTCATGAAGGCGTTGACCTCCGGCAGCGTGTGGCCCAGGACCCGCGCATGGTGCGCATAGGCGGCCATCCCCTTGATCCCGTAGGTCAGCAGTTCCTGCAAGCCGGTGACATCGGCGGACTGGGACTGCCCCCGCGCCGCGATCCCGACGGCCCGGGCGGCGGCCAGCATGGCCTCGCGGTCGGCAAAATGACCGTCCAGCGCGGGGCCGAACAAGGCTTCGGCGCGACCGGCGGAGCGCGCCAGTTCCCGCGCACGGGCAATGGCGGCGGTTCCCTCGGTGATCAGGTCCTGCAACCGCCCGGCGTCGAAATTGACATTGGTCACGGTGGTGAACAGCGCGTCCTCGATGAAGCGGTCGAGATCGGCCGTCTGGTCCGCGTCCGCAACGGCCTGCCTCAGGCCGATGGCGACGCCCATGGCCTGGCGCAGAAGCAGATCCTGCAACGCCGCGACCTCGTCGGACTTGCCGCAGGTGCCCCGGTCGATACAACCGGTGCCCCGGGCGGTCTGTTCACATTGATAGCAAAACATCGTTGAAACCCCGTCCTGGTCTTGATGACCACATGGTTAGAACGGGGCCGGCCTGCCGTCTTTGACGATCGTCAACCGGCGGCGCCGGCATCTCCCTCCGCCGTCTCCTCCGAACTGACGCGGACATGGATCGGCGATGCCCGGCCATCGTGATCCTCGCCGAAATAGAGCGTCCGCGAGGGATAGGGCATCGAAATGCCCAGTTCATCGAACCGGTTCTTGACCCGGCGATTGAACTCGCGCCCGATGGCAGCCTGCCGACCCGGCAATGTCTTGATGCGCCCCTGGACGATCACCGCCGAGTCCGTGAACTTGTCCAGGCCGAACACCTCCACCGGATCGATGATGAAGGGACCGAAGGCGTCATCGGCGCGGATTTCCTCTCCCAGATCGGTAATCACGGAAATGACCTGATCAATGTTCTCGCGGTAGGCGACGCCGATATCGAAGACATAAAATCCGAAATCGCGGCTGAGATTGACCACCGTCGCCACATTGCTGAAAGGCAGAGTATGGATGTTCCCGTTGCCGTCGCGCAGGCGGATGGTACGGATCGTCATGCCCTCCACGGTTCCTGTGTGGTCCCCGATCTTGACGACTTCCCCCACCGCGATGGTGTTCTCGAACAGGATGAAAGCGCCTGTGATCACGTCCTGGACCAGTTTCTGGGAGCCAAAACCGATCGCGACGCCGACGACGCCGGCACCGGCCAGCAACGGGGCGATATTGACGCCGAGTTCGCTCAGCACGATCAGGGTGACGACGACGATCAGCACGACCATCACGACATTGCGCAACAGCGGCAGAAGCGTCCGGGCGCGGGCACCGCGCTCGACGGTATTGCCGTCGGCGTCGGTCTGAGCCAGATAGCGCTCGATCGAGGCATTGACCAGCTCCCACAGGATCAGGGCGGTCACCAGAACCGCGACGATCGACAGCACCGAGGAAATCAACTGGCGTCCCAGATCCGACGTCAGCCAGGCCAGGGTGTTGGCACCCCAGGCCTGCGCCAGTGCCAGCAGGGTGATCACCACCACCACGGCCCGCACCATATTGTGCATGATGGTGAGATAGCGATTTGCCCGCGTTTCCAGTTGCGGGAACTGGACTTTCAGGTCCTCGGCGATCGAAAAGGCGCGTTCGACCAGCCTCCCCAGGAACCCCACCAGCAGATTGGCGCCGACCAGAATGATCAGGGTCAGCACCGAGGCGCGAACGATGAAATCGAAACCGCCCTTTACCTGCAATGCCCAGATGAAGAAGGACGCGACGATGTAAAGACTGGCGAGGACATGCCAGACGTCGGCCAGCCTGTCGCGAAGGCGCTGGACGGGAACCGACAGCCTCGCGGTGGCGCCGCGGCTGCGGATCCAGGCCCCGACGGCCTGCCTGTTCTGCAGGACCAGGATCACCAGCAGGGTCGCCACCACCATTCCCAGAACCTTCAGCGAAAAGCCATAGCCGCTTTTCGGCAATCCCAGAAGCTTCAGGGCCTGGACGACGAAATAACCCCAGACACCGGTCAGGGTCAGGCGCCGCGCCCAGATATAAAGATAGGTCGAGGTCTCGTCGTCAAAGGGCACCAGACGGATCGCCGCGCTGCCCGGCATCAGCGCCGCCGAAATCAGCGTCTGCACGAAACGCACCAGGGCATAGGACATGGTGACCATCATGGTCGCCTGCTGGGGATCGCCGGTCTGAGACAACAGAGACACGCCCTGCAGCGCATGTGCCACCAGGACGAAGGCGACGATCGGCAGCAGCTCCAGGAGCCACCGGCCACCGACGAACGGCAGACGCATCCAGCGATTTTCCACCGTCCGGCGTTCGAACCAGTGCCGCGCCGGCCCCAGAGCCAGTTTGGCGGCATAATCGGCCACCAGTCCGCCGCCGAAAATCGCCGCCATTTTCGACAGCACGTCGATCCAGAGCGCCCGCAGGCGCGCGTCGCCGGCCTGACGGGCGATCCAGTCGGCCATATGTCCGACATCGGTCACCGCGCCCACCGCCTCCAGCACATCGTCGCTGACCTCCTGGATCTTTTCCGAGATCAGGCCGAGCAGGCTGGGCTCCTCGGAGTCCTGACCGGCCTTGTCGGCGGCGACCATCAGCTTCAACTGGCCGACCAGTTTCTGGCGCGACTGGGGATCCTCTATCACCGAAACCAGACGGTCCACATCCGCCCGGCTGGCGCCCGGCGCCCTGGCGTCCGTGCCCGGTGCGCCATCGGCGACGGCGGGCAGCGGACAGGACAGGACGGCCAGGCACAGGAAAAAAACGGCCGCGACCAGCCGACGGGTGACTTGTACACAAGGGCTCAGCATGGCAAACCGTTGACTCTCGTGGATTCTATGGCGATGGACTATCCTCTTAGTGGGGATCGCCCGACCTTTGCAAGGAACAATGGATCATGGCTGTCACCATCTATCACAACCCCAGATGCGGAAAGTCGCGCGAGACCTTGAAGCTGATCGAGGCGAAGGGCATCACGCCTGCCGTCATCGACTATCTGAAGACGCCCCCCGACGCCGCCGGACTGAAGCGGATCCTCGCGCTTCTGGGCATCCCGGCGCGCGATCTGTTGCGGCGCAAGGAAGCCCAGGACAATGGAGTCGATCCCGCCCTGCCGGAGGACGATCTGATCGCCGCGATGGTGGCCCATCCCATCGTCATCGAACGGCCCATCGTCGTCACCGACACCGCGGCCCGCATCGGCCGGCCGCCGGAGACGGTTCTCGAAATCCTGTAACCGCGCTGACGGCGGACTCCGGCAGGAACGCCGGAGCCACCGCGCAAATGCAGGTGCGGAGAGCCGGGCGGCCCGCCCCACGGCCGCCATCGCCGGAAAACCCTGTGGCGGAGGGGCCTCGAAAACGTCACCACCCCCCTCCCGAATCGCGTGAAGCTGCGTTCGGGGACCGGCAATCGGGGCCACCCGATTGACAGGCGCGCGGACCACGGCTAACACCTAATCTTTCGGTCGCGGAACCGTTCCGGCCGGGCCGACCTCCCGGCCGGGTGCTCCGTCCGCCAACCATTTCCGAGGCTCAATGCCATGGCTTTCACGTCCAAGCATTTTCTTGTCCTGACCCCGTTGTTCGCTTCCGCCCTTCTCGCCGCGGCTCCGGCCGGCGCCAGCGAAAGCAGCGACGTGGCCCGCCGCGTCGGCCTGCCGGTCCCGGTGGTCGAGACGGTCTTAAAAAGCATCGACTCCTATTTCGAATCGGATGACGCGCCGGGTAACCGGCTGACCATCGGAACGATCAAGGAAATCGCCCTCAAGGCGGTGAAAACGCATATGGGCCGCCTGGACGAGGAATCGCCCGGCAAGGCGACCGAAAGCACGTCCGAAGACCGCAACGCGACTTACAAGGTCAGTCTGCGCACAACCCGCCATGAGTCGACTGAAACCGCGGAATGTGTCGATACGACGGCGGTGGCGTCCAGTTCCGAGGGAACACCGGTCGTGCGCGACGGCTCTTTCGCCTTTGACATGACCCATCCCCGCCAGACCAGTTTCAGTTGGAAGATGACGTTCTGCCGCACCCCCATCAATGGCGGCTCCGACTTCACCGACTGGCAGCTTCGGTAAATCCGGTTTGATCCTCCCCTGTCCCGATCACGCGCGGTCATCGGGACAGGGTTGTCTCAGATCTTCGGTGCATCCGGATCCGGCGCCGACCCGCCGTCATCCAGGGGTGCGCCTAATCCCAGAAGCGCCTCCGCGGGTCCGGCGGGTAACTCCGTCACGGCCTTCAGACTGCGGTCGATCGCCCGCTTGCGTACGGCGATGTGGGTAATGCTGTCCGAGGCTTCGGACAGCTTTCGCTGAACCTTCTCCAGGACCTCGCCATATTTGGCGAACTCTGTCTTGACCGCCCCCAGAACCTCCCAGACCGCGCCAGACTGCCGTTCGATCGCCAGGGTGCGGAAGCCCATCTGAAGACTGTTCAGCAATGCTCCCAGCGTGGTCGGACCGCAGACGGTCACGCGGAAGTCCTGCTGCAACTGGTCGGCAAGGCCGGGCCTGCGCAGGATCTCGGCGTAAAGGCCCTCCGTCGGCAGAAACAGGATGGCGAAGTCGGTTGTCCGGGGCGGATTGACATATTTCGCCCGGATATCGCGGGCGAAGCTTTTCACCCGCTGCTCCAGCGCCCGCCCGGCCGCCTCCACCGCCTCCGCGTCCGCCCGCTCGGCCGCGTCCAGCAGGCGGTCGTAGTCCTCCTGCGGAAATTTGGAATCGATCGGCAGCAGCACCTCGCCGCCGTCATCGCCCCGCCCGGGCAGGCGGATGGCGAAGTCCACCCGCTCGGCGGATCCCACCCGGCAGATGCCGTTGGCGGTGAACTGATCGGGCGTCAGCATTTGCTCGAGAAGCGATGCCAGTTGCATCTCGCCCCAGGTTCCCCGGGTTTTGACATTGGTCAGCACCCGCTTGAGGTCGCCCACTCCGCTCGCCAGGGACTGCATTTCGCCCAGCCCCTTCTGCACCTGCTCCAGCCTCTCCGACACCAGCCGGAAGGACTCGCCCAGACGGCGTTCCAGCGTCCCCTGAAGTTTCTCGTCCACCGTTTGGCGCATCTGTTCCAGGCGGGCGGCGTTGTCCTCCTGCAGTTTGCCGAGACGGTTCTCCACCGACGCCCGCAGAGCCTCCTGCCGCTCGTCATTGGCCCGGGTCAGGTCGGCGATCTGACGGGTGAAGGAGTCGAGGCGCTGGTCCAGTGTCCGGGTCAGGTGGGACATCTGGCCGCCGAAACCGTCCAGCGAGCCTTTCTGGATCTCCGCCAAACCCTTGAGGGCGTTCCCGACCTCCTGGCGCAGCGCCGCGGCGGACTGTCCGGCCTCCTCGCGGGCGGCGGACATCTCGTCGCGCAGGCGCCGTTCCAGCCGGTCAAGCGCGTCCAGCAGCCGCAGGGCGCCGTCGTCGCCCGCCCTGCCTCTCAGCAGGACGGCCGCCAGCAGCGCCGCCGCCGCGATTCCCAGGCTGGCGTAAGTCAGCCAGTCCATGGCCGGGGTTACGGCCGCGATTGCGCAAAGGCGGGCAGAGCCTCGGCCCGCCGCGCCAGGGCTTCCAGCCGGGGGAACCGGCCGTCCGGCGCGGCCTGCGGCTCGATCTGGCGGAGGAATCCCAGCGCCGCGACCACGGTCACATCGGCCTGCGTCAGACGTCCGCAACAGAGCCAGCCATCACCCGCGGCCGCCTCCAGGGCGTCGAAACCCGCCAGCGCCTGTCCGATGAAACGGTCCAGCAGCGGCCGATGACGGGTTTCCTCCGGCCGGATCCTGCTTTCAACAAAGGCGGCGATCATCTTTTCCATCGCCCCCGCCGCCAGCATCACCGCCCGCAGCACCTCACGTCGCGCCGGGCCTGACGGCGGCACCAGCGCCTTTTGCGGCCCGGCAACCTCATCGAGATAATCGAGGATTGCGGCGCTGTCGATCAGGACGAAGCCATCGTCCAGTTCAAGCGCCGGAATGCGGCCCAGCGGATTGTAAGCGCGGACCTTCTCGGGCTCCGTCGAGGCCCTGAGCGGCTTATGGTCGAATGGAATGTCGAGAAGCCTGAGCGAAATCGCAACCCGACGGACGAAAGGCGATTGGCAGCCGCCGATGAGAATCATGAGGTCCTCCCTGAAGACGCCGGTCCGGCAGATGGCGCGGATCCCGCCGGATTGGGTATAGGCCCAGCCCCCCGGCAGCGTCAATCGACCCGCCCCGGGGAGCGCTGGGGAAACACGCCGGAGCATCGGATAACCGCCAGGCCATGGTCACGACCGCCGGATTGCCTTGAGCCGGCGATGCCGACCTGATAAGTCGAACCGATGAATTACCGTCACGCCTACCACGCCGGGAACTTTGCGGACGTCGTCAAACATATCGCGCTGTCCCTGGTGCTGACTCATCTGCGGCGCAAGGACACCCCCTTTTGCGTCATCGACACCCATGCCGGCATCGGCCTTTATGACCTTGCCGGTGTCGAGGCGGGCAAAACCGGCGAATATCAGGAGGGAATCGTCCGGCTTCTGGCCACGACCGGGCTTCCGGAAGGCCTCGCCCCCTATCTGGCGGCGGTCCGCGCGGCCAATCCCGGCTGGCCGGACCTGCGTCATTATCCCGGCTCGCCGATGATCGCGCGCGAATCCCTGCGGCCCGGCGACCGGCTGGCCCTGGTCGAGCTGCATCCCGAGGACGTGATTTCGCTGCGCCGCCTGTTCGGCCATGACCGGCAGGTCGGCGTCCACGAGGGTGACGCCTATCAGGCCCTGAAAGCCTTACTGCCGCCGAAAGAGCGGCGCGGCCTGGTGCTGATCGATCCCCCGTTCGAAGTGAAAGACGAATTTCAGAGGATCGCACGGGGTCTGACGCAGGCGCTGAAGCGCTGGGAGCGTGGAATCTATGGGATCTGGTACCCCATCAAGGACCCTGCTCCCGTCGAACGGTTCCTGAGCGAGGTCGCCGCCTTCGGTCTGCCCTGCCTGACGGCGGAGTTTTACCGGCAGCCGCCGGACAATCCCGAACGGCTGAACGGCTGCGGCCTTCTGGTGGTGAACCCGCCCTGGAAACTGGATGAGGATCTGGCCCTGCTGCTGCCGGATCTGTCTCGCCGCCTTGACGCCACCGGCCCCGCCGGCGTGCGCTGGCTGGTGCCGCTGAGTTAGGGCCGGAATCCAACACCTGGCTGCCTTGCGCGTGGGGCCAGGCATCCTGCCCGTCTCCGACGCGAAAGCGGCGGAAATGCAAGCTTTTCGGCTTCCGCCGAATGGCAGGCGGGAGGGCGTATGAAAGAAATCCGCCAGTGACGGCGGGCTTATTCCGGCTCCTCGCCGTCCATGGGAAGCAGCGGGGCCGCCGGACCACCGGACACCAGATCGAGAAGGGTCAGGAGGCCGGACAGCAGCGCTTCCGGCGGTGGCGGACAGCCGGGAATGGTGAGATCGACCGGCAGAAGGGCGCGGACACCGCCGAGAACGGCGTCGCCCCCGGCAAAGCATCCGCCGTCGATGGCACAATCGCCGAGGGCGACCACCCATTTGGGATGGGGCATGGCGTCGTAGGTGCGTTTCAGCGCCTGGGCCATGTTCCGGCTGACCGGTCCGGTGACCAGCAGGATATCGGCATGGCGGGGGCTCGCGACGAACTCGATGCCGAAACGGCCCAGGTCATAGACCGGCCCGGTGGCGGCATGGATTTCCAGCTCGCAGCCATTGCAGGATCCGGCATCGACTTCGCGAATCCGGAGCGACCGGCCAAGCCGGGCGCGACCGGTTCCGGCCAGCCCGGCGCCGACCTCGGCACCGCCGCCGCCCGGCGGCGGTGCCGGCAGGGTCCGGGGACCCTTGATCAGTTCGCGAAGCAGAAGACGCGCAAGCGACATCAGAGATCCACCCCGGAATAGGAACAGTTGAACGACTTGTTGCAAAGCGGGAAGTCGGCGACGATGTTTCCCTCGATCGCGGCCTCCAGCAGCGGCCACTGGAACCAGGACGGATCACGGGGATGGCAGCGCACCACCCGGCCGACCTCCGACAGGCGCAGCCACATCAGAATGTCGCCGCGAAACCCCTCGACCAGCGCCATTCCCTCCCCCGCGCGGGTCGGGATCGGGCGTGCCAGCGGCCCGCCCGGGATCCGGTCGAGGATCTGCTCGATCAGGCCGAGGCTTGCGTGGATCTCCTCGATCCGGACCCAGAGGCGGGCGTTGACGTCGCCTTCGGGATGAACGGGAACATCGAACTCCAGGTCGTCGTAGGGGGCATAGCCCGGCACCTTGCGCGCGTCTCCGCCCCGCGATGCCGCCCCCCCCCCCACGCCCCCGACGCCGAACCGGTGGGCCAGCGACGCCGACACCACCCCGGTCCCCACGGTCCGGTCCTGCAAGGTGGGGAGATCGTCGTAAAGATCGGCGAGACGCGTCACCCTCTTGCGCAGATCCTTGACCACGCCGCGATAGACCGCCGTCGCCTCCCGCGTCACATCGACCGTGACGCCCCCCGGGATGACCCGGTCCATCATCAGACGGTGGCCGAGATAGGTCCGGTTGGCGGCCAGCACCTGTTCCCGCAGGACGGTGCAGCGCGCCAGCATGAAGGGAAAGGCGGCATCGTTGCAGATGGCGCCGATGTCGAGCAGATGGTTGGCCACCCGCTCCAATTCCGCCATCAGAGCCCGCATCCACTGGGCGCGGGGCGGCGCCTCGGTTCCGGCCGCGGCCTCGGCGGCCCGGGCGAAGGCGATGGAATAGGCGACCGTACTGTCGCCGGAGACGCGCGCCGCCAGACGCGCGGCCTCGGGCAGGGTCCGCCCGGCCATCAGCGCCTCCACCCCCTTGTGGGTGTAGCCCAGCCTTTCCTCCAGCCGGACGACGGTCTCGCCGGCGCAGGTAAAGCGGAAATGCCCCGGCTCGATGATGCCCGCATGCACCGGCCCCACCGGAATCTGATGCAGGCTCTGGCCTTCGACCGGAAGGAAGGGATAGGCCACGGGACCGGCCGACGCCTCGCCCCGCGTGAAAGCCATCGGCGTCCGGCAAGGCCATCGGCCGTGATCCAGCCAGGGCCGGGAATCGGCCAGACCGTCGGCCAAGAGACCGAACAGATCCTGGATGGTGCGCTCCAGCCGCTGCGCCGACGGCCGCGCCGCCGATAAGGAGGGAAACCGGCGGTCCTGGGTGGCGAGCGAGGCCACGGCGATCTCGGCCGTTTCCTCATCGCGGAAGGCGGCATGGACTTCGCTGCCATCCGCCCAAAGCCCCAGAAGGCTCCAGTCCGATTGGGCGAGCTGACCGGTCAGATCCCGCCAGCCGCGATCGTCAAGCTGGAACCGCGGCCAGGGGCGATGGGCGGCAACCGGCCGGCCGGCCTTCAGATATTCCATCAGGGTGATGTTGCCCAGCATCGCTCTACCCCAACAACTTGCCGACCGCCTGGAACCAGGCGACCAGGGCATCCGGCAGATAGATCCCGGCGATCAGGGCCAGAATCAGATGGATCACCAGCGGCGCCATACCGACCGCCCGCACCAGGGCGCTCTGATGAGTTCGCTCGCTGTCGGGCACCCATTGTCCCGGCGGCCCGAACGCCATCCCCTGAAGCCGCCAGATGAGGGCGCCGAAGGTGATCAGCAGGCCGATCATCACCGGCACCGCAAGAAGGGCGTCGCGGGCGAAGGTCGAACTGATCACCAGGAATTCGCTCATGAAAATGCCCATCGGCGGCAGGCCGGCAATGGCGAGAACCGCCACCACGAAGCACCAGCCGAGAAGCGGTGCACGCGCCGTCAGGCCCCGGATATCGGCGATCCGCTTGGTTCCGGTGGCCTGGGTGATCATGCCGACCGCGAAGAATATCGCCGACTTCACCAGACTGTGCATGGTCATGTGCAGCAGGCCGGCGAAATTGGCGAGCGCGCCGCCCATGCCGAACGCGAAGGTGATGATGCCCATATGCTCGATCGAGCTGTAGGCGAACAGCCGCTTGATGTCGCCGCGGCGGTACAGCATGAAGGAGGCCACGAAGATCGAGCTGCATCCCATGCCGATCATCAGCGGTCCCGGCTGCAGGGCATGGCCGTTGGCGGCGATCAGCATCTTGAAGCGCAGCAGTGCATAGAGCGCCACATTGAGCAGCAGTCCCGACAGCACGGCGGAAATCGGGGTCGGTCCCTCGGCATGGGCGTCGGGCAGCCAGGCATGCAGCGGGGCCAGTCCGACCTTGGTGCCATAGCCCACCAGCAAAAAGACGAAGGCGAGACTGATCAGTTCGGGCTGGAAGGCGCCGGCGCGGCGGATCATCTGGCTCCAGGCCATCGCCGCGACGCCGTCGCCCATCACCGGCTGCGCCGCCAGATAGACCAGCACCGTGCCGAACAGGGCGAGGCCGATGCCGACGCTGCACAGGATGAAATATTTCCATGCGGCCTCGATCGCCTCCCGCGTGCGATAGAGGCTTACCATCAGCACCGTGGTCAGCGTCGCCGCCTCGCCGGCGCCCCACAGCACGCCGATGTTGTTGGCGGTAAGCGCCAGCAGCATGGTGAACAGGAAGGCCTGATACATCGAATGGTAAAAGCGGAGATTGCGCGGCGCCAGACGGCGGATCCGGCTTTCGCGGCCGATGTAGGCGGCCGAGAACATCGCCGTCGAGAAGCCGACGAAGGCGGTCAGGCCGACCAGATAGATGTTGAAATCGTCGATGAACAGAAGCGGAGTCTCCACCGGGCGCACGAACACCAGGCAGGCGGCCGCGCCGAAGGTGGCGGCCGACACCAGCACATTGAGCCAGGCGGCGTGACGCCAGTCCGGCAAGAGGGCCATCACCAGAGCCCCGGCGAGCGGTAGTCCCAGAACCCAGAACAGCGGATCGGCCGGCCCGACGGGCAGCAGCGAGGACAGGAACCCGGTCATCGCCGTTCCCCCCGGAAGGTTTCGAGATAGGCGATATCGAGGCTGTCGAAGCGCTCGCGGATCCGGAAGAAGAAGATGCCGAACAGCGCCATCGCCACCAGCACCGAAAAGGCGATGCTGATCTCGACCACCAGCGGCATTCCCCGGGCACCAACGGCGGCCAGGATCAGCCCGTTTTCCAGCGACATGAACCCCACGACCTGCGTCACCGCATTGCGCCGGGTGATCATCATCAGCAGGCCCAGCAGGACCACCGACATGGCGAGCGCGAGGTTTTCGCGCGTCATGGCGGCGGCGGAGGCGGTGACAGGCAGCACCAGCACGATCGACAACGCCACCAGCCCCACACCGGCGATCATGGTCGGCCCGATCCCGAGCGCGGTCTCCACAGTGCGGTGGATGCCGAGCCGGCGGACCAGCCAGTTGAGCGCGAAGGGAACCGCGATCCCCTTGAACAGCAGGGCGATCAGGGCCGAGGCGTAAAGATGCGGCGCATCCTGCACGAACGCCTGCCAGGCCGCGGCCAGGGCCAGGACCATCGCCTGGAAGGAATAGAGGCGGATCACCGCGGTCAGCCGCCGCTGATAGAGGAGGCCGAAGCTCATCATCAGGATCACGGCGCCGATCAGATGGGCCATGTCATAGGAGACATGGCCCAGGGCGACGATTTGGTCAGCGGACGTCACACGGCCTCCGAGACATAAAGAAAGATGGTCGCCAACAGAGCCAGCAGCAGCGCGCCACCCAGGAAATCGGCAATCCGGAAGACCCGCATCTTGGCGACCAGGCTTTCGAAGAACCCCAGCACCATGGCCAGAGCCGAGACCTTGGCGAGCCAGGCGAGCAATCCCAGGGCGACGCCGGCCACACCGTCGTCGACGAAGGCCATGCCCCAGGGGAAAAACAGCGAGGAGATGATCGACATGAACAGCAGCAGGCGGACCATCGCCGCCGCCTCCATCAGCGCCAGATGCCGCCCGGAATATTCCAGCACCATGGCCTCGTGGATCATCGTGAGTTCCAGATGGGTGGCCGGATTGTCGATCGGAATGCGGCCGTTTTCGGCGATGGCCACCATCACCATGGCGACCAGGGCCAGTCCCGCCGACACCTCGATGCCGATATGCCCGCCGGTCACATAGGCGATCATATTGGCGGGCGAGGTGGTATGGGTCAGCAGCGACAGGCTGAAAATCACCATCAGCATCGCCGGCTCGCCGATCGAGGCCACGAACATTTCGCGGCTGGAGCCCAGGCCGCCGAACGGCGTTCCGGTGTCGAGCCCCGCCAGCGCGGTGAAAAAGCGCGCGGTCCCCAGCAGCGCCACCAGGGCGATCAGGTCGGCCGCCGGCGTCATGATCATGTCGGTGGTGAAGGTTGGCATGATCGTGGCGGCCAGCCAGACCGACACGAACACCAGATAGGGGGCGATGCGAAACAGCCAGGAGGCGCTGTCCGCGATCACCGACTCCTTTTGCAGAAGCCGCCAGAGGTCGCGGTAGGGCTGGATCGCCGGCGCGCCCTGCCGGCCCTGGAGCCGGGCCTTGGGCAGCCGGACCAGACCGGTGAGCAGCGGAGCCACCGCCAGCACCAGCACCGTGTGCAGAAGTCCGAAGAAAAAGGCGGTCATTGCTGGCGCACCGCGACGACGAGGAGAAGAAGGACCAGGGTCAGGAACATCATCAGCAGATAGCGGCGGACCGTCTGGAACTGAAGGTGATTGACCCGGTCGGCGATGGCGTCGATGACCCTTTGAAGACCAAGGTACAACCCGGTCCACAGGGGGTCGGTGATGAACAGGGTGAACCGGGCCGGCGCCGTCGAACCGGGAGGCGGCATCTCGACCTCCTCGCGCGCGCGAAACACCACCTGGCCGAACACCCGGCGCAGCGGCTGGGAGAAACTGTCGGCCGAATATTGCGCGTTGGCGATGTCCTCCTGGTGGCCGCAATCCCAGACCGGCGCCCGCCGGATCGCCCGGGTTCCGAGATGCCGGACCAGCAGCAGGGTGGTGATCATCAGCCCGGCCCCCGACAGCAGCACCATGGTGGCGGAATAGGAACCGGCGGTCAGGCTGACCGGAGACAGCCAGGGCCAGCCCAGCACGGCGGCCGGAAGCACGACATGGACCAGCGGTTCGACGACGGTGGCGATTCCGGTCGTGACCATCACGGGGAACACACCGAGGCACAGGCAGAAGACCGCCGGCACCGCCATGGCCGCCAGCATCGGCCAGGGAACCTCCCGCGCGGCGCGCGCGGCGTCCGATCGCGGACGTCCCAGGAACGCGACCCCGAACGCGCGCACGAAGCAGGTCGCGGCGAAAGCGGCGGCCAGGGCCATGGCGACGCCGACCACCGGCACGCCGAACCGCATCGCCCAGTGGGCGACCGTCGGTCCCTTGAACAGGCTTTGGAATACCAGCCACTCCGACACGAAGCCGTTCAGGGGCGGCAGGGCGGAGATGGCGCAGGCACCGACCAGAAAGCAGACACCGGTCACCGGCATACGGTTCAGCAGGCCGCCCAGCCGGTCAAGATCGCGTTCGCCGGTCGCCATCATCACCGCGCCGGAGCCCAGGAACAGCAGGCTTTTGAACAGGGCGTGATTGACGACATGGTAGAGGGCGGCCACCATCGACAGGGCGGACAGCGCGACCTCACCATGGTCGCGGAAGGCGATGGCGAGCCCCAGCGCGATGAAGATGATGCCGACATTCTCGACCGTGGAATAGGCCAGCAGCGTCTTCAGGTCGCGCTGCATCAGCGCGTAAAGGACGCCGAGCGCGGCGGCGGCGGCACCCAGCACCATCATCAGGAAGCCCCATTCCCAGCCCACGGCGCCCCGCAGATCGTAAAGCAGGCGGATCAGGCCGTAGATCGCGACCTTGGTCATCACGCCGGACATCAGGGCCGACACATGACTGGGGGCCGCCGGATGGGCCAGGGGCAACCAGGCGTGCAGCGGTACCAGACCGGCCTTGGACCCCGTCCCCAGAATGGCGAGCAGCACGACCAGGGAAGTCGCGAGCGGGGACAGTTTCGCCACCCGCATGGCGGCGAAATCGAACGCCCCGGTCGGTCCGGCCAGCAATCCGAAGGCCGACAGCAGGCAGAAGGTGCCGAACACCGCCATGACGAGATAGACCAGTCCGGCGCGGCGCGCGGCCGCGTCGGTATGGTTCGACAGCACCAGCAACCAGGAGGACAGCGACATCGCCTCCCACGAGACCAGGAAGACAAAGGCGTCGTCGGCCACCAGGACGCCGTTCATGGCGAACAGGAACAGGGGGAACAGCGGTGTCACCCGCCGGGGTTCCGGCACATGGGATCCGTAGGCGATGCCGAACAGGGACGCCAGGGCGGCGGGAAAATTGACTGCCACCAGGAAGAAGGCCGACAGGCTGTCGAGGCGGAAATGCGCCTTCAACCAGGGCAGACCGAAAGGCAGCACCACGGCGGGAACCGCCTCCTGGCCGTAACGGATCATGTGGAAAAGCCCGTCGCCGGTGGCCGTCGCCGCCAGGACGAGGCAGCCGGCATAGATCAGCCGGTGGGTGGCGGCCAGGGAACTGCCGAGCAGGCCCAGAACGCCAAGACACAGAAAACCGCCCAGCACTGTCCCGATGATCATAAAAGACTCCCGTCACCGGAGCCGGCGAATGGCGGCAGAATTGACGATACCCGCAAAACAAAAATCCTCTGCCTGATGATCCCCTGGCCGATGATCCCCTGGTCCCGGGCCGGCGATCCGGGAACGCGCAGGTCCGGCACCCCTCGAAAGCCGGCTTGCCCGAAAAGGCTCCCCGGGGGAGCGGTACAGGATCCGTCCGCCGGGTCGGCGGCAAACGGGAGCGGGCGGGCGGCCGGCCCGTCGGGAACGGAGTGTCCGGAACGCATTAGAAGACGCGCGGGGGAAGAGACCAGGACGGCAATCATAACATCCCGGGGCAGTCGCGCAAGGCGAATACCAGGAAGGCATTCCAACAGCCCAATATTCTATTAATGATTTATATCCCATCCTCCCCTCGCCCCATCGACGGTGTCGCGCCGGCAGGGCGACCCGGCCTCCCGGGGGGAGGGGGCCTGGGCGTTCCCGTCAGCCCTTTCCGGGACGGCTGGCGTGGAACCGGCTTTTCCCTGGCCGGGGAGCGTTTCGCGCGATCACCTGTTTGCCCCCGGAACACCGCCTGCCGGACATTGCCTCGACCGCGACGATGACGTTTACTGGTTGCGGGGAGGATGGCGGATGGCGGGTCATCGCACAGGAACCGGAGAACGCGTCCCGCCGGGATGGTGGAACCGGTTGCCATGGCATCCCCGCCACGCGCCACGCGCCCTCGCCCGCCTTTCCGCCACGCTTGCGGCCTGTCTGATCGCCCTTGCCCCCCTTCCGGACGGGGCGGCGGCGGCGGATCTGCGGTATCTCCGGATCGGGACCGGCCCCCCGGGCGAAAGCTATTTCCTGTTCGGCGGACTGTTCGCGAGCGCCTTGTCGCGTCCGCCGGGGACCCCCTGTCCGGCGGGATCCGCCTGTGGCCTGCCCGGGGTCATCGGCACGGCCAGCGCGACCAGCGGTTCGGTGGCCAACGCCCTTGGCATCGGCGACGGCACCCTGGACGCCGGTCTGGTCCAGGCCGATATCGCGGCCTGGATCGCCGCCGGCGCGCCTCCGTTTCAGGGACGCGCCCTGCCCCGTCTCCGCGCGATCGCCAACCTTTACGGCAATCCGTTCCATCTGGTCGCGCGCGAAGGCTCTGGAATCCTGTCGCCCCGGGATCTTCGCGGCAAGCGGGTCTCTCTCGGGCTCAGGGGATCGGGGACCCTGGTCCACGCCCGGCAGGTCCTGGCCGCCTGGTCGCTCGGCGAAGCGGACATGACGGTCTCCTACGCCGGATCGGCGGTGGCCGCCGACCGGATGCTGTCGGGCGATCTGGACGCGTTTTTCGTGATCGACGGACCGCCGGTCCCCTCCGTCGCCGAACTGGCCCGTACCGCCAGGATCAGGCTGGTTCCGATCGACGGCCCCGGTGCCGACAGGCTGCGCCGGGCGGATCTTCTGCTGGGGCCGGCCAGCATTCCCGCCGGCACCTATCCCGGTCAGATCACGGCCGTGCCGACCCTGGCCGTCGGCGTCAATCTGGTGGTGTCCGAAACCATGCCGGACGACCTGGCCTATGGACTGGCCCGCGTCCTCTGGGCGCCGCGCACCCTGTCATCGCTGGTCCAGGGGGTCCCCCAGGCGGCCGGACTGGCGGCGCCGGCCGGACTGATCGGCCTGGGGCTTGACCTGCATCCCGGGGCCCGGCGCTACTACCGGGACGCCGGGCTGATGAGCCGCGCCGACTGAACCGGGCCCCGCGGGGGCGGGCGCGCCCGGCTCCCCCGGGCCGGCGTGCAGATTCAGGCGAGACCGGCGTCCCGCCTGGCGGCGGCAATCCACTCGCGCATCGCCGGCTGGGCCATGACCTCCTCGACATAGGCGGCGCTGACCGCGTCAAGGGGCACGCCATAGGTGTCGAACCGGGTCGCGACCGGCGCGAACATGGCGTCGGCGATCGACCAGCGGCCGAACAGGAAGGGACCGCCGGCACCGAAATGGCTGCGACACTCGTTCCAAAGGGCGCTGATCCGCGTGATATCGGCCCTGGCGGCGTCGGGCAGCTCGGGCAGCGGCAACCGCTGACAGACGTCCATCGACAGATGCTCGCGCAAGGCCGGGAAACCGGAATGCATCTCGGCACTGATCGACCGGGCGACGGCACGCGCACCCTTGTTTTCGGGCCACAGCGGCACCGCGCAGGCCAGTTCCGCGACATACTCACAGATGGCGAGAGAATCCCACACCGTCAGGGGGCCGTTCTTCAGGACCGGCACCTTGCCGCTTGGGGAATGGATCAGGATCTTCTCGCGCGTGTCGGCGCGGCGCAGGTCGATCACCAGTTCGTCGAAGGCGAGACCGGATTGCTTCAGGGCCAGCCACGGCCGCAGGGACCAGGACGACCACCGTTTGGTGCCGACGACGAGGACGATATTGGCCATGGCCTTTTTTCCTTTCATGAGAGTCTTCCGGACCGGATCCGCCGGTTTGCGCCAGACTTTTTCAGCAGCGACCTGTTCACCCGGACCGGCATCATAATCCAGTCCCCCGGTCGGGCAAGGGGCGGGCGGGGGCCCGCCTCCGAAACGGTCCCCCGCCCCTGTCCGATGGCCGGGGCCGTTTCGCAGGGACCGGAACCTCTTTTCATCCGCGTCCGATTTGGCCATGCTGTCGGCCTGACGAGATCCTGGGGCGTGTCCGGCTCCCCGGAACGGCTCTGTCCGGTGTCCCCATCGATCGTCGCCATTCGACAAAAGAGGCGGAGCGCACCCGTGCAAGAGCATTTGAGCGAAGACCAGGCCACGGCCATCCCCATTCTTCCCCTGACCCGCATCCGCTGGCAGGACTGGCGCAACACGGATCCGGCCGCCGGCTGGGCCGCCGCCAACGGCTTCACCGCCGAAGCGGGAAGCATCTGCCCGGTCCCCGGCGCCGACGGCGCCCTTTCATCGATCCTGTTCGGCTGGGACGACAGCGATCCCTGGTGCTGGGCCCATCTGCCGGCGAAGCTGCCGAAGGGCGTTTTCCGGATCGATGCGGCGCTCGACGCCGACACCGCCGGCTGGGCCGCCCTGGGCTGGAGCCTTGCCTGCTATCAGTTCAACCGCTACCAGCCGGGCAAGAACCGGGAGTGGCCGGTCCTGGTCTGGCCGGCGGCCGCCCGCAAAGACGAGGTCCGCGCCACCGTCGAGGCCTATCGGCTGGTGCGCGATCTGGTCAACACCCCCTCGTCCGACATGGGGCCGGAGGAGCTGGCTGCCGCCGCCCGCGATCTGGCGGATCGCACCGGCGGCCAGTTCCGCGCCATTGTCGGCGATGCCCTGCTGAGCGAGGGCTATCCCGCCGTCCATGCCGTGGGACGCGCCTCGGTCCGGGCGCCGCGCCTGATCGATCTCACCTGGGGCGATCCGGCGGCGCCCAGGGTGACGCTGGTCGGCAAGGGCGTCTGCTTCGATTCGGGCGGTCTCGATATCAAGGGATCGGCCGGCATGAAGCTGATGAAGAAAGACATGGGCGGCGCGGCGCATGCGCTGGGACTGGCCTCCTTGATCGTCGCGATGAGGCTGCCGGTCCGGCTGCGCGTCCTGATCCCGGCGGTCGAAAACTCCGTGTCCGGCAACGCCTTCCGTCCGCTGGACGTGCTGCCCACCCGCAAGGGGTTGACCGTCGAGGTCGGCAACACCGACGCCGAGGGCCGTCTGATCCTGGCCGACGCCCTGGCCGAAGCCGATCGTGACAAACCCGGATTGATCGTCGATATGGCGACCCTGACCGGGGCGGCGCGCACCGCGCTCGGTCCCGACCTGCCCGCCATGTTCACGCCCGACGATGATCTGGCCGGAGAGATCGAGGCGGCCTCACGCGATGTCCACGATCCCCTGTGGCGCCTGCCCTTGTGGAAAAACTACCGCCGCATGCTCGACAGCAAGGTGGCGGACATCAACAACGCCTCCGACAGCCCCTTTGCCGGCGCCGTCACGGCGGCCCTGTTCCTGCAGGAATTCGTCTCGCCCGGGACGCCCTGGGTCCATTTCGACCTGTTCGCCTGGAACCCCGCCGCCCGTCCCGGCCGCCCCGAAGGCGGCGAGGCCATGGTCATCCGCGCCTTATATCGAATGATCGCGCGCCGACACCCCTCATGACGATTGCCGGCAGGGCCGGGGTCAGGTAATTTCGTGCGCGGAACGAAATGGATGGATCATGGGTGTCGATCTCAACGCGGTGCAAGCACTCGATCTTTGGCGGGGCGCGATCGTTGAAAGCGTCCGCCGGGAGGCCCCCGATCTGTCGGCGCGTCAGATGGCGTTGCTGCTGACCGTTTACCTGACCCCCCCGCCGCATACCGTGCGGGGCCTGGCCGGCGCCCTCAACGTTTCGAAGCCGGCGATAACCCGGGCCCTCGCCCGCCTCAGCGAATACGGGCTGATCCGCCGCAAGGTGGATGAGACCGCCCGTCGCAGCGTGCTGGTTCAGCGCACCGTCAAGGGATCCGTGTTCCTGAGGGAGTTCGGAGACATCATCGTCTCCGCGGCCGCCGGCACGCACAGCAGTCTTTGACACGGCCGCCCCGGACGGGGGCGGCCGTTCTTCCGGATCCGTCACGCCTGACGGGCGTCGATGATCGACCGGCGGATCGCGCGGGTACGGGTGAACAGGTCCTGCAGCTTGTCGCCCTCTCCCCAGCGGATCGCCCGCTGGAGCGCGGTCAGGTCCTCGGTGAAGCGCTGAAGCACGTCCAGGACCGCCTCGCGGTTGTTGAGGAAGATATCCCGCCACATCACCGGGTCCGACGCCGCGATTCGGGTGAAATCACGGAATCCCGACGCCGAGAACTTGATCACCTCCTGCTGGAGGGTGGTCTCAAGATCGGTTGCCGTGCCGACGATGGTGTAGGCGATCAGATGCGGCAGATGCGAGGTGATCGCCAGCACCCGGTCGTGATGCTGCGCCTCCATCACCTCGACCGTGCTGCCGGCCGATTCCCAAAGGGCGGTGACGCGGGCAACGGCGTCGGCATCGGTGCCCTCCGGCGGGGTCAGGATGCACCAGCGCCCCCGGAACAGCTCCGCGAAACCGGCCTCGGGGCCGGAGTGCTCCGTCCCCGCGATGGGATGGCCGGGAACAAAATGGACTCCGGCCGGCAGATGGGGACCGATGTCGTTGATGGCCGCCATCTTCACCGATCCCACGTCGCTCACGATGGCGCCCGGGGCGAGATGGGGGGCGATGGCGCGGGCCAGGGCGTCATAGGTCCCGATGGGGGTCGCCAGCACCACCAGATCGGCGCCGGTCACCGCCTCCGCCGCATCGGCGGTGGCGATGTCGACGATCCCGAGATCCAGCGCCTTGGCCCGGTGGGCCGGATTGTTGTCAAGCGTCGCCAGCGTGCCGGCGAGGCCGTCGCGCCGGATCACGCGCGCCAGCGACGACCCGATATGGCCGATACCGATCAGGACGGCCCGTTCGAACAATCTTGCCATCACGACCTCTGAAATCCGGCCAGAGCCTCGACCAGGGCCTGCATTTCCGTGTCGCGCCCGATCGACACCCTGAGACAGTCGGCCAGGCCATAGGACGCGACCGGCCGCACGATGATCCCCCGGCCGCGCAGCCAGGCGTCGGCGGCCGAGGCCCTCGCCTGGTCGGGAAAACGGATCAGCACGAAGTTGGCGACACTGGGGATCGCGGTCAGCCCGAGAGCCTGGACCTGACCGGTGAACCAGTCCCGCCAGTAGGCGTTGTGACGGCGCACCACATCGAGGTAGGCCACGTCCTCCACCGCCGCCTGTCCGGCGGCCAGAGCCGCCGAGGACACATTGAACGGCCCGCGGATGCGGTTCAGGACGTCGGCGATGGCGGCCGGGCAATAGGCCCAGCCCAGACGCAGACCGCCCATGGCGTAAATCTTCGAGAAGGTCCTCGTCATCACGACATTGTCCGAAACCTCCACCAGTTCGGCACCGGCGCTGTAGTCGTTGCGATCCACGAACTCGGCATAGGCCGCATCCAGGACCAGCAGCACATCCCCGGGAAGCCCGTCGCGCAGCCGGCGGACTTCGCTTTCGGGCAGATAGGTCCCCGTCGGATTGTTCGGGTTGGCAAGGAAGACGATTTTCGTGCGCGGCGTCACGGCGGCCAGAAGATTGTCGACCGATGCGGTCAGATCGTCCTCGTCGGCGACCACCGGGGTGGCGCCGCTGGCCCGGGCCGCGATCGGGTAGACCAGGAAGCCGTACCGGCTGTAAAGCACTTCATCCCCCGGCCCGGCATATCCCCGGACCAGAAGCTGCAGCAGTTCGTCCGAACCGGCCCCGCACACGATCCTGCCGGCATCGAGCCCCATCTGGCCGGCCAGCGCGTGGCGCAGGGCCTCGGCATGACCGTCGGGATATCGGTGCATCTCGGCCGCCACCGCCTGATAGGCGGCAATGGCCCTGGGGCTCGGCCCGAGGGCTCCCTCGTTCGAGGAAAGCTTGATGACGCGGTCCATTCCGGCCAGGGTCGACCGGCCACCGACATAGGGACTGATGTCCAGGATTCCCGGACGGGGCTTCGGAGCTGCCATAACGATCTTCTTGTCTTTTCGGTCTTGGGGAGGGATCAGTCCTGCAGATCCTCAGGACTGAAGGGAACGGGATAGCCGCCCAGCAGAGCGGCCCGCTGCACCGGCTGCAGACGTTCGACCAGACGGCCGATGCGGCGGTCCTCGGCGACCATATGGCCGGAGATTTCGACCAGATGCAGCCAGGAGTCGTCGGTGCGGTGGGTGGCGGCGAACTGTGTCGGCTCCAGCCCGGCGGCCGACAGCACCGACCGCAGCCGGGCCCGGCTGATATCGGGCGTGGTCTCAAGCGCCAGCCAGGACCGGTCATAACCGGTCGGATCGGGGAACTGCCGCCCCACCACCAGCGCCTCCAGACCGTCGCCGCGGCTGGGGCTGGGGCCGATAAAGGGCAGGCGGGCGACGATCCGCGGCAGGTCCTGGCTGTCCCCCATCAGGCTGATCCACCAGGGCTCCACATCCTCGCGGTCAGGCATCGGCATGATGCCGACCGTCGCGCTGCCGTCCGCCACCGCCTTCGTGACCTGACCGGCGGAGCGCACCGGCAAAATGTTCAGAATGGACCCGAAATGATCGCGCGCCAGTTCCAGATAACCGGCCCCGCGATCGGGCATGAACACCGCCACCGAGACCGACCCCTGGAGACTGATCATCGCGCCGATGATTTCGCGCCAGATCCGCATCAGGGCGGCTTTCGGAAAGCGGCCGACATGGCGCGACAGCAGACGCCGCGCGATCTCGGCCTCCCGCGCGGGACGAAGCTGGGTCAGGTCGTCGGGCGTCGTCAGCAGGCCGACCTGCTCGACCAGCCGCGTGCGCTGCATCAGAAGATCATGGAGGGCGTCGTCGACACGGTCGATTTCCTGACGCAGCCTGTCCAGGGACATCTCGCCTGACATTGTCCGTTTCCGAAGTTTGAAAGGGGTTAAGTAGTATCCCAATCCCCGGGTAAAATCCAACCCGTTGCACTCTATCGGCCAGGGTAACCGGGTGAACCGGATCCCCGCCCGGGCGCGCCTTCAGGGAACGGGTGACGGAAGACGCGGCCGTCACAAAGGCCGAAGGCGGGATGCGGGGTCACCCCTTATCGCCATCGATCACGCGTCGCGCCAGTTCCCAGGAAAATCCCGCGCGTCCCATGCTCGCCAGATCCTTGTCGCGCCAGAGCGCCCGCTTTTCCTCGGGACGGTGGGGTCCCAGCCGTCTGCGCCGGGCATAGGCCAGCGCCGCCTCAAGATCCGCATCCTCCCCCCGATCCGCCAGCTCCTCGCGCAGGGCGTCGATCACCGCGCCGGCCAGGTCCCCGTCAACCCCCTGGCGACAGAGGGTCTGGCGGATCGACCGGAGCGGGGCGCCGCGCGCCAGCAGGGTCTGGGTCCGGCCCTCGGCGAAGCGCCGGTCGTCCAGAAGTCCGGCCCGGCGATAACGCGCGATCAGCGCCTCGACCATACGCCCTCCCTCGGCCGGATCGTCGCCATGCGCCTGGGCGGCGCGGTCCACCTTGCGCATCAGCACCCGCCGCAGCGCCTGTTCGGTGGCGGCGAAGCGCGACAGATAATGAAGGGCGGAATTTTCAAGCGACGCCGCGGTGACCCGCCTGACGACAGGCCGCCCGGTGGGGGAGCGCCCGGTGGGGGAGCGCATGGCGGTGGCGGGCCGCCCCCCGATATCCCCACACCCGGAAGGGGAGTCGTCATGAAAGACGTCTTCGACGCCGTCGTCGCTGTCCCGGCTCTTGCTCATCGGCCCAGCATAGCGCAGATTTCGCCCATCATGACGATGATCGATCAGAACACCGCCCCGCCGGGACAGCCCTCGCGTCCCGGCGCGCCCCCTGCCCCCTCCGGCATGCCGGCGCCGGACATCGCCCCGCGGCCGATGGGCGCCGTCAACTGGCTTGGGTTTTGGACCCTGACCGCCAAGGAAGTGCGCCGCTTCCTCAAGGTCTATTTTCAGACCATCATCGCGCCGATGGTGACGACCCTGATGTTTCTCGCCATTTTCGTGCTGGCGATGGGCCGCGCCGCGTTCGACGTGGCCGGCGTTCCCTTTTCCCGGTTTCTGGCGCCCGGCCTGATCATGATGGCCATGACCCAGAACGCCTTCGCCAATACATCCTCGTCGCTGATCATCGCCAAGGTCCAGGGCAACATCGTCGACGTCCTGATGCCACCCCTGTCGCCTCTGGAACAAACCCTGGCCTTCGCGCTGGGCGGCGTGATCCGGGGGCTGATCGTCGGCGTCGCGGTGGCGATCGCCATGGCCTGCTTCGTGCCCATGTCGATGCATGCGCCGGCTTTCGCGCTCTATCATGCGGTGATGGCGTCGCTGATGCTGTCGCTGCTGGGCATGATCGGGGGGATCTGGGCCGATAAATTCGACCATATGGCGGCAGTCACCAATTTCATCGTGACGCCGCTCTCGTTCCTGTCGGGGACCTTCTATTCCATCGACCGGCTTCCCGAAAGCTTCCATCTGATCGCCCTGGCGAACCCGTTCTTCTACATGATCGACGGATTCCGCTATGGCTTCATCGGCCACGCCGACGGATCGCTGACCGTCGGCGCCCTGGTCGTTGCCGGGATCAATGTCGCGCTGGGCGCCGTGGCCTATGGCATGTTCCGGACCGGATACAAACTGAAGGCATGATCGCCGGCGGCGGGAATGGCACCCGCCCGCGACAAGCGCGGCTCATCGCGGGCAGGCAGGCCTTTCCCGGTCCCCGTCCCCGGCCATCGCCGGCGCGAAGGCCCCGGGGTTTTGGAAATACCCGCTGAGGCAGCATGAGGGCTTGCGCTGATCGGAACCGGTCGGCGCAAGCTGGGATCAATCGTGCGCCGCAGCCTCGGCCTTGCGGGCTCCGTCGGCGCCCATCGCCGACAGGGCCGTGTCGGAACCGGATGACGGACGACGGGTCAGTCCCTCGGCCCCGCCGCTCTGGCTTTTGTCGCTCGACCCGGCCAGGCAGTCCCAGACCCGGGACAGCAGTCCCCGCTTGGCGGGCAGGGTGGGCATCCGGTACATCATGATCGTCTATCCTTCCTCAAGGTCCCACGGCCCCTCCCCCACTGAGGGAGACGGCCGGCAATTGTCCTATCCCGGCGACCGGCAACGCGCCGGACGCCATGTCAAGGCCGGTATCGGAGTGTCAAAGGCGGTGTGGGGCCGATGCGAGGACCGCGTCCGGCCCGGTCAGTGCACCCTGGCGCGCTCCCACGCTTCCAGTTCCTCGGTGCCGAAACCGCCCAGGGTCCCGCAGAAAGCGTTGATCGTCGGGCGGGTGCGATCCTGCTCCAGCAACGAGGCCACCGCCCTGTCGGCTTTCAGCCGTGCGCGCTGCTCGGAGGTCAATAATTCGCCCATGGCGCGGATAACAGTTTCGAACTCCTGGACTTCCAGAAGCCGCGTGCTGTCGTTTTTCCCTTGCCGGATCGCAGAAATTATTTCGGTGATCAGTTCGTTTTTTTTCAATTCAGGTTGCATTTTACAAACACCCTCGGCCCCGGCATGCGATCCATGCCGATTCGTTTTCTTGGGCATGATTTGGCGTGGGGTGATTCTTCGCCCTTGGGTTATTTATAAAAATCGACCATTTAGGGACGCAGCCATTCAAAAATGTTGACATTACTTTTTGTTTATGTTGTCGTTTCATCGGTGAATTCTCAGCCGACGATTGGATAGGGCGCCGACGCATCCTATCCTTTTTTGTTTTTCGGGGTCGGGGGGGTGTTGACCCCTCGCGGGCCAACGACGTGAAATTGCGGATTGTCAAGAGAAAGTTGACATTCCCCGAAAATGCGCCGATATTCTGCCGCTTTCCGTGAGCGGGACGCCACCCCGGCGGCCATGCCATCGTTCAGGAGAGTAGCGTGATTCCCACCGTTATGCCGACTTATGCGCGCGCCGACATCGTTTTCGAACGCGGCGAGGGGATGTATCTTGTCGCGACGGACGGACGACGTTATCTCGACTTTGGCGCGGGTGTCGCCGTCAATGCCCTGGGCCATGCCCATCCCCATCTGGTTGCGACGCTGAAGGCCCAGGCCGAGAAGCTGTGGCATTGCTCGAACCTGTACCGCGTCGCCGGCCAGGAGACATTGTCGAAGCGCCTGGTGGAGCACAGCTTCGCCGACACCGTTTTCTTCTGCAACTCCGGCGCCGAGGCGATGGAGGGCGTCATCAAGCTGACGCGCAAGTTCCAGCATGAGACCGGTCATGCCGACCGCTATCGCATGATCGTCCCGACCGGCGCCTTTCACGGCCGGACGCTGGCGACCATCGCGGCCGGCGGTCAGGCGAAGCATCTGAAAGGCTTCGAACCCACGGTGGACGGGTTCGACCATGTGCCCTATGGCGATCTTGACGCCGTCCGCGCCGCCATCGGCCCCCGGACGGCCGGCATCCTCGTCGAACCCATTCAGGGCGAGGGCGGCATCGTTCCGGCCAGCCTCGATTATCTGCGGGGCCTGCGCCGTCTCGCCGACGAGCACGGCCTGCTGCTCGCCATGGACGAGGTGCAGACCGGCAACGGCCGCACCGGCAAGCTCTATGCCCATGAATGGGCGGGCATCACGCCGGATGTCATGGGCACCGCGAAGGGCCTGGGCGGCGGATTCCCGATCGGCGCCGTCCTGGCGACGGAACGCGCCGCCGTCGGCATGACCGCCGGCGCCCACGGCAGCACCTTCGGCGGCAACCCTCTCGCCACCGCCGTGGCCAACGCGGTGCTGGACGTCATTCTGGCCCCGGGCTTCCTGGACCATGTCCAGAAGATGGGCGGCCTTTTGTGGGACGCGCTCGGCAAGCTGGTCAACGATCACCCGAAAGTCCTGGAATGCCGCCGCGGCGCCGGCCTGATGCTGGGCCTGAAGTGCCGCGTGCCCAATACCGCGCTTTCGAAGGCGCTGCTGGCCCACGGCCTGTTGACGGTCGGGGCGGGCGACAATGTGGTGCGCCTTGTCCCCCCGCTTATCATCGAACCCTCCCATATTTCCGAGGCGGTCGCCATCATCGACGCCTGTTGCAAGGAATTGGCGGCCTGACATGAAGACACCCAGACATTTTCTCGATCTCGACCGTTTCGATACCGATACGCTGCGGCGGATTCTGGCCTTCGGCCGCGCCTACAAGGCCGGCACCGCCGTTCACGGGCGCCGTCCGCTGGAAGGTCGCCTGCTGGCGATGATCTTCGAGAAGCCGTCCACGCGGACCCGGGTCTCTTTCGAGGCGGGCATGCGCCAGCTCGGCGGCGACGTGATCGTGCTGACGCATAACGATACCCAGCTTGGCCGGGGCGAGACCATCGCCGATACCGCCCGGGTCCTGTCGCGCTATGTCGACGCCATCATGATCCGCACCAACGATCCGGCCAAGCTGACGGAGCTGGCCGCCTATGCCTCGGTCCCGGTGATCAACGGCCTGACCGACGACACCCATCCCTGCCAGGTGATGGCCGACCTCATGACCTATGAGGAGCATCGCGGTCCGCTGGAAGGCAAGGTCGTGGCCTGGAGCGGCGACGGCAACAATGTGGCCGCGACCTGGATCCAGGCGGCCGCCCATTTCGGCTTCGAGATGCGGCTGGCCTGCCCGACGGGACTGATGCCGTCCGACCGCGCCGTTGCCTGGGCGCGAAGCAAGGGCGCCCGCATCGTCCTGACCCACGATCCGGTCGAGGCCGTGACCGGGGCCGACTGCGTGCTGACCGACACATGGGTGTCGATGGGCAACAAGGAAAGCAACCGCAGGTCCCTGCTCGCCCCCTATCAGGTGAATGAGGCGCTGATGGCGCTGGCCCGTCCCGCCGCCGTGTTCATGCACTGCCTGCCCGCCCCCCGCGGCGAGGAAGTGACCGACGCCGTGATGGACGGGCCCCAGTCCCTGGTCTGGGACGAGGCCGAAAACCGCATGCATGTGCAGAAGGGCGTGCTGACCTGGTGCCTGCTGTGACCGCAACTCCGGCCGGGGCGGGGACCGATCTGGTCCAACCGTTCCTGATCGGGGCCGGGGCCATCCGCGGCCGCGTCATCCGCCTGGGACCGGCGATCGACCGCATCCTGGCCGGACACGATTATCCGGCGCCGGTCGCCACCCTGCTGGCCGAGACCCTGGCTCTGGCCGCCGTGCTGGCCGCGTCCCTGAAATATGACGGCGTCTTCACCTTGCAGGTACAGGCCGAGGGCGCCGTGCCCCTGCTGGTGGCCGACGCGACCAGCGAGGGGGCTCTGCGCGGGTACGCCCGTTTCGACGCCGACCGGCTGGCCCAGGTCCAGGCCCAGGTCCAGGCGCAGGGGCAGGCGCAATCGCAGGGGCTGGCGCGCGACGGGGGATCCGTTCCCCGTCTGCTGGGCAAGGGATATCTGGCCTTTACCGTCGACCAGGGCGCCGACACGGATCGCTACCAGGGCATCGTCGAGTTGTCCGGCAACAGCCTGGCCGACTGCGCCAGGGGTTATTTCGAACAGTCGGAACAGCTTCAGACCGATGTGATGCTGGCGGTGGCGCCGCCGGCGGGGACATCCGGCTGGCGGGCGGGCGCCCTGATGATCCAGCGCATGCCGCTGACCGCCCAGAGCCCCATCCTGACCGCGGACCTGGCCGACGAGACGTGGAACCGCGCCTGCATCCTGATGGGAAGCACCCGCACGCCGGAATTGCTGGGGCCCGAGATCGACAGCATCACCCTGCTGCACCGTCTTTTCCACGCCGACGGGCTTCAGCTTCTGCCCCCGAAGCCGCTTGTCGCGGCGTGCCGCTGCAGCGCCAGCCGGGTTGAGGGAACGTTGCGGTCGTTCCCCCGGTCCGAGGTGGAGGAGATGCGCGACGACGGCGGCGACATCGTCGTGGTTTGCGAGTTCTGCAAATCGCGCTATGTGTTCTCTGATCAGGACCTGGACCGCCTTTACCCCGCGTGAAGGCCGGTTCCGGCGTCCGCCGGTCGTCAACCGTTCCTGCCAGCGAGTTATCCGCCATGCAATTCCGGTCCCTGCGTCGCTTTGCCATGATCGTCGGCCTTGGCTCCCTGATGGCCGCCTGTTCCAGCGCCAACCCGCCGGTTCAGCGCCTGCCCGACCTCAGCTTCCGCGATCTTCCGCCCGTGCAACTCGATATCGGCCAGATCGAGGTGGTGTCCGAATTCCAACCCTCCTCGCGCCCGCCGCACATCGAGTATGACATGCCGGTGGCGCCCGAAAACGCCATCAAGCGCTGGGTCCAGGATCATCTTCAGCCGGTCGGCCGCACCGGCAAGCTGCGCGTCGTGATCCGCGACGCCACCGCGACCGAAACCCCGCTCAAGACCGACCAGGGGATCACCGGCGTGTTCAAGAAGGAACAGGCCGCCCGCGTCGACATGTCCATCGATATCGCCCTGCAAATGCTGGACGACCGCCAGTTCGTCATTTCCGAGGTGACGGGCCGCCAGCAGAACAGCCGGACGGAACCCGAAGGTCAGAAGCTGAACGAGCGCGACCGCCTGCTCTACGACATGGCCCACGACCTGATCATCGGATTCAACCGCGACATCGATGCCAATCTGCGGTCCACCTTCCATCAGTGGGTCGTCATGAAATAGGCGGCCGGCGCCCGCCCCCCACCCCATATGACAGAACGCATCATCCCCCCGGATCGTCCGGGGGGATGATGGGAGCCGGCCCCGGCGAGGGTCCGCGTCCGAAGACGCGGATACCGGGTCGCGCTCAGCGCAACCGGGCCTCATACCGGCTCGCACGGACCGGCTTCGGGTCCATCCGGGCCAGGACAAAAGGAAAAGACGCCATGCCCCTTCGGGACAGCCTGTCCGCCCTGCTGGTCGTCGTCATCTGGGGCGTCAATTTCGTCGTCATCAAGATCGGTCTCAAGGACTCGCCGCCCCTGCTGCTGGGCGCGCTCCGTTTCGCCCTGGTCGCGTTCCCCGCCATCCTGTTCGTCCGCCGGCCGCGCATCCCGACGGGCAAGCTGCTGGCCTACGCCCTGTCGCTGTGCTTCGGGCAGTTCGCCTTCCTGTTTTCGGCAATCCATCTCGGCATGCCCACCGGGCTGGCGTCTCTGGTCCTTCAACTCCAGGCCTTTTTCACCCTGGCCCTGACGGCCATCGTGTTTGGCGACCGTCTGGGCCGGCACAATCTCGCCGGGCTGGCTCTGGCCTTCGCCGGCCTCGGAGTGCTGGCTTTTGCCAGTGTGGGAGGGGCCAGTGTGGGAGGGACCAGTGTGGGAGGGGCCAATTTGAGAGGGGCCGGCGTGCCTCTGATCGGCTTTGTCCTGACCATCTGCGCGGCGGCAAGCTGGGCCATCGGCAACATCGTCAGCAAGACCATCGGGCCGGCCGACCTGCTGGGGCTGGTGGTGTGGAGCGCGCCGGTCCCGGTCCTGCCCTTCCTGGCGGCGTCAGCGCTGCTGGAAGGGCCGGAGCGCATCGCCGCCACCGCACAGCACATCTCCCTGGCGCTGGTTCTGGCGGTGGCCTATCTCGCGTTCGCCGCGACATTGACCGGCTACACGCTGTGGGGCCGGCTGCTGACCCGTCACCCCGCCTGGAAAGTGGCGCCGCTGTCGCTGATGGTGCCGGTGGTCGGACTGACCACGTCCTGGCTGGCGCTGGGAGAGTCCCTGAGCCCCGCCCAGGGGGCCGGCGCCCTGGTGGTTCTGGCCGGCCTGGTCCTCAATGTCTTCGGCGGCCGCCTGTTCCGGCGCCCGCAACCCGCGGAATAGTCTCCCCCCGCGCCTTCGTCCCCCGCGCCTTCGTCCCCCGCGCCTTCGCGTCTCTGCCGGATAACACCCCTGACGCCGGCGCCGCTGTTTTCACACTCTCACGCCCGCCAGAATCCTTTGGCGAACAGGGCCAGGAACACGAACATCTCTAGACGGCCGAACAGCATGGCGGCCGCCAGCAGGATCTTGGCCGGATCGGGCAGCGCGCCATAGCCCGCCAGCGGCCCGGTGGCCGGCGAAAACCCGGGCCCCAGATTGGCGAGCGCGGAAGCGGAGGCCGACAGGGCGGTCCACAGATCCAGTCCGACCATCCCCAGCCCCATGGCCACCGCGACGAAGGACAGGGAATAGACGAACAGGAAGCCCAGCACCGATTCCGAGACTTCCTCGGGGATCTGGTGCTTGTCGTAGAAGGGCACCACCACCGCCCGGGGATGCAGCAGTTTCACGAGCTGGGCCTTGCCGTTGGCGAACAGGAGCTGGAAGCGGAAAATCTTGATCCCGCCCGAGGTGGATCCGGCGCAGCCGCCGACGAACGTCAGGAAGAACAGCAACGCCACCGGCAGGCCGTCCCAGCGCCCCCAGTCCAGGGTCGCGAACCCCGATCCCGTCAGGACCGACGCCACGGTAAAGGCGGCATGCCGGATCGCCGGCAGCGGTTTGGCATCCCGTTCGATGATCAGCCACAGCGCCAGCACCAGGCTGGCCGTCAGGAACAGTCGCAGATACAGCCGGAGCTGCCGGTTGCGCCGCGCCGCCTGCCAGCGCTGCTCCGCCAGATTGAGATAAACCATGAAGGGCGCGCCGCCCATCAGCATGCCCGCCAGCACCACCCAGTCCACGGCCGGGTCATGCCACGCCCCGATGGAGCCGTCCGCGGTCGAGAAACCGCCACAGGAAATCACCGTCATGGCATGCAGCAGCGCCGGAAAGCGGCTCATTCCGGCGGCCCACAGCAGTAAGGTCAGGATCCCGGTCAGGCCGGCGTAAAGGCCGGCGACACTGATCGCGACCGACGCCACGCGCGGCATCCCGGCATCCGATCTCTCGCCGCTTTCCAGACGGAAAATCTGCATGCCGCCGATATTGAGCGCCGGCAGGACCACAAGCGCGATCACCAGGAAACCCATCCCCCCCAGCCATTCCAGCAACGCCCGCCACAAAAGGATGCCGGGCGGCGTACGGTCCAGATTGCGCAGCACCGTGGCGCCGGTGGTGGTGACACCGCTCACGGCTTCGAACAGGGCGTCGATGGGAGACAGATGCAGGCCGGAGAAGGCGAAGGGAAGCGCCGCGGCAAGGCAGACGGACAGCCACCCGGCGGCGGTCAGGAGAAAAATCTGCCGCGTGGAGAACGGTCCCCGGTGACGCACATGATTTCCGGCGGCGAGGGCGCCGCCCAGGAACAGCGTCACGGCGGCGGACGCCGAGAACACGCGCCAGTCCGGATCGCCGTGAACATAATCGACGATGGCCGGCAGGGCCATGGCCACGGCCAGCACCGACAGGGCGACGCCGGTTACGAACAGGACGGGTCTGAGGTCGAACATCGCCGCCTACTCCCGCCAGAAGATCCGGGTGAACAGGATCAGGACCGGTGCCAGTTCCAGCCGCCCCACCATCATGCCGAAGATCAGCAGCCATTTCGCCTCCTCCGGCAGATCTCCGAAGGCGGCGCCGGGGCCGATCACATGCCCGAGGCCCGGACCGACATTGGCAAGGGCGGAGACCGCGCCCGACAGGCAGGTGACGATGTCGAGGCCGGCCAGCGTCAGTCCCAGCGCCAGAAGGACGAAACAGAAGCAATAGAACATCATGAAGCCCAGCACCGACCGCACGACCTGATCCGTGAGATGCAGATGATTGACGTCGATGACAAAGACCCCGTGCGGATGCAAAAGACGGCGGACCTGGGCACGGGTGACAGCCAGCAGCACCTGATAGCGGAACACCTTGATCCCGCCGGCCGCCGATCCGGTACAGCCGCCGATGAACATCATGGCGAAAAACGCCACCTCGGCAAAGCCGCCCCAGGCCCCGTAGTCGCCGGTATGAAAGCCCGTGGTGGTGACCACCGAGACCACATTGAAAACCGACTGGCGAAAGGAATCGTAGGCGCCGAGATCGCGCGTCGTCCAGTTCCAGAAGGTCAGCAGAATGGAAAAGCCGGCGATGATCGCCGCGTACCACCGGATCTGACTGTCTCCCAGGATCGCCCAGCGGTCGCGCCGCCAGGGCGCCACATAACGGGTGAAGGTGGCGCCGCCCAGCAGCATGCCCAGCACGCAGATCCAGCGCGCTCCGTCGCCGAAATGCCCGAGCGACTGGTCGGATGTGGAGAAGCCGCCGGTGGACAGCGCCGTCATCGCGTGACAGACCGCCTCAAGCGGCGTCATGCCGGCCGCCGACAGCCCCACCGCCAGCAGCAGCGTGAAGTTGCCATAGGCCAGCAGCATGCCCGACGACACGCCCGACACCCTGGCCTTCACTTTTTCGCTTTTGTCGGAACTTTCCATCCGGAAAAGCTGCATTCCGCCGATCCTGAGGACCGGCAGAAGGGCGACCGAGGTGACGATGATGCCGATCCCCCCCAGCCATTGCAGCAGGGCCCGCCACATCAGGATCGCCCGCGGCATGCCGTCGAGACCGGTCAGCACGGTGGCGCCGGTGGTGGTGATCCCGGAAACCGTCTCGAACACGGCGTCGACCGGCGACAGCCGCAACGTTCCGAACAACAGGGGCAGCGCCCCGAACAGGCCGGCCAGCAGCCATCCGGCCGCCGTCACCAGGAAGGTCTGGCGGATTGTCAGGTCGGGCTCGGACTCGGGGCGGTTGGCGGCGGCCAGCAGAAGACCGAAAAGACCGGTGACCATCGCCGCCGCGGCGAAGGCCTGCCATTCGCTACGGGTGGTCGCCAGGTCGACCACCAGGGGCACCCCCATGGCGGCAGCCAGGATCAACAGCACGAATCCGCTGATGAACAGGACCGGACGAATGTCGACCAAAGAGAGCTCCCCCGATGTGCCAGAGGACTATTGTCGCGAACATGCCGTTCTGTCCAGTCTCTTTCGCCCCCTTCGATCTAGGCAAGTATTAAAGGGAGCCACAAAATGTATTAACTGACATTCATTGTATACAACGATCAGTATTTCGCATATCCGGCAGATCCATGCCCCTCCCGGATTTCCGGCACCGATGGCGGGCAAGGGAACACATGAAAAACCCATCGGCGGGTCCGGCGTTCCTGTCGGACTCCGCCCTCCAAAGCGGCGGGATGGCGGGATGGCGGGATGGCGGAGGGCGGGTGTCGCCTGGACACCGGGCCGTACGGGCGGGGTCCCTGACTACCCCCCCTCATCCGCCTGCGGGCTGTCACGGTTGCCGCCGCAAGCGGGGGTGGCTCCGTCCCGGCCCGGTGGACGTTCGGGGATCAGATATTCGAAAGGCTGCTGGAAGGATTGCCGATCAGGGCCATGAATTCGCGGCGGGTGGCGGGATTGTCGCGGAAAGCGCCCAGCATGCGGCTGGTGACCATGGTCACCCCGGGCTTGCGAACACCTCTTGTGGTCATGCACTGATGGGCGGCTTCGATGACCACCGCGACGCCGCGGGGACGCAGCACATCCTGGATCGCGTTGGCGATCTGGGCGGTCAGCTTTTCCTGGATCTGCAACCGGCGCGAAAAGATCTCGACCACCCGGGCCAGCTTCGAAATGCCCACCACCCGCTTGTCGGGCAGGTAGGCGACATGGGCCTTTCCGATGATCGGCACGACATGATGCTCGCAATGACTTTCAAGCCGGATGTCGCGCAGCACCACCATTTCGTCATAGCCGTCGGTTTCGGAAAAGGTCCGCCGCAGCACCTCCTCGGCGTCCTCCTGATAGCCCGAGAAAAACTCCTCATAGGCCCGGGCGACGCGGGCCGGCGTGTCGATCAGGCCTTCGCGGGTCGGATCATCGCCGGCCCAACGCAGCAGCGTCCGCACGGCCTCCTCGGCCTCGGCGCGGGTCGGACGGCCGGTTTCGGCCTTGTCTGACGCCGGTGGAATGGAAAGGGGCTTCTGTTCGGTCACGGCAACGATCCTTTTCTGCTGGTGCCGGTCCGCCCGGGTGGCGACGGGCGCCGCATGGCGGGCAAGGGACGCCGGGCCGGCTCTGGTGCCTTGCTGTCCGGGCGGCGACGCACTCCCCGGGCCCCGATATCGGTTCAGGGATCCCCCCTGCCCCGCCTCGCGCGGCGACGCCCGGCGGGGTAAGCGCCGCGCCCAAGGACATCAGGTGGCGTCGGGCGTCGCCCGTTGCAAGGCCGTGACGACCGGGACCGCCAATGACGGCCTGCGCCCCGGCGACCGCCGGGCCCGGACGCTCAGTTCAGGCGCATCTTCTGATGCGGGCTGTCCAACGAGAAGGCCGGGATGGCAATGTCGAAGCGCTCGCCTTGCAACGTTTCCATCTGATAGCTGCCGACCATGATCCCGGACGGCGTCGAAAGGGGCGTCCCACTGGTATATTCATAAGCGTCGCCGGGATGCAGCACCGGCTGTTCCCCCACCACGCCGGCCCCCTTCACCTCCTGCACACGGCCCAGGGCATCGGTGATCTTCCAGTGGCGGCGCAGCAACTGCACGGTCTCCTTGCCGCCATTTTCGATCCGGACGTGATAGGCCCAGACGAAATGGTTGTCGGCCGGCGAGGATTGATCGTCGAGATAAATCGGCTGCACCGACACGGTGAGGGAGCGGGTGGTCTCTGAATAGAGAGCCCCGTCCTGCATTTTCCCGGTGTCGTCCGCGTCCTTGTCCGCCATGGCGATCCCTGCCCCGTCCTGTCTGATCCGTTTTTTTTCGGCGCGGTCGGTCATCCGATCCGCTTTGGGGGGGGCTGGCCCCGAAGCCCGCCCGGGAAACGGGCCCCCGCGCCATGCCGGCCGCCCGGGC
>WASQ01000053.1:35519-77584 GCA_009712185.1 Telmatospirillum sp. | reverse complement strand
CCCCCCCCCCCCCCCCCCCCCCCCCCCCGGGCCCCTCACCCCGCCTGAAACTGAACGACGACCCGCCGGTTTTGCGGTTCCCGCACGCCGTCGGCGGTGGAAACCAGCGGATCGGCCCTGCCACGCCCCTCGACGGTCACCCGGGAGGAAGGCACGCCGGCGGCGATCAACTGGCGGCGCACCGCTTCGGCCCGGCGCAGCGACAGCCGCTTATTATAAGACCGGGAGCCGGTCAGATCGGTATATCCGATCACCACCAGCTTCGGGTAGCCGGCGGCGCGCGCCGCGGCGGCGACACTGGTGATCATGGGGCTGGCCTCCCGCGACAGACGGGACCGGTTGAAATCGAAGAAGACCTGATAGCTGCCCGGCTTGCCGGCGCTGGAGACATGGCCCGCGACGGCGACGGGGGTCGCGGCGGAGGCCACGGTCAGGCTTCCCGGGGCGACGGCCGGGACCTGGGTTGCGGCCGTTACCGGACTTGCCGCCGGGGCCGATGGCGACGGCGGCAAAGCGGCGGAGGACGCCGCCGCAGGGGTGGAATTGGAGGCGGAAGCGGCGGAGGCCCGTCCCTCATGCGAGGCCGTGGCGACGGTTCCGCCCGGCAGACGGCCGCCCGCGGCAAGCGACGAGGCGTCCATCAGGGCGCCCATCCGGGCCTGTTCGTCGATGGCATCCATCGCGGCCATGAAATCGCGGTGGCAGGGCGTCACCTCGCCGGCCCGGTGGGGCTGGCGTTCCTGGGCGACCCAACAGTCGTATTTCACCTGCGCCGTGGCGCTCAGCATCGGCACCCGGTGCGGCGCGCTGTTGGCAAGGGCCGCCATCAGGCGTTCGCGGCCGGCGGCCAGATCCTGCTCTCCCCGCCGGTCGGTAATCGACCAGGCGGAAGGATCCTCGGGCACGACCGTCGCCCCCTGGGCGGCGGCCTTTCCCTTGCCGGCGAAATGATCGGCCGCCGAGGGATCGGCCTGAAGCCGGGATGACCGGGCGAAGGCGTCATATTCCTTCGCCAGGGCCTGGGTGAAGGGCGTGGCGCCCTGATCAGCTTTCGAAAGATCCTGACGTTGCCCCGTCGCTCCCGTCAGGGTTGAACAGCCCGCAACCACGACCGGCAGGGCCAGCCCCATCAGCATTTTTGAAAACCGCATGTGAAATCTCCCTTGGACGCCCCGGCGCAACACCCACATACGCCCTTATATTCGGAAATATCCCCTTTGCCGCCAAGGATCAAGCCGATAGCGCGGCATCAAGGTCCTCAATCAGGTCCTGGACGTCCTCCAGACCGACGGAAAACCGCAATCCGGCCTCGGTAATGCCCATGGCCTGCTTCTCTTCCGGGGTCCGGCTCTGATGTGTCGTGGTCCAGGGATGGGTGATCAGGCTCTTGGCGTCGCCCAGATTGTTGGAGATGTCGATCAACCGTAAGGCGTTAAGGCATCGATAGGCCCGCTCCTTGCCGCCTTTCGGAGAAAAGGCGACGACGGCGCCGCCGCCGTCCATCTGGCGGCGGGCCAGATCATATTGCGGATGGCTGGGCAGGGTCGGATAGAGGACGCGGTCGATCGCCGGGTGCCCTTCCAGGAAGGCCGCGATCCGGGCGGCATTCTCCACATGGCGGGTCACCCGCAGTTCCAGGGTTTCCAGTCCCTTCAGCAGGACCCAGGCGTTGAAGGGCGACAGGCAGGGGCCGGTATGACGATGGAAGGGACCGAACACATCATTGATGAAGGCCTGGGTCCCCAGCACGGCGCCCCCCAGGCACCGCCCCTGGCCGTCGATATATTTGGTTGCGGAATAGACCACCACGTCGGCGCCCAGTTCCAGCGGCTTTTGCAGCAGGGGGGTGGCGAACACATTGTCGACGATCAGCAGACCGCCGGCGGCATGGGTCAATTCCGCCACGCGCGCGATATCGATGATCTCCAGCGTCGGATTGGACGGCGTCTCGATGAACACGCACCGCACCGGCCGGGACAGGGCCTGTTCCCAGGCGGCGGCGTCGGTGCCGTCGACCAGGGTGACGGACACGCCATAGCGCTTCAACAGGTCGCTCACGATCCACAGGCAGGACCCGAACAGGGCGCGCGACGCGACCACCCGGTCGCCGGCCTCCACCTGACACAGGATCGCGGCGGACACGGCCGCCATGCCGCTGGCCGTGGCGCGGCAGGCTTCGGCCCCCTCGATCCGCGCCAGCCGGTCCTCGAACACCGACACGGTGGGATTGCGGAACCGCGAATAGACATAGCGCTCGCGGGTGCCGTCGAAACTTTCCTCGGCCTCCTCTGCGCTGCCGTAGACATAGCCGGAATTCAGGAACAACGCCTCGCTGGTTTCGGAAAAGCCGGTCCGTTCCAGTCCGCCCCGGACAAGCCGGGTCGAAAGGCGCCAATTGTCTTTGGAGGTGGGGGTTGAGGTCATGGATGCAGTCTCCGTCAGCAACAAAAAAACCCCGACCGGGGAAAAGGCCAGGGCTCGACGTGACGCGCTCTTGACCCTTTTAGCCGTTTGTTTTACGTGGCCGCAAGCCGGTCGCCAAATCACCACGATGCACAATCAAATAGCGCCGTTCGCCCCCCGCCGTCAACCCGCCCGTTTGGCCGGCGCCAACCGCCCGCCCCTCCGCCCGGCCATCCGGAAACAGATGACGCACCGGCCGGCCACAAAATCCCTTGCGCCCCGCCCCCGGAACCATTAGAAAAATGAACCCCGGCGCGGGTGTAGCTCAATGGTAGAGCAGAAGCTTCCCAAGCTTACGACGAGGGTTCGATTCCCTTCACCCGCTCCAAGATTTCTGCGGCTTCCAGCCCGCCTCCCCAGAATTTTCTAGGTTTTTTGGCACAATTTGGCACGATGCCCCTTTCGCGTGGGTATGGCCGGAGGGTGTCGTCATGGCGGTGAAGGAGACGCGACCGAAGGCCCAATGGCGTGTCGGCCAGGTCATCGAAGAAGGCATCCAGTACCGGGGCGAACACCAGTTCCGCGTCCAAATCCGTGAGCGTGGACAGAACCTCTCCTTGACGTTCGAGACGCTGAAGGCTGCTCGCGACTGGAAAGCCGCCACCGAGAAGAAGCTCCTCGGCCGTCACGTCATCGACCCAACCTTGCCGGAGAAGACGACGGTCGCGGCGGCGGCCGAATGGGCCATCACCGTCTACCTGGAGAGGCCGTCGCAGCTCCCAAAGTCGCGCCCTAAGGTTCCCCACGTATGGGAGCGCCCGAACGACAAGAACCTCGATAGCAAGTGGCGCTGGTGGCGGGACACGTCGCCGTTCCGGTCGTGGATGTTGGCCGACGTCAGGAACAACCACCTCACCGTGTGGGCGCGCACGGTACTGATGGAGGATGTCGGCGACGACGTCGAGGATGCAGCGGAGGCGTTGACTGAGGTCAAGGAACTGGAGGGCGACGACAAGCCCGTGACCGCCCAGACCATCATCCACCGCCTCAACGCGCTATCCAGGCTGGTGCAGGAATGGCGCCTCGCCAACGGGCTGTCGGAGCAGCACCTCCCCAACCCGGTAACCAAGGGCGTCCGCCCGCCGAATGGGAAGGGACGCCACCGCCGCCTGAACAAAGGCGAGGCGGAAGCACTCGCGGAAGCTATCACCGCATCCTCGCGGACATGGCTGCCGGACGCGGTGAACCTCGCCATCGAGACCGCGACGCGTCAAAGCGAACTTGCGAAGCTGACCTGGGACCGGGTTCATCTCGACGATGAACACCCTTACGTCCACCTGCCCCAGACCAAGAACGGTAGAGAGCGCAACGTCCCCCTCTCCGACAGCGCCATCGACTCGTTGATGCGCCTGCGGGCGCTGGCCGATAACCACAACGCCAAGTGCTTAGCCAGAATTGAGCAGGCCCGGACGGACAACCAAAGGACGGCAGCGCTGGCTTCACCGACTTGGGATAAACCCGTGCCAGTGGAGACAGGCCGAGGCATCATCCATGCATTCCGCGACGCCGTCGAAGCCTATCGCACCAATGGCGGCAACGGGCTCGATGACCTGCGCTGGCACGACCTTCGCCACGAAGCCGTCAGCCGCCTGTTTGAACTGACGACCCTACGCGAGACGGAAATCATGGCCATCGTCGGCCACCTCGGCCGCGACATGCTGGAGCACTATGCGACGCTGCGGACCAAGCAGTTCCGCGACCAGCTTCCGACCGCCGATGGCGCCAAAGGCGACCCGCCGGGTACGGTCAAGCTCCGTCCCGGCAAGCCTGCCGTGATCAAGACTATCGAAGGGAAATGGGTCAGGCTGGCGACAGCGGACGAAGTATTGATTACATACGCGCGGAAGATGCTCGATGCCGCCGGACAAGACCTTGAGGACGTCCAGACCGCCTGAACCTCACCTTCCGTCACACGGCGTCTTGGGATAGTTCCAGCGAGGCAACGGCTCGGGGTCGCCCCCTGAAAGCGGCTCCTTCTGAAAATACGAATCTACAGTGCCGCACCGTTGGGCCGCAAAGTCATTCATTGCGTTGATTTTGTCGCCTTCACTCCAACTGAACGGCTCGTGACTTTCGCAGAACTCATGGTCTGCCTGCCGTTTGCACTTCTGGAAACGCGACTGTGCGCGCAGAAATCGTTTGCCGGATTTTTCGCTCTGCCGAACCGTGGCACCAATCAAGCACTGCGTTCCAACGAAGAAATGAAATTCCACAGTCGCCTTAGATACGTCATCGAATTTTCCGGTATAGTAGTATGGCATCACCCCATCGGTTGCCTGCGAGTATTTTGCCTCTGGAAGTACCTTGCCCAGCATGGGCGGGGTTATGCACGCATACCCCGATGTATAAGAGAAGTCTAACCTTGCTTCGGTGTATTCCTTCGGCTCTGATCGTCCGGTGCAACTCTTTATCCGGGTTAGAGTGTAGTTGAGTTTCGGGTCACCCATCACCGCCGGGGGATTGATTGCAAACCCTGGCCTAAGCATGTGCGGCACCCCCTCCGGCGTGCCAACGTACCAATTGGGTTCCTGCGGAGCATAATTGGAAATCTCCCATGAACTGTCGTAGGGATTTGCGCAGTCTGAGGATTTCGTCTTCGTTTCGGCCGGGTTCTCTTTGAGGTTCAGCGAGAGCATCCTTGCCACTCTGTCTGGTTCGAGCAGAACGCCCGCATCAGCTAACGCCTTCATCCGCCCAATCAGCCATTCCCCCCGCCCCTTCTCCGGTGGCGGGGGAGGCGCTACGTCATCTGGCCTACTGGGGGCATCGATCGGGGCATCAACACAACCTGCCAGGGCAAGCAAAATAATCGCCGAGGAAAGGATGCTCTTCATCGGTAACGTTCCTGCTTCGAATGCGCCCCGTGGATATTCACGCAAAACCACAACCATGAAAAGGGCATCCATCAAAGAATGCAAACCATGCTGGTGCCTTGCCATCATCCCCCGGACAGTCGGAGACATTCCGCTTGGGGACTGCTTCCGAGGGAGGGGACCGTGACAAGCATTGGCGAGATACACGCGGAGATGGACGGACTGGAAGAAGAGGCGCGCGCCATCCTTGCCAATCCCAATGTGACGCCGCTGGAGCGGCGGCAGGCGTTGGCAGCGCTTTTCCACCGACACCAAGTGCTGGAGGAATACCTGGCCGCGTTGGCATCGTTCATCCGCCGCATGCGTGCGGAGCCGCAGGACCGGACGCTCGACCCTGAGGAGGTCGTCCGCGAGATCCTCGCCTCTCCGGAATTCGCGGCCCTGCGGCTGCTGGTGCTGGCGGTGCTTATTGCCGCCGTCTACGGCGACGGCCCAAGATCGGCGTGGGTGCCGATGGCCCTGCTGCCGATGATGCCGATTCCGCTTCCCGGCCTGCGACTGTAGGCGGAACCATGGATAGCCCTGCGATGCTCAAGCGGCTGGCGGCGGATTTGGTCGAAGGCCGGTCCCTCCGCCCTTCGGATGGCGCCCCTTGGGACGACCTGGCCGGAGAGTTGGAACGCCTTGACGCTCAAGGCTGCACCCTGGCCGAACTGGCGGCCGCCGTCCGCGCCGACCTGACCGACGCCTTCCCCGAATAGAAGGGAATGCGTCTGGAGCCTCCTTGGTGGGCGCGGCGGTGCTGGGATGATGTCGGCTCATCCCAGCATGCGGTCGTGTCTGTGGGGCGGTCCGGCGGGAGTCGACCATCGGGAGGCGGGCGTTGGCAAAGCGGCGCGTTCGTCAAGGGCGGCATCAGGGACCCGTCCGCAGTCCTGCGAGGATGGGCGGGCCGTCCCTTGACGTCGCACACCCTGACACGCTGATACGCGCCTCCGGGACCACGTTCCCGTAGTGCTGCTTTCCCGGCGAGGGATGGGGTGCTGTCGGCCGGGCGAAGCCCTTAGAGACGCTCCCGGCATGGCCGATGTCTATGGAGCGCAGCGCAATAGACGTAGTCGGTCACTACGTCTTCCTTGCGAGCCGCCCGGTCATACTGGACGACATGGGCTACCAATTCATCCACATCGAAACATTCGCCCGCAAAGCTGATTCGGCAGGTCGGTCCACAGCGTTCGTGCTGGACGAAGCCGCGCGGCGGCCGGACGCTTGCCTGCATGTCACCGCGCCGGTCCCGCCAATCAGTGTCTTCGGCATGTCCGTGTCCGAACTGCGTCGCGCCCACGATGCCCGCGCAGCGGAGGCTATGACCAAAGCGGCGGGAAAGACCAGGCGTATCCGTTCGGACCAGCACACCTTGGCGGCTGTGGTCGCGTCCTTCCCTGTCCCCTGGGACGAGGTCCGCCCCGACCGGGTCCAGGCGGAGGCGCTGGCCGAATGGGAACAGCGGACGGTCACTTGGCTGCGCGACCAATTCGGCGAACAGTTGGCTGCGGTGGTCCGCCATGAGGATGAAAGATTTCCGCATCTCCACGCCTTTCTCTCGCCCACTGACCCGTCAATGCGCGCGAAGACCCTGCATCCCGGCTCGTCGGCCAAGGCGGCAGCCGTCGCGGCGGCGAAGGCGGTCTGTCCCGACGCCAAGGCGGCGAATGCCAAAGGTGATATCGCGTACAAGGCTGCCATGCGGCGATGGCAGGACTCCTACTGGCAAACGGTCGGCCTACCCTGCGGCTTGGCGCGCCTCGGCCCTGGTCGGCGGCGCCTCACGCGTGCAGCCTGGCAGACCGAGCAAGCTGCCGTACTGACCACCGCAGTCCTGATGCGCCAAGCCGACCAAGCCCAGCGCACGGCTCAGGAGGCGAAAGCCGACCTTGGCGTCCGGTCACAGGCTGCGTCCGACCTGGAGGCGAAGGCCAAAGCCGCAGCAGAGAAGGCCCACATGGCGATTGCCGAGGCCAAAGCCCGGCTCGCCGAGGCGAAACGGGCGGCGGATGCTGCGGATGCCGCCCGGCGGCAGGTTGAGGCCGACGCTCGCCGAGAAGCGCGCGCTGTCCTCGCGCGGGCGCGGGCCGAGGGAGCGCGCATCGTCGCTGCGGCGGAGGCCAAAGCCGCGCCGATGCGCCGGGTCGGCGGCTGGCTCGGCACTTTTTGGACGGGGTTCCGGTCGGTCGAGAGGAAGCTCATGGCGACGGCCGATGCCCGTGTAGCGGCGGCGAGAACTTCTGCCGCCGCAGAAGTCACCGAGGCCAAAGAACGATTGCGGAGCGAGGCCCAGCAGGAGGTCAAGAATGTGCTGACCGAACTTCGCCGGACCATCGCCCGCGCTGAGGAAGACCGAAAGTGGGCTGAGAGGCGCCTGGAGAAGGCGGAAGCCACAGCCAAGCGTCACGCCGAAAGCGTACGACGAGCCAAAGAAGCACTCGCCGCCGAACGGTCAGCTCGCGTCGTTGCGGAAACTCAGCGCGAACGATTTCGGTCGTTATGGGCGGACGCCGATAATGCCGTCATCGATATGCAGCGGCAGAGCGAACGCTCGCTCCGACCATAATGGTGGACACCTTCGCCTGCGCCCCAGCGGTTGATTTGCTTCGGCAATGCCTATATGTGTCAGCGCCATAGCCGATCTGCCCTTCCAATTCCGGACCTGCTTTCTGGCAAGAATTCCTCAGGCGTCGGGTAGACTTGCCTCCAGCTTTACGGCAGAATCGCAACAAAACAAAAAGGCATTTTGCCACTGGAGCGGGTGTTGGCGGCACGTGTCATGGCACGGATCAAACCGGAAGTGCTGGTGTGGGCGAGAACCAGCTCCGGATTTGGTAGGGAACAAGCCGCGATGCATCTCGGTATCGATGACGCTCGCCTTGCCGCCTGGGAGGCCGGTGACGATGCTCCATCGATTCCTCAGTTGCGCAAGTTAGCGACACTCTACAAGCGCCCACTCGCTGTGTTCTATCTTCAAGAAGTTCCTGCAGGTTTCCAGGTTCTGCGTGATCTGCGGCGATTACCGGGCACCGGCTTTCGGTATCTTCCTGCCAGCATTCAAATAGAGATTCGGCGCGCCAGCCAGCGCAGAGAACTGGCGTTGGAAATGCTCGACGAGCTTGGCGAGGAAGTAGCGCCCTTCAGGATTGCCGCAACCGTCAGCGACGATCCCGAAGAAATTGGCATCCGCATTCGAACAGCGCTCGGCGTCACCGAGCAAGTTCAGGCCAGTTGGCGTGATCCGGACGGCCGCGCCGCGTTTAACGCTTGGCGCAGCCGCATTGAAGAGGCTGCTGTGTTGGTTTTCCAGGCCACACAGGTCTCGTCTGAGGATGCCTCGGGCTTTGCCATCGCAGAAAGCCGCTTGCCGGTCATCGTCATCAACCGAAAAGATCCGCCGACGAGAAGGACCTTCAGCCTACTTCATGAGTTTACACACCTTATGCTACGGGTCAGTGGCGTCTCGGATTTGGAGGCTGACGCTATCCGCCCACCCGAAGACCAAGCTATCGAGGTATTTTGCAATCAAGTCGCGGCGGCCGCTCTCATGCCTCGGTCGTGGTTGCTGACCGACAGCCGAATCATCAACCAGGGCATACGCTCGACCAATTGGAGCGACCCCGAGATTTCCGACTTGGCTCGTATGTTCGGCGTCAGCCGGGAGGCTGTCGTTCGTCGGCTGCTGACCTTCGACCGAACCACCGAGACGTTCTACCGCGCAAAGCGCAGTCAGTATGCCGCCGAACGCGCCCTCCGTGAGCAACGTCAACGAGAGAAGGCTGCGGATAGCGAAATTCGGCGAAACATGCCTCAGGAGACGCTGAGCAACTTTGGTCGACCCTTGGTTCACATGATTCTGGGCAACTACTATCAGGACCGCCTGAGCCTGAGCGAGGTTGCGGGTTACTTGGGCATCAAGACCAAACACATACCAAAGCTCGAAAACCTCACCGGGCTGAGGTGAATCAATGCCCGCGCCGATCTATAGCATAGATACTAGCGCCTTGATCCACGGCTGGTGCCGCATTTATCGCCCGAAGAATTTTGGATTCGTTTGGGACCGCTTGGACTCATTGATTGAAGAAGGTCGGCTCAGAGCTTCAATTGAGGTCCTAAACGAAATTGAAAAGAAAGATGACGAGCTTCATCAATGGTGCAAAGACCGGCGCGAGGCGTTCTTCGTCGAAATCGACGATGCATGCCAGATGCAATTGACGCACATAATGGGAACATACCCCCGCCTCGTCGACACGGTTAAAGGTCGGTCTGGCGGCGATCCTTTTGTTATTGCTCTCGCCGCCAGCATCTCGCCAACCATGGTTGTGGTTTCCGAGGAACAACCGGGCAAGAAAAACAGCCCGAAGATACCCGATGTCTGTCTGGCGGAAGGCATTCGTTGCATAGGGCTGGCCGACCTGATCGAACAGGAAGACTGGCAATTCGTGTAATCGAGAGCCTTCACCAACTCTCAAAATGAGATATCCGCCGCGCTCGAAAATGCGAAACGTATCGTTTGGGTAAACCTTGACGAGACAGCAGCCTGAGACAGATTTCATGCCTCGATAGGGTTGACTTTCGATTTTCGAGACAGCCACAATGGAATATCTAAACCCAAATGAGACAGAAGGCGGTCCATGACGAAAATCGGCTACGCGCGGGTGAGTACCTTGGACCAAGACAACGCGGTCCATGACGAAAATCGGCTACGCGCGGGTGAGTACCTTGGACCAAGACAACGCGGTGCAGGTCGCTGCACTCAGGGCAGCGGGCTGCGAGGTCATCCGCGAAGAGAAAGCCACGGGGACAACCACTGCCGGGCGCACGGAATTGGCGACCGTCCTGGATTTCATCCGTGCCGGGGACATGCTGGTCGTCACCCGCATCGACCGTCTGGCCCGCTCCATTGGCGACCTCCAGAGTATCGTGCGGACCTTGCGTGAAAAGAGCGCCACCTTGCAAGCCACAGAGCAGCCCGTCGATACCTCGACGGCGGCCGGGAAAGCGTTTCTCGACATGTTGGGCGTGTTCGCCGAGTTCGAAACCAACCTGCGGCGCGAGAGGCAACTGGAAGGCATCGCCAGGGCCAAATCCGAGGGTGTCTACAAAGGCCGTAAGGCAACCATCGACGCAGACGAGGTCCGCCGCCTGCGAGCCGAGGGTATGGGCGCGACGGCTATCGCCAAGGCCCTGGGCATCGGCCGGGCGACCGTCTACCGCCTGCTCGGTGAAGCGGCAGCGTGACGACGTTCGGCGGACTGGACGTTCGGTAAGTTTGGGGCCGGTCACCATGGGATGCCGCCTCCACTCCGGCGAGCCGCTCTCTGATGGGTCGGCGGCTGCCGAGAGGACGGCCGAAGGCGTTGTCGACGACAGCGGTTCCGGGATAGCCGCATTCACTTTCACTTTTGAAAGAGTCAGAGCATCAAAGTCGTAGTCGGCGGCTAAGTCGGCCAACGTGGCTCCGGCGGCGCCCCTCACGCGAACGGCACGGCGAAGCAGGCCATCGCCGAAATCATGGACGCACCACCTTAAGACGCGCGCCGATACTGAATGGCCGAACCTGCGGCGGAGCGCGCTGCCCACCACCCGCTTCGGCGCCAGCATCGGTCTGCCCTGCTCGTCCTCGACGGCGGCGAGACCCGCGCGGGCTGTCTCGGCCTTCCACGCCCGGAAGGCCCCCGTGGTCCGTGTCAGGGCGAGGCTGCGGGTCTGACGCCGTAACTCAGCGATGGCATCGGCTCGCCAACCCTCCCCGCCGTCCACAGCGTCTGCCAACCCCTTCGCCTGGTACTGGACCAGGGCAACCGGATGTTCCCCGGCGGCATCATCCTTCGCCGGAGTGGACCAAAACGACCAGCCGCGCGCCTCAAAATACTATTGGACGCGTCCAAGTGCCTCAGGATCGGCGCCACGGGTGGTCAAGTGAAAATGGCCGTCAACCCTCCACCCGCCCTGGCCCACGTTCTGCACCTCTGCCGACACCAAGTCCCAGACGAAGCCGGGCGCCCTACTCCGGCGGGCATAGCGCAGCATTTCGCCCAGCTTCTCGCTGACGTGCCCATGCCACGTCGCCAATTCGGTGAGAGCGATGGTCGAACACGGCGGACGGATGACCACCTGTGTCACAGCTTCGATACCGTGAGCCTCGGCAAACAGCGCGTACTCCCGGCCAACACAAGTCTTCAGGACGTGCGCGTGGTCTGCGAACCCGGCCCACGCCCGGCGCGGCCGCCCCAACTCGTCCCGCAAGCCGGAGCCATCGAACGCCAGCACGGTGTCGACGACCTCGGCCGGAGCGAGATAAACCTCATCGGGGTCGAGGCCACCCTCGACCAACATCTCGGCAATGACGGCTGCCTTCTCCCTCCGCTCCTGCGCTGCGAGGGAGCGGTCGCGGGTACGTTTGCGCCCGGCGCCGTAGAACGGCCCCAACGGAGCGAGGTCGATGGCGCACAGCAATGGAGTCGCGCCGTCACGAACATGCGGGGGCATCGGTCAGCGCCCACGGCGTGCGGCGATTTCATCCGCTTTCCTCGGTCGCCCCCGTCCGCCCTTGATGGGCGGGGCGGGAGATTGGATGGCCTCCAGAGAGACCACCCACTCGGGAAGACGGTCAGCGATGACATAGATGGATCGCCCGACGCGAACATGCGGCGGGCACGGCGGCGTCCCCTTCGGCGGGTGCTCCATGAAGCTCTTTTGGAGCCAGCCCAAAGGAACGCCGCTGATTTCCGCTGCCTGGGGCAGGCGGACGAGTAAGGGAGTGGAACGGTTCTGGTTGGTGGTCCCAGCAGCTTGCGTTGGCATATTCGGCACCTTCTCGGTGCCGGGACGATTGGCCGACGTTTAGCTTTGATTAGATGCCACCTGGCCGAAGGACATCGGCCTACGGGTAGCGCAGGTTAGCGCTGGGGAAAAACCGTCGATGGGCATGCCCCTCCCCATCATCGGACCCGCACTTCGCTCATGGCAGCTTCGGTGCGGTAGAACGTTTAACGAGAAGAAGAGCCTCCCCAGGTGCCAAGGCTTTTGGGAGGTGTCGCCGAACGCGTTAACGTCTCGGCCAACTCAGCGGTTAGTCGGCTTAGAAGCCGCCTCCGGTGCTTAACGACATCGGGGACGGTGCTGGCGTCGCCCAGGGGAGCTAGCTAGCGAACGTATATCTCTGACAATTCACCATCTGCCAGCCCCTGCTGGTGACGGAGTGCCTACGATACCCGGCGGTTGCCCACGGATATGTGGAATGTCTTAATGGTCCGCGACGTTTCTGAATCTTGCAAGGACTTTCTGCGAAGCAGGTAAAGCGGAAGGTGAGACACAACTGCAAGATGGTCGTACTATTCCGAATTTTCGCCCACCGGAAACCGGGGTGAGCATGGGCCAATGCCATTTTCGAGCCATCCTATTTCTCTTCTTCATCGTCATTACCCCGATCCGCTTTGCAGCCGCAGAAGATGGCGACTTGGCGCGGTGGATGGGGCTTTGGTGTTCCGGGACTGACGAAATTGGTATATTTCCCCGTACCGACCTGGGCCACTCCGCAGAGGGCGAAACTGCGCCGCTGTATCTTTACGTTCACCGTTACATGGGCGAGGCAGATGCCTCCACGTTGCAGGGGTTTGCAAACCCGAATGGCGACCACTTTGAGTTGGCTGATGGGGAATGCCGCATTCGTGCCGAGATGAAAGACGCGCGTCTCGTCATTACCGACAATCAGCGATGCAACAAGATTTCCGGCGTCTTCCATGAGCGCCGCTTCACCCGCATGAGGGAACGAATCGCCTTCGGAGGCCCTTGGCGTAAGCAGCCCCATTGCCCCCGGTTAACCGATGACAGATGAGCTTGCCCGCTAGCTCGGCCGCTGGCACAATTTGGCACGACTTATTCGAAAAATCCCGAAAGAGCAAGAAAGCCCACGAACACAAAAGAAAGTAAAAACAATATGTTGACGACGACATTGGCTCAACAAAATGGTTATAAATCAGCTTCCCAAGCTTACGACGAGGGTTCGATTCCCTTCACCCGCTCCAATTCAAGCTCCATAGAAGTTCAAAACTTCCATAAAAGCTTGAATTCAAAAAAATCCCATCATCGCGTTCCGCCCGTTTCCACCGGATATCCCCCGCATTTGGACACGCTTAGTCGACGTCCCGGGGCTGGATACACCTCCGTTACAGCCGGTTTCGCGACCATCCCGATCGGCCAAACCTTAAAAAAAACCGCCCAAAACAGGCCCGGCTTGACCTCCGGTTGCCGGAGGGGCTTCATCAGACATCACCTCTGCATCATCTGAACGTTCTTGCGAACGCTGTCCCGGCGAAGGCAACAACCATCGCGGAACTCTACATGACCGCGGCGTCCAACTGCTCAAAAAGCCATTCCCTGAACGACTTTATCTTCGGCGTATTCATCTTCGACTTCAAAAACAGCAGGCGATGGAACACGAGACGCGGGCCGTCCAATCCGAAGGGCAGCGTCAGACGCCGGTTTTCCACTTCCCCCTGGATCAAGAGCCTGCTTTCGAGCGCAACCCCCACCCCGTCCACCGCGGCGTTGATCGCCATAAAGGACCGGTCGAAACGGGGCCCCCTCTCGAAATCGATCCCCTCGACCCCCGACCAGCGGAACCAGTCCCGCCAGGAGATCAGATTGACCTCGCTATGGATCAGGGTGTGCTGCCTGAGATCGGCCGGCACCCGGATCGGATGCTCCCCGGCCGCCAGGGCGGGGGAACACAGGGCGACGATGGTCTCCTCCGGAAACGGCATGACGGCGACGCCGGTATCGGGAAAAACCGTGCCGTAGCGGATGTCGAAATCGGCCTCGCCCGACGCCAGATCGACCGTCGACACCGAAGCGTTCAGACGCACGTCGATGTCCGGGTGCAACGCGCTGAACCGCGACAGGCGCGGCATCAGCCATTGCGCGGCAAAGCTGGGAACCGAATGGATCGTCAGGATGTCGCTTTTGCCGCGGCGCTCGATGCTGCGGGTGGCAGCCTCGATGACACCCAGGCCTTTCGCCACCTCCTCGGCATAGCGCCGGCCCGCGTCGGTGAGCACGATGGTCCGGTGCACGCGGTGAAACAACAGGATGCCGAGTTCCTGCTCCAGATAACGGATCTGATGGCTGACCGCCGAAGCGGTGACCAGAAGCTCATCCGCCGCCGCCGCGAAGGATCCGAGCCGTGACGCGGCTTCGAATGCCTGGATCCCTTTGAGCGAAGGGATGTTTCTCATTTTGGCGTTTCCATGAATTCATTTCACCTATCTCCTGTTTTTATTCGTTTGAGAGGACGATCGCAAGGCCGTAGCCTATCAACAGAAAGAATAAAACAGAAATTCATCGCCTGAAAAACACCGCCGTCCGACAGACCACTGCATACTTAATATTATCGAACGACATACGCAGACCATGTCTGCGCAAATAAACCGTCACATCTTTTTTATAGATAATTTTTATTATTATCCGATGTGAGGATTTAAAATATGAAAACGCCATCACAGTCGCCGGGAAAGCAGGACAATGTCTTGTCCGCGCTGTCCAGACACGCCACCAATATACGCCGCCACGCGCTGCGCATGGGGGAGGTGCAGGGGCAAGGCTACATCGCACAGGCTCTCGGCATCGCCGACGTCCTCGCGGTCGCCTATTGCCATGCGCTGAACCTGCGCCCCGAAGACCCGGAGTGGGAAGGCCGCGACCGTTTTCTGCTGTCGCACGGGCATTACGCGATCGCCCATTATGCGGCGCTGATCGAAGCCGGCGTCATTCCGGCGGAGGAACTGGAGACCTACGGTTGCGACGACAGCCGGCTGCCCATGTCGGGAATGGCCACCTACACCCCCGGCATGGAGATGTCCGGGGGATCGCTGGGCCTTGGCCTGCCAATCGCCGTCGGCGTCGCCCTGGGCCTGCGCCAGAAGGGGAATCCGGCCTTCGTCTATAACTCGATGTCGGACGGAGAACTGGATGAGGGATCGACATGGGAAGCGGCGCTGTCGGCCGCCCATTTCGGATTGTCCAATCTCATCACGATCGTCGACATCAACAAACAGCAGGCCGACGGTCCATCCCACCAGATCATGGGATTCGAACCGCTGGCGGACAAATGGACCGCCTTCGGCTGGCACGTCCGGCGCATCGACGGCAACGATCTGGCCGCCGTCCTGTCGGCGTTCGATGAAGCCAGAAACACCGCCGAGGCCAAGCCCAGGGTCATCCTGTCCGACACCCTGATGGGCCGGGGCGTGCCATTCCTCGAGGAACGGGAAAAGAACCACTTCATCCGCGTCGATGCGTCGGAATGGCAGCAGGCCATCGACGCCCTTGACGCGACGCCGGCAGCAGGAGCTTGCAAATGAACACCACCGTCGAAAAGAAGCCCCGGCTGACGACCTCGGCGATGATCGCCTCGATCGCCCAGGAAGGACAACGCACGAAGCCGGCCCCATTCGGTCACGCTCTCGCGAAACTGGCCGAAAATCGCCCCGAGATCGTCGGCATGACCGCAGATCTGGCCAAATACACCGACCTCCACATCTTCGCCAAGGCGTTCCCCGACCGCTTCTTCCAGATGGGAATCGCCGAGCAGACGCTGATGGCCGCCGCCGGAGGCATGGCGAAGGAAGGCTTCACGCCGTTCGCCACCACCTATGCGGTTTTCGCGTCGAGACGGGCCTATGACTTCATCCACCAGGTGATCGCCGAGGAAAGCCTGAACGTCAAAATCGCCTGCGGACTGCCCGGCCTGACCACCGGCTACGGCCCCAGCCACCAGGCGACCGAGGATATCGCCATCATGCGGGGCATCCCGGGCCTGACCATCATCGATCCCTGCGACGCCCTCGACGTCGAACAGGCGGTCACCGCCGTCGTCGCTCACAAGGGCCCTGTCTACATGCGCCTTTTGCGCGGAAACGTGCCGCTTGTTCTTGACGAATACGATTACCGCTTCGAACTCGGCAAGGCCAAGTTACTGCGCGACGGCCATGACGTGCTGATCATCTCGTCGGGCATCATGACCATGCGGGCGCTGGAGGTCGCCAAACAGATGTCCGATGGCAGCGCCGACATCGCCGTCCTGCACGTCCCCACCATCAAGCCGCTCGACGAAGCGACGATCATCCGCGAGGCCAATCGCAGTGGCCGCCTGGTGGTCGTGGCGGAAAACCATTCGACGGTGGGCGGCCTCGGCGAAGCGGTGGCGGCAACCCTGCTCCGGGCCGGGGTCGCTCCGGAATTCCGTCAGATCGCCCTGCCGGATGCGTTCCTGGCGGCTGGCGCGCTGCCGACGCTGCACGACCGCTACGGCATTTCCACGGCATCCATGGTTTCGGCGATCCGGCACTGGATCTGATCGCCCGGGGCTGTCCAACCGGCGCCACGTGGTCGCCCGTGCGACCGCGTGACGCCCGGACTGTGCCGCGAAGCAACATGCAAGGAGAGAATCCCGTGAAAGTATCATTCGTCGGAACCGGCGCGATCGGCCTGCCCATGGCGAACAGGGTGGCCTTGGGCGGCCACGACGTCACCGGCATAGATCCCTTCGCCGAAGCCCGCGACAAGGCGGGGAAACTCGGCATTCCGGCCGTCGCCACCCTGGAAGAGGCCCCCGCCGCCGATGTGGTCATCGTCATGGTCGCCACTCCAGCGCAGTTGGAAACCCTGGTGGACGATGCCGTCGGCTCGGTCCGCGCCCAGACCTGGGTGATCATGTCGACCGTCGGCCCCGATTCGATCGTCAGGGAAGGCGAGAGGCTGCGCAAGGCGGGGGCCCGGGTGGTCGATGCCCCGGTGACCGGCGGCACGGCCCGGGCGAAAACCGGCGAACTGGTCATTTTCGCTTCCGGCGACGCGGGCGACATCGACCAGGTGAGCCCGGTTCTCGGGGCCATGGGAACGCTCCGCGTGGGCGGCAATCGTCTCGGCGACGGCCAGGGAATCAAGGTGGTCAACCAGCATCTGTGTTCCGTCCACATCGTCGCCGCCGCCGAGGCCTTGAACCTCGCCCGGTCGCTAGGGCTGGATCAGGCGTTCGTCCTTGACTTGATCAAAAGCGGCGCGGCCGGATCCTGGATGTTGTCGGACCGTGGACCGCGGATGCTGCTGGGCAACGACGCCCCGGTCACCAGCACCATCAACATTTTCGTCAAGGACAGCGGCCTTGTCGCCGGCGCCGCCGGATCGTGCGGCGCCGAGGTTCCCCTGCTGGATATCGCCAAGGAGCGCTACCTGACCGCCGCGGCGCAAGGTCTCGGTCAGCGGGACGACAGCCGGGTCATCGAAACATACAAAAATAGAACAAAATAAAAAATCTCCCGCTAACATAAAAATGTAACCAGGAGACGTCCATGAACGACAACAATTCCACAAGGAAGAACAATCCAACAAAAGTATCAATCGCATCAATGATCGGATCCGCCGTCGAAAGCTATGATTTCTTCATATATGGCACGGCGTCGGCCGCCTACTTCGGTAAGGTGTTTTTCTCGACCCAGAACGAGATCGTCGGTGTTCTCGCCTCTTTCGCCACGCTGGCCGTCGGCTTCATGATGCGCCCTCTGGGCGGGTATCTGGCCGGCCATTACGGCGACAGAATCGGACGAAAAGCCGTTCTGTTCTGGTCCCTCGCCATCATGGGGCTGGGTACCGTGCTTCTCGGCGCCCTGCCGACCTACGAGACCGCGGGCATTGCGGCCCCGATCCTGCTGATCTTCCTGCGCATGGTGCAGGGGGTCGGATTCGGTGCCGAATGGGGCGGTGCGGTTCTCATGGCGTTCGAACATGCCCCGGCGGAACGGCGAGGCTTCTTCGGTGCCGTTCCCCAGCTCGGAATTCCCCTGGGGCTGCTGCTGGCCAACGGCGCCTTCCTGCTCTCGAGCCACCTGTTCAGCGGCGACTACGTCTGGCGCGCGCCCTTCCTGGCCTCCATCGTCATGGTCGGCATCGGCATCTTTATCCGCATGAGCATCAGCGAATCGCCGGACTTCGAAAAGGCGAAGTCGGAGAACAGAATCGTCAAGCAACCGGTGCTGGAGGTGATCCGCGACGACTGGCGTTCCATCCTTAAGATTATGGGCCTGCGTCTGGCGGAAACCGGGGGCTACTACATCACCACCAGCTTCATGCTGTCATACGTGGCGCTCGCAAAGCTCACCACGACCAACAACGTCCTGATCGGCACGCTGGTGGGCTCGGCCATCGGCCTCGCAAGTCATCTGATCTACGGCGCCCTCAGCGACAGGATTGGCCGCAAGCCGGTCTTCTTCATTGGCACCGTCTTCACCATCCTGTTCGGCATCCCGATGTTCATGATGGTCAACACCGGAGCCTTCATCATGGTTCTGACGGCCGTCGCTCTGTCGCTCCTGTTCTCCCATGACCCGATTTTCGCCGTCGAATCGAGCTGGTTCTCCGAACAGTTCCCGACGAACGTCCGCTCGTCCGGCATTTCGCTGGGCTACAACGGCGCCTCTGTCCTGTCCGGCCTGCTGCCTTTTATCGCCACGGCAGTCTATGGGACGGTCGGTTGGATCGGGCCGGCACTGATCTTCACCGCCCTGGGCATCCTCTCAACCTGGTGCGGCCTTTACACCCGGGAAACGGCGCCCCTCAGACAGGCCACCATCGCGACCGGCGACGGACGTCCCCTCCCATCCGAAAGCTGACCGTCCGGCAGGACACCGGCCCATGGCATCACCCCCTTCCCCCCACCGCGGGCAAGGGGGTTTCCCATCCGGTTCATCATGCTTCCGGCGCCCCCGCTCCCAGCGACGGACCGACCCCGATCCTCCCGGCGCCGATCCCGCACGCCAGCAGGGTCCCGGCGGAGACCACCAGGACCAGGAAACCGGCCGTCCACCCGCCGGAGGCCTGGTGGAGACCGCCGATGATCAACGGACCGGCGGAGGACAGGCTGTAGCCGCCGCCCTGTACCAGGGCGGACATCCTGAGATTGTCCCGCAGGTCGCGGGCATGCGCCATGATCAGCATGAAGATCGCCGTGAAACCGCCGCCGCTCGCGATGCCGCCGGTCACGCACCATGCCGGCCAGGCTTCGGGTGCGAACAGGAAGCCCGGCGGAGTGACCATCCAGCAGATCGCGACGGCGCACAGCAGGCGGGACAGGGCGATGCGTCCGGCCAGCGCGGGAACGCCGAACGACCCGGTCAGCGCCAGGATCTGAAACAGGGACGCGACCAGACCGGCCGTGGTCGACGGCATGGCCGTGGCCTGCATCAGATAGGCGGGCAACCACGCGGTCATGCTGTAGTAAACCGTCAGATGCGCCGCGAACGCCGCCATCAACAGCACGGCGACCGGCCGGCGCCAAAGGGAGTGCGAGGAGTGCGGGGAGTGCGAGACAGCCGCCGGACCGCGCGCCCGCTTTTCCGGCGGACCGTCCGCAGTCCGTCCCCCGGCCATCCGACCGCGCGGGGCGGAGGGCGCGGGAGGCAGGCGGATCACCGCCACCCAGAGCCCGATGGCGGGAATCACCAGCAGGACAACCCCGGCCAGGGCAATCCGCCAGCCGGCCCATTGGGCCAGCGGCGCCGTCATCGCCGAGGACAGCATGGTCCCGACATTGAGGGCGGAGGTGTAGAGGCCCGTGACGATGCGGGACCGGTCGGGGAAATCGCGCGCAATGATCATCAGGCTGACGATATTGCCGATGGTCAGCGACGCCCCCAGAACCAGTGTCCCCGCCAGCGCACATCCGACACCCCCGGAGGAGCGCAGCACAAGACCGGCGGCCGCGCCCCCCAGGGTCATGAACACCGACGTCTCGATGGAGGTCCGGCCGATGACGAGTGAGGCCAGTGGCGTCAGAACGCCGAAACACAGAACCGGGATACTGGTCAGCAGGCCGGTGGTCCCCGATCCGATGGCGAGGCCGGCGCGCAGATCGTTGACGATCGGGGCAATCGCGGTCAGCGGGCTGCGCAGCGTCAGGGCCGTGACGATGAACGCCAGGAGCAGCAGCCCCCGTCCCCCTCCCGCCGGCCGGGCGGCAGAGGGAAGGATTTTTTCGGACGGTGACGACATCGCTCCTCGCATCGGAACGCCGGACGGGCCGGCACCGGGGAAAGGCGCCCCGCGACCCGGGCATGAGGCGACCGGTTATATCGGGAAGTGGAAACAGTTTCCAGTCTCTCTCCGGTGGAATTCAGAAACAGTTTCCAATATGAAAGAGGTCAGGAGGGTCCGGCGATGGCCGGGGCCGGAAGGAACGAAAAAGGAAGGAAGGCCATGCCGACGTCGTCGCGCCGGCCCGGCCCGGACGCCGGGCAGCCCCATCCGGCAACCGCCCGCCGACCCGGCGAACGGGTGGGCGGGGCCCCGTCCGGCGTGATGGACCGCACTTTTGCCATTCTGCAGTTCCTGGCGGAAAATCCGCAGGGGCATCCCATTTCGGCGATCTCCAGAAGCCTCGGCATTCCCCTGAGCGCCACTCATCGCACCCTGGGCGAGTTGGCCGACCGGGGATTCGTCCGCCAGAACCGCGACTATGGCGACTATTGTCTGACCACCCGGCTGGTCACGCTGGCCTTCACTTATCTGTCGCGCGGCGGCATTACCGACATCGCACAGCCGGTTCTCGACCGCCTGGCCGCCGCCACCGGAGACCTGATCCGCCTTGCGATCGTCGACGGCGACGGACTGACCTGGGTGGCCAAGGCGCAAGGAGCCCGAACCGGACTGCGGTACGATCCCGACATGGGACAGGTGGCCATGCTGTCCTGCAGCGCCACGGGCATCGCGTGGCTTGCCTCCATGGCCGACGACGAGGCCTTGCAGAAGGTCGCGACGCAGGGTTTCGGACATCCCGACCAGTTCGGTCCGCGCGCCCCCGGCACCGCGACGGCGCTGTTGCGACATCTCCGCGCAACCCGCCGGCGGGGCTACAGCGTGACGGTCCAGACCTTCACGCCCTGGATGTCCGCCATGGCTGCCGTCGTGCGGGAGGGCGCCAGCGGAGAGGTGCGGGGCACCGTTTCCATTGCCGGGCCGACGGTGCGCCTGACGGAGGAGCGGATGCATGCGCTCGCCCCCCTGCTTCTGGAAGCGGCGGCGGAACTTTCGGGCGCCTGCGCCGGCGCTTCCATCCTGGCCCGAAGCGGGGCGGGGCCGGCCTGATCCGCCGCGGCGCCGGGGTCAGCCGCCGCGAAAGACGCGACCGCCATTGTAGGAAAAATAGAGCCGGTTCTGGCTGTTCGACACCAGAAGATGGTGGGCCCCGATGAAATCGGCGCCCAGCAGCAGGTCATAGGACAGGGCCGACCGGCCGATATGCGATCCCGTTGAATGGCTTTCGGCGCTGCTCGCGAAATCCGCGAACCGCAGGGTGACATTGCGGATGGTCTCGTCTCCCAGGCGGAAGCTTTCGAAGGAGGATGTCCAGCTTTCCAACAGCTTCGGCCCCGGCCCCGTCAGGGGAGCGGCCGCCGCCGTTCCCGGATCCTGGGCGGGATGGCCGAGATTGGCGGCGGCGGTAGCCGACAGAATCGTGCTGCCGACCCCGCTGCGCAGTTCCGCCAGCAGGGTCTTGCCGTTCACGTCCACGGGCAGCTCGATCAGGGTCTGGCGTTTGCCCCCGCGACTGAAGTCGACCGCGACGACCTTGTCCGACCAATATCCCAGCCACGCCTTTTCGCATTGGCGCGGGCTGTAAAACGCCATCCGGTTGGCGGCCAGATCAAATTCGATGTCGAACTGTCCCAGAAAGTCCTGGCCCAGGATCCCCGCCACCGCCTTGTCTTTCCACCGTGTGCCATGTCCGCCGACCGACACCCGAAGGTCATGGATCAGCCACGAGCCCAGGACGAAATCGCGGATCTTGCTGTTACCGGCCCAGAGCATGCCGCCGATCGCCGGCGTTTCGACCGGATCGTCACGCAAAACCGACAACCCCAGATCCTGGGCCGCCTCGTCGAACAGCATGGTGGAGGCGGATCCGGTATCGACGATCAGAGAGACGGCCCTGCCGTTGATGGTGACGTCGGCCAGGATCAGATTGTCGTCGACCGTCACCGGCAGCGACGCCGCCCGGATCATCTGACAGCCCTGCCCCTCCTCCGCCCGGGCCGGAGCTGCCGGAATGAATGCCCAAAGGATTCCTTGAAAAATGAAAACCCGGAAAAACATCCGGGAGAGAAAACCCGCTTTTCGAATATTCACGATGGTCATCCCGTCAATAAATTTTGAACAACAGTCTTTATTGAAGGCTATCCATCGAAACCAATACGGTCAACGTGCCCATCGTTATAGAAACCTATAATGGGACATAGCCGATTGACGATTATCGCCATACGCTCCTTTTCCCACCCGACGCCATCCACCGGTCTCCCACGGGAGGGGCGGGCCGTCACGCCGGTGCACTCGTGGTCAAAATCCAACAGACGAGTCCCTGAATCAGGAGTGGGGCAGGCGTCCCGCCCGCCGTTCGGCGAAAGCCGAAATGCCAGCAATTCCGCCACTTTCGCGGCGGACTCCGGCAGGGACGACGGAGCCACTGGTGGAATTTTTTCACACGCCCGGATGCCCGCCCCACTCGCAGGGGATCCAAATGTTAGATTCCGACCACTAGCCTTAAGAAGGCGCCTTCGCCGGGCGCGGCCAAGGGACCAAAGGTCCCGCCTGGCGAGGGACCAAAAGATTCTCGTGCACTGACTCATCTGAATGTGTCAGTGCACCAGATCGACGGGAATATCGGCCGCCTGGATCAACCGGGTCGACGCCTCCAGATCCGACATCAGGCGTTCCGCCTGCCGCTCGATCGTCGTCTCGAACAGGGACCGCACCAGCCGGCCGTTGCCGAAGTCATCGCCACGGCGGGCATAGAGCCCGGTGAACAGCGCCGTCAGGGCCTCCCCGGCGCCGCGATCCAGCTCCATTCCCTGGTCGGTGCACAATTTCACGAAAATGGCGGTCAGTTCTTCGGGCGTGTAGTCGTCGAAGGTCAGCACCCGGGAAAAGCGGGATTTCAACCCGGGATTACTGCCGATAAACTCTTCCATCCGGGAGGAATAGCCGGCCACCACCACGGCCAGACGGTCCCGCTTGTCTTCCATCGCCTTCAACAGTGTGTCGATGGCCTCGCTCCCGAAATCGCCCTCGCCGCCCTGCGCCAGGGTGTAGGCCTCATCGATGAACAGAACGCCGTCCAGCGCGGCCTCGATCGTCTCCGCGGTCTTGAGCGCGGTCTGGCCGACATAGCCGGCGACCAGTCCGGCGCGGTCGCGCTCCACCATATGGCCGCGCCGCAACAGGCCGAGCCCCGCCAGGATCCGCCCCAGCAGACGGGCCACCGTGGTCTTGCCGGTGCCGGGATTGCCCTCGAACACCATATGCAAGCTGACGGGAATGGGATCCAGACCGTCGCGGATCCGGCGCTCGTTCAGGCGGACCACATTGACCAGTTTGCGGATTTCCGCCTTGACCGAGGCAAGGCCGATCTGGCCGTCCAGTTCGGCCAGCAGGTCGTCGACATCGGCGACGGCGCTGGCGCGGGCGTCGGGGATGTCGGCGGCGCTGATCCGCTGCATCTCGGCGCGGCTGAGATCATGCAGGCCGGCGACGCGCTTCGCCTGACATTCGATGGTCTTTTCCAGCAGTTCGCGCACCGCCCGCGCATTGCCGAACCGGTCGTCGCGCAGGCGATGCATATCGCCGATCACTTTCGCCAGTTTTTCCCGGGCCGGGGTATCCAGCGTGAACTCGCGCTCCCGCAGCATCTGGTCCATGATCTCCATCAGTTCCGCCGGCGAATAATCGGCGAAGTCGATGTAGCGGGTAAACCGCGACTTCAATCCCGGATTGGAACCCACGAACTTCCTGAGCGGCGCCGTGTAGCCCGCGACGATCACGGCCAGACGGTCGCGATAATCCTCCATGGCCTTCAACAGGGTGTCGACGGCCTCCGTTCCGAAGTCCTTCTCATTGTTGCCGACCAGACTATAGGCCTCATCAATGAACAGAACGCCGTCCAGCGCCTCCTCCACCTTCTTCAGCGTCTTGGGGGCGGTATGGCCGATATATTCCCCGACCAGGGCGGCGCGGTCGACCTCAACCACATGACCGGATTTCAACAGGCCGAGATTGGCGTAGATCTTGCCGACGATCCGGGCCACCGTCGTCTTGCCGGTGCCGGGATTTCCGGAGAACACCAGATGCAGGGTCGTATTGCCGGTCGACAGCCCCTGGTCGCGACGCCGTTTCTGGACCGTGCAGAAATCGGCCAGATTGTGGAGTTCCTGCTTCACGCCGGCCAGTCCCACCATCCGGTCCAGCCGTTCGAACGTGGCATTGTCGAAAACGTCGCCGTCGGGGAAGGCGGCGCCATTGACCCGGCAGGCGCTGGCCGTCACCGGACCACGCCCCTCCACCCTGAGGACGCGGTCCGACAGACGCCCGTCAAAGGCGCAACGGATCATCTTCAGAGTGCCGCCATTGACATTGACCGCGTCGCCGTCGACCGCGATCGAGCAGTCCTCCATCCGCGCGCTGCCCTCGCTGACCAGCAACGGATAGAACCGCGACCCGGCGGACGGCATGGATACCCGCGCCAGATGCAGGGATCCGCCCTTGCCGACGTAAAGGCCGGTCGCGCTGTGACAGGCATTGCTGACCGGCAGGTCCTCCAGCACGCCATAGGAGTTCTCACCCAACACGGTGATGGCGCTGCCGATCGGACGGTCGATGGATCCGCCGCGGACCGTGACCCGGGAGTCCTTTTCCAGATAGATCACCGACGCGCTGTCGCTGCCGGCCTCGTCGATCCGGCAATTCGTCAGCGTCGCCTCCCCGCCCCGCACAACCAGGGCGCAGGACGGCGTAGGGCCGAAGGTCGAGCCGGCAACCGCGGCAAAGGCTTTGTCGGCCAGCGCGATCGCCGGCATTTTCGAGGCGGAGAACCGGCATCCGTCGACCTCCACCTTGCCGCCGGTCCGGGCGAACAGGCCGTTTCCCGCCATCTCCTCGAAGGTGCAATCCCGCACCGTGATCTGGCTGTTGCCCTCCGCCAGGAGGCCCGCGTCGGCCAGGGCTTTGAAGGCGCATCCCGCCACGACGGCCTTGACCCCGTTGCCGGCATGGACGCCCTCGCTCGCGATATCGTCGAAAACGCAGTCCGCCACATCGAGGGTGGCGTTGCCCTCCGCCCAGATCGCCGGATAACGGTCCGCCCCGCTGGACAGCCGGCACTGCCGGAGGCTGGCAGCCGCTCCGTTCTTGATGTTCAGGATATTGCTTCCCGGCGACGCGCGAAGGACGCATCGTTCGAGACGCAGGCGGGCGTCGCGATCTCCGGCATTGATGCGTCCGGTGAAGGTGAGATCGGTGACGGAGCAGGCGCCCCCCATCAGAATGATCCCGGAAATATCGGCCGTCCCGGGTTTGGCCGCCTGCAGGGAAACGCCGTTCAGCTTTGCTTCTCCAAGGGCGTGGGACCCGGGTCCGAAGACCACGACGTCACCCGGTTTCAGCCGGCCCCCGATCTCCGAAAAGGCCTTCACGCTGAAAAATCCGGTGCCAACCTTGAATGTGCTCATCGGTCCCCCCGTCGCCTGTCGCGATTAAGACTCCCGGGGAAGCCCCGATCAAGCGGGTTGTGGCGGGGAAACCATAAATCCTTAAGGGACTGTCGGATGACAACCGCACGAACCGACCTGTCCGGCCCCCCCGTCGTCCGGACAGGTCGGCTCCGCCATGGCCCGGTCATAAAGACCGGTCAGGGTCGTCAGCGCTTCCATCGCCCGGTCATCGTCCGCCACCGGCGTCCAGCGGGCCGTGCGCCGGCCATCGAGAATGGCCCGGACGCGATCGCCATGGAATTCGTCGCCATAGGCGCCGACGATCTCCGCAATGGTGTCGATCCGGTCGATAACCGGGGGATGGTCCGGAGAGTCGCCCAGCAGCCGTTCCTTATCGGCGTAAAGCTCAAAGGCGATCAGCATGTTGGTGACGAAGGACACCCGGTGGGGGGGACGGATCGCGTCGAAGGCGAAACGGTCGGCCGCATACTCCCGCGCCCGCGACAGGCTGGCCGGGACGGCGGAGGCCCCCACATGTCCCAGCACCACATGGCCGATCTCATGCATCGCCACATAGGTGAGGCAGCCCAGCAGTCCGTCGACGATCTGGGACTGATGCCGCGCCGCCAGACGATCCAGGAATTTCGGCAGGCTGTCGAGCCTCCCCATCCGATCGAGGGACAGATCCCGCGCCAGAATGCCGAGCGCCCCGAGATGCCGGCTGGCGACCTCGGGCTCGGTCGAGGTCCGTCGCAGCCACCCCAGCAGATGATCGATCAGAACCGCCAGCGACAGACGATAGAGCGCGGCGTCGGCAACCCCGGAAAACACGACCACATAGGGACTGCCGTCGCGTTCGCTGGAATAGGCCAGGAACTCCGGCACCGGACAGTGGAAAACAGGGATATCGGAGAGATGCCGGCGCATGTCGTCGCGAAGGCAGAAGGAATAACGGCCCAGCATCTCTCGCAGAGACCGGGTTCCGGGGCTGGCGTCGCTGACCATGGCGCCCCGGACGGCGAGTGCCCGAAGGGGCGCCAGGGCCCGCGCGGCGCCATCCGTCATCCCAAGCTTTTCCACATCCTCCAGTACATCGGAGGCCTTGAGACCGGTGATCGGCGCGCCCCGCCATGGCCCGCTCATTCAAAGAAGGTCCGGACCCGCTCGGCCACCGCCTCGGCGACGATCCGCTCGCCGGGCGGAAAATCCACCGTCAACGTCCGTCCCCGGTCGAGATCCGCCAGTGTCAGCGTGATCCGGCCGGTGTCCGCTCCGCCGCCGTGGCGCAGGCCATGGAAAATGCGGGTGATCTCATTGGCGAGGACCGAGGCCGCGATCGATGCCGGCAGAGCCAGCGCCCCGAAACTGCCCAGCAACTCCCAGAAATGCTCGGAAAGGCCCGATACCTTGCGGGGCTCGCTCCAGGTCAGCCCCAGATCGGCCGAGCCGCCGCCCGCCAGGATGGACAGGCGATCGGCGATGCCTTCGGCGGAGCCATCCCGCTGCCCCGGTTCCGCATCGATGGAAATGACGATGTCGTACGCCATGATCCCCTCCGTCGGCAACGGCCCCAATCCGGGGTCCGGGATCCGAAGATGATCCGCCAATCCGAAGACGGAAGACGCGCAACGGACAGAGACGCGATGGAACAGCGCCCCTGACGGTCCCCTTCCCCCGGTCCGCGGACCAGCCGCATCCGGACGCCCGACCCCTTTACTGTCGCCCGGAACGGGATCGCTGGCCAGAGTTTCTGCTGCACCGCAGAAAGAAAAATCCGCCGCCCGTATCCCGTCCGTCTTGCGGTATCAGCCCGCCGCCCCGGTCTCCCGGATGGCCTCCCCGCCGTGCGACCCGGCGGGCGCCCCCCGGCGCGCCCGCCGGGGCCGGGGGCCCGGCGCGGCCGGGGGAGCGGTCCCCTGCCGATCGGTGATCGCCCCGGCCAGGGCGGCAATCCGCCGGTGGTGATCGTCGGCCGGATCGAACCGGGGAATGCGCAGATATTCGATCACGCTGGTCCCCAGGCTCAGCGCCGCCGCATAGGCGCCGACCGCGCCGGCCACCGTCGGGGCGTTGAGAAACCCGGTCAGATACCGCGCCTCCTCCTCCGTCTCCAGCGCGACCATGTACAGCTTGTGATCGGGCACCGCCACCCTGGGTCCCAGGACCGGATCGTCGATCGATCCCACATAGGCCGCGCAGAACCGTCCGCCCGACATCTCTTTCCACAGCACCTTGAAGGGACTGAAGCTGTAGGGGCCGGTGCTCCAGGTGGACCAGAACGGCTTTCCCTTCTGAAAGCGCCGATAGCTGGCACGCTTCTCCAATTCTTCCCGGAACCGGCTGAGAAACCGCAGGGTGCGCGGCGTCTGTGTCATCAGGGCGGGGTCGCCATGCATGCCCCGTTGCGCCACCAGAATCCGGTAATCGGGATCGGGAACCACACGGAAGGCCGACAACCCCCGGCCCCGCAACAGGGGAAACAGGTGATCGGCCTCGATGTCCATGGACAGGCGGGCAATCCCGGCGGTGCGGCCGGCGCCGTCGGGATCGTTGGCGACCGGCACCAGCCCGTTCGCGCGACGGACGCCAAGACGCAGGAAATAGATCCCGTTGCGGTCGGTGGTGACGCCCTTGCGCGCCACATAGGCGGACGGCGCCCCCGCGTCGAACAGGCTCTGCCACAGGGCATGGTCGGCGGGCGTTCCCTTCAGCCAGGGACCGGCATCGGTGCCGGCCACCGGCTCCGCCACCAGATCGACGAAACGGGCGGCGGCCCGGAAGGACCGGCCGTCGGTAAAGACCGGGGCAGGATCGGTTGCCACGGGCGGCAACCAGAGACGATAGGGAACCGGATAGCGGGTGGCCCGCCCCTGCTCCAGAAGCAGCAGTGCCGGATGATTGGAGACGCCCTCGAAGGGCCGCAGTTCCTTGAAGTCCTCCACCGCCAGGACGGCCGCCATGGGCGTGCCGTCCGGGTTGGCGAACCGGCGGAACCCCTGGCTTGATTCGTTCGAGAACAAGGTCGCGGTGATCACGAATCCCAACCGTCCGCCATCGGCCAGCCAGGTGCGGATGGCGATGAAGGTGATGATGGTCGAGATATCAGCCTCGATGCCGCCAACATAGCGGTCCTGGCTGAAGACGTTGATCGTCTGGCAGAGCGGCTTGACGAAGGCCGCGTAAGCGGGCGGCAGATGCGACCATTTGACCCAGGGAGGATTGCCGGCGATGTGGCTCACCCGGCCGATGGCGCCCGCCGCGAAGCGGTCGGCCAGGATCGGGCACCAGAGGCCTTCCCAATGCCGCCCCTGCCCGCCAGACCGGGCGTAAAGCTCCAGCAATTCCGCCACCGTCGCCGCGACGGCCGCGATCCGCGCCGGTTCGAGATCCGCCAGAACCGGCGCCAGTCCGGCCATCACCTCGGGGCCGGAACAGCCCGAGACGATCAGCAGACGCATACGGTCGAAAAAGGCGTGGACGGCGCCGGACCGGACCAGCGCCTCCGGCACGCGGAAAACGCGGACGTCCGCTTCGGTCTGAAGACGGTGGACGAAATCGCCGTCGGCATCGACCGTGGCGGTATTGATGGCGTCGGACAGGAACACCGGCAGCCGGACGGGATCGGCCGGATCCAACCTTTGCGCCAGGATGACCACCATCGAGGCCTTGGTGGACAGAACCGCCAGCGGATTGAGATCCATCCCGGCCAGTCCGGCCAGCAGTTGCGCCGCGGTTGGCCGGGCTCCGGCGGTTCCGGCGGCGATCAGGCGCCGGCGCAGGGCTTCCAGCAGAAAGGTCCCGGTGCCGCAGGTGGGATCCAGAAGATCGTCCTCCGGGCGCCAGTCCAGACGGTCCAGGGTATGGGCGGCCAGCCAGTCGGGCGTGTAGACCTCGCCCAGGGCATGGCGCAGCTCACGCGGGACGAACTGCTCGTAAATCCCTTTGAACAGGTCGCGGACCGATCCGGGGTCGCGGTGCGTCATGTCGAAGGACATGTGCCCGAGCTGGTCCAGCAACGCCGCCAACGGCGTCTCGATCGCCGGCCAGGCGGCATCCTCCGCCGGCCAGGAAAAGAAATCGCCGCCCAGCATGTTGACGATGCCGGCGTCGGCGAACAGCGTCCCCGATTCCAGCGTCCGGATCCGCTCGATGAGCGGGACTCCCGCATCGCGGATGTCCTCCGACGGATGGGGCAGCGCCAGCGCCGCCACAAGTTTCGCCACCAGGGCGATATGGGTGTGCAGCGCGAACAGATAGCAGGGCACGTCTGTCCCGTAGGGAACGCCATGGGCGTCGGACTGACGCAGCAGAAAAGCGCGAAGCCGGTCGGTGGGAATGCCGACCGCCTGACCGAACAGCCGGCGCCATTCGGCGAACAGCAGCGCCGTCCCGCTTTGCCCCCGCCCGGCCGCGGTGGCGGCGGCGACGGCGGTGAACAGCGCCGGAATCAACTTTTCGCCCACGGCGGACTCAGGCCCCACAAGGCACCGCAGAAGGGCGGGATGGACCAGCGGCCGCCCCCGCCCCTCCAGCTCCGTCAGAAGACGCCGCGCCCCGGCCGCGTCGAAAGGCAGCAGGCGTTCCCACCGCGCAGCCCGGTCACCCGCCGATGGCCGCCCCCCATCCGGCCCATCGACAGCCCCGAACGCGATATGCGCCCCGTCGAACACCACCAGGACATAGTCGCCGATCGGACGCCCCTCTTCATGGGCCATGCGCGCCGCATAATCCTCCGCCTGATCCTTGGCATGGGCGATGTTGGCGCGCTTGCGGCCGCCGCCGAACGAACGGGGCGGCTCATATTCGATGATGACGCCACCATGGACGACATCGGCGAAGGCGATCGTCCGGGCATCGCCCCGCAATGCCCGTTCCAGGTTGAAGGGTGCATAGGGGATGCCAAGCGCGGCGCATTCCCCGCGCAACAACAGCTCGATCTCGTGGCGCAGGTTGGCCTCGTTGGGGGCCACCCCGGCGGCCAGCAGCGCGCCCGCGGACAGTCTTTCCGCGCTGGCCGCCAGGGCGGAGGGGCGGTCTGCGGTCATCGGGACAGGGTCTCCTTCTCGCCGGTCGGTCCGGACAGGGGCACAGGCACTGTGTGGTCAGGCGGTGTGTGATAGCGCGTTTGAATGCCGGGAGGAACAGGCGAATGCGGCGTCCCGGATCACCGGTCGTCCGGTCTCCACAACGGCAATCTGAGGGATTGCGTCTGGAACCGGAAGAGCGGCGTGCATCTTGAGGGTGTGAAAAAATCAGGACTGCCGGCATCCCCGCCGGTGGCCCGATGAAGCCGGACGTCGATCCTTCCGCCGCTTTCGCGCCGGAGTCCGGCAGGGACGCCGGACCCTCTGGCACTATCCCGGTAGTACAGGCCTCCGCGCCTGTGGTCCGGCGAAGCCGGAGGTCAGGCCTCCCGCACCTCCGTCAGGAAACGGCCGACCTCCGTCTCCAACAGCGCGCTTTCGGCCAGCAGCGCGTCGGCGGCACTGAACAGGCCGTCGGCCATCCGGCCCGTCTCGGCCGCCGCCGCTGCCACGTCGGCGATGTTCCCCGCCACCTCCCGGGTCCCGCGCGAGGCCTCCTCGACATTGCGGGCGATTTCGTCGGGCGCCGCCCCCTGCTGTTCCACCGCGCCGGCGATGCCGGTCGACAGTTCGTTGATGCGCCCCATGATGTCGGCGATGCCGCCAACGGCCTCGACCGCGGCGCGGGTTTCCTCCTGGACCGTGCCGATCTGTTGGGCGATCTCGTCGGTCGCGCGCCCCGTCTGCCCAGCCAGATGCTTGACCTCGCCCGCGACCACCGCGAACCCCTTGCCGGCCTCGCCGGCCCTGGCGCTTTCGATGGTGGCGTTCAGGGCCAGCAGATTGGTCTGGGCGGCGATGCCGTTGATCATGTCCACCACCTCGCCGATTTTCTGCACCGCGCCCGCCAGCCCATCGATTTTACGGGTCGCCTGGGCCACCTCGGCGGCGGCGGCGCCGGTGATGGCGGCGGACTGGCGCATCTGACGGGAAATCTCGTGGATCGAGGCCGGCAGTTCGGCGCTGGCGGAGGACACGGTCTCGACATTGGCGGGCGCCTGATTGGTCGCGGCGGCCACGGCGGTGCTGCGTTCCCGGGTCTGACGGGCATTGGCCGACAGGGTGTCGGCCGACAGATGCAGCTTTTCGACCGCCTCCTTGATCCGCGCCAGCATCGCGGTCATCGTCTGGTCGAACCGCTTCGTCGCGCCGTCGATGGCCTGCTGACGGCTCTCTCGCGCGGCCACCGCCGCCCGCTCATGGTCCTCCATGCGGCGCCGCTCGATGGCGTTCTGGCGGAAGACCAGGACCGCGCGCGCCATGTCCCCCATTTCGTCGCGACGGTCCGTTCCGGGAACCTCCACCGACAGATCGCCCGCGCTCAGTGCCGCCATACAGGCCTTGGCGGCCCCGATCGGACGGGTGATGGAACGCGCCGTCGCAAATCCCAGAACCGCCCCCACCAGCGAGGAGGCGATCAGCAGGCCGATGCCGAGACGGCGCACCCGGTCGCTGGTCTCGCGCGCGGCTGCGATGAACGCCTCGGCCTGTTCGCCGACCCGTTCGGCGAAGGCCTGGGTCCGGTCGGCGGACTGCGCGGCCATCTCGGTGCCGCTGCGGCGCAACAGGGCCAGCGCCTGTTCCGTGTTGCCATATCTGACCTTGGTCTCGATGGCGGTCAGCATGGCCTTGTAACTGGCGTAGGCGGCGATGGATTTGTCGAAATCGGCGGTGCCGTCCAGCGACGCCTTTTTGGCGCGGTCAAGGGCCGCCAGATAGGCAGCCTCGTTACGCTCCAGATCGGCCTCGGCCTTCGCGACCTCCTCCGGCGTCTGCGCCAGCACCAGATCGCGCGACGCGAGGCGGATTCCGAGATAGGCAGAGCGGGCCTGCCCGACATCGTCAACCACCTTGAACAGATGGTCGTGAAACCGTTCCGTGATGTCCGCCAGCCGTTCGGCGCTGGCCATGCCGACCAGACCCACGACCAGCGTGAAGGCAAGAACCGCAAGGAAGCCGCAGGTGAGTCGCGTGGAAATCCTGAGATTTCCAAGAATAGAAGTCACTTTCATCGGTTTTCCTCCCTGCTCCGGCCCTGATGCGGATCGGGCCGGATACTGTTCAAGCCGGCAGGCCGGGAAAACGGTTGCCCGCTTTCCCGGCCTGCCGGTGGTGCCTCCTTCCGTCCGGAACCGGGGAGGGGCGGCCGTCCCCCTCCCCGCCGGCAACCGTCAGAACTGGATGCTGATGCCGTTGAACCCGCCGAACTGATTCTTTCCGGGGGCCGGGGGCGGCGCATAGACATCGGCCGAGAAATTGGCCTGTCCCGAGTTGATGACCTCGCCCAGCGTGAAATAGACCATCACATTCTTCGACAGCGAATATTCGACACCGCCGGTGACCAGATTGGCGTTGCCGCCCTGGTGATTGACGGAGGTGCGATACCATCCGGTGCGGAACAGCAGGTCCGGGGTGGCCTGGATGGCGGCGCCGACCCAGGTCATGTTGGCGCTGGTGGCATAGACCGGGGCATAGGGGAAGTAGGTCGCGCCCGGGTTATGGATCGGGCTGCCGCCCTTCTCCCTGGTGCCGTCGGGGGCGTCAAGCTGTTCGAAGCCGACGAACAGCTTGACCGGCTTCAGATCGAGGGTGGCGCCCACGATCCCTTCGCGCGAAGCGCTGTAAAGATTGGTGTAATGGCCGTTCTTGTCCTGGATCTCGTCATAGATGCCGAACAGGCTGAGGATCTTGTAGTCGTATTGGACAGACACGCCGTACATGTTCGACAGCTTGGTCGACATGGAGGTGTCGCCATTGCCGAACGAGGCTTGCGCGCCGATCTGCAATCCGCCCCAGTTGGGGCTGCGGTATTCGATCATGTCGGAGGCGCCCGGCCAGTTGCGGCCGTAGACCAGGGTCGGCGTCGACATGTTCTCCTGGATCATCGGATCGAAATTGTAGACGTCATTATTGATGAACAGATCCTTGCCGAAATAAATGCTGCCCAGTTTCGGGTTGGACAGACCGCCATAGGCACGGCGGTTGAAGATGGAGTTGGTCGAGCTGTTGAACGTCCCCTTCGTCGCGTCGAAGCCCGATTCGATGCGGTAGATCGCGGCAAGATCCGGAGTGAGCTGGGCGGTGCCATGCAGACCGAACATGCTGGTTCCCCAGTCGTTGCCCGCCGCCTGCATCAGGGTGGTGGTTTTGCCCGCCTGCCCGCCATTGTACTGGGCAAGGTCGACGTCGGTGCCGAAGCGCAGGCCGGCGTCGACACGGACATAGCCGATCACGCTCGGAATCTTGCCGTCCCCCTGGTAAAGCGTCACATCGGCCTGCGCCGCGCCGGCCATCGACAAGGCCAGCGCGCCAGCCAATGCCGGGGTTGCGATCCGACCCAGTGGCGACGATTTTTTTTGAACCAACATTACTTTCCTCCTCCAGTAATCAATTACTGCGCCCCCTTGGGACGTGGACCGGCACCTCCCCCAAAAAAGGAAAAGCCTCCGGCCCGAAACGGCAGCCCTTCCCGACTGCCCTCTCGTTCCGCGACGGTCCGGAACCGCCGCGGTCCTCCCGGCCATGGGGCAAAGCGCCTCCGTTCGGGGATGACGCCTTGCGTCCCCGGCCGATGAGTTCCGTTCCTGCTGGTTGTTGACGGCCGTCAGAACCCGCGCGCGTTCCCCGACGCGCGGGGCTTATGGCCCCCGGCGACGCGTCCGCCTAAGTCTTGAACGTCCGCATATCCATCCTCTCCTCCCTGTGGAACGGAGTGGTCCGGATCAGCCCGGACGATGTCCGGTGAGCGGCCCCCCGTCTTGTTTCGTTGTCCGGTTCGGTCCGGACCGGCGCCATGTCGCCCCGGCCCCTCATTGCAGCGGCGGGGTAGCCGAGACCGCGCGGGTGAACCGGGCCCAGACGCTGTCGGGCACCGGCGCGCCCGGCGCGATCTCGCCGACCGCGAAGGCCCGTCGCACCAGCGCCCGCGCCTCCTCAAGGGACCCGATGGCGCCCAGCGCCATCATTTGCAGACAGGCGTTTCCCAGCGCCGAGGTTTCCACCGGCCCGGCACTGACCGGGCATTGACAGGCGTCGGCGCAGAGCTGGTTCAACAGCGCATTCTGGCTGCCGCCGCCGATGATCCGGATCCGCCTGATCGGCCGTCCCCTCAGAACCTCCAGGTCCTCTTTGACGCGCCGGTAGCCCAGCGCCAGGCTGTCGAACACGGTCCGCGCCACGGCCCCCAGGCTGTCCGGAACCGGCTCGCCCCCTCGCGCGGCAAGCTCCTTCACCGTCTCGACCATCGAAACCGGATTCAGGAATCGCGGATCCTCCGGATTGACGACGGTGGTCCAGGCCGGCGCCGCCCTGGCCGCCGACACCACCTCGTCGAAGCCGGGTGATCCCATTTCCTTGCGGACGCGCTGGATCAGCCACAACCCCATCATGTTGCGCAGAACGCGATACCGGCCCAGAACCCCGCCCTCGTTGCCGAAATTGAGACGCCGTGCGGTGGCGTCGGCATAGGGAACAGGACTTTCCACCCCCATCAGGGACCAGGTGCCGGAGCTGAGGAAGGCGTCGTCGGGTCCGTCGAGAGGCGCCGCCGCCACGGCCGATGCCGTGTCGTGCCCACCGGGAGCCACGACGCGCAGGACGCGCCCGCCGCCGAGGTCGGCGGTCCCGAGAATCGTCCCCGCCTCCACCGGCCGGCACATCAATCCCGGTGGCGCGCCCGCCAGGGCCAGAAGATCCGGATCCCAGTCGCGCGTCGCAATGTCGAGAAGCTGCGACGTGCTGGCGATGGTGTGTTCGTTGGAGACGACACCCGACAGGCGGAAATGGAAATAGTCGGGCATCATCAGAAGATGGCGGGCGGGACGCAGCCAGTCCGGATGGTCCCGGCGCGTCGCCGCCAACTGGTAGAGGGTGTTGTAGGGCTGGAAATGGATCCCGGTCCGCCGGTAGATCTCGTCCGCCGGCATCTGGCGGAAAATGACGTCCATCATTCCCTCGGTCCGGCGGTCACGGTAGGACACCGGCAGGCCGATCCGCCGCAAGTCGCGATCCAGCAGGACGAAATCGACGCCCCAGGTGTCGCAGCCGACGCTGTCGGGCGGAGCCAGATCGAACGCCTTCTCCAGGCCGAGGCGCATCCCGCTTTCCATCGCCTCGACATCCCAGCATTGATGGCCGCTGGACCGGTCGTCGATCAGCGGCGTCTCGAACCGGTGCGCCTCGGTCAGCGCCAGCCGGCCATCCGCCAGTTCCGCCAGGATCACGCGGCTGCTGCCGGCGCCCATGTCGACGGCGGCCACCCGCGCCGTTCCGTTCCCCTTTGCCATCGCCTCCCCTCCCCTTATCGCCAGTCCGTCCTCAGGAAACAGGAATGACCCCCTTCTTGATCAGGATGTTGCCGTATTTCGCCGTTTCGCCCGTCACCACCACGGCGAAGGCCTTGCGGGCACGTTCGTAGAAATCGAACCGCGGCAGATTGGTGAAGGAGGGCGCGCCGGGGTGATGACGCAGAATGACCGACCGGTAGCGCTCCGCCACCCGGGGATCGAGACTGTCGCCGGCAACCGGCGCCATCATCACCAGCGGGTCGGGGACATAGGCGTCCAGCTCCCACAGCGGCAAAATGGCGTCCAGCAACGCATCGACGGCGATCCCATCGGCGCGCAGGACCCTGCCGTTGACGCTTTCCGCAGGGAAATGCGCGTCCGACAGCACCAGCTCATCGCCATGCCCCATGCGACTGAGCAACGCCAGCAGGTCCGGCGACAACAACGGCGAAATTCCTTTCAACATCGACCAGTCTCCTTGTTTCCATCCCCTCTGGCGGCGGCCAGGGGAGAGGTCCTTTTTATCTCTCCCTTTGGGCGGGACCCCCGCCCTACTCATTTTCCTTTAGGCGGGACGCCCGCCCTACTCATCTTTTCCTTTGGGCGGGAGGGGAGGTGAAAAAACCCGGTGGCTCCGGCGTCCCTGCCGGAGTCTGCCGCGAAAGCGGCGGAATTGGGGCTTTTTCACCACCGCGCACTCCCGACGGCCCGCGTTACAAGGTCTCGCGATAGATCGCCATCACCTGATCGTCGGTCATTGCCACCGGATTGCCGGGCGCGCAGGGGTCCTGTTGCGCCTTGCGGACGAAAACCGGCAGATCGGCCTCGGTGACGCCCAGTTCGGCAAAGCCTTTCGGAATGCCGACACGGGCCGACAGGGACCGGATCGCGGCGATCGCGGCAAGCGACGCGGCCTCGTCATCCATGCCGGCCGTGTCCACGCCCATGGCCCGCGCGATGTCGGCGAACCGGCGTTTGGCATGGGGACGGTTGACGCTTTCGACTGCCGGCAACAGGATCGCGTTGCACACGCCATGCGGCAGATTCTTCACGGCGCCCGGCTGGTGGGCCATGGCATGCACCATTCCGAGACCGGCGCTGTTGAACGCCAGCCCGGCGATGAACTGGCCGTAAGCCATCATTTCGCGCGCCTCGAGGTCGGCGCCGTTCTCCACCGCGCGCGGCAGATAGGCGCTGATCAGGCGGATGGATTCCAGCGCGGAATGGTCGGTCAGAACATGGGCGCCTTTGGCCACATAGGCCTCGATGGCGTGGGTCAGCGCATCCATGCCGGTGGCCGCGGTGATCGGGGCCGGGATGCCGGTCATCATCGCCGGATCGTTGACCGAGATATCGGGAATGATGTTGGGACTGATGATCACCATCTTCACCTGATTGTCGGTGTCGGTGATGACCGCATTCGACGTCACCTCGGCCGCGGTTCCGGCCGTCGTGTTCACGGCGATCAGGAAAGCCCCTTCCCGCGCCACCTTGCCGACACCGTTGTAAAGGGTGACGGGTTTCGGATTGGCCGACAGGATGCGCACCGCCTTGCCGGTGTCGATCGGGCTGCCGCCGCCGACGGCGACGATCGAATCGCATTTTCCCCGGGTGAAGGCGTCGAAAGCCTGATCGACGATACCAACCGTCGGGTTGGGCAGGACACCATCAAACAGGACGGGCGACAGCCCCCTGGCCTTCAGGCCCTCCAGCAGCGGCCGCACCAGCCCGGCTTTGACCAGGACGGCGTCGGTGACGACAAGCGGTGTGGAGAAGCCGCGCTGGGCCAGTTCCAGGGGAACCTCAGCCAGCGCGCCGGCGCCGCTGATATTGATCTTGGGAAAGCAGAGACGAAATGGCATGTCGGAATCCTTGAAAGGCTTGCCGGTCCCTTCCGGGAGACGCGGATCGCCCCCGGACGGCTCGGGACGGGGTCCACCGGCGCCGCCGCCTCCGGGGAAGCGGACGCCGGTGGACCATCCAGGTGTCAGTAAAGAACGTTCTTCGCTTCGGCGGTGTCGATGTTGTCCTTGGTGACGAAGACGACACCGGTGTCGATGGTCTTCGGCACGCTCTTGCCGGCGATCACCTGCATCACCGTCTGCACGCCCATCTGGCCCATCTGGAACGATCCCTGGACGGCGATGCCCTTCAGGGTGCCATTGCGGACGAAGTCCTGAAGGCCCTGATTGCCATCGAAGCCGATGGCGGTGACGGCGCCGGCCTTGCCGCTTTGCGCGATGGCGCGGCCCATGCCCTCGGCGGTCGGCTCATTGGCGCCGAAGATGCCCTTCAGGTCGGGATTGGCGGCCATGATGTCGATGGTCTGGTTGAGCGCTGTGGCCATCTGCGACTGCGAATAGAACGGCCCCACGATCTCGATCTTCGAATGCTCCTTGATATAGCTGGTGAAACCGCCGACACGGCCGATCTCGGAGCCCACGCCCGGGACATAGGACATGATGGCGACCTTGCCCGTGGTCCCCATCCGCTTGATCAGTTCCTCGGCGCACTGGCGGCCGGCCTTGTCGTTATTGGTGGACAGGAAGGACTGGTAATATTTGTCACCGGCCGGCGACATGGCGCTGTCGATCAGGATCAACGGAATGCTGTTTTCCCAGGCCTTCTTGGCGACGGGGACCAGCGCGTCGGGATCGGAGGGGGCGAGAACGATGCCGGCAACCTTCCGGTTGATCGCGTTCTCGACCATATTGACCTCGTCGGCGACGTTCGATTCGGCCGCCGGCCCCTGGAAGTTCACGGTATAGCCGGGATGTTCCTTGATCGCGGCCTCGGCCCCCTTGCGCACGTTCTGCCAGAAATTGGCATTGGCGGTCTTGACGATGACGGCGATCTCCTTGCCGTCCGCGAAGGCCTGCGGCGCGGCGGCCGTCATCATGGCGGCCACCAGGGCCCCAAACATGATCCTCTTCATTGACCGTTCCTCCGTTTGTTTTCGTTTCGGGAAGGGTGGGCCCGACCGGGACCTCCCCCGGGGGCGGACGTCGTCCCCACCCCCTCAAGGTCTCCGCGACCCGGCTTCGGCCGGCCTCGCGGAGACCAGGCTCTTCAAGGCGCGAACACCCTTTGTCAGCGCCGGTTCCGCATCTGATCGATCCATACCGTCACAATGATGACGAGGCCGATGGTGATCATCTGGATGAAGCTCGACACGCCGTTCATGTTGAGCCCGTTGCGCAGGATGCCGATGATGAAGGCGCCGATCACCGTGCCCGATATCGTTCCGATACCGCCGACCAGGGATGTGCCGCCGATCACCGCGCTGGCGATGGCGTCCAGCTCGTAGGCCACGCCCTCGTTGGGCTGCGCGGTGACGAGGCGCGACATCAGGACGCAGCCGCACAGACCGGCCAGCAGGCCCGCCAGCACATAGGCGCCGATCTTGGTCCGGTTGACATTGACGCCCGACAGGCGCGCCGCCTCCTCATTCGAGCCGATGGCATAGAGATGCCGTCCGAAGGTGGTTTTCATCAGCACCACGGCGATTGCGACGGCCAGCAGGATCATCACGATGACCGGATAGGGAATGCCCGGGAACACGACCTTGGGGAATCCGTTGGCGCCCTCCTCCACCATCCGCATCAGCGATCCGTTGCCGAGAACGCCGAAGGCGTCGCCCAGGCCGGAGACCGGCCTGGCGCCGGTGATCTGCAAGGTGACGCCGCGCGCCACCATCATCATGCCCAGTGTCGCAATGAAGGGCGGCAGCTTCATCCGGGTAATGATCAGGCCGTTGATCAGACCGCAGACTCCGCCGGCCAGGACTCCCAGCGTCATGGCGACCACCACCGGCATGCCGTCCTTCACCGCAAGGCCGGCGACCACGCCGGCCAGGGCCAGCACCGACCCGACGGACAGATCGATGCCGCCGGTGATGATGACGCAGGTGGCGCCGAAACCCAGGAAGGCGATGGTCGTGGTCTGTAGCGCCAGCGTGACGAAATTGCTGGTTGTCAGAAAAGAATCGCTGGTCAGGGAAAAGGCAATAACCAGAAGAACGAGGCCAGCGAGCGCGGCGAATTTCTGAATCAGGTCGTTACGGTTGATCCTGATTTTGCGATCTTGTAAGACGGTATCGGTGACGGTCATGATACGCCTCTGGAATATCTATTTGTTTCAGCAGGGCATGCGCTTGACGCCAGAGGCGTACTGCATGATTTCTTCCTGGTTGGTCCGGCAGGTTTCGAGAATTCCCGTCACCTCGCCCTCATGGAAAACCACCACACGGTCGGTCATCCCAAGGATCTCCGGCAGTTCGGAGGTGATCAGGACCACCCCGATCCCGTCGCGGGCAAGTTCATCCAGGAGCTGGTAGATGGCGAATTTGGCACCGACATCGATGCCCCTGGTCGGTTCGTCGAAAAACAGCACCCGCGATTTCCGGAACAGCCATTTGGCGATGACCACCTTTTGCTGGTTGCCGCCGGACAGATTCCTGGCGATCTGGCTGATCGACGGGGTCTTCACATTCAGCAGGCGGACATACTGTTCCGCCGCCTCGCGCTCGGCGCGATCATCGATCAGCCCCATCCGGTTCGAGACGGCCGCCATATTGGCCATGGTGATGTTGGCCTTGACCGACATGCCGACGGCCAGGCCGTTCAGCTTGCGGTCTTCCGACAGATAGGCGATTCCAGCCTCGATGGCGTCGATCGGCGAGGCGATGGAAAGGTCCCGGCCCGACAATGCGATGGAGCCGCCGTGGCGGTGGTCGGCGCCGAAGATGGCGCGCGCCACCTCGGTGCGCCCGGCGCCCATCAGGCCGGCGAATCCCAGGATCTCCCCCTTGCGCAGGGTGAAGCTGACATTGTCGAACACGCCATGACGGGTCAGTCCGCGGACCGACATGATCTCCTCGTCGCCCGGGACCGACGTCCGTTCGGGGAATTTATCTTCCAGCGAACGGCCGACCATGGCGGCCACGATGTCGTCGACCGTGATGTCGGCGAGGTCACGGGTTGACACATAGCGGCCGTCGCGCATCACGGTGACGCGATCGACGATGCGGCGCAGTTCGTCCAGCCGGTGGGAAATGTAGATAATGCCGACGCCGTCGGCTTTCAGTTCCTGGATGATTTCGAACAGGCGGTCGATCTCGGATTCCGTCAGCGACGAGGTCGGCTCGTCCATGATCAGAATCTCGGCGTCCAGTGACAGCGCCTTGGCGATCTCGACCATCTGCTGGCGTGCCACGGACAGGGTCAGCACCAGATCCGACGCCTTGATATTGACCTTCAGCCGGTCGAGATAGACCTGGGCGTCGGCCTCCATTTTCCGGCGGTCGACAAACAATCCCTTTTTCGGTTCGCGGGCGAGGTAGATGTTCTCGGCGACCGTGAGATGGGGCACCAGATTGAGTTCCTGGTGGATGAGCGTGATGCCGGCGGCCTGGGCGTCCTGGATCGAGTGGAAATGCCGGGGCTCGCCCTTGTAGACGACCTCGCCGTCGTCCAGGCGGTAAAGGCCGCTGATGATTTTCATCAGGGTCGACTTGCCGGCCCCGTTCTCGCCGCACAGCGCGTGGACCTCGCCCCGGCGCAGGTCGAACTGGACATTGTCGAGGGCCAGAACCCCCGGGAACCGCTTGGTGACGCCCCTGGCGGTCAGGATGGGCTGGTCCGCATCCGTGCCGGCGCGGGGCGCCGTGGCCGTCGCCCCTGTCAGGGGCCGCAGGCCGGCGCCATCGCGGGTGGACGTGGCGTTGTTGATGGACATGATCTGTCCTCCCTTGCCGTGAACGGCCGGGTTGGTGATCGCGGCCTTTCGGAAAGGAAGGCCGTGGCGAAGGGCGGGGGGGGGGGGGGGGGGGGGGGGGGGGCG
>WASQ01000053.1:30469-35509 GCA_009712185.1 Telmatospirillum sp. | reverse complement strand
CGCCCCCCCCCCGCCCCCCCCCCCCCCCCCCCCCCCCCCCCCCCGGCGGCATCAGCGGTAGAGCGGACCGAAATTCGCGCAGGCGCGGAAGTCGGCTCCCTCGGGATCCTGACCGAACATGTTCCAACTGCTCGGCCGGAACAGGTCGGCGGCATCGACATTGTGGGTCGCCACCGGAATCCTCAGCATCGAGGCCAGTGTGATCAGGTCTGCGCCGATATGGCCGTAGGAAATGGCGCCATGGTTCGCGCCCCAGGCGGACATGACCTGATAGACCGAACGGCAGGCCCCGCTTCCGGTCAGGCGCGGCGCAAACCAGGTGGGCGGCCAGGGCGGATCGGGCCGTCCGTCCAGCGTGTCATGAACCCCGTCCGGCAGGGTCGCCGTCTCGCCCTCCGCGATCTGGAGCACCGGCCCCAGACCCGCCACCAGACTGAGCCGGGTCATGGTCACCGGCATGCCGCCCCGGGTGGTGAAGTCGGACGAGAATCCGCCGCCCCGGAAATAGCCGAGATTGGCATTGCAAAAACGGGTCGCTTCGAGGCAGCGGCGCTGGTCCTCCGCAGTGACCTCCCAGAAGGGCTTGATCGCCGGCCGGCCGTCCACCGTCATTTCGCCGGTTCCGTCGAGACAGGTGGCGCCGGAGTTGATGAGATGAATGAGGCCGTTGGCCGCCACGCCCTCGGGCGTCCAGCCGCTGACCCGGCGGATGGCGTCGGGGCTCCAGTAGGTGCGCACGTCCGAGAAGATCTGGGACCGCGCGGTCAACAGATATCCGAACAGCATGCCGACACCGTTCAGGCAGTCGTTCTCGGTCGCCATCACCACCGGCTGGCGCGCGCCGTTCCAGTCGAACGACGTGTTCAGCATGGTCTCCATGAAGTCGCCGTTCGGCATGAAGTCGGTCCATTGGCGCTGCCCCTGGAAACCGGCCGCGATGGCATGGTGTCCAAGCGACTCCTCGACCCAGCCCAGCTCCGCCAGCCTGGGATTGCCGATCATCAGGTCGCGGGCGATCAACGCCATCTTGACGGAGGTTTCCCATTCCTGCCGTTTGCGGGCGGCGTCCGAACGCCGTTCAGGCGGATTGGGATCCCGCCCTTCCCGGCAGTTTTCGGCAACCCAGGCCATGGCGCGGGCATAGTCCTCGGGATCGAAGATGTTCAGTTGCAGGCGGCGCAGGAACTCGCTCATGTCGACGCTTTCGTTGCGCATCCCGAGATAGGTCTGGAAAAAGGCGGGATCGACGATCGAGCCGGCAATGCCCATCGACACGCTGCCCATGGCGAGATAGGCCTTGTCGCGCATATGGGCGACGGCGAGACCGGCGCGGACGAAACGCAGGATCTTGTCCTCGACATCGGCGGGGATCTCCCGGTCGTCGCGATCCTTGACCTCGGCCCCGTAGATGCCGAACGCCGGCAAGCCCTTCTGGCTGTGGGCGGCGAGAACGGCGGCCAGATAAACGGCGCCCGGCCGTTCGGTTCCGTTGAACCCCCAGACCGCCTTCGGCAGCAGGGGATCCATGTCCATGGTTTCGGCGCCATAGCACCAGCAGGGGGTCACGGTCAGCGACACCCCGACATTGGCGCGCCGGAATTTCTCGGCCGCGGCCGCGGCCTCGGCGACGCCGCCGATCGTGGTATCGGAGATCACGCATTCGACCGGCTGCCCGTTCGGGTGACGGACCGTGGCCGAGACCAGCGCGGCCACCGCCTTCGCCATTCCCATGGTCTGGTCTTCCAGGCTTTCCCTGATCCCGTTGCGTCGCCCGTCGATCACCGGACGGATGCCGATTTTCGGCAGATCCTTGGAAAACACGCTGTTCATCCTGGACTCCCTTTAAAAATTCTTTTTATCGCGGCCGGCTTTTCCCGGCGTCAGTGCAGATGCTGCCCGCCATGAACCGGCGGCTCGACGCGCTCGGTAATGGCGGGATCGATTTCCGAAGCCTGTTTGCCATAGGTCTTGAAGCGCTGGAGCACCACGTCCATCTGGCCTTCCGACAGGAGAGCGCCGCCGCCCAGCAGGCGGGTCCCGATATAGATGCGGGCCAGGTTCTCGACTTCCTCCAGCACATTGAAGGCGCCCGCGAGGGTCTGGCCGACGGTGATGACGCCATGATTGCCCAGCAGGCAGGCGTTGCGCGATCCCAGCGCCGCCAGGGCCTCGACCGACAGCTCCTGGGTTCCGAAGGGGGCGTAACCCGAACATTTGACGAGCGTGCCGCCGCTGACACCGATCATGTAATGGATCGGCGGGATATCGAGGTGACAGCAGGCCAGGATCGCGCAATGGGTGGCATGACTGTGCAGCACCACCTCGACATCGGGCCGGGCCTTCAGGATGTCGTAGTGGAACCGCCATTCCGATGACGGAATGAAATCGCCGTAATAGTGACCGTCCAGATCCATCTCAACGATCTGATCCGGGGTCATCCGGTCGTAGGGAATGCCGGACGGGGTGATCAGAAATCCGTCCTTGATACGGACGCTGAGATTCCCGGCCGACCCGACATTGAGGCCGGCCGCGTTCATTTTTTGGCAGGTTGCAATAATGTCCTTGCGGAGAGCGGTCTGGCTGTCCATCGCTGGTTTCCTTTTGGAGATTAACGCTTCGGCATCGGCGCGACGGCAGCGGCCCACCGGGATGGTCGAAACGACGGAACGGTTGGATCGGAAGGACAGGTCGGCAGGAGCGGCCGGGAGAGGCCGTCCGCAGTCCGTCCGGACGGGACCGCTGATCGCGGATCGCGTCCGGGCGTGGAGGGCGCCGTCCGGAGGCGGCGGAATTTTTCCCGGAAAGCGTCGGCTTTCAGGGAGCCGTTCGGCGTGTCATCGCCAGGGGGCGTATCCCAAAGAGCCTTTCCGTTCATTTCCCGTTCCCTCCGGGCCGTCCTGGGCCCTGTCCCGGTTGTCTTTCGGCGTCGCGGCCCTGGCCGCTGGCCGGGGTCTGGCGCCGCCCTGCACATCCGCCACCAGGACGGTCGCGCCGGCGTCGACCAGCATCTTGTGCGCCTTGTCGGAGATCCCGCTGTCGGTGATGAAAATGTCGACCTCGGCCAGCGGGCAGACGACGAGGCTGCGGTTTTCCTGAAATTTCGAACTGTCGGCGAGAACCACCAGACGCTGGGCCTGTCGGCGCATCGCCCGGACGGCGCGCAACGGCAACGGATCGTCCTCCATGATCCCGGCCTGGGTCACGGCGTGGCAGCCGACGAAAAAGGTGCTGGCGGCGACATGATGGATGGGGCCGTCGTCGAAGGGGCTCAAAACAATGCCCTGCTGCGCCAGAACCTCACCGCCGGTCATGAAAATGCGGTTTTCGGTATTCAGTGCCAGATGGCTGGTGACCGGCAGACTGTCGGTCAGTACCGTCAGTCCGGACGTCGGCAGATATTCGGCGAAACGCATCACTGTGGTGCCGCCGAACAGAATCAGCGTATCGGGAACCTGAACCAGTTCCGCCGCACGCCGGGCGATCGCGTCCTTGGCGTCCATGTTGCGGAGCTGATGGTCACGGAAGAAGTAGGACTGCAACGGACGCGGATCGGTCTTCACGGCCTGGGCGACGCCGCCGCGGATCTTGCGGATCAGCCCGCTCTCGCAGAGCTGATCGACATCCCGGCGCAGCGTCGCGCTCGATGCCTCGACCACCGACATCAGTTCCTCGTAGGAAACCGCGTCGCGTCCTTCGACATACTTCAGAATGAGGTTGCAGCGTTCTTCCTTAAGCATGATCCGATCCTATGGCCTGGGGGGAAGGGGCGTCAATCAAAATGGTGCAAAAATTCTCAAAAATTATCAAATTCGCGCGCCAGTTTTTCAGAACATTTCCATATTTTGGCAAAAACTCTCAATTTTTTCATGATTATGCGGCATTTTCCCAGACCGTTCGATCTGTTTTGATCACTTTAGAAATGCCACGGGGGTTGTGCCGGCTCAGGCGATCGCGCCGCCGCCGTTCTGAAACAGGATGAAACGATCGTGCCATCATCCTGACACCATTGACGCTTATCACCGTGTCTCGGCCGCGATCCCCCTGCACCGGCCGGATCACCCGTCGAAAGCGAACCATCATGTCCAAAGGCTTTTTTGTAAGACTGGCCCTGTCCGCCGCCCTGATGGCTGGCGCCCTGGTGATCGGGCTCTATCCCGATCACCGGGATGCCCGCTCGACCGTCGCCATGACGACCGGCACCCTGTCCGCCTATCCGTGATGCGCCGGCCCTGGTCCGAAGAAGCCGGCGCGCGCCTCCGGCTTTTCCGGACAGGGTCGCCGCCCGCCGGAATGATCCATCCCCGGTTGTATTTGGCCAATTTTTTTCTCATGTTTGATATCATCACCGGAGGATCACCCTGGCGGAGGCCGGCAATTGCGCCCATGCCCCGAGAAACAAGGCGTCCCCGGCATCAGGGACGCCCCCGACATCAGGGACGCCATCGTCCCTTCAGACCGGAGCCGTCCGGAAAACGGATCGTCCGACGATGGGGAGACTGTACCGCCGTTTCTCACCACAACCGCTGCCGGACGCGGCGACATCCGGACGGCCCGATGGGTGGCGGCCCTTTCCGGCGGCCTGTTTCTGTGTCTGGCGCCCTTCGCCGGCGTTCCCTGGCTCCGGATCGACGCGTTCATCCCGGCCTACGAGTCCGCCCTTGCCATCAATGATGCGATCACCGCGGTCCTGATTTTCGGCCAGTTCGCCATCCTGCGCCGCGACGCGCTGTTGCTGCTGGCGTCGACTTACCTGTTTTCGGCCCTGATGATCGTGTTCCATGGCGTGACCTTTCCCGGCGTTCTGCCGCCCCACACGCTTGGAGCCCAGTCCCAGACCACGTCCTGGGCTTATATTTTCTGGCACGGCGGATTTCCGCTGGGATTGCTGGGCTATGCTTTTCTCAAAAACCGCCGGGACGGACGGATCCCGACGGAACGCGGAGCAGCGGCCATCATCCTGGCGGTGGCGGCAACCGGCGCCGTGGTTCTGACGGCGGCCCTGGCCTGCACGGCCGGGCGCCGGCGGAGTCCCCCGGGCCT
>WASQ01000053.1:7342-30459 GCA_009712185.1 Telmatospirillum sp. | reverse complement strand
CGCCGCCCCGGGCCTGCACGGCAGGCCACGACCATCTTCCACCGGTCCTGGTCGACAACCGTTACACGCCGACCGGCCATCTGTCGCTGATCGGAACCTGGAGCCTCAGCGTCATGGCGCTGGCCGTCCTGATGTGGAAGCGGCCGCATTCCACATTGGATGTCTGGCTGATGGTGGTGATGAGCGTCTGGATCTTCGATATCGCCCTGTCCGCGGTCCTGAACCGGGGGCGGTTCGACATCGGATGGTACTCCGGACGGATCTACGGACTACTGGCCGCCAGCTTCGTCCTGGTGATGCTGCTGATCGAGAACGGCCGCCTGTACCGCCGGCTGGCCGGCGCGCACGACCGCGAGCGGCGCCGGACCCGGGATCTCAGCCAGGCGCTGGACGCCCTTCACGAAAAGGACGAGGAACTCCGCACCGTGGTCGACAATGTCTTCGACGGCATCATCACCATCGACAGTCACGGCGTGATCCTGAGCGCGAATCGCGCCGTCGAGAGCATTTTCGGTCACAGAAGAGACGATCTGGTCGGGAGGAATGTCTCCGTTTTGATGCCGGCGCCGATCGACGAGGCCCATGGCGGCCATCTCGACGCCTACCGGCGCACCGGCACCGCCGGGATCATCGGCACCATCCGCGAGGTCGAGGGAGTCCACAGCAATGGCGAACGGATTCCCCTCGATCTCGCGGTCAGCGCCTTCAACGGCAGGGATGGGTCCTGTTTTGTGGGAACACTGCGCGACATCCGCGAACGCAAAAGGACGATCGCCGAACTGATCAGCGCCCGGGCCGACGCGGAACAGGCCACCCGGGCCAAGGCCGATTTCCTGGCGGCCATGAGTCACGAGATCCGCACACCGATGAACGGCGTGATCGGAATGATCGAGGTTCTGCACCAGAGCAGCCTCAAGGGATATCAGGTCGAAATGATCGATCTGATCCGCGAGTCCGCTTTTTCGCTGCTGACGATCATCGACGACATTCTCGACTTTTCGAAAATCGAAGCCGGACGGCTCGACATCGAGGAGGCCCCCCTGTCGATCGCCGATCAGATCGACCGGGTGGGGGGCGTTCTCGATCATCTTGCGATGCACAAGGGCGTGACCTTCACCTTTTTTTGCGACCCGCGGGTTCCGGCCCTGGTCATGGGCGATGCCCAGAGGCTTGGCCAGATTCTGATCAACCTCACCAACAATGCCATCAAGTTCTCAAGCGGTCTCGACCGCCCGGGCCGGGTCTCCCTGCGGGCGCGACCGGTTTCCGAGGACGGCGATCACGTCACCATCGATTTCACCATCACGGACAATGGCATCGGCATGGATGGCAAAACGGTGGAGGGACTGTTCATCCCCTTCCATCAGGCGGGGGCGTCCACGGCCCGCCGCTTCGGAGGAACCGGCCTCGGTCTCGCCATCTCGCAGAATCTTGCGGCGCTGATGCATGGGCGCATCAGTGCCGTGAGTATTCCGGGGTCCGGCTCCACCTTCACCCTCCGGCTGCCTTTTGCCATTGCGCCGGAGGACGGCACGGCCCCCCGTCCCGAACCGCGGCCGCAGGAGGTGGCGGGCCTCTATTGCCTGGTGATCGGCGGGCCGTCCAGCCTGGCGGCGGATATCGCCCTGCAACTGGACCATGACGGCGCCATGGTCGCCACGGCCCCGGATCTCGCCTTCGCGTCGACAACCTGCGCGTCCCCCCCGCCATCCGGAACAACGCCGCCGGTCCGGGTCTGGATCATCGATACCGAAGGGGAGGACCCTCCCCCCTCGGAAGCGGTGGCGGCCATCGCCGGGGCCGGAACCGGTCAGGTGGTGATCGGACGGGGCGGCAACCGCCAGCCCCGCCGTCAGGACGGATCCCGTGTGACGATCGACGGCAATGCGCTGACACGGCGCATGCTGCGCCGGAGTGTCGCGATCGCCGCCGGGCGCGCCGCTCCCGGGGAAGAGGAGGAACGGCCGGGTCGGCAGGACAGCGCCTTCGTCCAACCCCCGCGCGAAGAGGCGATCCGCCGCGGCAGTCTGGTCCTGGTGGCGGAGGACAACGAGACCAATCGCAAGGTGATCTCCCATCAGCTCGCCCTTCTGGGATATGCGGCGGATGTCGTCGCGGATGGCGCCGCCGCCCTGGAACGATGGAAGACCGGCGATTACGCCCTGCTGTTGACCGACCTGCAGATGCCGGGCATGGACGGATATGAGCTGACCGCGGCGGTCCGGGCCCACGAACAGCCGGGCAGAGCCGGTGCACGTCAGTTCCCCATCGTCGCCCTGACCGCCAACGCCCTGAAAAGCGAGGAGGACCGGTGCCGTATGGCCGGCATGGACGGCTACCTCAGCAAGCCGGCAAAACTGGCGGACCTTCAGGCCACGTTGGAACACTGGCTGCCCCCGCACGGACCCGGAGCCGGTAGCGGCGCTCCGGCTCCGGTGGATCTGTCGATCCTGACGGAGCTGGTGGGCGACGATCCCGCCGTGATCCGCGAGTTGCTGACCGATTTCCTCCATACCACCGCGGAAACGGCGGAACTGATCCGCACCGCCGCCGGCACCGGACAGACCGGGCAGGCCGGAACGGCGGCGCACAAGCTGAAATCATCGGCACGGTCGATCGGCGCCCAATGCCTGGGAGACCTGTGCGGCCGGATCGAACGGGCCGCCGGCGCTGGATCCGGCGACACCCTGGTCGCGCTGATGGCGCCTTTCCAGGCCGAACTGACAACCGTGACCTCCCATCTGGATCGCCATCTTGCAGACCTGACCGGCCTCGCCTCAGCCGGGTCGCCACAGGCTTCGGGAGAGCCATCGCCATGACAGACAGACCCCGCCCGGGCATCATGGTTCTGGACGACGAACCTTTCATGTTGAAGCTGATCGGCTATACCCTGGCCCAGCTCGACATCCGCGACGTCCGCTCCTTCACCCGGGGGCGGGACGCGCTCGCCCATCTCAACGGTCCGCAGCCCTGTCCGGATGTCATTCTGTGTGATCTCAACATGCCGGAAATGGACGGAATAGAATTTCTGCGGGAACTGGTGAGCCGGAGATATGGGGGCAGCCTGATCATTGTCAGCGGTGAAGGGGAACGCGTGTTGCAGTCCGCCGAAAAGCTGGTCCGGGCCCATGGGATCGCTTTGCTCGGCCATCTGATGAAGCCCGTGAGACCCGCGGCGCTGTCGGCCCTGCTGGACCGGTGGGTTCCGGCGTCCCCCGCCGGCGGCCGCGGCCCGTCGAAAACCTACACGGCGGCCGATCTGCGCGCGGCCATCGCCAATGGCCAACTGGTCAATCATTACCAGCCGAAAGTAACCGTCGCGACCGGCGAGGTGGTCGGCGTTGAGACTCTGGTCCGCTGGCTGCACCCCCAGGATGGCATGGTGTTTCCGGACCGGTTCATCGACATCGCCGAACAGCACGGCCTGATCGATGAGCTGACGCGGGTCGTTCTGACTGACGCCCTGCGGCAGGCCCGCCTGTGGCAGGACCGGGGATTGCCGCTGAAAGTCGCGGTCAATGTGTCGATGGACAATCTGAACGCGCTGTCCTTCACTGATTTCGTCGCCGCGCTGGCCGCCCGGGCGGGCGTCTCTCCGCAGTCGGTCGTCCTTGAAATCACCGAAAGCCGGCTGATGAGCGATCCGAGGACACCTCTCGACAGCCTGACGCGCCTTCGTCTCAAACGCTTCCGCCTGTCCATCGACGATTTCGGAACCGGACATTCGTCGCTCGCCCAGTTGCGCGACATCCCGTTCGACGAATTGAAGGTCGACCGCGGATTCGTTCATGGCGCCAGTCACGATGCCACGATCCGCGCGATCTACGAGGCCAGTTGCGGGCTGGCGCGCCAGCTTGGAATGGAAATCGTCGCCGAGGGAGTCGAGGATACCGGCGACTGGGACTTCCTGCGCCAGAGCGGATGCGATCTGGCGCAAGGCTATTTCATCGCCCGCCCCATGCCCGCCACCGAACTGCCCGGATGGATCGCCGCGTGGCACGCGCGGCAGAACGGACCGCCCGCCCTGCGCTAGTTCCGATCCCGGAACCACGAGTGGAGCGGACGTCCGGGGGTGTGAAAAAATTCCACCAGTGGCTCCGGCTCCGCCGGAACACAGGCGCGGAGGCCTGTGCTACTGATTCTTTCACACGCCCTCCCGCCCGCTGTTCGGCAAAGCCGAAAGCCCGGCATGTCCGTCGCTTTCCGCGCCGGCAGGGGGCAAGATGACCTGCCCGCGCTCCGGCGTCGCCGGAACTGTGCTCAATTGCCTAAAAACAGATGACATAATAAAACCTTATGATTGATAATTTTCTCATCCTGCCCGCGGGAAGTCGCGGTCCCGAGTCCCGGAACGGGCCGTGGATTATCATTCGATTAAGGTTTTCCGCACACAGTCTTTGCCGGTCCGGCGGAGCAGTCCGCGCATTTTGGTGACGACATGGCATTCCGAATCCACTTCAAGGTGAGCATCGTAACGGCAACCCTGCTGATCATCGTCGCGATGACGGTGGCGACGATGGGGAGCGACTGGCTGGTGGGATCGCGCATTGCCAATCAGGAGGCCGACAGCCTGTTCACCCATATGGCGGAGGACGCACAGGAGCAGGTGGACGCGACCTTGCGCGCGCCCCTTTACCTGGCGGCTCTCGGTGCGTCGGAGCCGTCGCTGAGCGGCGTTCGGGGCACCCCGCTGGATCAGCCCGTGCTGCCGCTGATGATCCAGGCGCTGGACGGGAACGAGGCGCTTTATTCGGTCTATTACGGCTTTCAGGACGGATCTTTCCTGCAAGTCCTGGCGGGCCGTGACAGTGAACGGATCCTGGCAAGATTTCATGCGCCGGCGGGGACATGGTGGATCGTCCAGGCTATTTCATCGTCCTCCCCCCCGTCGGGACAGCCGCCCTCTGCTCGTCCATTGACGACGATCTTCCTGGATCGGCACGGCGATGCTCTGGGACGGGTTTCCGAAGATCACCAGGAGTACGACCCGCGGGCCCGTCCCTGGTACCAGGCCGCAATCGCGACAGACGCCCCGCAACTGTCGGAGGTCTATTCATTCGGCCCCCATGAAGAGGCCGGAATCACAGCGTCGCAGCGGCTGCACAACGGCGCCGGCGTCTTTGGCGTCGATCTCACGCTGTCCTCGCTCGGCAAGTTCGTCGGCGCCCAGACCGTATCGGACAACGGCGGCCTGCTGCTGTTCGATGACAAGGAGCGGCTCATCGCCTGTAGCCGGACACTGGCCTGCCCGCCACTGCTGGAGCCGCTGTCAGGCGGCGACACGCCGATGCTGAAGGGGGTCGTCACCGCCGAACGCGACGGCCGACGCAATGTCACGCGGGTTATCGGACAGGACGACGACGCCCTCATGATCCGGCTCATGCGCTGGCAGTTCAACGAGCGGGCCTTCGGCATCGCCGTGGTCGCCCCGGCGGACGATTTCGGCCGCAATATCCGGACGATGCAGCGGCAGGTCCTGACGCTGGCCCTGGTCTGCCTTGCCCTGTTCATTCCCGCCGCCCTGGCCTTCGCTTCCAGGATTTCGGAGGGCGTCGCCCAACTGGCCCGGGATGCCACCAGAATCCGTCGTTTGGACTTCTCCGGCGGGGAGCCGCCGGCCTCGCGGATTATTGAATTCCATAACCTGGGCGAAGCCTTCGGCATGATGAAAAACACGCTGGCGACCCGCACCCACGATCTGGACGAGACGCAGGAACGGCTGGCGCGTCTCGTCAATCTGGGAATCGCCATGTCGGCCGAGGAAAACAGCACGGCCCTGATGGAAATGATCCTGCTGGGCGCCAAGGAGCTGACCTATGCGGACGGTGGCACGCTCTATACCATGGGAGAGGATGGCTCCCTGCATTTCCAGATTCTGCGCAACGACACGCTGAAGCTGTCGATGGGCGGCGTGTCGGGCGACCCGATCGGACTGGACCCGGTCCCCCTTGCCGGGCCGGACGGCACTCCAAACCATCGCAACATGGCCAGCCATGCCGTTCTGCTGCAACAGACCATCGTCATCGATGATGCCTATGGCAGCGAGGATTACGACTTTTCGGGCACGCAGACCTTCGACCGGCAACATGGCTATCGCACCCGGTCGCTGATGACCGTTCCCTTGAAACCGCGCGGCGGGGATGTGATCGGCGCCCTGCAACTGGTCAATGCGCGCGACCCGTCCACCGGCGAGGTCATCGCCTTCCCGGAGCAGCTTCAGCGATTTGTCGAGGCCCTTGCCGCCCAGGCGGCGACCGCCCTTTACAACCGCGATCTGCTGGCGTCGCAGGATCGTCTGATGGACGCGATGATCCAACTGATCGCGGGCGCCATCGACGCCAAAAGCCCCTATACCGGCGGCCATTGCGAACGCGTTCCGGAACTGGCGGTCATGCTGGCGGAGGAGGCCTGCAAGGTCGACCACGGGCCGCTGGCCGATTTCCGGTTCAAGGACGAAAAGGAATGGCGCGAATTCCGGATCGGCGCCTGGCTGCATGATTGCGGCAAGGTCATCACTCCGGAATTCGTGGTGGACAAAGCCACCAAGCTGGAAACCATCTACAACCGCATCCACGAGATCCGGACACGGTTCGAGGTTTTGCTGCGGGATGCCGAGATCGAGCGGCTGACGGCGCTCGCGGACGGTGACGACCCGGCCGTTGCCGAACAGCGTTACGAAGAACGCCGCCGCGCGCTGACGGACGACTTCGCCTTTGTCGCGGAGTGCAATCTGGGCAGCGAATTCATGGCGCCGGAAAAGCTGGACCGGCTGAAGGACATCGCCGCAACCCCCTGGATCCGGCACTTCGACGACCATCTGGGGCTGGCCCACGACGAACTGCGCCGGGCCGGCCCGGCCGCGCCGCTGCCAGCGGCGGAAACCCTGCTGGCCGACAAGCCACGCCATCTGATGGATCATCCCGCGAACGCCCCCGATCCCTACGCGGGACTGGGGTTCCAGGTGCCGAGGCCCCGCCACCTCTACAATGCCGGGGAGCTTTACAATCTGTCGATCAGCCGCGGCACCCTGACGGAGGAGGAACGCTTCAAGATCAACGAGCATATCATGCAGACCATCGCCATGCTGGAACGCATGCCGTTCCCGAAGCCTCTCCGACGCGTTCCGGAATATGCCGGGACCCACCACGAAACACTGACCGGAAGCGGCTATCCGCGCAAACTCGACCGGGACCAGTTGTCCATCCCGGCCCGCATCATGGCGATCGCCGACATCTTCGAGGCCCTGACCGCATCGGACCGCCCCTACAAGAAGGCGAAGACCCTGTCCGAATCGATCCGGATCCTGAAATCCGTCAAGGACGCCGGCCATATCGATCCGGATCTCTTCGACCTGTTCATCACCTCCGGGGTGATCCACCGCTATGCCGAGCGGTTCCTGCTGCCCGAGCAGCGCGACATGGCCGATCCGGCGATGCTGGCCGGCCAGTAACGGCGGCGGGGACGGGAACGGAACGGAACCGAAGCTACGCGCCACGCGTATTTTTCAGATGTACTTCGCGGCGGCAATCGGGATGATACCGGGCCCTGACATCAAGGAGGCCCCGCCCCGTGACCGCGCCGACCGAGGACCGCCCCACCGCCCCGACGCCAGCGACCGCCGGGTCCGTCTGTGCCCATGACTGCCCCAGCGTCTGCGCGCTGGCCGTCGAATTGCCGGAACCGGGACGGATCGGGCGCGTGCATGGCAAGCCCGGGCATCCCTATGGCGAAGGCGTCATCTGCGCCAAGGTCGCCCGCTATGCCGAGCGGGTGCATCATCCGGACCGGCTGACAACGCCCCTACGGCGGACAGGGCCCAAGGGAACCGGGCAATTCACGCCGATCGGCTGGGACGAGGCGCTGGATCTGGTTGCCGACCGTCTCCGGCAGTCCACCGACCGGTTCGGAGGCGAAACGGTCTGGCCCTATCACTATGCCGGCACCATGGGACTGGTCCAGAAAGGCAGCATCAAGCGCCTGCGCCATGTCATGGGCTATTCCAACATGCTGGAAACCTTCTGTGTCGCCATCGCCAAAGCCGGCTGGGGTGCCGGTGCCGGGGTCCGGCGCGGCATCGACATCCGGGAAATGGCGGACACCGATCTGGCGGTCATCTGGGGCGGCAATCCGGTCTACACCCAGGTCCATGTGATGAACTGGGTTCAAAAAGCCCGAAGGAACCGGAACGCGAAGCTGGTCGTCGTCGATTCCTACCGGACCGCCACGGCGGAGAAGGCCGATCTTCATCTTGCGCCGAGACCCGGAACCGACGGTGCCCTGGCGGCCGCCGTCATGCATGTGCTGTTCGCCGAGGGATATGCCGACCGCGACTATCTGGCCCGCCACACCGATTTTCCGCCCGGCCTCGAAAGCCACCTTGCCCTGCGCGATCCCCGCTGGGCGGAAACGATTACCGGCGTCCCGGCCGACCGGATCGTTGAATTTGCCCGTCTTTATGGCCGCAACCGGCGAAGTTTCCTGCTGTTGGGATCTGGCTTCACGCGCCAGCGCAACGGCGCCGCGGCCATGCATGCGGTCTCCTGCCTGCCAGCGGTCACCGGAGCCTGGACCGAACGCGGCGGCGGGGCCCTGTTCGGCCAGAGCGGCATCTACGGGCTGGACACCTCGCTGATCGAGGCGCCGGAGCGCGCCCTCCCCGGGGTTCGCACACTGGACATGTCGCGCATCGGCGCCGTGCTGACCGGCGACCCCCGGGATCTGGCCGGCGGCCCCCCGGTCACGGCCATGCTGATGCAGAACACCAATCCCATGGTGGTGGCGCCCAACAGCGCCAAGGTGCGCGAAGGGCTGGCGCGCGACGATCTGTTTCTGTGCGTCCACGAACAATTTCTGACCGATACCGCCCGGTTCGCCGATATCGTTTTGCCGGCGACCACCTTCCTGGAGCATGACGATCTCTATCTCGCCTCGGCCCACAGCCATCTACAGGTCGCCCGCGCGGTCATTCCCCCGGTCGGGGAGAGCCGGTCGAATCATGATGTCATGGCGGCGCTGGCCCGGCGCCTGGGGGCGGAGCATCCCGCCTTCACCCTGTCGGCGTGGGAGGTGGTCGACGCCGTTCTCAAGGCGTCCGGAAAACCGTCCGCCGACGAGATCCTGGACAGGGGCGGCCTGGATTGCATCCCGGACTTCGACACCGCGCATTTCCTGACCGGCTTTGGACATCCGGACGGACGCTTCCGCTTCGCCCCCGACTGGGCCGCGCTTGGCCCCCACCACGCCGCCATGCCCCGGCTTCCCGATCATTTTCCGGTGATCGACCCGGTGACGGCGGACAAACCGTTCCGCCTCGTGGCGGGACCATCGCGGCAATTCCTGAATTCCACCTTCACCGAAACCCCCAGTTCGCAGCGGATGGAAAAACGCCCGACGGTGAAGGTGCTCCGCACGCTTTGCGACCGGCTGGGACTGTCCGCGGGGGACCCGGTCGTCATCGGCAACGAGCAGGGAGAACTCACCCTGCCGGTCCATCCGGTCGAGGGCATGGACGAGGGAACCGTGGTGGTGGAAAGCGTCTGGCCGGCCCGCGCTTTTCCCGGCGGCCTCGGTATCAACTGCCTGATCAGCGACGATCCGGCGCCGCCCAATGGCGGCGCGGTGTTCCATGACACCGCGGTCTGGCTGATGCCGGCCTGCGCTGATCGGAACCGATCAGCGCACCCGCCAGAAGCCGGGCGGGATTCTCCGAAGCCCTTGACTTCGCTCGCATCAGCTCGCGGACCCTCATCGGGCCAGCCAACCGGCGACGAGCAATCCTCAGCGCCGGCTGGTATCAGACCCGCGGCCGGGGACGGCGCCTTGTCCGACGGCCGCCCGCGATGACGGAGGCGCCCGGGGAGATCCTGGAAAAGAGCGCGGGCCGACGCGCCCGGGAATGGATCACCATGCGGACCATGCTGGCGATGTTCTGCCACGCGCGGCATGGATCCCCCCGGGGAGGTCTGTGCCCGCGCTGCGCCGCGCTCCGGGACTATGCCGCCCTTCGCCTGACCCGATGCAAATTCGGCGAGGACAAGCCGACCTGCGCCCGGTGCCCCGTCCACTGCTACAAGCCCGATCACCGGTCCCTGATGCGCGAGATCATGCGCTGGGCCGGCCCCCGCATGATGTGGCGCCATCCGGTGATGGCGCTGGTCCACCTTCTGGACGGCCGCCGCGATCCCCCGGTGCGGCCAAAGCCGGAGACGCCGGCAGGATGACGGCCGGCGCGCCGTTGCGTCAGCGGCCGCACCACACCGGCGGACGCTTCTCCAGGAAAGCGCCGATCCCCTCCTGCGCGTCGGCGGTCGCGAGGTTGCGCGCCATCACGGATCGCGTGTAGCGATAGGCGTCGGCCAGGGACATTTCCGCCTGCCGATAAAACGCTTCCTTGCCGATGGCGAGCGTCAGCGCCGGTTTTCCGGCCAGCGTGCGGGCCAGGGCGTCGGTCCGGGCCACCAGATGGTCGGCCGGCACCACCTCGTTCACCAGCCCATAGGACAAAGCCGTCGGAGCGTCGATGGGCTCTCCGGACAGCAGCATGCGCATGGCGTGCTTCGGATGCACATTGCGCGACAGGGCGACCATCGGCGTCGAACAAAACAGGCCGATATTCACACCGGGCGTCGCGAACCGCGCATCGGCGGCGGCGACGGCCAGGTCGCAGGTTGCCACCAGTTGACACCCCGCAGCCGTGGCGATGCCCTGCACCCGGGCGATCACCGGCTTCGGCAGATGCACGATGGCCTGCATCACCTCCGCACACCGGGCGAACAGTGTATCGACGAAATCGGCCTGATAGTCCTTTTCGCGCAGTTCCCTGAGATCATGCCCCGCGGAAAAGGCGGGCCCGGCCCCTGCGATCACCAGGACGCGAACGCCATCGTCCTCCGCCGCTGCCGCAATCGCCGCCCCGAGGGCGTCCAGCATCCCGATCGACAGGCTGTTGCGCGATTGCGGGCGGTTCAAGGTCAAGGTCGTCACGCCATCGTTGTCGGAGCGCAGAACAAAGGAATCCCCGGTCATCAATGCCTCCCGCCTGCCGATCGTGTCGGAACTGGTTGAAGACCGATTAAAGCGGGATCCCGAGAAAATTACACATAAAATCGCAATAAATTTTATATTTCACAATTTTTTTATGGCTTTATCTCTCCCTGCTCCATCCCGGCCGACCGCGCGAATTTCTCCGCCAGAGCCTTGTAGAGGGGTTTCGGGCAGATCCGGCGCGATACCGTGACGGAAATCAGGGCCGCCGCCATCATCGGAATCGTCATGGCCTGATTGTCGATCATTTCGAGAACAATGACGACGGCGGTGATCGGGGCCTGCACCGCACCGGCGAAATAGGCGACCATGCCGAGAATGATGGCCGCGCCGGAGGGGGCTGCCGGCAGGATGGCGGACAGCGCAGCGCCGAGACCGGCCCCCACCGCCAGGGAAGGCGAGAAGATTCCGCCGGGAATGCCGCTGGCGAAGGACACGATGGTCGCGGCCATTTTGGCAAGCCCCCAGGCGGGACTGACCGGCCCGCCGTCGAGAAGCGCCCGCGTCTCCTGATAGCCGGTTCCATAGGTCGTTCCTCCGGATAACCAGCCCAGCGCCGCCAGAAGCAGCCCGCACAGCGCCGTGAACAGAACGGGGTGATCGCGACAAAAACGGCCGGCGGCCCCCGGTAGTCCATGACGGCTGAAGGCGACCAGAATGGCCGCGAAGCCCCCGCCGGCGCCGCCGCCGGCGGCCCCGCAGACCAGAACCGCCCGCCAGCCGTTGACCAGATCCAGCGTCGCGTCGGTATGACCGAAGAAGCTATAGTTTCCCAGGGCCGCAAGGGACACGATTCCCGCCATGATCACCGCCGAGAACACGCGACCGCTGGTCCTGGCGTCGAAGGACCGGCTCAGTTCCTCGATCGCGAAAACAACGCCGGCCAGGGGCGTATTGAAAGCGGCGGCCACTCCGGCGGCTCCTCCCGCCAGAACCAGGGACCGTTGCAGGCCCGCCGGCGGCAGATCGAGAACGCGCCCCAGCCAGGCCATGATGGCGGCGCCGATCTGGACCGACGGCCCTTCCCGGCCGATCGAGGCGCCGGACGCCAGTCCCAGCATGGTGATCAGAATCTTGCCGCAGGCGACCTTCAGCGACAGCACGCCGCCCGCGGCAACCACGGGGTCGTTGATGGCCGCGATGGTCTGTGGAATCCCGCTGCCTTGCGCGCCTTTGAAGAACCGCCCGGTCATCCACAGGCTGACGCAGAGCCCGGCCGGACACAGGAGGAACGGCAGCCAGGGGAAACGGTGCTGGGCGTCAGAAAAGGCGCCGAAGGCCAGGGCGCTGCCTTTGGCGAACAGGATGGCCGCTGCCGCGACCAGCACGGCCCCCGCCCAGAAGACGAGCCGGCGCATCTGTTCGCGCAGGGCAAATGCCCGGTACCGGGAATTCTGAAAAAACCGTGGCCTCATGTCGCAGTCTCCGGGTTGCCGCTTCCCACTCCCGGAGGGACCGTTCCTGCGGCGTTGGCGCCAGCTTTATCCCCGTCACAACCGCGGGTCAATGGCACGGAAAATCGGCATTCCCCGGTCCGGCTTTTCTTGCAAAAGGCGGACCGGCCGGTATTGTGCCGCAGGAATGAGTGTGCGGCCGGTCCTCACAGGCCGCACACTCCCGCGGTGCCGCAGACCCCGCCCCCGTCCCCATCCGGCCGAACGACTCAGCCACCACCAGGGAGATCTCTGAATGGATATGATCCTTGCCCGTACCGTGGGACTCCTGGTCGTTGCCATGCTGGTCGCCATCGGCGCGCGGCGCTGCCGTCTGCCCTACACCGTCGGACTGGTGCTGTGCGGCTTCTTCCTGGCATTGATGCGGGTCGACGCCGGTCCGTCGCTGACCCATTCGCTGATCTTTCTGGTGATCCTGCCGCCGCTGCTGTTCGAAGCCGCCTTCAACCTGAAGTGGGCGGAATTGCGCCCCGATCTCAAGGTGGTTGCCTGCCTGACCATGGCCGGCGTCGTCATCTCGGCCGGCGTGGTGGCGGCAGGAATGGTTGCGATCGCGGACTGGCCGCTCCGCTCGGCAGTCGTGTTCGGCGTTCTGATCGCCGCCACCGATCCGGTCGCGGTGATCGCCATGTTCAAGGACAACCGCTTCACGGGCCGTCTTCGTCTGCTGGTGGAAAGCGAAAGCCTGTTCAACGACGGTGTTGCCGCCGTCCTGTTCGCCCTTGCGCTGACCTGGGCGCAGGGCCACGAGATCACGGCCCTGTCGCTGTTTCGCGGTGTCGCCCTGTCGGCCGGTGGTGGAATCGCCATCGGGCTGTTCTGCGGGGCGGTCGCCATCGTTCTGGCCGGGCGCATCACCGACAATCTGGTGGAGACCACTCTCAGCGTCGCCGCGGCCTACGGGTCCTTCCTGCTGGCGGAACGCGTCCATGCCTCCGGGGTGATGGCAACGGTGGCGGCCGGCATGCTGATGGGCAATCTCACCATGGGCGAAAACGGCCCCACCGCCTGGTTGTCCGAAAGCAGCCGCGACTTCCTCGCGAATGTGTGGAATTTTGCGGCCTTCATCGCCAATTCGCTGGTCTTCCTGATGATCGGACTGGCCCTGGCCGGCCTGCCCTTCGGCGGACGGAGCAGCCTCACCATCGGCATCGCCATCCTGCTTGGCCTGCTGGGCCGGCTTTTGTCGGTCTATCCGCTGTGCCTGCCCTTCCGAAACGGCCCGGCCGCCGTCCCGGCGCGGGAACAGCATGTGCTGTGGGGGGGCGGACTGCGCGGGGCCCTGGGACTGGCGCTGGCCCTGTCGCTGCCCCATTCCCTGCCCGGCCGGGACGAGATCGTCACCACCACCTTCGGCGTTGCCGCCTTCTCGATCGTCGTTCAGGGGCTGTCGATGCCGGGCCTGCTGCGGCGCCTCGGATTTCTCGGCGCCAGGACGTGAACCCGGGCCGCGACGGCCTCTTCCCCTCGCGGCCGACCGCTGTCACCCCAACGGCGAAACCCCGAACAGCTCGCCATGCGCCGCCAGAATGACGGCATAAAGGGCAAGGCCCGCCGCGACACGGACCCGGAAGGCCCATCCCGCCGGCCAGCGGGCGTCGCCGGACAGAAGGGCCCACAGGGGAACGACCGAGGTCCCCGCCGCCAGTCGGCCCCACTCCGCCCGGCCGCGGGCCCGGGCCCGGCGACGGTCATAAAGCGGCAGCGCGCCGGCGCTGAACAGGCCCAGCGTGCCGAACAGCAGGACCGCCCGCAGGTCCCCGTTGGCAAGGACATGCACCGCCGACCAGAGCAGACAGCCCCACAGAACCGGATGACGGGTGACGGCGACGATTCCGGGACGGGCGGGATCGAAGCCGCGCGCGGTGGCCGCCACCGACAGGGGATTGGGGCTGGAAGCCCCGGCGACGAACAGGACGCAGGCCACCGGCATCACTCCGAGGGCCAGAGGCCGGGCCCAGGCGGGGGGATCCCAGAGCGCGACATAGGGCGCCTCCAGGGTCGCGGCGATCAACCAGCAGAGCGTCGCCAGACTGACCACCGAATAGGCGGTCAGGTAAAAGGGCTCCCCCATCCGGGATACCAGACGGCGGCGCAGCGACGGCATGGCCGGCAGGCTGTGGGTGACAAGAAACAGAACGAAGGCGGCAGCGACACCGCCGAAGCCGGCGGACAGGGACAGGAATGCCATGGGATCCCCCAGGTCAACACGCCTCACCCTGCCCCGGCCGGCAATCCGCCACCTTGACGGCGGTCAAGGCCGCATATGGCGCCCATAGAGGGTGTTGGCCTCGGAATCCCAACCATTGACCTCGGCGTCGCGCATGGCGCTTTCGCGGTCGTCGGACCAGCCCCAGACCTTTCCGTCGATCACATATTTCCATTTCCCCTTGTTCTGGGGGCAGGGAAAGATGTCGACGGTGGACCGGCCGAATTCGGCCCGCTCCACCGTCGAAATCCCGTCGGCGGCATAGTCGTCGGTGGTGATGGTTTTCCAGTCGCTTGCAGGCATGGCTTACTCTCCCTTCGGCGTGGCGTCCGGCCTGACCGGCCGCAAGCCACGCCCCAATCCGGCCCCGCCCCGCCTCCCGGAGTCCCGGGATGGCGGGCCCGGGACCGCTCTCCATCGCCATGATACCGCGTTCAGCGTGCCGCCGCGATCAGGTCGCGATACCAACCATAGGATGTTTTTGGCGTCCGCTTCTGAGTCTCAAAATCCACATGCACGAGACCGAACCGCTGCCCGTAACCCGCCCCCCATTCGAAATTATCGAGCAGCGACCAGACAAAATAGCCCCGGATATCGGCGCCGCCGGCCAGCGCCTCCAGCATCGCCTTATGGTAGATTTCAAGATACCGGAGCCGGTGCGGGTCATGCACCCGGCCGTCGGCGTCGGGACGGTCGCGATCGCCGCCGCATCCGTTTTCGGTGATATATACCGGCAGGCGATAGCGCTTCGAAATCAGAAGCAGCTCGTCGCGAAAGGCGTCGGGAAACACCGGCCAGCCGACGCCATGGTCCGGCGACCCCTCCGGCGCGTTACCCCAACCATAGCCCCAGACCTGCGACGGGTCGACACGGGCGAAGATCGGACCATAGTGATTGAGGCCGAACCAGTCGACCGGACGACAGATCCTGGCCATGTCCCCGGCCCGGACATGGGGCTCGACGGCCTCGGCGAGGCGGGGCGGATAGCATCCCAGGATCTGCGGGTCGGGGAAGGCCCGATTCCAGTGCTCGTCCAGCAGCAGCGCGGCCTCGCGATTGTCCTCGGCCCCGTTTTCCGGCAGGACGATCTGCCGGTTGTGAATGGCGCCGACAGAGGCACCGGGCACCAATGACCGCAGCACATCGACCCCGAGGCCGTGCGCCAGATTGACATGATGGATGGCCTTGAGATGGGCGCTCCGGTCGGTGACGCCCGGGGCGGCCCAGTCGATGGCATAGCCGAACAGGGTAAAGACCGAGAACTCATTGAAGGTCACGAAATGCCGGACACGGTCCCCGAAGCGGCGTGCCACCAGCGCCGCATAATCGGCATACCATCCGGCACAGTCGCGGTTCGTCCAGCCGCCGAGATCGTCCAGCGCCTGCGGCAGATCCCAGTGGTAAAGGGTCAACCAGGGAGTGATGCCCGTCTCCAGCAGGCGGTCGATCAGACGGTCGTAAAAGTCGAGGCCGGCCTCGTTGACGCGCCCCCTCCCGCGGGGCAGGACCCTGGGCCAGGACACGGAGAACCGATAGGCGTCGATCCCGAGCCCGGTCATCAGGGCGACATCCTCCGGCCAGCGGTGATAATGGTCGCAAGCAACGTCGCCGGTGCTGCCGTCGCCGACGCCGCCCTTCATCCGGCAGCGCCGGTCCCAGATGCTGGGACCGCGTCCGTCTTCCGCGACCGCCCCTTCGACCTGATAGGCCGAGGTCGAGACGCCCCAGATGAATCCGGGCGGAATGGCGCCCCCGGCGGCTTTCTGTTTCGACGATTCCCCCATGACACCCTCCGTTCCCTGGCGGAAAATGGTCCGACCCGCAGGCGTTATGACAAAGTATCGCGAAGCGCGCATACTTTGCCAATGGGCCGCCCCGGAAACGGCAACAGGAGGGACGAGATGGCCAGCCAGGACGGAACCGACACCGGACGCACCGGAATGCCCCTGTTTCCCGCCGGATTCCTGTGGGGAACATCGACCTCCGCCTATCAGATCGAAGGCGCGACGAGCGAGGACGGGCGCGGCCAGAGCGTCTGGGACAGCTTTTGCCGCATGAGCGGGCGGGTGAACAATGGTCACACCGGCGATGTCGCCTGCGACCATTATCACCTCTGGCCCGGGGACGTCCGGCTGATGCGGTCGCTGGGGGTCGGCGCCTATCGCTTTTCACTGGCCTGGCCGCGGCTGCTGCCGCGGGGACGGGGCAGGGCCAACGAGGCGGGGCTCGACTTCTACGATCGTCTGATCGACGGTCTGCTGGAGGCGGGAATCGAGCCCTGGGCGACCCTCTATCACTGGGACCTGCCGCAGGCGCTGGACGATCTCGGCGGCTGGACGAACCGCGACTGCGCCGGATGGTTCGCCGATTACGCCGTTCTGGCCGCCCGCCGCTTCGGCGACCGGGTCAAACACTGGGCGACGTTTAACGAATTTTCCGTCTTCACCCTGTTCGGTTATGCCTTCGGCTGGGCCCCGCCCAGCATTTCGGACCGGACGGCGCATTTACAGGCGATCCATCACGTCAATCTCGCCCATGGCGATGCCGTCGCCGTTCTGCGACGGAGCGTGCCGGGCGCCAGCATCGGGGCCATCCACAGCTTCCAGACCTGCCGCCCCTCGTCGGAGGAACCCGCCGATGTCGAGGCCGCCGCCCTGTTCGACGAGCATTGGAATCTCTGCTTCCCCGACGCCCAGATCCTGGGGCGTTATCCGCCCCGCATCGCCGCCGCGATCGACCCGTTTGTCCGGGCCGGCGACCTGGCGCGGGTCTGCCAGCCGGTCGACTGGTTCGGCATGAACCATTATGCGCCGATCTACGGGCATGCGGATCCGCAGATGCTGTGGGGTTTCGGCTTTGGCGCCGTTCCCGACAGCCTTCCCCGGACCGGCGTGGGCTGGCCCATCGATCATAGCGCCTTTGAAACATCCCTGGCCCTGGCCTGGAACCGGTATCGGCTGCCGATCTATGTGACGGAGAACGGGTTCGGCACCCAGTCCCGGCCGGAACCCGATGAGCGGGCCGAGATCGACGATCCCGCACGGGTCGCCTATCTGGAGGGATCCGTGGCGGCCATGCGCCGGTCCCTGGACCAGGGCATCGGCGTGAAAGGCTATTTCGTCTGGTCCCTGCTCGACAATTTCGAATGGGGCGCGGGCTATGGCGACCGGTTCGGGATCGTCTTCGTCGATTACCGGACGCAGGAGCGGATTCCAAAGGCGTCCGCCCGCTGGTATGCCGCGTTGATCGGGGCACAGCCCCCTCCAGCGCCCGGCGCGGAATAGCCCGCCGCGCCCGCCGCCGTCACAACGGGCCGGAGGCGACCGAGAGTTCGTCCAGGTCGGCCGGAGCCTCGGCCTCGGTCACGGTGACGCCGTCCGGCGTCCGGGTCAGGATCAGCTTGCGGGCGTGGTAGGCTTCCAGCCGTTCGTGGGAGCCGATGGTGAGAACGGTCGCCCGCGGGAACTCGTCCTCCAGCAGCCGGCGCATCTGCCGTTCGCCCTCATGGTCCAGGGCATCGGTCGCGTCCTCGAGAAAAATCCAGTCGGGACGGCGCAACAGCAGGCGGGCGAAGCCGATGCGCTGTTGTTCGGCCAGCGGCAGGGTGTCCTCCCAGGCGGCATTGTCGTAAAGACGGTCGATCAGATGGGAAAGCCCCACCCGACGCAACGCCTCCGCCGCAACGGTGTCCGACAAAGTTTCGGCATTGCTGGGATAGCAGAGGGCCCGCCGGAACGGTCCCTGAGGCAGGTAGGGACGCTGCGGCATGAAAAAAACACGGGTATGGGCCGGCAGGGCGATACGGCCGCTGCCCCAGGGCCAGACCCTGGCCACCGCGCGGAACAGGGTCACCGCCGCCATCGGATCGCCCACGATCAGGACACGCTGCCCCGGAAAGATCTGGGTGCTGAAACTGTTGATCAGCGGCGCGCCGCTCACGTCGGTAATCGCCAGATCCTGGAAAGACAGGGTCTGGGCGCGATGGGAATGCTCCACCAGGATCCTCTGGCTTCCCCGCTCGACATCGCGATTGAGATGGAAAAGCGCGGTCTTCAGCCCAAGGACCCGCTCGACGGAGGCTTTCCATTCCGCGACATGGCCCAGATTGTCGATCGGCCAGGACAGGGCCGCCACGGTCTGCTGGAAGGCCTGCGCGGTCTGCATCAGCACACCCAGGGTGATCACTCCGGCGATATAGCGCGGGGCCGCGATCAGGAAGGGAAACCCCGCGCACAACACGGAATAGCCGGCACTGAACACAGTGACGATGGACAACGCCCAGGTTTGGCCGTACCAACCGGCGCGAACACCGCGCAGCAGCGAGAACAGGTGGCGACGCTCCTCACCCTCGGCATGCAGCAGCGCGATCGCCTGGGCGTGCTCGCGGACCCGGACCAGACCGAACCGGTAGTCGGCCTCAAGCCCCTGTCGGCGATTGACGGCCCGCACCAGAGGCCGGCCCAGCAAAAGGGCGATAGTGGTGCCGATGGCCGCATAGAGAATGGCAACGTAGAGCAGATAGCCGGGGATATGCAGGGCCATGCCGGCGATGGTGATGTCCAGGCTGTCCGACAGCATCCACAGAATGTTGGTGAAACTGACCAGAAGGGTCAGGCAGTACAGCAGTGAATGGGCCAGATCCATCGCATATTCGGTGGTGATCCGGATATCTTCGGCAATCCGTCCGTCCGGATTGTCATGGTCACCCTGGAGATAGGTAAGCTGGTGATGGCGTCCGCGTGTCAGCCATTCCACCAGCACCTGCTCCGACAGCCAGCGCCGCCAGCCGAATTGCAGACGCCGCTTGATCCTGAGATGGAGAACCTGAACAACGATATTGAACAGGATGATGAGGCCTATGGCCGCCGACACCGTCAGGAAGCGGTCCCAGGAATGCTGTTCCAGCGAATCGAACAGCCGGGCGCTCCACAGATTGAACATGACCGGCTGGCTGACCTGACCGATCGTCAGGATTACGAATCCGATGGTCAGGAAACGGACAGTCCATTTCCGCTCGCTCGACCAATAACCGCGAACCAGCTCCAGGAAGCGACGAAAGAACGGTTCCTGCGGATGCCCCACTATTTCCGCCGATCTGACCTTTTTCTTCGACAAGAACACACCCACCGCAGTCAGATGTTACCCGGGCTCCGATCCCGACGGAAAAGATCGCATCGAAGACCGGCCCCCACACGGGATCATTGCAAAACCGGAGACCCAGGTCGACAGGAACGTTGGCACACCGTCCATTCCGGTCGAGGGCGCTCCTTTGGCCGGACATTCCCCATCGTCCGGCCCCGGGCGCCGGGAGGAGGCGTCCTCCTCCCCGGGCTTGCGACGATCAGAATCCTCCCCGCTTCGCGACCGCGGACAGGAAGTGATAGCTGTCTTTCGGAGTTCTCTTCAGGGTCTCATAATCAACCCTGACAATTCCAAACCGTTTCGACAGGCCGAAGGCCCATTCGAAATTGTCGAGCAGGCTCCAGCACAGATATCCCTTGACGTTGCAGCCGTCGGCGGCGGCGCGGGCAACCTGGACCAGATGATCGCGATAGAAGGCCACGCGCTCGGCGTCATGCACCATGCCGTCCGGGGCCACCTCATCGTCATAGGCGGCGCCGTTTTCGGCGATATAGACCGCCGGATTGCCATATCCGTCCTTCAGACTGGTCAGCAGATCGTAGAGCCCGTCGGGCTGGACCGGCCAGGCCATGCCCGTCCAGCGGTCACATTTCGCCTCCCCCCACCAGACATCGAAGGGATGTCCGGTCTCATATTTCATCGTCATCCGCGAATAGTAGTTGATTCCCAGAAGGTCGATGGGGAACCGGATCGCCGCCTCGTCGCCCGGCTGAACGATCCCGGCCATCTTTTCGGCGAGAATGGATGGGATTTCCCCTTTCATGACCCCGTCAAGCGGAACGCGGTTCCAGACGGCATCCCAGCGCGCCGCGGCGGCCACATCCTGGGCATCGGCGGACTGCGCCCCGCAAGGCTGAAGATTGATCACCGTGCCCAGGCGCAGATCCGGTCCGATCGCCCTGAGGGCCCGCAAAGCCGCACCTTGAGCCAGATTCTGATGATGAAGCGCCTTCAGCATCCCGGCCTCTCCCAAGGTATGGCCGGGGGCATGGTCGCCCAGCCCATAACCGAAAATGGCCACCACATTGGGCTCGTTCAGCGTCATCCAGTCCTTGACCCGGTCGGCCAGCCGTCTGGCGACGATTTCCGCATAATCGGCGAAGGGCCCCACGATCTCGCGCCCCAGCCAGCCGCCCCGGTCCTCGAGGGGCTGCGGCAGATCCCAGTGATAAAGACAGGCCATCGGCCGGATCCCCGCCTCCAGCAGGCCATCGACCAGACGATCGTAGAAGTCGAGTCCCTTGCCGTTGACGGCACCGGTCCCGGCGGGAACGATCCGGGGCCACGCGATCGAAAAGCGGTAGGTGTTGAAGCCCGCGTCCTTCAGCAGCGCGATATCCTCGGGCCAGCGATGGTAGTGGTCACAGGCCGTGGCGGCGCTGCTGCCGTCCCCGATGCGTCCGGCGGCCGTGAAGGTATCCCAAACCGACGGACCACGCCCATCGGCGTCGAGAGCCCCTTCGATCTGGTAGGAGGAGGTCGAGGCACCCCAGAAAAAGCCCCGGGGAAAGACGACGTCAGTCATAACCGCAACTCCCGTCAGGATTTAGTCCGATCAGGATGCCCCAAGACTGTGGTCGGCGCCACCCCCAGGACAATCGGATGAGGCCGATTGTCCTGGCTGACGCAATGCCCCAGGCGCCGGCCATTGAGGCTGCGGCCAGGCATGCGGGTGCATGCGCCCGGCGAGGGCCCCAAAAAAGCTAACATCAAGGAGCCCGGTTGAACGGTTGCCTCCCCCTTCACCCTTCCCCCTTCCCCCTCCCTGTTCGAAAAAAAAGCCCCCTCCCCACGGCGGCGGGAAGAGGGCTTCGGCTCAGTCCCGTTAAGGGGACTATTCCGTGATCGCCATCACCGGGACCTGATCGGGAACGATCAGCGCGGCTTCGGTGGCGGCAACCACCTGCTCGACCGTGACGCCGGGGGCCACCTCCTTCAGCACCAGACCGGCCCCGGTCGGCTCAATCACCGCCATTTCGGTCACCAGAAGATCGACCCGGCGCACCGAGGTCAGGGGCAGATTGCAGCGCTTCAGAACCTTGGGGGCGCCCTTGGCCGTATGGGTCATGGCGACGATCACGCGGCGCGCGCCGCTGACCAGATCCATCGCCCCGCCCATGCCCGGCACCATCTTCCCCGGCACCATCCAGTTCGCGAGCTGGCCCAGTTCATCGACCTGCAAACCGCCCAGAACGGTGACATCGAGATGCTTGCCGCGAATCAATCCGAAGGACATGCAACTGTCGAAGGCGGCGGCGCCCGCCACCGCGCCGATCGGGCCGCCTCCGGCATCGGTCAGGAACTCGTTCGCCAACCCGGCCTCGGGCACCGGCTGCATGCCGATGATGCCGTTCTCGGACTGGAAATGGACGACCACACCGGCCGGCAGATAGCGCGCGACCGTGGTCGGCAGGCCGATGCCGAGATTGACGAGATTGCCGCTCCGCAGCTCCAAAGCGACGCGCTTCGCGATAACGACCTTATCGTCCATTGGACATCCCCTTCTCGATAATATGGTCGACGAGGACATGCGGCGTGACGACGTCATCGGGAGCGATGGCGCCGACGGGCACAATCTCAGTCGGTTCGGCGATGACGACGGCCCCGGCCGGAGCCATCACCGGATTGAAGTTCCGGGCGGTCAGAGAATAGTCCAGGTTCCCATTGTAGTCGGCCCGCCAGCAGGCGATCAGGGCGAAATCGGCCTTGATCGGCTTTTCCAGCAGGAACGTCTCGCCATCGACCTCAACGGTCTGCTTCCCCTCGGCGACCACGGTGCCGACCCCGGTGGGGGTCAAAACGCCGCCAAGGCCGAAGCCGCCGGCCCGGATCCGTTCCGCCAGCGTGCCCTGCGGGGCCAGTTCGACCTCGGTCTCGCCGGCGATCATCTGACGCTGGGTCTCGGGATTGGTGCCGATATGGGTGACGATCAGCTTTCTGACCAGCTTGGCATCGATCAGAAGACCGATCCCGACCCCGGGCCGGGCCGTGTCATTGGCGATCACCGTCAGGTCCTTGCGGCCCTGGCGCACCAGTTCCGCGAGGATCCGGTGCGGCGATCCGACACCCAGGAAGCCGCCGACCAGCAGCGACGCGCCGTCGGGAATCAGCTCGACGGCTTTTGTAACATTGACAGCTTTACTCATATGCGCCCCCTCGTGGCGTTCGAACCGGCCCGGTCGGCGATCCCGACCGGAGGCGTTGCCGGTTCCTGATATCTCGTGCGCCGCGCCCGCGGCGCGCGGGGGGGGGGGGGGGGGGGGGGGGGG
>WASQ01000053.1:0-7332 GCA_009712185.1 Telmatospirillum sp. | reverse complement strand
CCCGCGGGCGGCCGGGCGCGGTCTCGCGCCCAGGGCCGCCCGGGGTCAGCGTGCCGTCCAGCCGCCGTCAACCGGCAGGGCGACGCCGGTCATGTTGTCGCCGCCCGGTCCGGCCAGAAACACGGCCAGCGCCCCCAGTTGTTCGACCGTGGTAAAGCGGGCGGTCGGCTGCTTCTCAATCAGCAATTCGCGCTCGGCGGTGGCAACGGCGATGTTTTCGCGCTTGGCCCGGGCCTCGATCTGCGCCTGTACCAACGGGGTCAGCACCCAGCCGGGACAAATGGCGTTGCAGGTGATCGGGCTTTCGGCATTTTCGAGGGCGACCACCTTGGTCAGGCCGACGATGCCATGCTTGGCTGCGACGTAGGCGGATTTTTCCGCCGACGCCACCAGACCGTGGGTCGAGGCGATATTGACGATCCGGCCGAAGCCGCGCGCCTGCATGCCGGGCAGCGCCTTGCGGATGGTGTGGAAGGCCGAGGACAGATTGATGGCGATCACCGCATCCCAGCGGTCGACCGGGAAGTTCTCAACGCGGGCGACATGCTGGATGCCGGCGTTGTTCACCAGGATGTCCACCTTGCCAAGGCGGGCTTCGGTGTCGGTCACCAGAGTTTCACACTGATCGGCCTTCGAGAGGTCGGCGCCGTTATAGAGAACGCGCACGCCGAATTCCTTGGCGAGATCGGCCTGCAGCGCCTCGATGGCGGCGGCGTCGCCGAAGCCGTTCAGCATGATGTCGGCGCCGGCGGCCGCGAAGGCCCTGGCGATTCCGAGTCCGATCCCGCTGGTGGACCCGGTGACGATAGCTGTCTTGCCCTTGAGCATCTGGGGGTTCCTTTCTTATCACTTTCTTGGTCGAAACGCCGGTTCCGGTCCATGACCGGCCATCGAACCCGGCGGAACTCTCCGCGGCCCGGAAAACGGGCCGGACCGCGGCATTCGGATGCGATCAGACGATCCCCGTCAGGTAGTAAACGAGGATGACAAAGAAAACCGCAAGTGTCTTGATGCAGGTGATCGCGAAGATGTCCTTGTAGGACTGGCGATGGGTGAGCCCGGTCACCGCGAGCAGCGTGATGACCGCGCCATTGTGGGGCAGCGTGTCCATGCCGCCGGAAGCCATCGACGCCACGCGATGCATGACCTCCAGCGGAATTCCGGCCGCATTGGCGGCGGCAATGAACTGGTTGGACATGGCGGCCAGCGCGATACCGAGACCGCCCGAGGCCGATCCGGTGACACCGGCGAGCGTGGTCACGGTGATGGCCTCGTTGACCAGCGGGTTGGGGATGGACTGCAAGGCGTCACGGATGATCAGGAAGCCCGGCAAGGCCGCGATGACAGAACCGAAACCATATTCCGTGGCCGTGTTGACCGAGGCGAGCAGCGACCCCGCGACCGCCGCCTTGCTGCCTTCCGCGAACTTCGAGGCGATGGTTTTGTAGGAGAACAGAACGACGGAGAGAATGCCGAGAACCAGCGCGGCCTCGACCGACCAGATGCCGATCTGGGACTTGACGGCCACGGCGATGGGCTTGGCGAGACCGGGCAGATTGACGTCGGCGGTGGCCCCCGCGTAATAGGCCGGGAACACGACCTTGGTGAACACCAGATTCATGATGCCGACGACGAACAGCGGCATGATGGCGATGACGGGATTGACCGAGCCGGCCCCCGCGGACGCATCCGTATCGGGTTCCTGGGTGTGGCCGGAACCGTAGCCCTCACCGGCACGCTCGGCCTGACGCAGGCGCCACTCCAGATAGGACACGCCGGCGACCAGGATGAACAGGCCGCCGATGGTCCCGAGAATCGGCGCGGCGTAGATATCGGTCTTGAAGAAGGTGGTCGGAATGACGTTCTGGATCTGCGGGGTCCCCGGCAGGCTGTCCATCGTCAATGTGAAGGCGCCAAGCGCGATGGTTCCCGGGATGAGCCGCTTCGGCATGTTGCCCTGGCGGAACAGTTCGGCCGCGAAGGGATAGACGGCGAACACCACGACGAACAGGGAGACGCCGCCATAGGTCAGCAGCACGCCCACCAGAACGATCGACAGGACGGCGCGCTTGCGCCCGACAAGCTGGATGACCGAGGCGACGATCGAGCGGGCGAAGCCCGACATCTCAATGACCTTGCCGAACAGCGCGCCCAGCAGGAACACCGGGAAATAATTCTGGATGAAGAAAACCATCCGCTCCATGAACAGGCCGCTGTAGACCGGCAGGACCAGCGACGGCTCTGTCAGAAGTACGGCGCCCAAAGCGGCGATGGGGGCGAAGAGAATGACGCTGAAGCCGCGATAGGCCACGAACATCAGGAAAACCAACGCCCCGATACAGACTAGGAAACTCATCGGATGCCCCTCCTTGTTGGCGGAACCCGTATTACGGGTCGACCTTAGACATTATCGGCCGATCAGGCATCTCGACGCCTCCGGCCTTTTTGACCGGCCTATCAGCAACGCTTATGCCATTCGCAAGCATGGCAAAAAACCGCGGAATTGCTGGGGTTTTGCCCCCTTGACAAGGATCGGAAAAGGCCCTCTGTCCACCAATCCGGACAGGTTCCGGATCCGGACACGGGCGAGTGGCCAATCAGCGCCGGTTGTAGCTGTCCGGAAAATCGGACAATATGCCCGGAAACGCAGGCAACCGTCCGAGACAGGGGATTTCCGACATGTCCGCCACCCCCAAAGTCGTCCGGCATCAGGCTGTCCAGCCGATGTTCGATCATCTGGCATCGACCTGCGAGGGTCTGATCGCTGTCGACCGCGACAGCCGGATCACCTGGATGGATGACAAATACAAGGCGCTTCTGGGGATCGGCATCGAAACGGACGTCACCGGCCGGGTGGTGGAAGAAGTGATCCCGAACAGCCTGATGCGCCAGGTGGTGACCACCGGAAAGCCGATCCTTCTCGATCTGATGGAATTCGGCAGCCGGACCTTCGTGGTCGTCCGTCTGCCCATGCTGGGCGAAAAGGGCGAGATCAAGGGGGCGATCGGCATGGTGCTGTTCGACCGGGCCGAATATCTGAAACCGCTGTTTTTCAAATATTCGAAGCTTCAGGAGGAGTTGAACCGCACCCGGCGCGAACTGGCCGGAGAGCGGCAGGCGAAATACACCTTTTCGCAATTCCTGGGGATCAGCGAGCAGGTCCGGCAGGTCAAGACCATGGCGCGCCGCGCCGCCCAGCTCGACAGCACGGTGCTGCTGATGGGTGAGACCGGCACCGGCAAGGAGCTTCTGGCGCATGCGATCCATGCGGCCAGCGCCCGGTCCCACAAGCCGATGGTCAGCATCAATGTGGCGGCGATCCCGGAATCCCTTCTGGAGGCGGAGTTCTTCGGCGTCGCTCCCGGCGCCTATACCGGGGCGGATCCGCGCGGCCGCGACGGCAAATTCATCCTCGCCAATGGCGGCACCCTGTTCCTGGACGAAATCGGCGACATGCCGCTTGCGATGCAGACCAAATTGCTGCGCGCCCTGCAGGAAAAGGAAATCGAGCCGCTGGGCTCGAACCGCGTGGTCCGCGTCGATGTCCGGATCATCGCGGCAACCAGCCGGGATCTCGCGGCCCTGGTGCGCAGCAACCAGTTCCGCGCCGACCTTTTCTACCGGATCAACGTGGTTCCGATCGTCCTGCCGCCGTTGCGCGAACGGACAGAGGACATCGACGTCCTGGCGGAAAACTTCCTCGACGTGTTCCGGTTGAAGACCGGTGAGGGGCACCGGGAGCTGGATCCATCGGCACTGTTCATGCTGAAGGCGCATGACTGGCCGGGCAATGTCCGCGAACTCTACAATGTTCTGGAACGCGCCTACACGCTGAACGAGAGTTCGGTACTGACGGCGCAGCATTTCATGCCGATTCTGCCGGGTTGCACGCCGCCGCCGCCGTCACAGAAAGCCGCGACGCTGAAACTGTCCCACGCCGTCAGTCAGGCGGAAAGAACGGCCATTTCGGCCGCTCTGATCCAGGCCGGCGGCAACAAGTCGCAAGCGGCGCGCCTGCTCGAAATCTCCCGGGCGTCGCTTTACGAGAGGATGACCGCGCTCGGGATGCTGTCGGGCGACTGAGCCCGTTGGAACGGCTGGGGACCGGGCAAACCGGCGGGGTCAGGCCGGCGTCCCGGACGGGGGCGGCGACGCCGGAACGAAGGCAACCAGGAAGTCACTGCCGGATCCGGGCGTGGACCGGACCCAGATCCGCCCGCCATGGTGCTCGATGATTCTGCGACAAATGGCCAGCCCGATCCCGGTCCCGTCCGAACGGGTGCCCATCGGTCCCAGACGCTGGAAAATCCCGAAAATTCTCTCGAGATGATCGGGCTCGATCCCGATCCCGTTATCGGACACCGAGACGATCCATTCGCCACGATCCTGTCGGGCGGCAATGCGCACGTCCGGCGTCCGCCCGGGATGCCGGTAGGCCAGGGCGTTGGCCACCAGATTCTGGAACAGGCGGACCAGTTCGACCCGATCGCCCGAAATGGTCGGCAGGCCCTCCGCCACCGTGAGCCGGGCCCCGCAGTCGGCGATCCGCACCGACAGAATCCGGCGGACGTCGGTCATGACCGACGACAAAGCAACCGGCGTGGCGGGAAGGGCACCCCGTCCGATCCGGGAATAGTCGAGCAGGTCGCGGATCAGGCAATCCATCCGTCGTGCGCCGTCGCCGGCCTGCGCGATAAAATCGCGCAGATCGTCGGTCAACTCCGCTCCCAGGCGGAGTTCCAGCAGAGCCAGATAGGAGGTGACCATGCGCAGAGGCTCGCGCAGATCATGGGAGGCGACATAGGCGAATTGTTCCAGTTCCGCGTTGGACCGTTCCAGCTCCTCTGCCTTCAGGGCCAGTGCCCGCTCGGTCGACAGGCGCCCCACGATGTCGTGAAACGAACCGCAGAGATAGTCCGCGCCGTCCAGGGTCAGGATATTCGCCGAAAGCTCGACCGGAACCACCGCCCGTTCCCGCATGCGATAGCGGGTCCTGACAACCACCGCCCTCTGCTCGCGCACCCTTTGCCAGAACTCCTCCAGAGCCCCGGATGGCGCCAGGGACAGGTCCCAGTCCGACATCCGCCAGGATGACAGGCCGTCGCGGTCGGTCCCGAAACAGGCACAGGCCGCATCATTGGCATAAATCACCCGGAAGCCCTGGCAGGGATCGGCGACAAAAACACAGTCCGCCGCCTTGTCCACCAGGGCCCGGAAAAACTCCGGGGTGAGCGCGCCCCCGTCCGCGTCCTCCGGCGCCCAGCCACCCCAGACCGACCCCATCGCCGGAACGGAGGGATCTCTGAGGCGTGCCCTGACGAAAAAGCGCATGGGCCGGCCATCGGCCCCCCGACCGGGGACCGTGTCTGAGAACATCGCCCCCGACAGCATCGCCGGATAGGCCCGCCGGCACAGGCCCTCAAGAATCCGCCGGGATTTCGGCGACGGGAACGGGCCCGCGGCGACGGGCCCGGAGTCCGGAACGGCCCCGGACGGGTCCCCCAGAAGGGCGGCAAAAGCCCTGTTCATTGCCACGGGCCGACGATCGGCCCCCAGAAGGGCCACCCCGGCCGGAGTGAGATCCAGCAGGGACCGCGTCGCGTCCAACTCCCGTCTGGTCGCCAGGGACCGCTCTGCCTGCCGGCGCAGTGTCCGGCGCAACCCGCGGCAGCACCCCGCCACCAGCAGCAGGAACAGCAGACCGCCCGTGGTCAGGACAAGGCCCTGATCCCGCCACGCCGCCAACTGGTCGTCGACGGCAAGCCCGACGATCACAAACATCGGAACGCCATGGAGCCGGCGATAGGCCAGAATCCGGTCGACCCCGTCCGGCCCCGTCCGGGCGCGATAGACGCCCCCGTCCGGGCGCGCCGCGACCGCCGCCTCGAAGTCGCGGGTCCCCGCGAGGTAGCTCAGGGGATTGGCGTCCCTGGGCGCTCCGGGAACCCGGATGATCAGGGAATAGTCCGACCCACGGACTCCCAGCGTGCCTGATGGACCGGCATCCAGCCCCGACAGAAGAGCCCGGAAGCGTTCCAAGGGAACGGCCGCCAGAACCACGCCTTTGAAGGACCCGTCCGCGCCCGTCAACCGTCTGGCGAACACCACGCTCCACAGGTCGGAGATGCGCCCCCGCAAGGGAACCGACACCACCAGCCCGGCGTCCGGATCATCGCGCAATCGGATGAAATAATCCCGGTCCGCGATCGCGATCAGGCCGCTGGCAATGTCGGAACTGCCGTGAATCACCCGCCCGGCGGCGTCCGTCACCTGCAACGCCTGGATCTCCGGCATCGTCTCCTTGAGCCGGCGGATCAGTCCGTCCGGGCTGTCCGGCTCCACGGCCCCGTCGGGAAACCGGCCGGTCGCATCCACAACCATGGAGAGCGACAGATCAATCCGCCCCACCAGCCCCTCGAGCGCGCGCTGCAAGCCATAGGAAAGGCCATCCGCCGTTACCCGCGCCTGGGCGATCGCGTCGCGATAGCCGAACCACAGGGTGGCAGCGACAAGCATCGCCGCCGCCAGAGCGACGGCAAACGAGACACGCGCCACCACGCCATCGATGATGTTTTCCCCCTCCGGCCCGGCATCCGGCACAGCCGACGACGGTCCGGCAAGACCTGTGGACAGGATCTTCCTGAACGACACCTCATCCCCCGGCCGCCGTTGGCCGGGTCCCCACCCGTTTTTCCCTCTCCCGCCGCCCCCTGCCCTTGATTTTCCCGGTCCCTGGTGTTCCTCAGTCCCGGCATCAGGCCGGACCATCGGCTCTTACCCCAGGAGGAGGCCGTCGCCATCCCGTCAGAATAGGCAGTCCGCAGGTTATTACAACCCGGCGTCGCGGCGACCCTGCCGGAAAACCGGGGACCGGCCCGCCATCGCGGGCAGCGACAGCGATGGCGCCCCTCCGGCTTCCCGATGTTATTCTTCGACGGCAGCCGCTTTCAGATCGCCGATATCGCAATAGGCGAGAGCCGCCTCATGCGTGGCGCGCAGAACCACGGCGGGGGCGGCACCGGCCAGAAAGGCCTCCTGCCAGCGTGGGGCACAAAGACACCAGCGGTCGCCCGGCCGCAGTCCCGGAAAGGCGAGATCCGGGCGCGGTGTCGCGAGGTCGTTGCCGCGCCGTCGCGAGAAATCCAGAAAGCTCCCGGTCACCTCGACGCAGACGGTATGACTTCCGGCATCCTCCGGCGTCCAGTCGCAACAGCCCGACCGGAGAAAACCGGTCCGGGGAGCCAGGGAGCAGATCTCGAGCCGCCCGCCAAGAACATTTCGGGCAGGCCGCCCTCCTCCTTTTCCGTCCCCCGTCCCGTCCCGCGGCCCGGC
>WASQ01000111.1 GCA_009712185.1 Telmatospirillum sp. | reverse complement strand
CCGGCGACATGCGCAAGGCCTTCTCGAAATAGGACGATCGGCTCTCCGGGCCGGGGGCGCGTCCGCGTGATCCCGGCCTCCCGTGGCCCGGCGGCGGGAAAATCAATTGACCGTGACCTATCGCGGATCGTTGCCGGCCTGATCCGGCACGCGCGTGCAACACGGATGGACCTCCCGGTTCCGTCCCGATCCACCGCCTGTCCGGTCGGTCCTTCTTCCCTTGAAAATCGTGACATTACGGCTGTTTCGGCGATGAATCGTCAAAACACCTACTTTCTTTATGGACATTTTTCAAAAGGAGGTTCAACTTAATAGCCATCCACCGATGGCTGTCGATCATGCGGACGAAACGAAGCAATCTGACACTTTCTGGACGGCGTCGTTTCCTGGAAACCGGGGGGCGAACTGACGTATTGTGTCCTGGCGGAAAGATGTTTCTGGCCACAGCTTCCGTCCGTTTCGACGCAGCCATCGACCCCATCACACATAACTGGCTGGCGAAGACGATGCGGACCGATGCTTTTTGCGTCAGGCATGGTTCTGGCATTTAGTCCGCGAGCCTAAGCCTTCACATCCAAGAGGAAATCGCACATGGGACGCGTAGTGGAAATCACTGATGTGATCTTGAGAGATGCGCACCAAAGCCTGCTGGCCACGCGCATGGCGATGGAGGACATGGTCCCGGCATGCGAGGACCTGGACAACGCCGGCTACTGGTCCCTGGAATGCTGGGGTGGCGCCACCTATGACTCCTGCATCCGCTTCCTGAACGAGGATCCATGGGAGCGTCTGCGCACCTTCCGCAAGCTGTTGCCGAAGACCCGCCTGCAGATGCTGCTGCGCGGCCAGAACCTCCTCGGCTATCGCCATTACGAGGACGGGGTGGTCGAACGCTTCGTCGACAAGGCGGCCGAGAACGGCATGGACGTGTTCCGGGTGTTCGACGCGCTGAACGACCTGCGCAATCTGAAGACCGCCATTGCCGCCGTGAAGAAGACCGGCAAGCATGCCCAGGGCACCATCTGTTACACGGTGAGCCCGGTGCACACCGTCGATGCCTTCGTCGAGATGGCGCAGCATCTGAAGGAAATGGGTGCCGATTCGATCTGCATCAAGGACATGGCGGCGCTGCTGAAGCCCCAGCCGGCCTATGATCTGGTCAAGAAGATCAAGGAAAAGTGCGGCCAGGACACGCTGATCCACCTGCATGTCCATTCCACCACCGGCGTCACCATGGTCTCCCTGATGAAGGCGATCGAAGCCGGATGCGACATCATCGACAGTTCGATCAGCTCGCTGGCCCTGGGGTCGGGCCATAATCCGACCGAGGCCGTGGTCGAAATGCTGGAAGGCACGGGCTATGAGACCCGCCTGCAGAAAGACCGCCTGCTGAAGGTCAAGACCTACTTCTCGAAGATCCGTCCGCGCTACCGCGAATTCCTGAGCGATTTCACCGGTGTCGACACCGAAATCTTCAAGAGCCAGATCCCGGGCGGCATGATTTCCAACATGGAATCGCAGCTCAAGGGACAGGGCGCCGCCGACCGTCTGCAGGAAGTGCTGGAGGAGGTTCCGCGGGTGCGGGCCGACTGCGGCTATCCTCCGCTGGTCACGCCGTCGAGCCAGATCGTCGGCACTCAGGCCGTCTTCAATGTTCTGATGGGTAAGTACAAGGCCCTGACCGGTGAGTTCGCCGACCTGATGCTGGGCTATTACGGCAGCACGCTGGGCGAAAAGAATGCCGAGGTTCTCGCCAAGGCCGAGGCTCAGGCCAAAAAGCCCGTCATTACCGGCCGTCCGGCCGATCTTCTGAAGCCCGAGTGGGATCATCTGCGGTCCGAGGCGCTGGCTCAGGAAGGCTGCAACGGTACCGACGAGGACGTGCTGACCTATGCCATGTTCCCGCAGGTCGCTCCGAAGTTCTTCAAGAGCCGCCCGGAAGGGCCGAAGAATCTCGGCAAGGATCCGGTCAAGAAGGACGCGGCCAAGCCGGCCGAGGCCAAGGCCGACAAGGCTGCCGGCGGCACCAATGGCGCGGCCCTCAGCGGGCCCGTGACCTATGTCGTGTCGCTGCACGGCCGTGAACACAAAGTGACGGTTGCGCCCGGGGCGTAAGGACTGCGCCGGGAAATTGGGCGCCTCACGGATTACAGAAAGGGAACATCTCGATGTCCAAGGATTTGAAGAGTCCCCCGCACAAAACCATCGACGAGAAGATCGCGGATCTTCGCGCCAAGCGGGCTGAGCTTGAACTGGGCGGTGGGCAGAAAGGCATCGACAAGCAGCATGCCGGCGGCAAACTGACCGCGCGGGAACGCATCGGCAAGCTGGTCGACCAGGGAAGCTTCCAGGAGATCGGTCTTTTCGCGCAGCATCGCTGCGACTTCTTCGGCATGCAGGACAAGGAACTGCCGGCCGACGGCGTGGTCACCGGCTGCGCCAAGGTCGACGGCAAGGTCGTGCATCTCGCCAGCCAGGATTTCACGGTGGCGGGTGGCGCGGCCGGCGAGGTGCACAGCACCAAGGTTGCCGCCATGCTGGAAATGTCGCTGAAGACCGGCACCCCGTTCATTTTCGTGAACGACTCGGGCGGGGCCCGCGTGCAGGAAGGCATCGACAGCCTGTCGGGCTATGGCCGCGTGTTCTACAACAATGTGATGTTGTCGGGCGTGGTGCCCCAGATCTCCCTGATCTGCGGACCCTGCGCCGGCGGCGCGGCCTACAGCCCGGCGCTGACCGACTTCATCATCCAGACCAAGCGCGCCCAGATGTTCATCACCGGGCCGCAGGTCATCAAGCAGGTGACCGGCGAGGTCGTGACCGCCGAGGCCCTGGGCGGCCCCGTCGCCCAGATGAACAATTCGGGCGTGGTCCATCTGATCGCCGAGGACGACGAGGACGCGATCTATCAGTGCCGGCGGCTGTTGTCCTTCATGCCGTCCAACAATCTGGAAGATCCGCCGGTTCTTCCCTTCGATGAGCCGATCGAATCGGACGAGGAACTGAATCACGCGGTTCCGACCGATCCGAAGCAGAGCTACGATGTCCGTCCGATCATCACCCGGATCGTCGATCACCAGGATTTCCTGGAGATCCAGCCCGGTTTCGCTCCGAACATCGTCATCGGCTTCGCCCGCATCAAGGGACGCCCGGTCGGCATCATCGCCAACCAGCCGAATGCCCTGGCGGGCGCGCTCAACATCGACGCTTCGGACAAGTCCGCGCGTTTCGTCCGCTTCTGCAACGCCTTCAACATTCCGCTGGTGACCTTCGTTGACGTCCCGGGCTTCCTGCCGGGTGTCGAGCAGGAATACGGCGGCATCATCCGCCACGGCGCGAAGATGCTGTTCGCCTATTCCGCCGCGTCTGTGCCGAAGATCACGGTGGTCATGCGCAAGGCCTTCGGCGGCGCCTATCTTGCCATGTGCGGCAAGGAACTGGGGGCCGACCGTGTGGTCGCATGGCCGACCGCGCAGGTCGCGGTGATGGGCGCCGAGGGCGCGGCCGGCATCGTCTTCCGCAAGGAGATCGAGGCCGCCGAGGACAAGGCCGCGAAGCGGGCCGAGCTGATCGACCTCTACCGCGAGACCTTCGCCAATCCCTATGTGCCGGCCGGCCGGCGCATGGTTGACGACATCATCGAACCGTCCGAGACACGCAAATATCTGGCCCAGGCCCTCGAGTCCCTGCACACCAAGCGGGAATCGCGGCCCCCGAAGAAGCACGGCCTGATTCCGCTTTGATGGGAATGGAAGCGGAGTCGCAACGCGAGAGCAATCCAGGGGAGAACCCATGACCGCGTTATCGTTGGAAGAAGTATTGAAGGCCGTCGAAGCGCTGCGCCAAGAGGTCGCCACCTTGAAGACCGAGGTGGCATCCTTGAAGGCCCAGCCCGGAGTGCCGGCGTCCGACCAGGAGATCAGCGAGGAAACGCTGGTCATGCTGGCGGCAGCGGCAACGACGTTCCTTGGCAAGAAAGTGCGCGTGCGCTCGGCGAAGATGCTGCAGACGCCCTACGAGATCGTCAATCCGTGGGCTCAGCATGGACGTGTCTTCATCCAGGCGTCGCATCAATTGCAGCGGGGGCGCTGACGCTCCCTGGCGCCGCGAGGACCGGTTCCGACCCGTGACATTCGCCCGTCACGAGGGGAGTGATCCGTCAAGGGACCGGTCCGTCGCTGAATTTGGATAGTGGGCGGAACAGATCGAGGGAGCTTCGGCCTTGAAACTACAAATTGGTATCGACGGAAAGAAATATGAGCTCGACGTGGAAGTGATCGAGGAAGATCACGCCCCCCGTCCCCGTGCCCCCATTTCGCCCTACTCGGCGACGCCGACCACCATGCCGTCGGTTCCGGCTGCTCCGCCGCCGGCCGCCGCCGCGGCCGACGAGGTCGTCGACGAGGACAAGGCGTGCCGCAGCCCGGTGTCGGGCGTGGTCATCCGCATCAACGCGAAGGTCGGACAGAAACTGCAACCGAACGACCTGATCATGGTGCTGGAAGCCATGAAGATGGAGACCTCCGTCACCTCGCCGGTGGCGGGAACGGTCAAGTCCATCAAGGTCGCCCAGGGCGACGGCGTGAAAGTTCATCAGGTTCTGGTCGAGTTCGAATAGAACCGGCCGGTCCGGGAGAGGGATGCCGCTCTCTCCCGGACATCGTTTTGCCCTCAGACTTGCCGCCGCGGTTCGTCCGCGACGGCCTTTCTCCGTCGCCTTGTCTTGAGGCGTCCGCGCGTTGCCGGCGCGAAACCGCCGGCGTGATTCCCACGATCATTTCAAGCCGTGTCGGACGTTTTTCGTGATCCGCAACGCCGCCGCCGATTGTGATCCCAAGGCCGATTGTGATCCCAAGGCCGTTCAACGCGGTCCCAACTCCGCCTTTCGGTGTCCGGATCCCGGGCGGCGCCTGACGCGCCAATGCGGGTCCGGAGCCACCGTCCCGGCGCCGGTTCGCGCGGGGTCGCCCGCTTATGCCGCCGGACGCCGTTGCCGGCAGGCCGGCGATCAGCGGTCCAGTTTCCGACGGATATCCGAAACCAGCCCGTTAAGACAGTCTTCGGAAACCTGGTCGCTGGCCATGAGCTGCCGGATCATCGGGTCGCGCATCATTTCGGCGAAGGATGGCTCCGTAAGATAGGCGAAGGAGGACGTGCCTCCCGTCGATTGCAGGCCAAGGATGGGCCAACCCGGAGCTGCGCCGGGAACGGCGGCGGACAGTGTGCTGGGATGATGATCTGACATCGAGAACCTCGATCCGTAAGTATCTTCACTATAAACCCGGACGGTTACCAGACAGTTGCCTCTCAGGACTGAAATCCGGATATTCCGGCCGTCTCCCGCCGGAAACGGGAACCAGCCGGAATGCGGGGGCGCTTTGGGCCCGGTCGTTGCTGGCCCCTGGTTTTTCTGTGCCGCTTCCGCTCCCGCGGAAGCCCGGTTCAAACGTCACAAGGGCTTCAAGACCCGTTTTCACTTGTTGATCAACGGACCCTTAACGCAGGCCGCCGGTGACATGCACTGTTTCGCCCGTGATATAGGATGCCTCGTCGGATGCCAGGAATGCCGCCACGGCGGCGATTTCCGCCGCCTCGCCGATCCGCCCCAGGGGCGTGACCGTCTCGATCCACTGGCGCATGTCGCCCTCATGAAGGCCGGCCGAGATCACCCCTTCCGTGGCGATCATGCCCGGGTTGACCGCATTGACCCGGATCTTGCGCGGAGCGAGTTCCTTCGACAGCACCGAGGTGATGGCGTCCACCGAGGCCTTGGTTGCCGTGTACACCGCCGTATTGGCCGGCGCGATGGTGGAGACGCCCGAACTGATATTGACGATCGCGCCGCCATCGGCCGCGAAATGCCGCACCGCCTCCTGCGAGACCAGCAGAAGGCCAAGCACATTGAGGTCGAAATGCTTGTGAAAATGGTCCGGCGTGATGGCATCAAGCGATGCGAACTCGTAAACGCCGGCATTGTTGACCAGGATATCGATGGCGCCAAGGGCCCTGACCGTGTCGGCAACCAGACTTCCCACCTGATCGGCCCTGGTCAGATTGCCCTCAATGGCGACGGCTTTGCCGCCCCGGGCGGTGATGCCGGCAACGAGGCGATCTGCGGCCTCCCGGCTGGCGCTGTAGTTGACCGCGACGGCGGCGCCTTCCTCCGCGAAACGGGTGGCGATCGCCGCGCCGATGCCTTTGGACGCGCCGGTCACCAGCGCGACTTTGCCCTGCAAGCGTTTGCTCATGAAATCTCTCCTGTGGATCCGCCACCCATCGGGAGGGGAGGCTATTGTTCAATAGTTCATAAATATGGAACCATTGAAATATGTCAAGCGGGCGGCTAAATTTCTCCCATGGTTCAGTTTGTTCATCCGTCGCGCGACGACATCACCCTGGAGGGAGTGCTTGCGGCACTCTCCGACCCGATGCGCCTGCGTATCGTCAAAAGCATGGTCGGCCAACCCGGCTGCATGTCCTGTACCGAGGCAGCCCCCTGTCCCGACATGGCCAAATCGACTTTGTCGAATCATTTCCGGATCCTGCGGGAGGCCGGCCTGATTCGTACCGAGAAGAAAGGGGTTGAACATCGCAATGTCGTTCGTCAGGACGACATGGAGGCGCGCTTTCCCGGATTGCTGAAGACGATCCTCGGATTCTGTGATGACCCCCGGCGGTCAAACGGATGATTTCGCCAGAGGGGCGTCGACGGCGGCGGGAAGGGAGTACGTAAAAGAAAGACACCGGCTTTGCGGGCCGGTGTCCGGCGAAGCCACGGGCCGCACTACGGCGGGCCGCGTTTCAAGGGGCGCGCGCCGCTTATCTCTGTGCGGCGGTGACCACCATTTCGACAAGATATTCGGGCGCGAACAGTCGTGCCTCGACCGTGGCGCGGGGCGGTGCGCTGCCTTTCGGCACCCAGTTGTCCCAGACGTCGTTCATTCCGGCGAACAGGCTGATGTCGGACAGATAAATGACGCATTGCAAAATGCGCGTCTTATCGCTGTCGTGCTGCTGGAGAAGCTTGTCGACGGTCGCCAGGACCTGCGCCGTCTGTCCCCGGATGTCCTGTGTCGGGTCGTCGGCGATCTGGCCGGCGAGATAAATGGTGCCCTGGTGAACCGCCACATCGGAATAGCGGGCTGCCACATTGGTACGTTGAATGTCGCTCATGCACAGACCTTCCTGAAGAGGAGAAACGTGACGCATAATGCCGCAGCCCCTATGTCCGTCCAAGTCCGGCCTGACAGGGGACACGACCGTCATGATGGGGCGGCGTCCCCAAGGGCCTCCTAATGGTCAAAATCCAACAGACGAGTCCTTAAATCAGGAGTGGGGCGGGCGTCCGGGGGTGTGAAAAAATTTCACCAATGGCTCCGGCGTCCCTGCCGGAGTGCGCGCCGCCC
>WASQ01000010.1 GCA_009712185.1 Telmatospirillum sp. | reverse complement strand
GGGGAAGGGGGAGGGGGACGCGCAAGGCACAAAAAAGGCAGGACCCCCATCTCCGGGAAGACCCGCCTCCAGTCCGGTCGTCTGTTCCATCCCCGGAGGGATGGTGCTGGTGAGAGGAATCGAACCTCCGACCCCGTCCTTACCAAGGACGTGCTCTACCCCTGAGCTACACCAGCGTCCTGTTCCGAAATCCGGCGGCACCGCGCCGGTTCCGAAGAGGCGCACTTCTTGCCACAGGGGCGGCGGCGATGCAAGCGCAAATGTGAAAGTTTTTTGGGCGGGACCGGACGCCCGGGCCGCCAGCCGGCAATCGCAGGGCGCCCGGGTAATGGCGTTGACGGGGCGCGCGGGGGTTTGCACATTACCTTTTCGCCGCGCCGCCGGAAACGGCGGGACAGGATGGACGGCAGGACAAGGAGAGGTCATGGCCGGGGATGAACGGAGTGGGGCCGGCGGAAGCGGCGACGACAGCGCCCTTTCGCGGGCCGAGCGGGTGCGGCGCCAGGCCGAGGATCGTCAGAAGCGGCTGGCCGGGGCGTTGCGCGCCAATCTGCACCGGCGCAAAAGCCAGTCGCGCGGACGGGATGGCACCGGGGATGGGGCTGGAGAAGGGGATGGGGCTGGAGCTGGAGAAGGGGATTCGGGCGGCGCGGCCGGCGCGGATCCTGCCGGCCGGGCGCCGGGCGACGGTCCGGCCCGGTCCGGGACGGACTGACCCCGGCCCGGCGTTTCGGACGCGCCCCTGCAAAAGCGGCGGCGCACCCATGAGCCACGAAATCTTGTAGGGGCGGGGTTCCTGCGCTACAAGGACGACCGGAACCGACCCCGGCCCCCGCCGGGGGCAAGAAGGAGAGCCGCGATGCCCGTAATGCCCGACCGCTGGATCCGCGACATGGCCACCAGCCACGGCATGATCGAGCCCTTCACCGAAAAGCTCCAGCGCGAGGGGGTGATCTCCTACGGGCTGTCGTCCTACGGTTACGACGCCCGCGTCGCGCCCGAATTCAAGATCTTCACCAACGTTGATTCCGCCGTTGTCGACCCCAAGGAATTTTCCGACAAAAGTTTCGTGGATCGCGACGGGCCCGTCTGCATCATTCCGCCGAACAGTTTCGCCCTGGCGCGCACCGTCGAATATTTCCGGATCCCGCGCGACGTTCTGGTGATCTGCCTCGGCAAGTCGACCTATGCCCGGTGCGGCATCATCGTCAATGTGACGCCGCTGGAACCCGAATGGGAGGGGCATGTCACGCTGGAATTTTCCAACACGACGCCGCTTCCGGCCCGGATTTACGCCAACGAGGGCGCCTGCCAGTTCATTTTCCTGAAGGCGGATGGACCTTGCGAGACCTCCTATCGCGACCGGTCCGGCAAATATCAGGCCCAGACCGGGGTGACCTTGCCCCGCCTTTAAGAGTCTCACCCTTCGATTTTTCTCCGGGGCCGGCCGGCCGGCCCTTTTCCCTCAGGACGAAGCACATATGGATAAGATCAGGATCGTCGGCGGCACCCCATTGCGCGGTGTGATTCCCATCGGCGGTGCCAAAAACGCGGCGCTGACCCTGATGCCGGCCTGCCTGTTGACGGACGAAACGCTGTCTCTGTCCAACCTGCCCCATCTGGTCGACATCACGACCATGGCGAACCTCCTCAGCCAGCACGGCGTCTCGATGTCGCTGAACGGCCATGCCGAGAACGGCGGGCCCACCGGCCGGGTGCTGGAGCTGAATGCCCGGACCATCACCAACACCACCGCCCCCTACGATCTGGTGCGCAAGATGCGCGCCTCCGTCCTGGTCCTGGGGCCGCTGCTGGCCCGTTGCGGGCAGGCGCGGGTGTCGCTGCCGGGCGGTTGTGCCATCGGCACGCGTCCGGTCGATCTGCATCTGAAGGCGCTGGAGGCCATGGGCGCCCGCATTTCGGTCGAAGGCGGCTATGTGGTGGCCGACGTCCCGGGCGGCCGCCTGCATGGCGGCCATGTGGTGTTCCCCCAGGTCACCGTCGGCGGCACCGAGAACACCCTGATGGCCGCCGCGCTGGCCGATGGCGAGACGGTGATCGCCAATGCCGCGCGTGAGCCCGAGGTTTGCGATCTGGCCGAATGCCTTCAGGCCATGGGGGCAAAAATCACCGGCATCGGCACCTCGACCATCCGGGTCGAGGGCGTCGACCGGCTGCATGGCGCCGACTATTCCGTGCTGCCCGACCGTATCGAGACCGGGACCTATGCCGTCGCCGCGGCGATCACCCGGGGCGATATCGAGCTGGTGGGGGCGCGCCGCGACCTGATGCATGCGGTCGAGAAGGTGCTGATCGAGGCCGGCGTCCGCATCAGCGATACCCCGCGCGGCGTCCGCATCGATGCCGATGGCGCCCGCATCGTCGGCGTCGACATCATGACGGAGCCCTATCCCGGCTTTCCCACCGACATGCAGGCCCAGTTGATGGCCCTGATGGCCACGGCCGAGGGCGCCAGCATGATCACCGAGACCATTTTCGAAAACCGCTACATGCATGTGCCGGAACTGGGCCGCATGGGGGCGCGCGTCAATGTCCACGGGGCGTCGGCCATCATCCGGGGCGTGCCCCGGCTGTCGGGCGCGCCGGTCATGGCGACGGATCTCCGCGCGTCGGTCTCCCTGGTCCTGGCCGGGCTGGCCGCCGAGGGCGAGACCATCGTCAACCGCGTCTATCACCTGGACCGCGGATATGAACGGGTGGAAGGCAAGCTGGCGGCCTGCGGCGCGCAGATCGAACGCATCAAGGACGGCCAGCCGGCGGAATGAGGCAACCGGCCGGGGAGGCGCCTTTCGCTTTCTTCCGCCCCCGACCGCCCGCCCTCCCGTCCGCTCCACCCGCTTGGAAAACACCCGCCCGCCGGCTCCCTCCTTGCGGACGGGCGGAGAATGCCTGTAAATAGCCTGCTTCCTCTTACCGGGACTGAAAAGTGAGCGATCCGCAGAAACTGGTGCTGGCCCTGCCGAAGGGCCGCATTCTTGAAGAGGCCATGCCTCTGGTCCGTGCCGCCGGCATCCTGCCGGAGGCTGATTTCGACAACCCGAAGTCGAGGGCGTTGCGCTTCGCCACCAACCATCCCCATATCGACATCATCCGGGTCCGCGCCTTCGACGTCGCGACCTTCGTCGCCTTCGGCGCGGCCCATATCGGGATTGCCGGCAACGACGTGTTGATGGAGTTCGATTATCCCGAGATCTACGCGCCGCTCGACCTCAAGATCGGGCTCTGCCGGCTGGCGGTGGCGGAACCGGCCGATCTGGCCGGAACCGACGATCCGTCGCGCTGGAGCCACATCCGCATCGCCACCAAATATCCCGCCATCACCGCCCGCCATTTCGCGAGCCGCGGCGTTCAGGCCGAATGCATCAAGCTGAACGGTGCCATGGAACTGGCCCCCAACATCGGATTGTGCCGGCGCATCGTCGATCTGGTGTCGTCGGGGTCGACGCTGAAGGCCAACGGCCTGGTGGAGATCGAGCATATCGCCGACATCAGCTCGCGGCTGATCGTCAACCGCGCCGCCCTCAAGACCCGGCCCGAGGAACTGTCCGGGTGGATCGACCGTTTCCGGGAGGCCGCCGATGGCAATTGAACTGGATCTGACGTCGCCCGCCTTCGAGGAGGCCTTCCGCGCCCTGCTCGACGGCAAGCGGGAAACCGCCGAGGACGTCAACACGACCGTGGCCGGGATCATCGGGCGCGTGCGCCGTGAGGGCGATGCCGCGCTGCTCGACTACACCCGCACCTTCGACCGGGTCGATGTGACGGCCGCGGGGCTCGCCATCGGCGCCGCCGAAATCGACGAGGCCATTGCCGCCTGTCCGGCCGACACGCTGGCCGCGCTGGAGCTGGCGGCCCGGCGGATCGAGGATTTCCACAGCCGGCAGAAGCCGGAGGATCTCCACTACACGGACGGGGAGGGCGTGCGCCTGGGATACCGCTGGACCGCGCTGTCGGCGGTCGGGCTTTATGTTCCGGGGGGAACCGCCTCCTATCCCTCCTCGGTGCTGATGAACGCCCTGCCGGCCAAGGTGGCGGGTGTCGGGCGCGTGACCATGGTGGTTCCGACCCCCGACGGGCGGCTCAATCCGCTGGTCCTGGCCGCCGCGCGGATTGCCGGCGTGTCGGAAATCTACCGGGTGGGCGGGGCGCAGGCCGGGGCGGCGCTGGCCTATGGCACCGGGACGATCCGCCCGGTGGACAAGATCGTCGGTCCCGGCAATGCCTATGTCGCCGCCGCCAAGCGGCAGGTGTTCGGTACCGTCGGCATCGACATGATCGCCGGCCCGTCCGAGATCCTGGTGGTGGCCGACCGCGACAACGATCCGTCCTGGATCGCCGCCGATCTTCTGAGCCAGGCGGAACATGACACGGCGGCGCAGTCGATCCTGATCACCGATGACGCGGCCTTCGCCCGCAGCGTGATCGCCGCCGTCGACAGCCATCTCGCCACCCTGCCGCGCGCGGCCATCGCCCGTGAAAGCTGGGACCGGCATGGGGCGGTCATCCTGGTGCCGTCGCTTGATCAGGCGGTGCCGCTGGTGGACCGCGTCGCGCCGGAGCATCTGGAACTGGCGGTGGCCGATCCGGACTCTCTTGCCGCGCGCGTCCGCAACGCGGGCGCCATCTTCCTCGGCCGCTACACGCCGGAGGCGGTGGGCGACTATGTCGGCGGCCCCAACCATGTGCTGCCCACGGCGCGCAGCGCCCGGTTCTCGTCGGGACTGGGCGTTCTCGATTTCATGAAACGGACGACGCTTCTGGGGTGCGACGCCCGCTCGCTGCACCGGATCGGACCGGCGGCGGTGACGCGGGCCGGGGCCGAGGGACTGGGCGCTCACGGACTTTCGGTGGCGCTGCGCGTCAATATGCCGAGACCGGCGTGAGTGGGGCGGATCAGCGTCATCGCCTGATCCACGTCCAACTGGACGAGAAGACTTTCGTCCGGCGCAAGCCCGAGGTCGAACGCGAACGCGCGGTCGCCATCTATGACCTGCTGGAGGACAATTCCTTCCATCCCGTGGGGGACGAGGGCGGGCCCTATTCGCTGTCGCTGTCGCTGGTGGACAACCGCCTGCTGTTCGATATCAGGACGGAGGCCGGGGATCCTCAGTCCCAGGTGGCGTTGCCGCTGGCCCCGTTCCGCACCATCGTCAAAGACTATTTCATCGTCTGTGAAAGCTATTACGGGGCCATCCGTACCGCCACGCCGTCCCATATCGAGGCGATCGATCTGGGACGGCGCGGGCTGCACAACGAGGGGTCGGCGCTGTTGCGCGATCTTCTGGCCGGCCGCATCGAAATCGACCTCAAGACCGCGCGGCGGCTGTTCACGCTGATCTGCGTTCTGCATATCCGGGGGTAGGGTGTGCCGGACCGCGATCTTCCCTCTTCGATCCTGTTCGCCTGCACGATGAACGCCATCCGCTCGCCGATGGCCGAAGCCCTGATGCGCCATTATCACGGCCGGCAGGTGTGGGTGCGCTCGGTCGGGGTGCATAAGGGCCTTCTGGATCCCTTCGCGGTGATCGTGATGGATGAGATCGGCATGGACATCTCGCGCCATCAGCCGGGGACCTTCGACGAGCTGGAGGACACCAGCTTCGACCGGGTGATCTCGCTGTCGCCAGAGGCGCAGCATCATGCGGTCGAAATGACCCGCACCATGGCCTGCGACGTGGAGTTCTGGAATACGCTGGACCCGTCGCTGATCGAGGGCAGCCGCGAGACCCGGCTTGAGGCCTATCGCCATGTGCGCGATCAGTTGTCCCGCCAGATCCTGCTGCGCTTCCCCCTTCCCGGCGGCCCCGCGTCGCAGCATTTCCGGACCCGGTAAGACCTGCCTGCGCTGATCGGAACCGATCGCCGGAGCCCCTTGGGCGGTTCCGGGCGGACGGGATGGTTCCGACCGATGCCCCGGAAGGGGGCGATGCACCCCAGCCCGGCCGGATCCCCGGCCGGACGCGTCTCAAAAACAGCTTGACCCCGACGGTCATCCGCCCATTTATCGATCTCCCGGATGACCCGGGTTCCCGTTTTCTTTGGCAGTTATTCGGATCTTGACCGCACCTTTGATTCTGGCCTCGGCATCGCCCAGGCGCTTGGACCTTCTGGCGCAGATCGGCGTCGTTCCCGACGCCGTCGATCCCGCCGACCTTGATGAGACCCCGTTGCCCGGCGAACTGCCGGTGCAGCATGCCCTGCGTCTGGCGCAGGGGAAAGCCCTTCTGGTCTCGGCCCGGCATGAGGGGGCCTTCGTCCTGGGGGCGGACACCGTGGTCGCCTGCGGTCGCCGGATTTTGCCGAAGGCGGAGGCGGAAACCCAGGCGGCGCAATGTCTCACCCTGCTGTCGGGGCGGAGGCACCGCGTCATCGGCGGCATCTGCCTCGTGGCGCCGGATGGACGGGTGGTGAAAAAGACGGTGACCACCACGGTCACGTTCAAAAGCCTGGACCACGAGGAGCGGGTGGACTATCTGGCCGGCGGAGAATGGCGGGGAAAGGCCGGCGGCTACGCCATCCAGGGCCGCGCGGCGGTGTTCGTGCGCCATCTGGGCGGGTCCTATTCCAATGTCGTCGGACTGGCGCTGCACGAAACCTATGGCCTGCTGCGCGGGCTGGGCTATGGCCGGCGCTGACGGCATCATCCTGTCGCGCTCGCCGGGTGAGACCCGTCTTGCCCTGATGGCGGGCGATACGCCCGTCGAATTCCTGATCGACCGTGGCGGGGCCGGCGCGGGCGACATCCTGCTGGGCCGCGTCCTGTCGGTCAACCGCGCCCTCGACGCCGCCTTCATCGACATCGGTGAGGCGCTGGCCGCTTTCCTGCCCCGCCCGGGCGCCCTGTCGGAGGGTGATGAGGTGCTGGTCCAGGTGACAGGGGCGGCGCAGGCGATCAGCCGGGCCGATGGCAAAGGCGCGGGAGTGACGCGCGCAATATCGCTGCAAGGCGGGCTTCTGGCCCTCACGCCGTTCCGTCCGGGGCTCAATCTGTCGCGCAAGATCGGCGACGCCGGCCGCCGGGCGTCCCTGAAGGCGTTTCTGTCCCCGGTTCTGGCCGAGGGAGAGGGGCTGGTCGTGCGGACCGACGCGGCCGGCGCCCGCGACGACGATCTGCTGGTGGAGCTGGCCTCGCTGCGCGCCCGATGGACGGGCAGCGTTGATCGGGCCCGGACTCTGCGGCCGCCGGCACCGGTGGGCCGGATGACGGCGCTGGAACGGTGCCTGCGCGTGGCGCCCGGGGTGCGCCGGCTGCTGGTCGATGACCGCGCCGCCCTGCCGGAGGCGCAGTCTCTGGTGCCGGAAGCCCGGTTTCAGGCCGACTGTTTCGAGGATCTGGCAGGAGAGGCGTTTGACGCGGCGCTGGAGCGCCATGTGCCGTTGCCCGGCGGCGGCCGGATCACCATCGACGAGACCCAGGCGCTGACCGCCATCGATATCGACAGCGGCGGCCGGCCGCCGCGGGGGGCGGAGGGGGGCGCCCTCCCC
>WASQ01000122.1 GCA_009712185.1 Telmatospirillum sp. | reverse complement strand
ACGGATATCGCGCTTTCTTCCCGCTGTGGGCGCTGGCGCGCTATCGCAACATCCGTTCCGGCAACGGCGGACCCGTGCCCCACGCCCTCTGACGGGCGGATCCGGACCGGCGCGAAAGGATCCCCCTATGATCGGTGTGATCGTCGGCATGACCAGCGAGGCCCGCCTGGTTCCGGACGGCTGCCGGGTGCACTGCGCCGGCGGACGCCCCGCCCGGGCGCGGGCGCTGGCCGATCAGTTGCTGGCCGGGGGAGCCGCCGGCCTGATCAGTTTCGGGATCGCCGGCGGTCTGGATCCGGCCCTCCGGCCGGGCGCCCTGATCATCCCCGACCGGGTCATGACGGCGGTGGGAACGGTCGAAGCCGATCCCGAATGGCGCCACCGGCTTCGCGCCTTGCTGCCCGGGGCTCTCCCGGGCGCCATTCTGGGCGCCGATGACATCGCCGCCCCGGCCGAGGGCAAGGCCCGGCTTTTCCATGCGACCGGGGCGCTGGCCGTTGATCTGGAAAGCGCCTCCGTCGCGCTGGCCTGCCGGGACGCCGGCCGGCCCTACGCCGTCATCCGCACGGTGGCCGATCCGGCCGATCGCGACCTGCCGTCGCTGGTCGCGGACGCCCTGACCCCGGACGGACGGCCACAGCCCATGAAAGTGGCCGCCGGATTGCTCCGGCGGCCTTTCGAACTTCCAGCCCTGATCGCGGTCGGCCGCGACAGCGGCAAGGCCCTGTCAGCCCTGCGCGCGGCTGTGGGTCGGCTTGGTCCGGCCTTCGGCCTCGAGACGGCCTAGGTTCTGCTCGACCAGGGTATCGAACACCTTTTCCGCCGCCCGCTGATGATCGAGCGGAATGTCCTCGGCCATCGGACCGTCCACACGGGGTCCGCGCAGCGAGACGGCCAGAGCCTTCAGCGGATGCTTCATGGTATCGGCGACGGCCGTCGCCTCGAACCCGCTGTGGACCATGCAATCGGCGCATTTTTCATAGTTGCCGGTGCCATAGGCGTCCCAGTCGGTGTCCTCCATCAACTCCTTGAACGTCTTGACATAACCTTCGCCCAGCAGATAGCAGGGCCGCTGCCAGCCGAAGATATTCCGGGTCGGATTGCCCCAGGGCGTGCAATGGTAGGTCTGATTGCCCGCCAGGAAATCGAGGAACAGCGATGACTGCACGAAGGTCCAGTCGCGGCCCCGGCCCAGCCGGAAGATGTCGCGGAACAGCACCTTGGTGTTGCGGCGGTTCAGGAAATGCTGAGTATCCGGCGCGCGTTCATAGGCATAACCGGGCGAAATGGTGACGCCGCCCACGCCCATCGCCTTGACCTCATCCAGGAAATCGGCGACCCGGCGGGGCTCCGCTCCGGCGAACAGGGTGCAATTGATATTGACGCGGAACCCTTTGGCCCTCGCCGCGCGGATCGCCTTGGTGGCGATATCGTAGGTGCCGGGCTGCGACACCGCGCGGTCATGGTCCTCGCGCCCGCCATCCAGATGAACAGTGAAGGCGAAGGCGGGATCGGGCTTGAACAGGTCCAGCTTCTTTTCGAGAAGCAGGGCGTTCGTGCACAGATAGATGAATTTGCCGCGCTTCAGAAGGCCATCGACAACCTCGCCGATTTCCTTGTGCAGCAGAGGCTCGCCGCCGGCCAGCACGCCCCCCGGAGCCCCGCATTCATCCGCGGCCCCCAGGCATTCCTCGACCGAGAGGCGGGTGTTCAGGATTTTATCCGGATAATCGATCTTGCCGCAGCCGTTGCACGCGAGGTTGCAGCGGAACAGCGGCTCCAGCATCAGCACCAGGGGGTAGCGCTGCCGCCCCGCAAGACGCTGACGCAGAAGGTAATATCCGATCTTGATGGATTGGGAGAGAGGTACGGCCACGGGATCAACTCAACAGTTGGGGGGGAAGTTTGAAATGCAGGTCCTCAGGCACGCCGGGAAGTGTCGTCACCTCCGTCGCACCCAGGGCCCGCAATGCCGAGATCAGACCTTGCACCAGGTCCTCGGGCGCGGATGCGCCGGCGGTCACGCCGACGGTTTCGACGCCGTCCAGCCACTCGGGCCGGAGCGCCGCGGGCTCCTCGACCAGATAGGTCGGGACTCCGCGCGATTGCGGAATTTCGCAGAGCCGGTTTGAATTGGAACTGTTCTTGGCACCGACCACCAGGACAAGATCCACCATTCCCGCCAGTTCCGCCACCGCCTGCTGGCGGTTCTGCGTCGCGTAGCAGATCTCCTTGGTATCGGGGCCGACAATGGCCGGAAACCGGCGGCGCAGGGCGTCGATGATGACCCTGGTGTCATCCACCGACAGCGTCGTCTGCGTCACATAAGCCAGCCGGTCGGGATCGGCAACCTCCAGCCGGTCAACGTCCTCGACCGACGAAACCAGACGGCCGGCGCCCTTCAGCCAGCCCATGGTGCCTTCGACCTCGGGATGCCCCTCATGGCCGATCAGGATCACCTCGCGGCCCTGGTTGGCGTAATAGCCGCCATCATTATGCACGCGCAGCACCAGGGGGCAGGTCGCGTCGATGACAGACAGGCCACGGCCCGACGCCTCGCTCTCCACATCGGGAGAGACGCCATGCGCACTGAAAATGGTGACACTGCCAGCCGGCACTTCGCTCAGCTCCTCGACGAACTTGACGCCCTTGGCCCGCAAACGGTCGACGACATGGCGGTTGTGAACGATCTCATGACGGACATAGATGGGAGAACCGTACTTCTCCAGGGCGACTTCCACAACATCAATGGCCCGCTGCACCCCGGCACAAAAACCCCGAACCTCAGCGAGTATGACGCGCATGCATTTTCTCCAAGTTCCGCTCCATGCCCCCTGCCTGATGACGATTGAGTGATGGGTTAAAGCCCCGCCGGATCGCGCCCCAGCATCCGGTTGCTATCGGGCAGCAAACCATACGGGCCAACCTTTCCGATTTCAACCCGAGAACCGCTGTGGGAACTGCGTCCCACCCCGGCGTTTTCACACGGCCTCCGGCGGGGTTGCCGGACATCGGCGGGGGCCGCCGATCCGCTATCGTTCGCGGTCCGGAGTTCCGCCGTCCCGCGCGCCCCCCGTCTCGCCGCGCCGGACGGCGCCCTTGCCGGCCCTGACCCGATCACCGGCCGACGATATCGGCGTCCCCGGCCTTGACCGCACAAACAGCCGCGCGGGCGCTCTTTACGGGCAGGGCAAGACGTGGCATGGTCGCGACCTCTCCCACCCTTGCCAGTGTCGACAGGAGCCTCCCCGGGGCATCATCATGGCCAGACATCTCTCCGCCTTTCTCTTTTCCCTCTTCCTGGCCCTGCCCTTCGCGGCCCATGCCGAGGGCACGCCCCGCGAGACCGTCCAGGCGCTTTGCGACGGCCTGCTCGATGTCATGAAACACAGCAAGGAACTGGGCTTTCAGGGCCGCGCCGACAAACTGGCGAAGGTTGTCCCGGTGGTTTACGACATGCCGGCGGCGACCCGCGCGACGCTCGGCGTCTCCTTCGCCAAGTTGTCGCCCGACGAGGCCCGCCAGTTGACCGACGCCTTCCAGCGCCTCTCGGTCGCCAGCTATGCCGAACAGTTCGACGGCTTCGAGGGTGAACATTTCGAAGTCGGCGAACCCCGTCCGGCCTCGACCGAGGGCAGCCAGATCGTTCCCTCGCGCATCGTCACCAAGGCCGGCCAGGGAACCGAGATCGACTACATCGTCCATCAGGACGGCGGCCGCTGGAAAATCGTCGACGTGCTGCTGGACGGCACCATCAGCCAGACCGCCGTCCGCCGGTCCGAGTTCGTTTCGATTTTCCGCCGCGACGGTTTCCCCGGCCTGATGTCCGTGCTGGACCAGAAAATCTCGGCAATGGGATCGAAGTGACCGCCCATGGCGTTCGTCATCGCGATGGCGGCCTGGCTCCTGGCCGCCGCCAGTATCGCCGGTTGTCTCTATCACATCGCCGCGACCCGTCAGCTTAAGCGGTTCCTGGCGCGTCCCCGCGCCGTTCCCGGGGACAGGCCGGCGGTCAGCATATTGAAACCGCTGTGCGGCCGCGAACCCCATCTGACGGAGAATCTGGCCGGGGTTTGTCACCAGGATTACCCGGACGCCCAGGTGGTGTTCGGTGTCGCCGCTCCCGGCGCCCCGGCGCTGGACGCCGTGCGCGAGGCGACAGGGGACCAGGACAGCCGCCGGATTGCGGTGGTGGTCGACCCGAAACGCCATGGCTGCAATCTCAAGATCGGCAATCTGATCAATATGCGTCCCCGGGCGACGGGCGAGATCCTGGTGATCGCCGACAGCGACGTCCGCGTCGACGCCGGCTATCTCGATGACGTGGTGGCGCCCTTTGCCGATCCCGCCGTCGGCCTCGTCACCAGTCTTTATATCGGCCGGCCCGTGGACGGTCTCTGGAGCCGTATCGGCGCCATGGGCGTCAACCACGGCTTCCTGCCGTCCGCACTGGTTGCCCGCGCGCTGGGCCGCGGGGACGGATGCTTCGGAGCCACCATGGCGGTCCGCCGTCCGCTGTTCGAGGAAATCGGCGGCTTCGCCCCCTTGAAGGACGTGCTGGCCGACGACTGGGCACTGGGCGCCGCCGTCCGCAAGGCGGGCCGCAAAATTGCCTTGGCGGCGCGCCCCGTAGACATTATCGTCCACGAGCCCGACCTTCGCAGCCTCGTTGCCCACGAAATTCGTTGGGGTCGGACCATTGCCGCCGTCGACCGCGCGTCCTATATGGCCTCGGTGACGACGCAACCGGTGGCGCTGGCGCTGCTGTCCGTCCTGCTGGGAGGTGCCTCCTGGCCGTTGATCGGATGTCTTGCCGCCGCCGTCGGTGTCCGGCTCTGGGCGGTCCGTTCCCAGGAACGGGCCCTGGCAATAGAACCCGCCGCGCCGCACTGGCTCGCCCTGCGCGAGGCGTTGTCGTTTATCGTTTTTCTCGTTGCCTGCTGTGGCCGTTCGGTAATATGGCGTGGCCGACGATTCATCATCCGCCGCGACGGCACGCTTGAGACCAAGGAAGGTATCCCGACATGAAGAAGACGCTGTTCCTCAATCCTCCCTCCTACGAGGGATTCGATGGCGGCGCCGGCTCGCGCTATCAGGCCAAGCGCGAGGTCCGTTCCTTCTGGTATCCCACATGGCTGGCCCAGGTCGCGGCGCTTGTTCCCGACAGCAAGCTGATCGACGCGCCGGCCCGCGGCCTGCTGCTGGATAACATCCTGCCGATGGCCGGCGACTATGATCTGGCCGTGCTTTATGTCAGCGCCCCGACCTTCCTGTCGGACATCGCTGTCGCCGAGGCCCTGAAAAAGGCCAATCCGAAGCTGATGATCGGTCTGGTCGGCGCCCATGTGGCGACCCTGCCGGAGCAGTCCCTGGCGGCGTCCGAGATGGTGGATTTCGTCGCCCGGCACGAGTTCGACTACACCATCGTCGACATCGCCGAGGGCAAGCCCTTCGATCAGATCAACGGCATCACCTGGCGCCGTGACGGCAAGATCGTCAACAATCCCGACCGGGAGAAGATCCATGACATGGACGCCCTTCCCATGGTCACGCCGGTCTATGAGCGCGACCTGGTGGTCGAGGACTATTTCATCGGCTATCTGAAATACCCTTACATGTCCTTCTACACGGGCCGCGGCTGCCGCGCGAAATGCAGCTTCTGCCTGTGGCCGCAGACCATCGGCGGCAACGCCTACCGGACCCGCAGCGCCGCCAAGGTGGTCGAAGAGGTCGCCCTGATGAAGCAGAAATTCCCACAGGTGCAGGAATTCTTCTTCGACGACGACACCTTCACCGACGACCATGAGCGCGCCGAAGAGATCGCCCGGGGTCTGGGCAAGCTCGGGATCACCTGGTCCTGCAACGCCCGCCCGAACGTTCCCTATGAGACGTTGAAGGTCCTGAAGGAGAACGGCCTGCGCCTGCTGCTGGTGGGATATGAATCCGGGGTCCAGGAGATCCTGAACAACATCCGCAAGGGGACCAGGATCGACATCATCCGCCGTTTCACCGCCGATTGTCACAAGCTGGGCATCGCGATCCACGGCACCTTCATCGTCGGCCTGCCGGGCGAGACCCGCGAGACGATCCGCCAGACCATCGAGTTCGCCAAGGAAATCAACCCTCATACCATTCAGGTGTCGCTGGCAGCCCCCTACCCGGGGACCGCGCTCTACAAGGAAGCGATGGAGAAGGGCTGGCTGAAGGGGGGCGATCTGGTGCAGGACAACGGCCTGCAGATCGCCGCGCTCAGCTATCCGCATCTGTCGTCGGACGAAATTTTCGAGGCCCTGGCCGAGTTCTACAAGGCCTTCTATTTCCGTCCGAAGAAGATCGCCGAAATCACCCTTGAGATGCTGACGAGCTGGGACATGCTGTGCCGCCGACTGCGCGAAGGCGTCGAGTTCTTCCGCTTCCTCAGGACCCGCAACGACGCCAGGACCGCCTGAGCGGCCCTGTTCACCGGCGGACAAACGGCGGGAGCTGGACACGGCTCCCGCCGTTTCCGTTTTCGCCGGCACCCTTGCGCAATCGCGCCACAACCACCAACTTTGGCAGGATCGATCACCCCCCAATGGAGATAGGCCATGGGCCAGATCCCCTTCGACCGGCGCCCCGCCCCCGCCGTTCCGGGCCTTGCACGGACCGTCAGCCGCCGGGGATTTCTGGTGACGTCGCTGGCCGCCGGATTCGCAGGTGCCGCGGCCCCGCTCCGGGCGGAGCCTATTCTGACCGGTGACGACGGATTGGTCGCGGGCGAGGTCCGGGTTCCCGTGGCGGGAGGGCTGATGCCGGCCTATCGCGCATCGCCGCCCGGCCCCGGCCCCTTCCCCACCGTCCTGGTGATCCATGAGATTTTTGGCGTTCATGAGTATATCCGGGACATCTGCCGACGGTTGGCGGTGCTGGGATATTACGCCATCGCGGGCGAGCTGTTCGCCCGCCAGGGCGACGTGTCGACCCTTCCGGACGTCGCGTCGATCCTGTCGCGGGTGGTATCGAAGGTCCCGGACGAACAGGTCATGGCCGATCTTGACAGCATGGTCGATTTCGCGCGGGCCGAGGGACGGGCCGATCTCCGTCGGCTGGCGGTTACCGGATTCTGCTGGGGTGGCCGCGCCACATGGCTTTACGCCGCCCACAATCCCGCGCTCCGCGCCGCCGTGGCCTGGTATGGCATGGTGGACCCGCCCGCCTGGGACCCGAAGGCCGAAAGCGTGTTGTCCGTGCTGCCCCGCCTCTCGGTCCCGGTCCTGGGGCTTTACGGCGCCCGTGACACCTCGATCCCGGTCGCCCATGTGGACGCGTTGAAGGAAAAGCTGACGAACAGCGCGACTGGCAGCCGGTCCGAGATCGTCATCTATCCCGAAGTCGGACACGCCTTCCACGCCGATTACCGCAAGACCTACGACCGCGCCGCCGCCCTGGACGGTTGGCGCCGGATGAGGGACTGGTTGCGCGACCATGGAGCGGCCTGACGGGACCGATGCCTCATTCCATGACGCCCCCCGCCCGCCGGCACCCCGGAGACTGTTGCCTCCACCGGCCAGCCCCGGACCCCGCAACCCCGGATCCCGCAACCCCGGCTCCTGCTCC
>WASQ01000020.1 GCA_009712185.1 Telmatospirillum sp. | reverse complement strand
AAATTATTGAAATAGATCATCATTTTTTCGACCTTCCCGCCTAAAACCGGATTAGGGCGCGCATAATCTCAACTGATTATCGTTTGAAAAATATCCCCATATAAGGACGTCTTCTGGTTGATCTGTCCGCTGCCCCTGCAAGGCGATTATCCAACAGGAAATATGAATAAAGTTTTATGTAATTTAAGAATAACGGCATAGGGCGCGACGAGCGCGCGGACGGCGTCAGCCAGCCCGGCGCCGCGGCCCGAGACGGGCCGGCGGCCCGGGGCATCGATGAGAACAGGCGATTCGGGAATGATGGGGGACGCGACCGGTCGGGCGGAAACCCCGGTCAGGATCGTGCGATCCTTGACACAAGGTCGTGGCGATTGGAACCGACCTCACGTTCTCAATCGGCTTTGAACCCGGGCGTCCGAAGTTTGCCGGTCCAAAGGGGGGCGCGAAGCCTCATGGAACGGTGTCGCCCGGCTCTCCGGCTTTCTCCGTTCGCCCGTCAATGACAGGGGTGGACGGACTGGCGATGGTTTCCGCGAAGGCCCAGAGTTTGGCGAGATAGTCGGCCGGATCCGTCTCCGGGTAGAGCGCGAAATGGACGACGCAACCCGACAGAATCGTCCGCATGAAAAGCGCACCCTCCGCCGGATCGAAGCGACGCCCAAGGTCATCCTTATCGCGGACGGCCCGCAGAATGTCCTCAAAGGTGGTCCGCAAAGACGCGTCATAGGCGCGCAGGTCGTCCCCGATCCGTTGATTGCGTGACGCCTCCGCAAGGCATTCCAGGGTGACAACGGCGTTGGCTGTGGTATCGGGACCGGCCAGCCGTTCCTTCAGGAGGTTGAGAAGCGCGGGGACCGCGGCGGAGGGAGAGGCGATCCCCGCGCGGATGATCCTGTCCTCGAGTTCGCCGCGTTCGACCACTTCCCCGGCGATCGCCCGGATGATCGTCTCTTTGCTGTCGAAATAGTGATAGATGTGGCCGGGCCGCATCCCGGATTCCGCGGAAATGTCGGCGATGCTGGTGCCATGAAAACCGGCCCGCCGGAAGCACCGGGTGGCGGCGTCAAGGACCTGTCTGCGGCGCGCTGCCGCAGTGGCATCGCGATGCCGGCCGTCGGCTTTCATCGATTGGTCCCTCCCTGTCAGTTGGGGCGCCCCTTGGCGGGACGCCCCTGTTTTTTTCGTTTTGTCGCTGAAACGCCGGTCCTGTCAACCGGCTGCCGGAGGCGGCGGAACCGTGTTTTCGGCCCATCCTCCGCCCAGAACCTTGTAAAGGGTGACGAGATTCTGGAGCCTTGCGAGCCGGATGGAGATCAGGGTCTGACGGGCGCTGAAGAGGGTGCGTTCGGCGTCAAGCGTGTTGAGATAGCCTTCGATCCCGCTCTGGAAGCGCATTTGCGACAAACGGTAGCGAACCTCGGACGCGTCAACCAGGGCCTGTTGCGCCCGGATCTGGTCATCCAGGGTGGCGCGGGCCGCCAAGGCATCCGCCACTTCCCGGAACGCGGTCTGGATGGTTTTTTCGTACTGGGCGACCGAGATCTCCTTGCTGATCTTGGCATAGTCCAGTTGGGCTTCCAGCCGGCCGCCTTCGAAGATGGGAACCGTGATCGCGGGCGAGAAGCTCCAAGTCCGCTGGGCCCCCTTGAACAGATCGGACAAGGTGGCGCTGGTGAGGCCGCCGCTCGCGGTCAGCGTGATCGCCGGGAAAAACGCCGCCCGGGCCGCGCCGATATTGGCATTGGCCGCCTTCAGACTGTGTTCGGCCGCGCGGATGTCCGGGCGGCGTTCCAACAGTGCCGAGGGGATGCCCGCGGGAAGGTCGGCCAGCGCCGGTGGATTGTCGGGAAGTCCGATGGCGCCCGGCTGGGTGGCGAAGGACGCTGGCAACGGAGATCCCAGCAACAGCTCCAGCGCATTCCGGTCCTGCGCCACCTGTCTCGTGTATTGCGCAAGACTGGCTTCGGCCGTGCGGACCGCCGTTTCGGCCTGCCGGAGATCCAGTTCGGTGGCAATGCCGTGCTCGGCTTCCCGCCGGACGAGATCGTAGGAGTCACGCTGGCTGCGCAAGGGCTCGATGGTGAGACGAAGAAGGGCGCTGTCGGCCCTTAGGGGCAGATCGGCGTTGGCCACTTCCGCCACCAGGGTGATCTGCGAGCTGGTCCGTGTTTCGGCTTGCGCAAGATATTGTTCCTCAGCCTGTTCTGACAGGCTTTGGATCCGGCCGAACAGATCCAGTTCGTAGGCCGTGAAGCCCAGACCGGTGCTGAACTGCCGTTGCGTCCGGGCGGCTCCGGAACTGGAGAGGTTGGCCGGAACCCGCTGGTCCGAACCGTTGCCGGTGGCGGAGATCGACGGGAACAGATCGGCACGGGCGATCTGGTACTGGGCCCGGGCGGCTTCCACCGACAGGGTCTGGGCTCTGAGGTCCCGGTTGTTGGTCAGGGCCATTCCAATCAGGGACTGAATCTCGGGGTCGGAAAAGAAGTCCCGCCAGCCGAGTTCTGCCGGTGCCGGGGCTTCGTCGCCGGCCCGGGCCGCGCCGGGCTTGGACCCGTCCGGCCAGTCCGCGGACACCGGCAGAGCCGGTCGTTCATAGTCGGGGGCCAGGGTGCAGCCGGCAAGCAGGATGGCGCCGGCCGCAAGGGCGAATAAAGGACGGTTCATGGTCAATTGCCTTGAGCATGGGGCGCCGTTGTTTCGTCACCGCCAATCCGGCGCGGCTTCACCTTGAACAGGCGCAGGATGACGACAAAAAACAGCGGGACCAGGAAAATGGCGAGGAACGTCGCGGTCAGCATGCCGCCGATCACGCCGGTGCCGATGGCGTTCTGGGCGCCGGAACCGGCCCCGGAGGAGATCGCCAGCGGCAGCACGCCGAGCACGAAGGCCATCGAGGTCATCAGGATCGGCCGCAGACGCTGGCGGGCGGCATGCAGGGCCGACTGGGTCAGGTCCGCTCCCTGGTCGAAGAATTCCTTGGCGAACTCGACGATCAGGATGGCGTTCTTGGCCGACAGCCCGATGGTGGTCAGAAGGCCGACCTGGAAATAGACGTCGTTGGACAGGCCCCTGAGCCAGGTGGCCAGGACGGTTCCGATGACGCCAAGCGGCACCACCATCATCACCGCCACCGGGATGGGCCAGCTTTCGTAAAGGGCGGCCAGGCTCAGAAACACGATGATCAGGGAAATGGCGTAAAGCGCCGGGGCCTGGGAACCGGCCAGCAGTTCCTCGAAGGAAAGGCCCGTCCATTCATACCCGACACCCGCCGGAAGTTTGGCGGCCAGCGCCTCGATCTCGGCCATGGCCTCGCCCGTGCTTCGTCCGGGGGCGGCCTGTCCCAGGATCTCAAGCGACGAGACACCGTTGTAACGCTCCAGCTTTTGCGGTCCATAAACCCAGTCCGCCGACGCAAAGGCCCCGAAGGGAACCATGGCGCCATTGTCGTTGCGGACATACCATTTGTTCATGTCCTCAGGCAGCATGCGCGCGGACGCGTCGCCCTGGACGAACACTTTCTTGACGCGTCCCCGGTCGATGAAGTCGTTGACATAGGACGACCCCCAGGCGATCGACAGATTGGTGTCGATATCGGCGATCGAAAGTCCCAGGGCGGATGCCTTTTCACGATCGATATGAAGGCGATACTGGGGCGAATCCTCAAGCCCGTTGGGGCGGACGGCGACCAGGACCGGCGACTTGGCGGCCATTCCAAGAAGCTGGTTGCGGGCCGCCATCATGGCTTCGTGGCCGAGACCGGCCCGGTCCTGAAGTTCCAGGTCGAAGCCGTTGGCATTGCCCAGTTCGATGACCGCAGGGGGGGCGAAGGCAAACACCAGCCCGTCCTTGAAAGAGGCGAAATGGCGCATGGCGCGGCGGGCAATGGCGTGGACCTTGGCTTCGGAGGACGACCGCCGGGACCAGTCCTTCAGCTTGACGAAGGCCAGACTGGCATTCTGTCCGCGTCCGTTGAAGCCGAAGCCGCTGACCGTGAAAACGGACTCGATATTGTCCTTTTCCTCGGTCGAGAAGTAAGTGCGCACCTGTTCCAGCAGGGCATCGGTCCGGACGCTGGTGGCACCGGGTGGCGTCTGCGCCTGCACGAACATGATGCCCTGATCCTCCTCCGGCAGGAAGGCCGAGGGAAGCCGGATGAACAGGACGCCCAGGGCGACGACGATACCGGCATAGAGAACCAGGTAACGGACAGGCCCTTTCAGAACCCGCTCCACCCCAGCCACATAGCCCTGGTTCGACCGGTCGAAAAAGCGGTTGAACCAGCCGAAGGCACCTGTCTTTTCGAGATGGTGGCCCTGGACCACCGGCTTCAGCAGTGTCGCGCAGAGCGCCGGTGTCAGGATCAGGGCGACCAGCACCGACAGCGTCATGGCGGAAACCATGGTGATGGAGAACTGGCGGTAGATCACGCCGGTCGATCCGCCGAAAAACGCCATCGGAAGGAACACCGCCGCCAGCACCATGGCGATGCCGACCAGGGCGCCGGTGATCTGGTCCATGGATTTTCGTGTCGCCTCACGCGGGGACAGGCCTTCTTCGCTCATCACGCGTTCGACGTTTTCGACCACCACGATCGCGTCGTCCACCAGAAGGCCGATGGCGAGAACCATGCCGAACATCGTCAGCGTGTTGATGGAATAGCCGGCCGCCGACAGGATCGCGAACGTTCCGAGAAGCACGACCGGAACCGCGATGGTGGGAATGAGGGTCGCCCGGAAATTCTGCAGGAACAGGTACATGACCAGGAAAACGAGGACGATGGCCTCGATCAGCGTCTCCACGACGTCCTGAATCGACAGGCGGACGAAGGGAGTGGTGTCATAGGCATGAACGACTTCCAGACCATGCGGGAAGAACGGGCGCAGGCGGTCGATGGTCGCGTCGATCGCCTTGACCGTCTCAAGCGCGTTGGCGCCGGCCGCGAGCTTGATGCCGATGCCGGCAGCGGGCTGGCCGTTGTACTGGCTTTCGATGGCGTAGTTCTCGCCCCCCAGTTCGCTGCGCCCGACATCCTTGAGCCTGACCTGCGATCCGTCCGGATTGACCTTGAGGAGGATCTTGTCGAATTCCTCCGGCTTCTGCAGGCGCGACGGTCCGATGATGGTGGCCGTCAGTTGCTGGCCCGCGCTGGCGGGGCGTCCGCCCAGTTGCCCGGAGGCGACCTGGACGTTCTGCGACTGGATGGCGGCGGCGACATCGCTCGCGGTCAGGCCATAATTGTTGAGTTTGGCCGGATCGAGCCAGATCCGCATCGCATATTGCGACCCGAACAGGCTGAAGTCGCCGACCCCGGCGGTGCGGCTGATCGGATCCTGGACGTTCGACGCGATATAGTCGGCCAGATCATACCGGGTCATGCTGCCGTCGGTGGAGATGAATCCCAGGACGACCAGAAAGTTCTTTGTCGCCTTGGTGACGCGAATGCCCTGTTGCTGAACCTCTGTCGGCAGAAGCGGTGTCGCCAGTTGCAGTTTGTTCTGGACCTGGACCTGGGCGATGTCGGAGTTGGTGCCTTGCGTGAAGGTCAGGTCGATTTCCATGCTGCCGTCGGAATTTGACTGCGACGACAGATATTCGAGGCCGTCCAGCCCGTTCATCTGTTGCTCGATGACCTGGACCACCGTGTCCTGCACGGTTTGCGGCGACGCGCCCGGATAGGTGACCGCGATCGCGATCTGGGGCGGGGCGATGTTGGGGTATTGGGATATTGGAAGGATCTTGATCGCCAGCAGGCCGGCCAGCATCAGGACCAGCGCGATCACCCAGGCGAAGACCGGGCGGTCAATGAAGAATCTCGACATTCCGGTGCTTCCTTCAGCGGGCGGTCGGGCTGGCGCCCTGATTGGACGATGGGCCGCCGGCCGGGGTTTCCTTGACAGTCGCGCCAGGGCGGATCTTTTGCAGCCCTTCAACGATCACCCGGTCCCCGGCCCTGACGCCGTCGGTGACCAGCCATTTGTCGCCAACGGTCCGGTCGACTTTCAGGACTCGCTGTTCCACCTTGTTGTCCGCGCCGACCACCAGGGCCGTGGCGTCTCCGGCCGGGTTGCGGGTGACACCCTGCTGCGGTACCAGCAACGCCTGTTCGGCGACGCCCTCCTCGACCCGGGCATGCACGAACATGCCGGGCAGCAGCAGCCTCTTCGGATTGGGGAAGACAGCGCGCAATGTGACGGACCCGGTCCCCTGGTCGACCGTGACCTCGGAGAACAGAAGGCGTCCCGGCTCGGGATATTCGGACCCGTCCTCCAGGACCAGCCGGGTTTCGGCCTGACCTTCGCCGACGTTCTTGAGATGGCCCGCCGCCAGTTCGCGTTGGAGGCGCAACATATCGACACTGGATTGCGTGACGTCGACATAAATGGGATCAAGCTGCTGAACCGTCGCCAGGGCCGATTGCTGACCCGTCACCACCAATGCGCCCTCGGTCAGGGCGGAACGGCCGACCCGCCCCGAAATCGGCGACAAAACCTTGGTGTAGACGAGATTGATCCGGGCCGTTTCGACGGCGGCCCGTCCCGCCGCGGCATCCGCGGCCGTCTGCTGTTCGGCCGCGACGGCGTCGTCGAAATCCTGGCGTCCGATGGCATTGGCGGCCACCAGCGGTTTATAACGCTCGACCTTGACATGGGCACTCTTCTGGAGAGCCTCGGCGCGCGCCAGCGTCGCTGCCGCACTGTCGTAGGCGGCCTGATAGGGGGCGGGATCGATCTGATAGAGCTGCTGACCGGCCTTCACCTCGCCGCCTTCCGTGAACAGCCGTTTCAGCAGAACGCCGCCCACCTGGGGGCGGACCTCGGCGACGCGGAAGGGGGCGGTGCGACCGGGAAGCTCCGTCATGACGGTCAACCGCTGTGGCGCCAGGGTCACTGTCGTGACCTCGACGGCGGCGGCCTGCCCCGACGGGGCCTGGCCGCCCGATTTATTCTGGTCGCACCCCATCAGACCGATGGCAAGCAGACCAATGAGAAGTTCCGAAGAAAGAATGTGGGGTCGTTTCATCGTTATGTCCTGATGTCCGATGAACGGAGTGCGGCCCCTTGTCGGGGCCGGAAACCGAAAAAGATGCCGGAGAGATCGTTTCCGGCGGTGGGGGCCCTATCTCAGGGCCTTGATCAAAAAGGCGATCATGGCTTGGGCACGTCTTGCGACCTCCTCCGACGGGGCTCTCTCCAACGCCAGCGGGTGCAGAACACCCTTCAGGCAGTCATGCAGGACCAGTGCCGTGCCGGCCGGATCGGTGGAGTGGAATTCTCCGCTCTCGGTCCCCTGGATCACGACGTCTTCCAGCATGCCGACGAAGGCGGCAATGAAAACGCGGACACAGTCCCAGTTCTGTTCGACACTGGTCACGTAGAGTTTATAAGCCTCGCCTTCCTGCGCGATATATTCCCGATTGTAGTCGATGGTCGTGGCGACGAGCCCGGTCAGCCGTTCGGTGGCGCTGCCCGGCCCGCCGACCACCTCCTGAAGGCGGCGAAGCAGCCCCGCCGAAACCCGTTCCGCATGCGCGGCGATGATCGCGTCTTTCGACGGAAAGAAGCGGTAGATGTAGGCCGGAGAGACCGCCAGGCGGGCGGCGATGTCGGCGACCGTCGTTTTCTTCATGCCGAACTGCCGAAAGAGTTCGTCGGCCGTGTTCAGGATGCGATCCTGCATGTCAGTTCGCGAAAGGCGCTGTCGATGGTCCATCTCGTCACCTGAAACGGGGGGGCGGGGCGATCGCTGCGGGCCAGCGACAGCGCCGTGCGCGAGCGGACATGCCGGCTAGCATCC
>WASQ01000143.1:140479-150842 GCA_009712185.1 Telmatospirillum sp. | reverse complement strand
GCCGGGGAGGGGTCGGGGAGGGGATGGTCATTGTCCGTGCAAACTGTTCCACACTTCGGCGGCCAGGGCGCGGATCTCGGCCGCCGCGGTTCCTTTCGGCTGGGTTTCCACAACGCCCCTGCCTGCCATCATGCTGGCGGCGAAGGCGCTGCGATTGCCAAGGGTCGCGCGGGCCAGCGGCATCCCTTCGGTCGCGATGGCGGCGCGGATGCTGTCGGCCAGTTTCCCGCGCGACGGCAGACGGTTCAGGACCAGAAGCGCGCGGCCCTTTTCCCGTGCGACCAGATCGAGCGTCGGTTTCGTGGCCCACAGATCCATCGGACTTGGCTGCAACGGCACCAGATTGAGCGTGGCCGTGCGAATGGCCACGCGGGCATCGGTTTCGGCATGTGGCGGGGTATCGATCACCAGAACGTCGAAGTCCCCTTTGAGACGGTCGATCTCGCTCGCCAGCTTCCATCCCTGCACATCGGCGGCGACGAGAGCGGAAGAGGGGTCGGAACGCCGACGGAAATCGAACCACGCCGAGACGGACCCTTGCGGGTCGACATCCAGCATCGCCACCTTTTTCCCCTCGTCGGCCCAGGCAACCGCCAGTTGAACAGCCAGTGTGGTTTTGCCGGCGCCCCCCTTTTGCTGTGCCACCGTGACGATCTTCGCGGTCATGCTGTTGTCCCCCGTCTTTTACAAACGGAAAGGATGAACGCTTCCGGGTGATTTGCAAGCATGGCGGAATATCCGGAAAGTGAGGGGTCTTGCGAAGCGGATCCGGCTTTGCGCCCGTCGATTCCTTTGTCGTTGCCTTTTCCTTTTATTGGTGCAGGCTTCTCGCGGTTTCGTCAGGTCGTCCGGGAGTTGTCATGAGACATCGTCATCCGTTGCTGTTGGGGTCCGTTCTATTGTCGCTGTTGGCGGGTGCCGGCGCCGTGTCTGCCAACCCGGCGGGCAACCTTGCGGGCTGTCCGCTGGGCGCCCCCGGTCACTGGCAGGGGAAGGACTATCCCGCCGCCGCGCGGGGCGCGGTGGTGGACGTTTATCACGGTGTGCGTGTCGCCGATCCCTACCGCTGGATGGAGGCCATCGATCAGAAGGACACCCGGGCCTGGATCTCGGCGGAGGCGAGGCTGTCGGGCGCCTGTCTGGCGTCGATCCCCGGCCGCGACGCCATTGCGGCGCGCCTGAAGGCGCTCTGGAACTTCGAGCGCTGGTCGCCGCCGGAGGACCATGGCGGGCAATGGTTCTATTCTCACAATGACGGGTTGCAGAACCAGTCCGTCCTGTTCGTTTCCCCGTCGCTGGAGGGGGAGGGGCGGGTGCTTCTGGATCCCAACATCCTGTCGAAGGACGGGACGGTCGCGCTGCGCGAGATGACGATCAGCGACGACGGGCGGCTGCTCGCCTATGCCCTGTCGGAGGCCGGGTCCGACTGGCAGACCTGGCATGTCCGCGATGTCGCGACGGGCAAGGACCTGCCCGACGTCGTCGAATGGTCGAAAGCCGGCAGCGCGAGTTGGCTGAAGGACGGATCCGGCTTCTTCTACACCGCCTATGACCGCCCGAAGGAGGGCGACGCGCTGAAGGAGCGCAACACCTTCCAGAAGCTTTACCTGCACCGGCTGGGAACGCCGCAAAGCGCGGACAGTCTCGTCTACACCCGGGCCGACGATCCCGACTGGTTCGTGGGTGGAGCGGTCAGCGACGATGGCCGCTATCTCGTCATCACCGCCACCCATGGCGACGATGTGCGCAATACCGTTCTGGTCCAGGACCTGTCCGCGGCCGGCGCCGCTCCGGTGCCCGTGATCGCTCAGCCCGACGCCAGCTACACGCCGGTGGGCAGCATCGACCGGACCCTGTTCCTGCTGACCGACAAGGATGCGCCGCGCTACCGGGTCATCGCCATCGATCTGGACCGGCCCGACCCCGCGAACTGGCGGACCGTTGTCGCCGAGGGCGAGGACACCCTGGAAAGCGCCGGCCTGACCGGCGGTCAGATCATCGCCAAATATCTGAAGGACGCCCACAGCGCGGTGGTCCGTTTCGCGCCCGACGGAACCCGGCTGGGCGAGGTGACACTGCCCGGGATCGGGACCGCCAGCGGTTTCGCCGGCCGTCCCGGCAGTGCCGAAACCACCTTCACCTACAGCAGCTACACCACGCCGCCGTCGGTCTATCGTCTGGACCTGAAAACCGGGCAGGCGGCGGTCTGGAGGAAACCGGCCCTTGCCGGCTACGATCCCGATGCCTTTGAAACCCGTCAGGTTTTCGCGCCGGGCAAGGACGGCGGCAAGGTTCCGGTCTTCGTGATCGCCCGCAAGGGCGTCGCGCTCAACGGCGACAATCCGACCATTCTTTACGGTTATGGCGGTTTCAACATTTCGCTGGAGCCGCAGTTCGCCCCGACCATCGCGACCTGGATCGACATGGGCGGCGTCTATGCCGTGGCGACCTTGCGCGGCGGCGGGGAATATGGCCGCGCCTGGCACGAAGCGGGCATGAAAACCCGCAAGCAGAACGTTTTTGACGATTTCGTCGCGGCCGCGTCCTATCTGGTCGCCGAGAAATGGACCCGGCCGGCCCGTCTTGGCATCCTGGGAGGGTCCAATGGCGGCCTGCTGGTCGGCGCGACCCTGGAGCAGCGGCCCGATCTGTTCGCCGCCGCCGTGCCGCAGGTCGGCGTCATGGATATGCTGCGCTTCCGCGAATTCACCATCGGCAAGGGGTGGGAATCCGATTACGGATCGGTCGATGACGCGGATGAATTCAAGGCCCTGCTGGCCTATTCGCCGCTTCACAATCTGAAGCCGGGAGTGAACTATCCCGCGACTTTGGTGATGACCGGCGATCATGACGACCGCGTCTTTCCGGCGCACAGCTTCAAATTCGCCGCCGCCATGCAGCATGTCAATCCGCACGGCAGGCCGGTTCTGATCCGTATCGACACCCGCGCCGGTCACGGTCAGGGCAAGCCGACCGCGAAACGGATCGAGGAGGCGGCGGACATCTTCGCGTTTATGCGGCAGGCCTTTGGCCTGACCTCCGCGAAACACTGACCCCGCCGGGCCGGCGAGGTTCTGGACGATATGGACCCCGGATGGGGCGGGCGTCATGCCCGCCCCTGATCGGAAAACGGCGGAAATGGGGGCCTTCCGGCGTCCGCGCTGAAAGGCAAATAGGGGGGCGCGAGAGAGCCTTGCCGCCGCGACCGGAAGCCGTCCCGAGGAACTGGCGCCGTTCGACAATTTCTACCCGGCGGACGGAGGCCGCGGACCATGGCTTGGCGGTCAGCCGGATCGTGAACCCCAGCCCGTCGGAAGTCCTGTTTTCGCGCCTTGCCTGCGCCAGGGTAAGGCGGGGGCAAGCCGCGATACCGCCGTCAGTCCCGGCCCTGTCGGTCATTCCATGACGAAGGCGTTGAGCTTGTTGCCGTCAAGATCGCGGAAATAGGCCGCATAGAAGCCTTCGCCACGCTGGCCGGGGGCGCCTTCATCGGTCCCGCCGAGGGACATCGCCAGAGCGTGAATCCGGTCGACCTGCGCCTTGTCCTTGGCGGCCAGCGCCACCATCACCCCGTTGCCGACCGTCGCCGGCTTGCCGTTGAAGGGCTTGATCAGGAACAGTCCCGGCGCGCCGCCGCGCCGGCCCCAGGCGATAAAACGATCCGTTTCCATGAAGCGGTTGCCGCCCAGTTCCTTCGCGATCGCGTCGTAGAACGCTGCCGCGCGCTCAAGGTCGTTGGTTCCCAAGGTGACATAGCCGATCATCGGTTCCTCCATTTGAATTTCCATGTTCTCTATTTGTTCATTTCTGCAAATGCAAGCGGAAAAGATCCGCGCTGGTCGGTTCCGATCAGCGCGGGTTGGCATAAAATCGGTGGACATCGGCGTCATCAGCGGATCATGACGGGTCCGGCGGGGCGGCATTTTTCAAAACGGCAGCCGGCGGGAACCGGGGGAGGCCTGTGATCCGTTCGCCGAACACATGCGGTTCCGTCCCGATTCTTTGGCGCGGTAAAGCGCAAGGTCGGCCTCTCGCAGGAGATCTTCGGGGGAAACCCGGTCGGACGGCGTGAGGCTGGCCACCCCCAGGCTGACCGTGACGATGCCGGGAGGAATGCCGTGATGGGGTAAGGCCCTCGACCGGATAGCCTGTTGAATGTGCCGTGCGGCCTTCATCGCGGCCGGGAGGTCCATTCCCGGCAGCAGCATGACGAACTCTTCGCCGCCATAGCGTGCGAAGAGGGTTCCGGCGCGCCTTTCCGCCTGTTCCACCGTCTGGGCCAGCGATTTCAGGCAGTCGTCGCCGGCAAGGTGGCCGTAGTGGTCGTTGAAATGCTTGAAGTGATCGATATCGAACATGACGATGGCCAGGGCCGCCCCGACCCGGCGCGCGCGGTTCCATTCCTCCCGGAGCATGCTGTCGAAACGGCGGCGGTTGGAAATACCGGTCAGCCAGTCGGTGTTGCTCTGGGCCTCCAACTGGCCGACGGCCTGTTCCAATGCCCGGGTCCGGTCCTCCACCAAAGCCTCGAGTTCGCGATTGCGCTTTCGCAACCCGTCGATCGGGTAGACCTCGCCATCTCCGACCAGATGGTAGGGGATCGAGATGCCGCTGTGCACGATCATCCAATCCGTGCCTTCGAGGCGGAAGATCAGGACCAGACGGGCCGTCTCCCGTGACAGGATGTGATCGGGCATCGGCAGGTGGATGTGGAAGAAAGCGGTGACGGCGACGACGGTTTCATCGATGTCCTGCAACGAGATATCTGTCAACTCGATGCGGAGGCGGCCAGGGACCTGCTCGAAGTCCTGCCTGGTGATCCTCACCCAGTCGTGAACGTCTTTCACGAGAAAGTCGCCACCACCGGTATAGCCGGTGAAGTTTTTGCTGAACCGCGAGGTCAGGCGATCGTCGCGCGCCGCATACATCTCTATGTATTCGTCAAATAATGATCGGATCAACTTCTGACGTTCTGGCAACATAGGACAGACTCTTATCGTTCTGATCGCCCCGGAATTTGAATACTCTGGTCCGTGAATTCTTGTGTCTTGAGACAGGCCGTGCGTTGATCTCGCGATCAAAAGGAAGTCATTCTCGTCTTTTATATCCCAGCCCGGCACAGGCCGCAAAAGATGCTGATGGAAAGGGTGCGATATTGTGGGGTGTCCGCATGTCCTCGAATCACTTTGATTGCGCTGTCGGCTGTTGACGCGCGCTGAAGGAGAATTTCTTAACGGAGGAGATCACCATGCCGGGAAAATGCCCTCATGCCCGCGGCTTGACCCGTCGCGACACCAGGGAGCCGTGACCGTGGAACGATGTTTTGATGGCGGCGGCATCCGGACGGACGATCCGCCCGTCTCCCTATTGCGCAAGTCCGCTTCATGTCCGCAAGAACTCTTCAGCGCGGAAACCGGCCTCAAACGCCCCAAGGAAGGTGAGGGCCTGTCGACTTACTTATTGCCCAACAGGGCCTTGGCCGGGAACGTCGCCACCATCCCGTTCTTGTGGTCCGGCGAAGCCGGAAAGCGCTCAATTCCGCCGTTTCAGGGCAAAGCACGGCTGGGACGCCGAAGCCGCTGCGGCTACGGTGAACACAACGTCGCAGTCAGATCCGTCCGAACCGGTCGATTCCCAATCCGGTCAGGTCGATGTCCGGCGGGCGGTTGGAGACAATGTCGGCGAGCACGCGGCCCGATCCGCAGCTCATGGTCCAGCCCAGCGTGCCATGCCCGGTGTTGAGGAACAGATTGGCGAACCGGGTGCGGCCGATGATCGGAGTGGAGTCCGGGGTCACGGGGCGCAGCCCGCACCACAGTTCCGCGTTTTCGAAATCCCCCGCCCCGGGGAACAGGCGGCTTGAGGTTTCCGCGACGGCACGGGCGCGGCGCATGTCCATGGTCCGGTCCCAGCCCGCAAGCTCCGCGGTGCCAGCGCAGCGCAGACGGTCGCCGAGACGGCTGTAGACAAGTTTGTGTTCGTCGTCGGTGATGGCGCGCATCGGCGCCTTCGCGGGATCGGTGACGGCCACCGTGGCGGAATAGCCCTTGGCCGGATAGACCGGCAGATTGAGCCCGACCTGGCGCGTCAGCTTCGGGCTCCAGCTTCCCATGGCGATCACGAAGGCGTCCCCCCGGACGCGGCCCTTGTCGGTGGCGACCGAGGCCAGCCGGTCCCCGTCCAGTTCCAGTCCGAGGATGGTGGTGTCGAACCGGAACGCCACTCCCTTCCGGGCGGCAAGGTCGGCGAGATGGCGGGTGAACAGATGGGCGTCGCCCGATTCGTCGCCAGGGGTGAAAATGGCGCCGGCCAGTTCGTCGCCGACGGCGGACAGCGCGGGCTCCAGCGTGACCGCCTCGGCCGCGGTCCTGACCTCACGGGTGAGGCCGAGGCCGGTCATCACCTGCGCGGCGTCGCAGGCGTGTTCGAAACTGGCGGGATCGCGGTAGACATGAAGAATGCCAAGGGTCTTCTGGTCGTAGTCGATGCCGGTCTCGGTGCGCAGGCTTTGCAGGCAGGCGCGGGAGTAAAGCGCCACGCGCAAACAGCGGTCGATGTTGACCTTCGTCCGCTGGGCCGTGCAATTCATCAGGAACCGGACGCCCCAGGCCCACAGGGCGGGATCCCACCGCTGCCAGCGGAACAACAGGGGCGCGTCCTCGCGGCCGAACCATTTCATCGCCATTTTCGGCGTCGACGGGTTGGCCCAGGGTTCGGCGTGACAGGGCGAGATCTGGCCGCCGTTGGCGAAACTGGTTTCGAGACCCGCGCCGGGCTGGCGGTCGATCACCGTGACGTCATGCCCTGACCTGGCCAGATACCAGGCCGACGTCACACCGACGACGCCGGCGCCAAGAACAACAACCTTCACGATCACGCCACTCCCGTTGCTGGACCAGGGAACGGCGTTCTGTATAACCCCGATCCCTCCCCGGGGCCAGTCCGGCCCAAAACGGTTCTTGCATGAATTTTACGGTTATTATGGCTTTGACCGCCCTCCCGGGGTTGCCAAAGCGCTGGCGGGGATTAACCTATTAGGCAGCACGGGAACCCTTATCCCGCCCGGGCCCGAAAAGCAGAGTTGTCGGAGTTCTCCCTCTTGCACCGCTTGCTGTCCACCGCTGAAATGTATGACGCCGATCGCGCCGCGATGGAGGTCGGGATTTCCGGAGAGACACTGATGGAGGCGGCGGGCTGGCAGATCGCCCGCGCGGTCGCGGGCCATTTCCGGCCCAGGCCGGTGGCCGTGCTGTGCGGTCCCGGCAACAATGGCGGCGACGGGTTCGTGGTGGCGCGTCTGTTGCGGGACAGGGGCTGGCCGGTTCGCCTTTTTCTTCTGGGATCCCCCGACCGGCTCAAGGGCGACGCCCGGACCATGGCCGCGCGATGGCGGGGAGGTGTGGAACCTTTGTCGGCCGATCCGCTGCCGGGCTGGTTTGGCGATCGCGATCCCCTGATCATCGATGCCCTGTTCGGCGCCGGTCTGTCGCGCGCGCCGGACGGTGTGGCGCGGGCGGTAATCGAGGCGGTCTCGGCGCGGAGCCTCGATGTGGTGGCGGTCGACGTGCCAAGCGGCGTGGACGGCAGCACCGGCGCCGTGCCCGGAGTGGCGTTCGACGCCTGTCTCACCGTCACCTTCTTTCGTGCCAAACCCGGTCATTTCCTGTTTCCGGGGCGGGCCCGGCGCGGCGCGCTGGTGGTCGGGGACATCGGCATTCCCGCATCCGTCCTGGACGGGATCGCGTCCCGGACCTTCGTCAACGGCCCGGCCCTTTGGGGCGATCGGATTCCCTGGCCGTCGGTCGGCGGGAACAAATATGACCGGGGCCATCTCCTGGTGGCCGCCGGTGCGACCTTGACGGGCGCGGCCCGCCTTGCCGCCGCCGCCGCCCGGCGGGCGGGGGCCGGACTGGTGACGTTGCTGGCGCCCGACCAGGCGCTCGCGGAATGTCGCGCCGGCGTCCCGGGGCTGATGGTCCGGCCGGACGGGGAATGGGACCGCATGTTGGCGGATCGCCGGATCAATGCGGCGGTTCTGGGGCCCGGGCTTGGCGTGGGGCCGGAGACGGTCGCGCGGGTGCAGGCCGTTCTGGCGGCAGGAAAACGATGTTTGCTGGATGCCGATGCCCTGTCCAGTTTCGCCGGAACCGGCGGGGATCTCTGGACGCGGGGAGGAACGCCCGTGCTGACCCCGCATGATGGAGAATTCCGGCGCCTGTTTCCCGCCATTGGCGATGGGGACCGGCTCTCCCGGGCGCGGGCGGCGGCCCTTGAAAGCGGCGCGGTCGTTCTGCTCAAGGGGCCCGATCAGGTGATCGCCGCGCCCGACGGGCGGGCCGCCATCTGCGATAGCGCGCCGCCGACATTGGCGACCGGCGGGACGGGAGACGTCCTGTCGGGATTGATCGGCGGTTTGCTGGCCCAGGGAATGGCGCCGTTCGAGGCGGCCTGCCTGGGGGCCTGGATGCATGCCGAGGCGGCGGTCCTGGCGGGTCCCGCCCTGATTGCGGAAGATCTGAACACGGCCGTCGCCGATGTCTGGCGCCGGTTGTCGCCATCCGGCGGCGGAGGGCCGTCACAGGACGGTTCCCCGTCCGCCGGGTTCCGGAGCGCGCGGGCGCTCCGTCCCCGGGGAAGACGGAGGTATGGTCCGAGGCGCGAATAACCGATCGGGAGGCCGGGCGCCGGTCGCGACCGTGGGCGGTTGCGATCCCAAAGGTCCGGAGTCCCCCCGAGCATGTGGTCCAACCGGCCGGGCCGCCTGAAGCCCAGCCGACCCGGCCGGTTGGACCACCCACTCTTTGACGTGTGGCGAGGAACCGGGCGATGGCGTGGCGCGATCCGCCGGAACCTCGCGACCAGGAGGGCACCATGGACGAAGGACGACTGGCTGGTCTGGTGACGCAGGCGGCCAATTCCAGCTTATTCGACCGGCTGCGCGGGGTATGGCGGGATATCGCCCAATCCCTGGGTAAAACAGGCCGGATCGACCCCGATCTCGGCGCCGAGGGGCTGCCGCTGTTGCGCTCCCAGGTGCTCGAATGTCTGGAGGGGCGGGGAGGAGAGGTGTCGGCCCGGGCGCACGCCGCCGCTCTGGGACGGTCCTATATGGCCCTGACCGTCGACGGTCGCCAGCGCTTTCTCAAGATGCTGGCCGACGATTTCGGGACCGATCCCGGCCGCGTCGATGACGCCATGGATGCGGTCCGTTCGGCCAAGGCGGACGGGGAACGGAGCCTGGCCGAGCATGCCCTGCGCGACGCACTGGTCAGTCCGCGCCAGATGCTTCTGACCCAGTTCAACGCCTTGCCCGAAGGGGTGAAATTCCTGGTCGACATGCGGGCCGAACTGCTTCCCCTGACCAAGGCGGATCCCGCCATGAAGGCGCTGGAGGGCGACTTGAAGGAACTGCTGTCATCCTGGTTCGATGTCGGTTTCCTTGAATTGCATCGGATCACCTGGCGGTCGCCCGCGATCATTCTCGAAAAAATCATGGCCTATGAGGCCGTCCACGCCATCCAGGGATGGGCCGATCTCAAGAACCGCCTCGATTCGGATCGCCGGCTCTATGCCTTCTTCCATCCGCGCATGCCGGACGAACCGCTGATCTTCGTCGAAGTCGCGCTGGTCGAGGGGATCGCCGGCAATATTCATGCGTTGCTGGACCAGCATGCGCCGGTTGGCGATCCGGGAAAGGCTGACACCGCGATCTTCTATTCGATCAACAACGCCCAGAAAGGTCTGGTCGGGATCAGCTTCGGCAATTTCCTGATCAAGAAGGTGGTCGACAGCCTGTCCCACGAATTCCCCAATCTCAAGACCTTCGCCACCCTGTCCCCGATTCCCGGATTCCGGTCCTGGCTGGACGGTCGCCTGAAGGACGGGGAGCAGGGGCTGGTGTTGTCGGCGGAGACCAAGTCCCTGGCGTCGGTGCCCGACGGCGACGGCACGCTGGCCGGGGCGCTCAAGACCCGCTGGCACGAGGATCCGCAGGCCTCACTGGCCTTGAAACCCGTATTGTCGCGGCTCTGTGCGCATTACCTCGGCGAAAAGCGCGCGGATGGTCGCCGGGCGCGCGATCCGGTGGCGCATTTCCATCTGTCGAACGGAGCCCGTATGGAACGCCTGAACTGGCTTGCCGATACCTCCGACAAGGGGATCGCCCAGTCGGCCGGCATGATGATCAATTATCTCTATAAGCTGTCCGAGATCGACAGCAATCACGAGGCCTACAGCGGGCAGGGAAAGGTCGCGATGTCGTCTTCCTTGCGGTCGTTGAGCAAGGGCTGATCGCGAGACCGCCGGACCCCGGCGGTGGATGTGGGCGGGGTCCGTGCGGGGGGGGGTGGCGGGGGGCCGCCAG
>WASQ01000143.1:71518-140469 GCA_009712185.1 Telmatospirillum sp. | reverse complement strand
AGCGCTCGCCCGCCGGCCCCCGGCGTTGGTGGGCGCCGGGGCCCGACCGGTCAGCGGTCGCGGATGCCCGCAAGAAACGCGTGGACCTGATTTGATAACCGGTCGGATTGCTTCGCCAGTTCGGCCGACGCGGTGCGCACATCCCTGGCGGCATTTCCCGTTTCGTCCGTCGCCCGGGTCACCGCCGTGATGTGACTGGACACCACCGACGTGCCGCTGGCCACTTCCTGGATATTGCGCGAGATGTCCTTGGTGGCGGCGCCCTGCTGCTCGACCGCCGCAGATATCGCGGTCACGATTTCGTTCATCTTGCCGATGGTGCCGCCGATGCCGCTGATCGCCGCCACCGCATCCTTTGTCGCGACCTGTACCGCCTGGATCTGCGCGCCAATCTCGTCGGTCGCCTTTGCCGTCTGATTGGCCAGGCTTTTGACCTCACCCGCCACGACGGCAAATCCCTTGCCCGCCTCGCCGGCCCGCGCCGCCTCGATGGTGGCGTTGAGGGCGAGAAGGTTGGTCTGGCTGGCGATATTGTTGATCAGCTTCACCACCTCGCCGATCTTCTGCGCCGCCTCCGTCAGGCTTTGCATTTTCTGATTGGTGCGTTCCGCCTCTTCGACCGCCGCGGTCGTGATCGTGTTGGATTGCGCAACCTGACGGTTGATTTCATGGATCGACGCGGAAAGCTCCTCGGTCGCGGAGGCGACGGTTTGCACATTTTCCGACGCGCTGTTGGCGGCTTCGGCGGCGGCGGCGGCCTGACTTGCCGTCTGGTTGGCTGTGGCGACCATGGATTGTGCGGTCGAGTCCAGTTCGGTTGAGGCTGCGGCTACAATCTGGACGACCGACGAGATATCGCGTTCGAATGCCGCTGCGTGGTCGTTCAACTTCTGGTCCAACGCGTCGATGTAAACGGACAGCGCCAGTTCCATGTCAAGGAAGGCCGCCTTGGTAACGGCGGCGATCAGCGGGGCGATCTTCTCCGGCGTCTTCTTATGGAACTGGCAGATGATCGGGGCCAGATGGGAGAGGGTGAAGCCGTAGGCGGCGGTGTACCACCGTGGCTTCAACCCGACACGCGCATGAACCTGCCCGATTTTCCTGACCTGGATGAAATAGGCCTCGTCGAAGGAGCCGGTGAACACACTGTTGAGCCAATGCTGTTTCTGCATCGCCCGGGCGCGCTCCATCGAATGGCCGGAAAAGGTGTTCGCGACCTCGGATGTCGTCTTCATATGTTGGTAGAATGCGTCGAGCAGCTTTTCGATGTTTTCCGCCAGGGCGGGCCGAAACTCCCGCAGAACCGTCCTGGTGGTCTCATCGATCTGGAGAAAGGAGAGCCGTTCGCCGCGTTCGAGGTCGTCCGCCATTATCAACTCCCGAGAATAAAACTAATCTCAAAAATCTATCTCCAGGTATGTTGTCGAGCAATGGTGATAATGGAAAAAAACACTATCGGTTGCATTCGGGCGGGTGCCGGCGGGGCTCGGCGACCCGCCATCATCCCTTTCTTTTTTGTTTTCCGGACGGTCTTTTAGGCTGCTGTGGCGTCTTTGCCGGATCCGGCTGTTCGTCGGACAGGGCTTCCAACGGCCAGACCTGCCGGCAACGGGTGCACCACCCTTTGGTGTGACCGCCTTCGGACACCAGTTCGAAAACATGCCGCACGCCGGCCGCCGGACAAAGTGCCCGGAAAGTCTGTCCCATAAACGCGTCTCCTGTCCTGATTGTGATACCGTGTCCGGGGCCGCGTCGCGGCCTCTGGTCCATGCCATGGCGACCGGGAGTGCGGACGACAGAATGCTTTCCCCGGTTCGTCATCCGCGTCAGGATAAGGGGGACGCAACCGGCTGTCGACGGCTCCGGCCGGATCGTCTGTTTGACAGAAACGTCCGGCGGCCGGGCTCCGGATGGGCAAGGGACTTTGGGGATGGGCGTGCTGACGATCGGGCGGTATTGCGATGCGGATCGCGAGCCGGTGATTGCGTTATGGCATCGTTGCGGACTGATCCGGTCCTGGAACGATCCGGACAAGGATATTGCGCGGAAACTGGCCGTGCAGCCCGAATTCTTCCTGGTGGGGCGCGTCGGCGATGTTCTGGCGGCGACGGCGATGGCCGGGTACGACGGTCATCGTGGCTGGCTCAACTATCTTGCGGTCTCGCCGGACTTCCGGCATCGGGGATTCGGCCGCCGGCTTGTCGCGGAGGTCGAACGTCTTCTGACCGCATCGGGCTGTCCGAAACTCAGTCTTCAGATCAGGTCGTCGAACCGCGAGGTCATGGCTTTCTACAGGGCCCTGGGATATGTGGAGGACGAGGTGGTCTGCATGGGGCGGCGTTTGATCCCGGATTGACCGGGGCGGGTGGCATACCCCTCTTTTCCGCTTGCGTGCACATCGGAAGATGGTGCAAACAACTTTTCTTGAGTGATTTCGGTGTCCTTCGCCAATCCTGGCCCCGGACCGCCGGGATCCGTTGAAATCGACAGGAATTTCCAATGGCGCCGCGGCACGCCGCATCTGTTTCCGCTTCGAACGACCAGCCTTTACCGTTTCAGATCCGCGGAGCCAGCTTCAGTCTGCTCGCTCTCAAGGTCGTCGATCCCGCTGATCCCGCCTTTTTCGATCGTCTGGCGGACACCCTGTCGCTGGCGCCCGGATTTTACCGCAATGCCCCGATCGTTCTGGATTTCTCCGCGCTGGCGCCGGAATCGCCGGTCGATTTGCGCGCCTTCTGCCAGGCGCTGCGCGACCTGACGCTGGCGCCGGTCGGCCTCCAGGGGCCCGCCGCCGGCTGGGAGGATGCCGCCCGGTCGGCGGGACTTGCGATCTTTCCGGCCGGCCGTGTGTCGGAGCGGACGGCTGACCCCGGAGCCGGACGGTCGGCCAGGACCGCATCGCGCAGCCAGCGTGGCGCGGCGGCGGTACGGCAGACGCCGTCCCGTCTGGTGACGGACCCGGTCCGATCCGGGCAGCAGGTGTATGCTGCCGGCGGCGACCTGATCGTCACCGTTCCCGTCAGTCGTGGCGCCGAGCTTCTGGCCGACGGCAATATTCATGTCTACGGTCCTTTGCGGGGCAGAGCCCTTGCGGGAATGAGCGGCGATAGCGGAGCGCGGATCTTCTGCCGGTATCTTGATGCCGATCTGGTGTCGATCTGCGGTTTTTATATGGTCAGCGAACAGATGGACCCCGGGTTCATCGGCAAGGCGGTTCAGATCAGCCTTGCCGGGGAGCGGTTGGTCTTCGAGCTTCTTTGACGGAAATCATCGGCATAAGGATGTCATCTTGGCAAAAGTCATCGTAGTCACCTCCGGCAAGGGGGGAGTCGGAAAGACCACCACCTCGGCCGCCTTTGCCACGGGTCTGGCATTGCGCGGTTATAAGACCGTGGTCATCGACTTCGACGTGGGCTTGCGCAATGTCGACCTGATCATGGGATGCGAACGCCGGGTGGTGTTCGATTTCATCAATGTGATCAACGGCGATGCCAAGCTTCATCAGGCCCTGATCAAGGACAAGCGGGTTGAGAATCTGTCGATTCTGGCAACGTCGCAGACCCGCGACAAGGACGCTCTGACCGAGGACGGGGTTCGCCGGGTGATCGGGGAACTGGGGCCGATGTTCGATTACATCGTCTGCGACAGTCCCGCCGGCATAGAGCGCGGCGCCCATCTTGCGATGTATTTCGCCGACGAGGCGATCGTGGTCGCCAACGCCGAGGTTTCCTCGGTCAGGGATGCGGACCGGATGATCGGCCTTCTGACCAGCAAATCGCGCAAGGCGGAGCAGGGGAAGCCCATGCCCCAGCATCTTTTGCTGACCCGCTACGACGCGGAACGGGTTGAGCGCGGCGAGATGCTGAAGGTCGAGGACGTTCAGGAAATCCTGGCGGTGCCGTTGTTGGGGATCATTCCGGAATGCCCGTCGGTCCTTCAGGCGTCCAATATCGGCCAGCCGGTGGTGATGGATGAGAAGTCGCCCGCCGGCAAGGCCTATCGCGAATCGATCGGACGTCTTCTCGGCGAGGAGACCGAGATTTCGATTCCCCGTGCCGGAAAGCGCGGTCTGTTCGGCCGTCTGTTGCGGAGAACGGCATGAGCCTCATGAATTTGTTCCGCCGGTCGTCGGCGGGGTCCGCCACGGCGGCCCGCGACCGCCTGCAGATCCTTCTGGCGCATGAACGGGCCAGCATCAACGGTGCCGACTTCCTGCCGCAGCTTCAGCGGGAGATCCTGGAAGTCATCCGCAAATATGTGCAGGTCGATGACCAGCGGGTTCAGGTGAAGCTCGACAGCGACAAAAATCTGTCGGTGCTTGAAGTCAATATCGAACTTCCGGCGGTCACCGACCGGCGCGCCGCCCGCTGACCCGTCGCGACGGCGGCGAGCGCGGGGGGTGCGCCTCCGTCCCGCCGCGACGGAAGGTTCGGTCGCTCGGCGGAACGGAGTGGCGCAACCGGGCTATTCGCCGCGGATGACCTCGAGGAAGCTGTCCATTTCCCGGGACATCGCCGTCGACTGCCCGGACAACTGACCGGCGGCGGCCAGGACCTCACGCGACGACGTCTCCGCGCTGCCGGCGGCTGCGGTGACGGAGCCGATGTTTTCCAGCACCACACCCGTTCCATGGGCGGCCTGCTGGACATTGCGGGCAATTTCCTGGGTTGCGGCGCCCTGTTGTTCCACCGCGGCGGCAATCGCCGCGGCGATTTCATTCATCTTCCCGATGGTTCCGCCTATTCCGCCGATCGCCGCCGCCGCTTCGCGCGTGGCCGTCTGGACGGCCTGGATCTGGACGGAGATTTCGTCGGTCGCCTTCGCGGTCTGATTGGCGAGATTTTTCACCTCTCCCGCCACGACGGCAAATCCTTTGCCGGCCTCGCCCGCCCGTGCCGCCTCGATGGTGGCGTTCAGGGCCAGAAGGTTGGTCTGGCTGGCGATATTGTTGATCAGTTTGACCACCTCGCCGATCCGCTGGGCCGCCTCCGTCAGTCCGTGAACCATCTTGTTGGTGCGGTCGGCCTCCTCGACGGCGGATCCGGAGATTTCGGTCGACTGACTGACCTGCCGGGAAATTTCCCCGATCGACGCGGTCAACTCCTCGGCAGCCGACGCCACGGTCTGCACATTGGCGGAGGCGTCGGACGCGGCCCGGGCGACCAGGGCGGCCTGGCGGCTGGTCTGCTCGGCGGTCGCCGCCATGGTTTGCGCCGTTGCCTGAAGCTGCGTCGCGGCCGATGCAACGATGCCGACCGAACTCGCCACATCATGCTCGAACCGGTTGGCGCTGTCCCTCAGCCGGCCATCCTTGGTCCGGAGGACGTCGATATAGACGGAAATCGACAGATCCATATCGAGCAGCGCCGCCTTGTTGATGGCGGCCATGATCTCGGTCAGACGGTCCGGCCGTTTGCGATAATGCTGAACCGCGAGCCCGACCAGCCTGTTGAGGACGAAACAATATCCGGCGATATACCAGCGGGGCTCCAGTCCGACGCGGGCGTGCGCCTCGCCGATCCGGGTCACTTCGGCGAAATACTCGTCGTCGAAATTGCCGGAAAAGACGTTATCGCGCCAATGTCGGGCCTGCATGCCGCGGGCCTTTTGCAGGGAATGTCCGATGAAAATCTTCGCCGTCTCGGCATTGCGTTGTACATGACTGTAGAAATCATCAAGGATGATTTCTATAGAACTTTCCAGAATAGGTCTGAACTCTCTCAATGCCGATCGCGTACCCTCGTCAATGAGCAGGTAGTTAATGCGATCGCTTTTTTTGTAGTCACTCTTCACAGAAGCCTCCGGAGAACCCGATTTCGGCGAATACAAGGGATAATTCAAGCAAATGGATGAAATACCTATAGGAATCATTACCTCCGTAGCGATGTTGTCGCAAGAGGCATTACAAAATGTGTGGATATCCGTTTCATCCAGCCCCCACCTCGACGGTTTTGCGCTGTTTCCTGAAAAATGTCTGTGCTATAGACATCCGCTCCGGTCGGACAGCCGGGGGCGTCAGCACGTCTGCGGGCGTGGTGGAACTGGTAGACACACTGGATTTAGGTTCCAGCGGCGCAAGCCATGGGGGTTCAAATCCCTTCGCCCGCACCACCCGGTCAGCACGCCGTCGGTTTTTCCAGGGGCCCGGGTTGCAATGCCGCCTGACGCGGTCGATATTGTCTTTTTCGATTGGCAGAGAATTCAATGCAGGTAACTCAAACCAACGCCGACGGCCTGAAGCACGAATTCAAGGTCGTTGTTCCCGCCGCACTTTTGGAAGAGAAGGTGTCGAGCCGTCTCACCGAGGTCGGACGGACCGTCCGCATCCCGGGGTTCCGCCCCGGCAAGGTCCCGATGGGCCTGTTGCGCAAGAAGTATGGCTCGTCGGTCATGGGCGAAGTGCTCGAGGCGACGGTCAACGACGGCACCCGCCATGCGCTGGATGAGCATAAGCTTCGTCCGGCCGTGCAGCCGAAGGTCGAGATCACCTCTTTCAAAGAAGGTGAGGACCTGGAGTTCACCATCGCCGTCGAGACTCTGCCCGAGGTGAAGGTCACCGGGCTTGCGGATCTCAAGCTTGAGAAGCCGGTCGCTCCGATCGCCGACGCCGATATTGACGAGGCTGTCGAGACGATCAGCAAGCGCCAGGAAAAGACCGAGGCCCAGGATGCCTCCTACGAGGCCAAGACCGGTGACGTCGTCGTCATCGATTTCCTGGGCAAGGTCGACGGCGTTGCCTTCGATGGCGGCAAGGCTGAGAAGTATTCGCTGAAGCTGGGATCGGGGAATTTCATTCCCGGTTTCGAAGACCAGCTCATCGGCGTCAAGGCCGCTGATGATCGCGTCGTCAAGGTGACCTTCCCGGCCGATTACGGCGCCGAGGCGCTGTCGGGCAAGGACGCCGAGTTCGAGATCAAGGTGCATGAGGTCCGCTCTGTGGTCCCGACCGTGATCGATGACGAGATGGCCAAGACCCTGGGTCTCGCCGATCTGGCCGAATTGAAGAAGGCGGTGCGCGAGGAGATCGAGCGCGACCGTAATACGCTGTCGCGCGCCCATGTGAAGCGCTCCCTGCTCGACAAGCTGGCCGAGCAGTATGATTTCGTGGTTCCCGAGGGCATGGTCGACCTCGAGTTCGACGCGATCTGGAAGCAGCTTGAGCATGACAAGGCCGAAGGGCAGCTCGATGCCGCCGATGAGGGCAAGAGCGACGACGAACTGAAGGCGGAGTATCGCGCCATCGCGACCCGTCGCGTTCGTCTTGGTCTGGTTCTGTCGGAGATCGGACGGGAAAACAACATCACCATCAGTCAGGAGGACCTGAACCGGGCGGTGATGTCCGAGGCCCGCCGCTATCCCGGCCAGGAACATCTGGTGTTCCAGTATTTCCAGAAGAACCCGGATGCTCTCAACAGCCTGCGCGCCCCGATCTTCGAGGAAAAGGTGATCGATTTCATCCTTGAGATGGCGTCCGTCACCGAGAAGACCGTGACTCTGGACGATCTTCGCAAGGATCCCGATGGCGACGTCGCCGCCGCCGAGGATGCTCCGAAGCCGAAAAAGAAGGCCGCGAAGAAGAAGGCCGCCGACGAAAAGGCGGCTGACGAGAAAGCCTCTGAAGAGTAGGCGTCCGCCGCCTGCTCATTCCTCTGCCTGCCTTCCGGCGGGGTGCGCTCTCCAGGGGGCGCCGCCTCCCGCCGGCAAGGGGGCGGGGGGACAGGAAGAAAATCGGGTGTGGCAGGCCGGTTTTTCTTGTAAACCTGTGGTTTGGCCCGCCCGCGAGAGCAGATGCATCAGGACAGAGGTTGGAAGATGAGAGACAGGGATCCGATCGACCTTTACATGAACACCCTGATTCCCATGGTGGTCGAACAGACCAACCGGGGAGAGCGGTCCTACGACATTTATTCCCGTCTTCTGAAGGAACGGATCATCTTCCTGACCGGTGAGGTCTATGACCAGGCTGCGGCTGTGATCTGTGCCCAGCTTTTGTTCCTGGAATCCGAGAATCCGACCAAGGATATCGCGTTCTACATCAATTCCCCCGGTGGTGTTGTCACCTCGGGGCTCGCGATCTACGACACCATGCGCTACATCCGGCCGGCGGTTTCGACCGTCTGCATCGGGCAGGCGGCGTCCATGGGGTCCTTGCTGTTGACGGCCGGCGAGCCGGGCAAGCGGTTGTCGCTGCCCAATGCCCGCATCATGATCCATCAGCCGTCCGGCGGCGCCCAGGGACAGGCAACCGACATCGAGATCCAGGCCCGCGAGATCCTTGCGCTCCGCGCCCGGCTCAACAATATGTATGTCGAACATACCGGCCAGACTTTGGACGTCATTGAAAACGCGATGGAGCGTGACAAATACATGACTGCGGACGAGGCGAAGGCCTTCGGTCTGATCGACGAGGTTGTCACGTCCCGTCCGCCCATGCCGGAGGCTCCGGTCCCGGCTTGACGGACTCTTCCTTAATCCCGCGCGGCGCCGCCGGGATCGGATCAGAGGATCCGCCGAGCGCCGCGCCATCCCTCCCGGAATGGCCCCGGCGGCGCCCGGCGGATCCTGTCTCCCAGATATCGGGACGGGGTCCTGCTGCGCGGCCATATTTTGCATTGTCTGGCGGCGGTCCGAGGGTCTAACATAATTTCCCTGCGGCCGCTCACCCCATGGAGAACCGATGACTAAGTCCACCAGCGGCGATTCGAAAAACACCCTTTACTGCTCTTTTTGCGGAAAGAGCCAGCATGAGGTGCGCAAACTGATCGCTGGGCCGACCGTCTTCATCTGTGATGAATGCGTCGAGCTATGCATGGACATTATCCGCGAGGAGCATAAGACCCATCTTGTGCGATCCCGCGATGGCGTACCCACTCCACGCGACATTTGCGCGGTCCTGGACGACTATGTGATCGGCCAGGAGCATGCGAAGCGCGTGCTTTCGGTGGCCGTCCATAACCATTACAAGCGGTTGGGTGCCGGGGGGAAGAACCCCGAGATCGAAATCGCCAAGTCGAACATCCTGCTGATCGGCCCCACCGGTTGCGGCAAGACGTTGTTGGCGCAGACCCTGGCGCGCATCCTGGACGTGCCCTTCACCATGGCCGATGCGACGACGCTGACCGAGGCCGGTTATGTCGGTGAGGATGTCGAAAACATCATCCTGAAGCTGTTGCAGGCCGCCGACTACAATGTCGAGCGCGCGCAGCGCGGCATCGTCTACATCGACGAGGTCGACAAGATCAGCCGGAAGTCCGACAATCCATCGATCACCCGCGACGTATCGGGCGAGGGCGTGCAGCAGGCCCTTCTGAAGATCATGGAAGGCACCGTCGCTTCGGTTCCGCCCCAAGGCGGGCGAAAGCACCCGCAGCAGGAGTTCCTTCAGGTCGACACGACCAATATCCTGTTCATTTGCGGTGGCGCCTTCTCCGGCCTGGAAAAGATCATTGGCGCCCGCGGGAAGGGGACGTCGATCGGCTTCGGTGCCGACGTGCGCAGTCCCGATGAGCGGAGCACCGGCGACATCCTGCGTGAGGTCGAGCCCGAGGATCTTCTCAAGTTTGGTCTCATTCCCGAGTTCGTCGGCCGCCTTCCGGTGATCGCCACCCTGAGCGACCTCGATGAGGAGGCACTGGTCGACATCCTGTCCAAGCCGAAAAATGCCCTGGTCAAACAGTATCAGCGGCTGTTCGAGATGGAGGATGTGCGTCTTTCCTTCAATGACGACGCGCTCAAGACCATTGCCCGCAAGGCGATCCTGCGCAAGACCGGCGCCCGTGGCCTGCGGTCGATCATGGAGGGCATCCTGCTCGACACCATGTTCGATCTTCCCGGCCTCGACAGCGTCGAGGAGGTGGTGATCAACGGGGAAGTGGTCGAGGGGCGGGCGCAGCCTCTTTACATCCACGCCGACCGCCGCGAAGACGTGGGGACGAGTGCTTAATTCAAGCCAACCCCTTGATCCGGCGGTGAAGAGACCGAAGTATTGGAAGTGGTGTTGCTCCGAGCAATGATCGCATCCGACCGGAACGCTCGTGAATAAGAGGTAGCATGGTTGAACTTTCGCGCGGAGACATTTTTCCCGTTCTTCCGCTTCGGGATATTGTTGTCTTCCCACATATGATCGTTCCTTTGTTCGTGGGGCGGGAAAAATCCGTTCGCGCCCTTGAAGACGTGATGAAGGACGACAAGCAGATTCTTCTGGTCGCCCAGAAGAACGCCGCCCAGGACGATCCCACGCCGGATGACATCTACAAGGTGGGAACCGTCAGCACCGTGCTGCAACTGCTGAAGCTTCCCGACGGCACCGTGAAGGTGCTGGTGGAAGGCGGCCAGCGCGCCCATATCACCGGATTTACTGAAAATGACGCCTTCTTCCAGGCGACGGCCGATGTGATCGGCGAAAATACCGGTGATATGCAGGAACTGGAGGCGCTGTCCCGTTCGGTCGTCGCCCAGTTCGAGCAGTACATCAAACTCAACAAGAAGATTCCGCCGGAAGTCCTGGTCTCGGTCAACCAGATCGAGGACCCCGGAAAGCTGTCCGACACGGTTGCCTCCCATCTGCAGCTCAAGATTTCCGAAAAGCAGGAGCTGCTGGAGATCGAGACGATCTCGGAGCGGCTGGAGCGGGTCTATTCCTACATGGAGGCCGAGATCGGCGTCCTGCAGGTGGAAAAGAAGATCCGCAACCGCGTCAAACGCCAGATGGAGAAGACCCAGCGCGAGTACTATCTGAATGAGCAGTTGAAGGCCATTCAGAAGGAGCTGGGCGAGGGCGAGGACGGCAAGGACGAATCGGCCGAAATCGAAGAGCGGATCAACAAGACCCATCTCTCGAAGGAAGCCAAGGAAAAGGCCGTGGGCGAGCTGAAGAAGCTTCGCAACATGAGCCCGATGTCCGCCGAAGCGACCGTGGTGCGCAACTATCTCGACTGGATCCTGTCGATCCCGTGGAAGAAGCGGACCAAGATCAAGCGCGACATCAAGCTGGCAGAGAAGATCCTCAACGCCGACCACTATGGTCTTGAGAAGGTCAAGGAACGCATCCTCGAATATCTCGCCGTGCAGCAGAGGACGGTGAAGGTCAAGGGTCCGATCCTGTGCCTCGTCGGTCCGCCCGGCGTCGGTAAGACCTCGCTGGGCCGGTCGATCGCCAAGGCCACGGGTCGCAATTTCGTGCGTGTGTCGCTGGGCGGCGTGCGTGACGAGTCCGAGGTGCGTGGCCATCGGCGGACCTATATCGGGTCCATGCCGGGCAAGATCATTCAGGGTATGAAGAAGGCCAAGGCGTCCAATCCCCTGTTCCTTCTGGACGAGGTGGATAAGCTGGGTGCCGACTGGCGCGGCGATCCCGCCTCCGCCCTGCTGGAGGTCCTCGACCCGGAGCAGAACAACACCTTCAACGATCATTACCTGGAGGTCGACTACGACCTGTCCGATGTGATGTTCGTGACGACCGCCAATACGCTCCGGATGCCCCAGCCCCTGCTGGACCGCATGGAGATCATCCGCCTCTCGGGCTACACCGAGGATGAGAAGGTGGAGATCGCCAAGCGCCACCTGATCGAAAAGCAGGCGGAGGCCGCGGGTCTCAAAAAAGGGGAGTGGTCGATTTCCGACGACGCCCTGCGCGACCTGATCCGCTATTACACCCGCGAGGCCGGTGTCCGTAATCTGGAACGCGAGATCGCCAATCTGGCCCGCAAGGCCACGAAGGAGATCCTGAGCAAGGGGTCGACGGGGACCAAGGTCGCGGTCAGCCGGCGCAATCTGGAAAAGTATGCGGGTGTCCGCCGGTTCCGCTATGGCGAGGCCGAGCTTGAGGACCTGATCGGTGTCGTGACCGGTCTGGCCTGGACCGAAGTCGGCGGCGAACTGCTGTCGATCGAGGCGGTTTCGATGCCGGGCAAGGGCGTTTTCACGCACACCGGCAAGCTGGGCGACGTGATGCAGGAGTCGGTTCAGGCCGCGCGGTCCTATGTGCGTGCCAGGTCTGTCAATTTCGGCATCAAGCCTTCGGTGTTCGAGAAGCGCGATATCCATGTGCATGTGCCCGAGGGGGCGACCCCGAAGGACGGTCCCTCGGCGGGCGTCGCCATGTGCACGGCGATCGTGTCGGTTCTGACCGGTATTCCGATCCGCAAGGATGTCGCGATGACCGGCGAGATCACCCTGCGCGGGCGCATCCTGCCGATCGGTGGCCTGAAGGAGAAGCTGCTCGCGGCCCTTCGTGGCGGCATCAAGACCGTGCTGATCCCCAAAGACAATGAGAAAGATCTGGCAGAGATCCCGGACAATGTGAAGCGGTGTCTGACAATCCTTCCCATGGCGACTGTTGACGAAGTCTTGCACAATGCTTTGACGGCACCTCTAACTCCGATCGAGTGGGAGCCCGAACAGGAGCCGATTTCCATTGCCAAAACGGAAGCTCCGGCTGAGGACGTGGGTCTGGTGACCCACTGAAACTCCTGAGAGTTTCTCGTGTTTGCGAAGGGCCGTCCGGATTTCCGGACGGCCTTTTCCTTTTGGTTGGAAAATGGCTCACGGTGATCGCCAAATGTATCAGATTCCGCGGAAATCCAGGGGATAGTGATGTATCTCCGATTGACTAGTATCCAAATGCCGTTTTAGACTGCGGTCATCCTTTTATGGTAGTTGGTTTATCGCTGACTATAACTTGCGGTTTTAAACGGAAGGGGGCACCAAGTGGCTAATAAGAACGATCTCGTGGCTGTAGTGGCGGGCGCCGCCGGTCTCTCCAAGGCCGACGCGGCCAAGGCCGTGGACGCTGTTTTCGCTGCGATCACCGATGCGCTGAAGAAGGGGGAAGAAGTGCGTCTGGTGGGATTCGGCACCTTCGCGGTGTCTGAGCGCGCCAAGTCGGAAGGTCGTAATCCGCGGACGGGAGCGAAAATCGAGATCCCGGCTTCGAAGCAGCCGAAGTTCAAGGCGGGCAAGGGCCTGAAGGACGCTGTCAACTAAAGCGACCTTTCCCAGCACCGTTTTCAAGTAATGCCGGTTGTGAAAACAGCCGGCATTATTGTTATCCGGGGGCCAGGCTGGACACCAGCATCGGGTGGCTGTTGCCGCTTCGCCAATAGCTGGCCAGGGTTCCCCGGTCTCCGAGAAACAGGTTGCGATCGCAACGTTCCACTCCGGAGACGGACCGGACCGGCGAATCCGGCGGCCAGGGGGTCCGGCCATTCTCGCCGGCATATTGCCAGATACGCCATCCCTTGTCGGCCCAGGCCTTCGGCAATTGCGGCTGAGACCGGTAGTCGGCAAGCCAGAGATCGCATTGCGCCAGGATGGACTGCGGCGAAATGGGTGCGCCCAGGCTGCGTCCTCCGGGCCCTGTGCGCCGGCCATCGGCCCAGGACTGGTGGGTGTAGACCAGCGGCAAGCGGCCGGTGATGGCCTCGACGGTGGCGACGAATTCCTCAGCCTGCTGGATGGTCATGGAGTTGGCTGGAATGCGCTCGTTCAGTTCCAGGTCCAGCGCGAGCAGGGTGTCGGGTCCGGGCTGCGCGGTCGCGAGGAAGTTGCGGGCCTGATCGGCGCCGGGATATTGCCGGGTTCCGAAATGGTAGGCGCCCCAGAGCAGGCCGGCGTTCCGGGCCTTGGCGCGACGCTCGGCATAGGCCGGGTCCTGCCAGTCGCCACCCTCCGTCGCCTTATGCAGGACCGCGAGAATGTTACTGTGCTCGCGCGCAAGGCCGAAGTCGGAGACTTTGACGGAATGGCTGATGTCGATCACGGCGTCAATGGCGCGTGCGGACGACAATCCCGGCGGGAATGCGGGGCCCTGGAGCTCGGCGCCCGGGGCGGGGCCTTCGACCGGCGCCTGGACGGCCCGGTTGGCGCAACCGACGAGAGACAGATGGCCGAGACCGATTAATCCGGCCAGCATCCGGCGTCGTGACAACATCGTGCGATAACCACCTGCTTTTCTGACCCCTGCCCCCCGGCAGGCCCCATAAAGGCACTTTATAACAATCCGGCGGGCGGGCGCCACCCTTTGCCTCAGCCCTTTCAGGGGCATCGGCCGGGCTGTCATGAGGAATGCGCGCAGCCGGGCTGTGTCTACGGGATGGCGCACCGTTAAAACGCCGGTTGACGTCCCCCTGCCGGGGGAGAATCAATGGGGGATCGCAGCCAATCATCCAGCAGAGGATATCGTGACATCACTCTCTTTGCATCGTGGCGGCCTTGCCCTTTTCGCCGGGCTTGTGCTTTGGGCCGGCCAGGCGGCGGCGACCACACTGATCACCGACGATGAGGCAAAGCGCCCCAACGACGCGCAGGTATCGGCCACGCGGGGGATCACCCGTGGTCCCAGCATCCGTTATGAGGCGCCGCAGACCGGTCCCGCGGGACATGCGCCCTTTGATTTCAAGGTCCAGTTCGAGCCCCATGGTGGCGCGACCATCGATCCCGCGCATATCAAGGTGACCTATCTGAAGGTGCCCAATGTCGACCTGACCGACCGCTTGAAGCCCTATATCACGGCAGACGGCATCAACATGCCGAAGGCACAGGTGCCGGCCGGCGAACATCCCTTGAAGATCGAGGTGGAAGACAGCGACGGCCGCAGCTCCGAGGCGATGATCAGTCTCAAGGCGGCTAAATAGCGCAGGGGCCGCCGTCGGAATCCGGCGACGGTCGGCCGGAACGGCCTTGCGGGCACGCCTTGCGACGGAACGAACCGTCGCAAGGCCGTCCGTCATTGCCACAGTTTCGTGATTCCCGGAAAGAACTTCCCGATACCGGTCGCGATCGAACAGGCCGCCGTGACCATCAGGGCCAGATAGTTGAGCCAGGTGGCGATGTTTTCGGCCCGCTGCTTCGCGTGGACCTTGGTTTCGTTTTTCGGCGCCGAACTTTTCGCAAGCGCGGTGGCGATTTCAAAAACCAGAGAGGCTTCCCGGTCCTCCGCCGACATCCGCGACCGCCACAACCCTTTCAGCAGGTGCCCGGTCCCGTAAGCAAGCGCGATGCTGATCATATATTCGCCGGTCTCGATCCAGTCATGGGCGCCCTGGGGCAGGATCGGCACATGATCGATGGTGCCGGTGATGGCTAGCATGCCCCACACCGAAACGATGGCGACGACCAGGGCCACTCCGATGGTGGTCGGCAGTCTGCGCGAACCCAGGAAGCCGAACGGCAGGGGAAGAAGGATCGAGACGAGCCGGAGGATCCAGGTATTGAGGTCCAGGATGCCGATGATGAGCCAATGCGCCGCCAGCAGGGCCGCGGTCAAAAGGATCGCCGGGACAACCACGGCCAGCACCGATTTCCAGTGATGCGCGGGCGCGGTCGCCGCCGGCGCTTTCGACCGCACGTCATCGACATGCTCCGACAACGTCTGCAACGCTGTTTCCATCGCCGCGAGGCGGCCCTCAATCGTCATCAGCCGGTCGAGAACGGGACGCAACACCGTCAGATCCCGGCCGCAATGTTTGCAGACCAGGGCGCGATCCTTGATTTCCTCGTCGCAAAAGGGACAGTTCACGAAAGGGACCTCTCTTCGGGTTTGTGCGCCGCCGGCCGGGAAGCGCCCGCGCTCTTGTCGCGCCTGGATTGCTCTTTTGCGCCCGTTGCCGGAGGGAGGCAAGGGGACAGCGCGCCATCGCCGGAAGGTCCGGCCGGTCACCCGCCGGTTTCGCCGTTCCGATCGTGCCGGCGGACGCGGGGATGCGGCCTTTCCCTAGGTGTCGGCGGCGGTCATCGGCATGAGGACGGAGCCATCATCCGATTCGCATGTCAGGCATGACGAAATCGATCTTTTTTTCAAACCGCCGGTCGGGTGCCCTGTCCGGTCGGCGCTGCGGCCGACAGGGGACTTTCAACGGGAACGGATGACCTCGCGATGCTGTCTGTTAAGGTGTGGATGACCCGGGTTGCATTCCGGGCGGGAATGGTGGCCTGTGGTCTGCTGCTGTGCAGTCTGACCCTGGCCCGGCCGCTTCTGGCTGACGAGGCCGCCCCGGCGGAGCACCGCGTCGCGTTGGTGATCGGCAACGGGGCTTATCAGAACGCGGCGCCACTGCCCAACCCGCCCCATGACGCGACCTTGATCGCGGAGACCCTGTCCCAGCTCGGATTCACGCTGGTCGGCGGCGGGCCGCTGATCGATGCCGACAAGCCGGCAATGGAAAAGGCGATCCGTGAGTTCGGCCGCCAGTTGCAGGGCGGGGCGGTCGGGCTTTTCTACTATTCCGGCCATGGCATCCAGGTGAACGGAAGCAACTATCTGATTCCGGTGACGGCCAACATCGCGAGCGATGTCGACGTGAAATACGAACTGATGGACGTCGGCTATGTCCTCGATGAAATGACCCATGCGGGAAACAGGCTGAATATCGTCATTCTCGATGCCTGCCGTAACAATCCCTTCGCGAAGAAGGGGACGCGCGCGATGTCCTCGGGTCTCGGGCAGGTCAATGCCCCGGCAGGGACGGTGATCGGCTACGCGACGCAGCCCGACAATGTGGCGGCCGACGGGACGGGCAGCAACAGCCCCTATACGGCGGCCCTGGCCCAGGCGCTGCACAAGCCGGGTCTCGATCTGTTCGGCGTGTTCAACGAGGTCGGGCTGGAGGTCAAGCAGGCCACTGCGGGGCAGCAGCAACCGTGGCTGTCCGCCTCGCCGATCGAAGGGCGTTTCTTCTTTGCCGGAGAGCCGGAGGCGGCTCCGCCCGCCGATCCTGATCTGGCCTTCTGGGACAGCATCAAATCCAGCAGCGCTTCCGACGATTATCAGGCCTATCTCGCCAAGTTCCCGGACGGCAAATTCGCCGAACTGGCAAAACGTAAACTGCTGTCGGACTGCGACCGTCTGGCCGCCGCCCCCAACGATCCGGATCGCCTTGGCGACGGCGTTGATCCCGCCGCCATCGACAGCCGGCGTGCCATTCTGGCCTGCAAGGCGCTTCAGGGCCATCGCCGCGCGGATTATCTGCTGGGCCGGGCCCTGTCGGTCGCAAACCGGCAGGAGGAGGCCGCGGCGGCCTTCCGGCGCTCGGCGGAGCAGGGGTATGTTCCCGCGGAAGCGGAGTTTGCCGCCTGTCTCGATGCGGGGCGCGGCGTCGCGGCCGATCCCCAGGCCGCCGTGTCCTGGTATCGCAAGGCGGCCGATCAGGGCGTCGCCGCCTCCCAGGTGGCGCTGGCGGCGCATCTCGATCAGGGGCGCGGTCTCGCCCGCAACGAGGGCGAGGCGTTGCGCTGGTATCGCAAGGCCGCCGACCAGGGCGTGGCCCAGGCCCAGGCGGCCCTGGGGCTGGCCTATGCCGCCGGCCGGGGCGTTCCCCGCGATGATGCCGAGGCTGTCCGCTGGTTGCGGAAAGCCGCCGACCAGGGAGTGGCGCTGGCGCAGACGCGTTTGGGCGAGGCCTATGCGGAAGGGGCCGGCGTGGCCCGGGCCCCGGGCGAGGCGGCGCGGGGGTTCGCCAAGGCGGCGGCACAAGGCGACGCGGGCGCCCAGTACAGCCTGGGATGGTGCTATCAGTTCGGTCTGGGGGTCGCAGCCGATTCCCGCGCCGCCATATCCTGGTATCGGAAGGCGGCGGAACAGGGCAACGCCAAGGCCCGCACCGCATTGACCTCGCTGACCGGGGCCGGCGACTGACAGTTGGCGCCGGGCGCCCCGGACGGTGGGGGCGCCCGTCGATCCAACTGATCGAATGAGGGGGGCTCTGGCCGCCGGAGCCGCGCTTTTCCCCCGCAGTCCCGGCGGCCCCTGTTCTCAAAAGCTTCTGCCGTCCATCCGTCCAGGTCGCGGGCATTGATGCAAATCAATGTTATTCCGATCGGCGATGAGGATGGCTCATCGCCCATTGGCATTAATTCTGCCTGAATTAGATCTGATTTGGGATCCGTTATGGCCGCTGGAATCAGTTTCTTTTTCGTCTTTTAAATTAAAACTTAAAATAAATTGTACGTTGAAATCGATAATATATGCGAATTAAAAATAAAAATTTATTTCATAAAAACATTTAATTTAAATAAAATTTTTTAAAAACTCAATTTTATTTGTTGACAATTTTGAAAATTGTTTGTAAATACGTATTCAGAATCGTTTTACAGATTTTTTATTATGTATAAATTTTTGAATGATCTTCCTTCTGATAAAAATGGTGACAAAAGTGAATAATTTTTCGAAAGGCGCGTGGTTTATATCTATAATAATGCTTTTACCATTGATTTCATTTCGGGCTAATGCGTCCCTTGTGAAGGATGGTGATTTTTCCGGTCAAGGTCAGGCAACATTTTATTCTGGATCTTCTTTCGGACCTTGGTCGGTAACGAAAGGCAGCGTGGATGTCCTACAGAATTATTGGCAGGCTCCACCGGTCGGTGGTGGATCAGTGGATCTCGATGGCTGGGTGCCTGGAGGAATTGCACAGAATCTAATTCTTCCCGTCGGGGAGTATACGCTTTCTTTCTTTTTGTCGGGAAACCCCTATAACCACTCTGAAAAGCACCTTAAGGTGTCGGTGGGGAATGCAGTCCAAGAATTTTCTTTCAAGTCGGCGAATAACACGCCGTCATCCATGCAATTCGCTCTACAACAGTTTCGCTTTTGGGCGAATGGATCGACGGTTCTGAATTTTGAAAGCCTTGATCCTTCCAGTTCGTCCTGGGGGCCGGTCGTTGGTGGAATATCGATCTCTCGGGCGGCCGTTCCTGAACCGTCGGCAGGAGTGATGTTGGGAAGTGGATTTCTGATTCTAGGCTTTCTTAACCTGATCCGTCGGATAAAGCGTTTGAAGATCAAAGCCGTCTGAGTGCGGTTCCCAACTCATTCCCTTCATCGTCTTGGCGGTGAGGGCGGTAGTATGCTGAAGCGTGGTGGTGCATTAGCTGGCTGCTGTCGTCCCTGCGACATTTCGGCGCGATGGCGGGTTCCCTCCCGATCGTGAACCGTGATATCCCCATTGTCCGTTTGGACGCCCCCGTCTGTTCCCGGGGGCGTTCCGCTATTGTCACTGGAACGATCGGGTAGGGTATGCGGGATTATCGGCCCCTGCGTTGGGGGGTGCAAACCGGCTTCGTGGTGTTGACGCTGTGGATCGGGTACGACTTTGTCCAGTTTTACCGGCAGGTGACCGGCGGTCTTCCCGTCACCGTCGACCGCCCTTCCGGGGTTGAGGCCTTCCTGCCGATATCAGCGCTTCTGGGCTTGAAACGCTGGTTGATGACCGGACAATGGGATGAGATTCATCCCGCCGGACTGACATTGCTTCTGGCCTTCATTGCCGGATCGATCATCGCCCGCCGGTCCTTCTGCTCCTGGATCTGTCCACTGGGAACCCTGTCGCGCGCCCTGGAAGTGGTGCGGCACCGTTTGCTGCGTTTGCCGCCCCGGTGGCGCTCGCCCGTCTGGGCCCGGAGACTGGCCCCGGTCACCAAATATCCATTGCTTGGCGCCTTCCTGTGGCTGGTTCTCAGTATGCCGCTGATCGGGATCGAGCAGTTCCTGCACCAGCCCTACAACATGGGGGCGGATGGCGCGATGCTGATGATGTTCGTCCATCTGTCGGCCAAGGGGATGGCGGTCATCGGGGCGCTGGTTCTGTTGTCGGTGATCCTGCGCAACGGCTGGTGCCGGGTGCTCTGCCCCTATGGCGCTTTCTTCGGTGTTGTCGGGGTTCTGTCGCCGTTCCGTATTCGCCGCGATGCCTCCGCCTGCCACAACTGCGGCGCCTGCACACGGGCGTGCGGTATGGGAATTCGGGTGAGCGAGAAGGATACGGTCCAATCGCTCGAGTGCACGACCTGCCTGAACTGCGTATCAGCCTGCAAGTTTCCCGGGGCCCTCGGCGTTTCGACCGTGGCGGGACGGGGATCCGTCCGTCCCTGGCTGTTGCCGGCCGGAGCCCTTGCCGTGCTGGGGCTGGCTTATGGCGTCGCCCTGTCGACCGGCCACTGGGATACCGTTTTGACGCTGGACCATTTCCGGTTTTCCTACCTGTTCGGCGGTCATGGGCATGGACAGTGAGTGACCGGCGCGGTCGGGGAGAGGCTATCCGCAGCCGCCCGGCCGGCAGCGTGGTTGCGCGGATGAATAGCAATCTTGCCAAAGCCGGTGAAACCCCCTAGAAATCGGCCGGCGGGCGGTTAGCTCAGTTGGTAGAGCGTCTGCTTTACACGCAGAATGCCGGGGGTTCGAGTCCCTCACCGCCCACCATCCCCCCATTTATACGCGACCGGACATCTCCGGTTGCGTGCCGTGGACGTCCACCAGGCATCGGGCCGGTCTGTCAGCGCAAGGGGAATTCCATGATGTCCCTGTCAGCGGCGTTTCTCTTACCCGTCGGCTTCCAGCCGAGATAGCGGAAGAATCCCCAGGCGCGGCTTGTCCGATCGGTGGGGCAGCCACAGAACAGTTTGCCAAATCCCCGGTCCCGGAATGCGTCCGCCACCATCCTGAGAAGCGTTCTGCCGACGCCTAATCCCTCGAATTCCGGCAATAGCGAAAGGACGACGATTTCCCCGGTCATTTTCTCACCGAAACAATATCCGATCACCTCGCCGCCGGAACAGGCGACGACGCCGGGGAAGCTGTCGTCACGAACCCGTCGGCGCCATGTCTCGGTGGCGACCGCCAGCTCTTGAAAGGCCGCTTCGGAAAATGTCTTTTCCAGGACCCGTCCCTTGATTTCAAGACAGGCCGGGATATCTGCCGGAACGGCCGTGCGATATGTAATCAGGATCATTTTTGAGCAAGTGCGTCCCCTGGCCCGGGCCGGTCAACGCCATCCCTCCGGAACGGCCGGAGGTGGCGGGGGGCAGCCGGGATCATGTGGCCGGCATCGGGCGGGACGGGGCTGGGGGCCAACCTGCCAATGACGGGAATCCTGCGATCATCTCACTGCCCCGTCCAATCCTGTCATGCAAAAACGGCGCCGCACAAATGCCCGCATGAGCGGAGATGACGGGGACGCGGCGTTCCCGCCCTGATGACGGTTCGCGCGATCCCCGACTGCCCCTGACGGGACGGCGGGGGACTGTTGTGGCGGCAGGGCCGCCCCGATAGAGTGCCGGACCCCGGTTTGTCGTCAAACCCGCGATTCATCTCAGGAGAGACCTGATGCGACCTTCTGTCCTGGCACTGCTGCCAGTCCTGTTCTTCCCGATGACCTGTCTTGCCGGCGAGGCGCCGGCCACCGCAACCCCGCCGGATCCCCAGGCGGCGACGCCCGCCGCTGGTCAGGCGCGTTCATTGTCGCCGGCCGAGATGATGAAGGGAACCCGTGATCAGGTGGACGCGATGGCCGCGCGACTGACGCGTGACGGTGGTCCGGCCGAGGAATGGCTGTTGCTGGCCAGGTCTTATCTCCAATTCAAGGAATATGCCAAGGCCGAGGATGCGGCGCGTCGCGCCATCGCCATGAAGCCGAAGGACGTCGAGGCCCGGACCGTTCTCGCCGAAGCGCAGATCGATCCGGTGCCCCATGGCCAGCGCCTGCCCGCGGGCTTCGTCGCCACAATGCGGGAGATTCTCGATCTCGATCCCACCAGCATCGGTGGTCTCTATTACATCGGACTGGCGGAAAGCCAGGACGGGCATGCCGACAAGGCGCGGACGCTCTGGACCCGTCTCCTCGACGTCCTGCCCGCGGGAGACGCGCGGCGCGATGAGGTCGGGAAGCGTCTGGCCGCCTTGCCGCCAAAATGAAATTCAACCATAAGATGTATTCAGATGGTTTCCCAAAACCGTATTTTCTGTAGGTAATATTTCCGGGCGTCGGAGAATCCCAAGCATTGATCGAGGAAAACAGTCCGGCGCCCCATTTTCCAATTCCGTTTCCATGAAATCTGTATGGATATGAAGCGTATCCCTACGCCCTAAAGGGATATAAATGCCAATTGCGCCAATGTCGCTATTTAATGAAACAAGCACTTGGCAGTGGCTTTGAGCGTTCCCATTTCCCCGTCAGTAAACGAAGTGTTGCAAAAAGCGGTGTGATCGACGGTGTGTCGCTTGACAGCTTTGTGACCCTGGATTACACAACCGGCACCCGTGGAGGGTCTGTCCAGGGGGTGTAGCTCAGTTGGTTAGAGCGTCGGCCTGTCACGCCGAAGGTCGCGGGTTCGAGCCCCGTCACTCCCGCCACTGCGCTTTCTTTTCGCAGGCCGGGGCTAAAACTTTAGGTAGGAGGACATAGCCACTTTATCCCCTGTTTGACGCCTTCCGGTCCATTGTTTAACATTTCCCTCCAGATCTGTTTGATGAGACCGTTGCCATGGCGCGAACTTGGCAGGTGGTCTTTGTCGCTCACGGGTCTATTTCTGGCGGAGGGCTTGACCATGGACGCGATGCTCCTTGAATACCTCCCGATACTGATCTTTCTCGTTCTGGCCACCGCCGTGGCCATCATCGCCATCGGTGCCTCCCGGATCGTCGTGCATCAGAAGCCCGACAGCGCCAAGGACTCCGCTTACGAATGCGGGTTCGAAGCCTTCGACGACGCCCGTTCCAAGTTCGAGGTTCGCTTTTACCTCGTCGCCATCCTCTTCATTATTTTCGATCTTGAGGTGGCCTTCCTGTTCCCCTGGGCTGTGGCGCTCGGAAAAATCGGTCTTTTCGGGTTCTGGTCGATGATCGGGTTCCTGGCGATCCTGACGGTCGGCTTCATTTATGAATGGAAGAAGGGGGCCCTGGAATGGGAGTGACCTCTCCGGCCGCGGTTGCGGCGAACGATCCCGTTCTTCAGGCCGCCGCCGAGGAACTCAATCGCAAGGGCTTCCTGCTGTCGACCGTCGACGCCCTGGCGAACTGGGCGTTCGCGGGCTCCTTGTATCCGATGACCTTCGGGCTTGCCTGCTGCGCCGTCGAGATGATCCACACCGCCTGCGCGCGCTATGATCTGGACCGGTTCGGCGTGGTGTTCCGTCCCAGCCCCCGCCAGTCCGACGTGATGATCGTCGCCGGGACGCTGACCAACAAAATGGCCCCTGCGCTTCGCAAGGTTTACGACCAGATGCCGGAACCCCGCTGGGTCATTTCCATGGGATCCTGTGCCAACGGCGGCGGCTATTATCACTATTCCTATTCGGTTGTCCGCGGCTGCGACCGCATCGTGCCGGTCGACATCTATGTTCCCGGCTGTCCTCCGACGGCCGAGGCCCTTCTGTACGGCATTCTCCAACTTCAAAAGAAAATCAAGCGCACCAACACGATCGCGCGTTGATTTTTTTTCTGCCATTCGGCGAGTGATCATGACGCAAGCTCTGCAAGACCTGGGCGACTACATTACCGCTGCGCTGTCACAGGATGTCCTGTCGACCAAATTGCCGAAAGGCGAGCTGGTGATCACCGTGCGCGCTGCGGCCATTGGAAAGGTTCTGACCTTTCTGCGCGACGACACCAACTGCCTGTTCAAGCAATTGATGGACGTGACCGCGGTCGACTATCCCGAACGCGAACAACGCTTCGAGGTCGTCTACAATCTGCTGTCCCTGAAGCAGAATCAGCGGATCCGCGTCAAGGTCACCGTGGGCGAGGATACGCCGGTTCCGACGGCGACCGGCATCTTCTCCTCGGCCGGCTGGTTCGAGCGGGAGGTCTGGGACATGTTCGGCATTCCCTTTGCCGATCACCCGGATCTGCGGCGCATTCTCACCGACTATGGGTTCGAAGGGCATCCGTTGCGAAAGGATTTCCCGCTGACCGGGTTCGTTGAGCGCCGCTACGACGACGAACAGAAGCGCGTGGTCTATGAGCCGGTCAAGCTCACCCAGGATTTCCGCAATTTCGATTTCCTCAGTCCCTGGGAAGGCGTGCTTCCCGGTGACGAAAAGGCGGAGGGTTGATCATGGCCGATGCCGAGATCAAGAGCTATTCCATCAACTTCGGACCCCAGCATCCCGCCGCCCACGGCGTGATGAGGATGGTCCTTGAGATGTCGGGCGAGATCGTCGACCGCACCGACACGCATATCGGCCTTCTTCACCGCGGCACCGAAAAGCTGATCGAGTATAAGAGCTATCTTCAGGCCGTTCCCTACTTCGACCGGCTGGACTATGTCTGTCCGATGAACCAGGAGCACGCCTTCTGTCTGGCGGTGGAGAAACTCCTGGGGATCGAGGCTCCGCCCCGCGCGCAATTCATCCGTGTCCTGTTCGACGAACTGGGGCGGATCACCAATCACCTCCTGAACACCACCTCCTTCGCGATGGATGTCGGCGCCATGTCGCCGATGCTCTACGGGTTCGAGGAGCGCGAAAAGCTGATGGCGTTCTCCGAGCGGGTATGCGGCGCGCGCCTGCACGCGGCCTACTACCGTGTCGGCGGCGTCGCTCTCGACATGCCGGCGGGTCTGGCCGAGGACATCCATGCCTGGACCGAGTCCTTCCCCAAGGTGCTGGACGACATCGAAGCCCTGCTGAACGAGAACCGGATTTTCAAGCAGCGGACCATCGATATCGGCATCGTCTCGCAGCAGGAGGCGCTGGACTGGGGATTCTCCGGCCCCAATCTGCGGGCCTCCGGGATTCCCTGGGATCTGCGCAAATCTCAGCCTTACGCGGTGTATGACCAGCTCGATTTCGACATTCCGATCGGCAAGAACGGCGACTGCTACGACCGCTACAATGTGCGGGTGGAGGAGATGAAGCAGTCGGTGCGTCTGATGCGCCAGTGCATCGAGAAGATGCCGTCCGGTCCCGTGCGCGTCGATGACCGGAAAATCGCCCCGCCGCCCCGTGCCGAAATGAAGTCGTCAATGGAGGCGTTGATCCATCATTTCAAGCTGTTCACCGAGGGATTTCACGTTCCTGCGGGCGAAACCTACACCGTGATCGAGACCCCCAAGGGTGAGTTCGGCGTCTATCTGGTGTCGGACGGCAGCAACCGCCCCTACCGGTGCAAGATCCGTCCTCCCGCCTTCGCCCATCTTCAGGGCATCGACTTCATGTCCCGGGGACATATGCTGGCCGATGTGGTCGCGAACATCGGCTCCATTGACATCGTTTTCGGTGAGATTGACCGATGAGCCAGAGCCAAGACCAATCCTTTCAGCCGGACAGCTTCGCCTTTACGGCTGACAACCTGGACAAGGCGAAGGCGCTGATCGCCAAGCATCCGGCCGGACGCCAGCGCAGCGCCATGCTCCCGCTGCTCGATCTGGCGCAGCGCCAGGAGGGCTGGGTGTCCCTGGCGGCGATGAATGCCGTCGCCGCCATGCTGGAGGTGGCGCCGATCGAGGTCTATGAGGTCGCCACCTTCTACAGCATGTTCCAGTTGAAGCCGACCGGCCGTTACCATTTGCAGGTCTGCACCAATCTTCCCTGCATGTTGCGCGGGTCCGCCGATATCGTCGCGACCTGCGAGACGGAACTGGGGATCGGGATCGGCCAGACCACGGCCGACGGGATGTTCACCCTGTCCGAGGTCGAATGCCTGGGTGCCTGCGTCAATGCCCCGGTGATCTGGGTCGGCGACGACTATTACGAGGATCTGGATGTCGAGAGCACCAAGGAACTGATCCGCGCTTTCAAGCGCGGGGAAACCCCGACGCCGGGATCATCCAGGGGACGGCAGGGATCGGCGCCCGAGGGCGGCCCCACCACTCTTCTGACCCCCGTGGCCCCGTCGCCGCGCACAGCCGGGGAGGCCTGAGATGCTGCATGACAAGGACCGCGTCTTCACCAATCTTTACGGCATCGGCGATTGGCGGCTGGCCGGCGCACGGTCGAGAGGCGACTGGGATAATACCCGGGAGATCCTGGAGAAGGGGCCCGCCTGGATCATCGAGGAAATGAAGACCTCGGGCCTCAGGGGGCGCGGCGGCGCCGGATTTCCCACCGGCCTCAAATGGTCCTTCATGCCGAAGGAGGAGGGGCCGCGTCCGCATTATCTGGTGGTCAATGCCGACGAGGGCGAACCCGGAACCTGCAAGGACCGCGACATCATCCGCCACGATCCGCACAAGCTGGTCGAGGGATGCCTGATCGCCAGTTTCGCGATGCGCGCGCATGCCTGCTACATCTATATCCGGGGCGAATTCATCCGCGAGGCGGAGCATCTTCAAACCGCGATCGACGAGGCCTATGCGGCAGGCCTGATCGGCAAGAACGCCTGCGGGTCGGGCTGGGACTTCGACCTTTATGTCTACCGTGGCGCCGGCGCCTACATCTGCGGCGAGGAAACCGCGCTCATCCAGTCGCTGGAGGGGCATAAGGGCCAGCCGCGCCTGAAGCCGCCGTTCCCCGCAGGGGTCGGCCTTTATGGCTGTCCGACCACCGTCAACAATGTCGAATCGATCGCCGTCGCTCCGACCATCCTGCGGCGCGGCGCCGCCTGGTTCGCCGGTCTCGGCCGGCCGAAAAACAGCGGCACCAAGGTCTTCTGCATTTCGGGCCATGTCGAGCGGCCCTGCAATGTGGAAGAGGAGATGGGCATCCCCCTGAAGGAGCTGATCGAGAAACATGCCGGTGGCGTGCGGGGCGGCTGGGACAATCTGCTGGCGGTGATTCCGGGCGGGTCGTCGGTGCCGGTTCTGACGCGTTCGGTCTGCGATACGGTGCTGATGGATTTCGATTCCCTGCGCGATGTGCGCTCGGGTCTCGGCACGGCGGCGGTGATCGTCATGGACAAATCCACCGATATCGTGCGCGCCATCACGCGTCTGTCCCGTTTCTACAAGCATGAGAGTTGCGGCCAGTGCACCCCCTGCCGCGAAGGCACCGGATGGCTGTGGCGCGTCATGGAACGGATGTCCACCGGCCAGGCCACCGTCAAGGAGATCGATATGCTGGAGGAGGTGACCCGGCAGATCGAAGGCCACACCATCTGCGCGCTGGGGGACGCCGCGGCCTGGCCCGTTCAGGGGCTGATCCGCAGCTTCCGCCCGGAAATGGAACGGCGGATTGCCGAAGCCCGTGCCAACGCCGTTGCCGCCTGAGGAGATGACATGCCCAAACTGACCATCGATGGACGCGAGGTAGAGGTCGAGGCAGGGACATCGATCCTGCAGGCCGCCGAAGTCCTAGGCATCGAAATTCCCCGTTTCTGTTATCACGAGCGGCTGGCCGTCGCCGGCAACTGCCGCATGTGCATGGTGGAGGTGGCGAACAGCCCGAAGCCCGTGGCGTCCTGCGCCATGCCGGTGAGCGAGGGCATGGTGGTGCGCACCGACACGCCCGTCGTTGCCAAGGCCCGGCGCGGCGCGCTGGAATTCCTGCTGATCAATCATCCGCTCGACTGCCCGATCTGCGACCAGGGTGGAGAATGCGACCTTCAGGACGAGACCATGGCCTATGGTTGCGACCGGGGACGCTATGGCGAGGGCAAGCGCGCCGTCAAGGAGAAGGACTTCGGTCCGCTGGTCAAGACCACCATGACCCGCTGCATCCACTGCACGCGCTGCGTCCGCTTCATCAAGGAGATCGCCGGCGTTCCGGAGCTGGGCGCCACCGGGCGCGGTGAGAACATGGAAGTCGGAACCTATGTCGAGAAGGTTCTGTCCTCGGAGCTGTCGGGCAACATCATCGATCTTTGCCCCGTCGGCGCCCTGACCAGCAAGCCGTACGCCTTTACCGCGCGGTCCTGGGAGCTGAAGAAGACCGAGAGCATCGATGTGCTGGACGCCGTTGGCGCCGCCATCCGGATCGACAGCCGCGGCAATCAGGTCATGCGGGTTCTGCCGCGTGTCAATGACGACGTGAACGAGGAGTGGCTGTCGGACAAAAGCCGCTTCGCCTGTGACGCTTTGACCCGCCAGCGTCTTGACCGGCCCTATGTGCGCCGCGACGGCAAGCTGGTCGAGGCGAGCTGGGCCGACGCTTTCGCCGCGATCGCGCGCCGCCTGCAAGGTGTGCCGGGAACGCGGATCGCCGGCATCGCGGGCGATCTCGCCGACGCGGAAAGCATGGTCGTCCTGAAAGACCTGTTCGGCCGGCTGGGATCTCCCCATCTGGATGGCCGGCAGGATGGCGCCCGGCTGTCGGGGCCGCGCTGCTCCTACGTGTTCAACAGCGGGATTGCCGGTATTGAGGACGCCGATGCCCTGTTGCTGATCGGCACGAATCCGCGCAAGGAGGCGCCGGTCCTGAACGCGCGCATCCGCAAGCGCTGGCGCCGGGGCGGCTTTCCGATCGCCGCCGTGGGGCCCGAGGCCGATCTCACCTATCGTTATGACCATCTGGGAGACGATCCGGCCCTTCTGACCGCCATTGCCGAGGGACGGCATCCCTTCGCCGAGGTTCTGAAGACGGCCCGCAAGCCGATGCTGGTCATCGGGCAGGGGGCGCTGGCCCGCTCCGACGGCGCCATCCTTCTCGGACTGGCGCGCCGGATCGCCGAAGCCACCGGGATGGTGACGGCCGACTGGAACGGCTTCAACGTCCTGCATCTGGCGGCGGCCCGGGTGGCGGCGCTCGATCTCGGGCTGGTGCCCGGGGCCGACGGGCGCGACGTTGCCGGGATCCTGGAGGGAGCGGCCGGCGGCGCCATCGAGGTGGTCTATCTTCTGGGCGCCGACGAGATCGACATGTCGCGCCTTGGCAACGCGTTCGTGATCTATCAGGGGCACCATGGCGACGCGGGGGCGCACCGCGCCGACGTCATTCTTCCCGGTGCCGCCTACACCGAGAAATCGGCCACCTACGTCAATACCGAAGGCCGCGTCCAGCATACCCAGATGGCGGTGTTTCCACCCGGCGAGGCGCGCGAGGACTGGAAGATCCTGCGTGCCCTGGCCGAGGCTTTGGGGCATCGCCCGGCCTATGACACGCTGGCTGAGGTGCGCAAGCGGCTGGCCGAGGTGAGCCCGGTCTTCGGACGCGTCCAGGCGCAGCTTCCGCCCGTATGGGTGCCGTTCGGCGAGGAGGGAGCGCCCGATGCCGCCCGGCTTTCCTCTCCGGTGGACAATTTCTACATGACCGACCCCATCAGCCGCGCTTCCAGGACGATGGCCGCCTGCACGGCCGCCTTCGCCGGTGACGCCCAGGAGAGGACCGGGACCCATGGCTGAGCTCTGGACTGGCTATGTCTGGCCGACGGTGATGATCGTCGCGCGGATCCTTGCCATCGTGCTGCCCTTCATGCTGGCGGTGGCCTATCTGACGCTGGCCGAGCGCAAGGTCATCGGCGCCATCCAGATGCGCAAGGGGCCCAATGTGGTGGGCCCGTTCGGGCTGTTGCAGCCCATCGCCGACGGCCTCAAGCTGTTCTTCAAGGAAACCATCATCCCCACCGGGGCGAACAAGGCGGTTTTCTTCCTGTCCCCGGCCCTCACCTTCATTCTGGCCCTGGTGGCCTGGGCGGTCATCCCCTTCGACGAGGGATGGGTTCTCGCCAATATCAATGTCGGGGTGCTTTATCTGTTCGCCATTTCGAGCCTCGGCGTTTACGGGATCATCATGGCCGGCTGGGCGTCGAATTCGAAATACGCCTTTCTGGGAGGCCTGCGCGCCGCCGCGCAGATGGTGTCCTACGAGGTGTCGATCGGCTTCGTGATGATTTCGGTGCTGCTGTGCGTCGGGTCCCTCAATCTGTCGGACATCGTTCACGCGCAGGCGGAGCGGGGCTGGTTCGTCTTCTGGCACCTGCCGATGTTCGTGATCTTCTATACGTCCTGCCTTGCCGAAACCAACCGGTCGCCCTTCGACCTGCTTGAGGCCGAGTCGGAACTGGTGACCGGTTACAACGTCGAATACTCGTCGATGACGTTCGCCCTTTTCTATCTGGGCGAGTACGGGAACATGATCCTGGTCTGCGCCATGACAACGGTTCTGTTCCTTGGCGGCTGGCTGTCCCCGATCCCCTTCGCGCCCTTCACCCTGATTCCGGGGGTGATCTGGTTCGCGCTTAAAGTCTCCGTTCTGCTGTTCGGCTTCCTCTGGATCCGCGCCACCTTCCCCCGCTATCGCTTCGATCAGCTGATGCGGTTGGGCTGGAAGGTGTTCCTGCCCTTCTCGCTGGTCTGGCTGGTGCTGACAGCGGGCGTGCTGGAATACGCCGATCTGCTGCCGAAGTGAGGAGAAAGCCCATGTCGTTCCTCGATCGTACCGCGCGGACCTGGCTGCTGACCGAGCTTCTTTCCGGGATGGCCGTGACGCTGCGTTACTTTTTCACCCCGAAGGTGACCATCAACTATCCCTTCGAGAAAAATCCCTTGAGCCCGCGGTTCCGCGGCGAGCACGCGCTCCGGCGTTATCCCAATGGCGAGGAACGCTGTATCGCCTGCAAGCTGTGCGAGGCGGTCTGTCCGGCCCAGGCCATCACCATCGAGGCCGAGCCGCGCGCCGACGGCAGCCGGCGTACGACCCGCTACGACATCGACATGACGAAATGCATTTACTGCGGATTCTGCCAGGAGGCCTGCCCGGTGGATGCCATCGTCGAAGGCCCCAATTTCGAATTCGCCGCCGAGACCCGGGCGGAGCTGATGTATGACAAGGCAAAACTGCTGTCGAACGGCGACCGATGGGAAACAGAACTGGCCGCGCGGCTCAATGCCGACGCGCCTTACCGCTGAGGGAATGATGACCGCAAGTCCGTTCGGAACCGGTCCCGCCGGCTCCGGGTTCCGCCAGGGGGCGGACCCGGTGGCGGCCGGATACACTGTCAATCGGGGGGGCGCCCTATGATCCAGGCTCTGGTGTTCTACCTGTTCGCCGCGGTCGCGGTGGCGAGCGGCGTCATGGTGATCTCGGCGCGCAACCCGGTCCATGCGGTGCTGTTCCTGATCCTCACCTTCTTCAACGCCGCCGGGCTGTTCCTTCTGGCCGGGGCGGAGTTCCTGGCGATGGTGCTGGTGGTCGTCTATGTCGGCGCGGTCGCGGTGCTGTTCCTGTTCGTCGTCATGCTGCTCGACATCAATTATCTGCGCCTGCGCGAGGGCTTTCTCCAATACCTGCCGACCGGCGGGCTGATCGGCCTCATCCTGCTGGCGGAACTGGTGCTGGTGTTCGGGGGCTGGTCCTTCGCGCCCGAGGCGCCGTTATCGGTGGGCTCCAGGACGCCCGATCCGTCGGTGATGACCAATACCGAGGCCCTGGGGCGGCTGCTCTACACCGATTACTTCTATCTGTTCCAGGTCGCCGGCCTGGTTCTCCTGGTGGCGATGATCGGAACCATTCTCCTGACGCTCAGGACCCGCGCCGGTGTGCGAAAGCAGAATATCGCGGCACAGGTCGCCCGGACCAAGGCCCAGTCGGTCGAAATCCGCAAGGTGCCGAGCGGGGGAGGGATCTGATCATGGAAATCGGTCTTGCTCATTATCTGACCGTCGGGGCGATCCTGTTCACGCTGGGGGTGTTCGGCATCTTCCTCAACCGGAAGAACGTCATCATCATCCTGATGTCGATCGAGTTGATGCTTCTCGCGGTCAATCTGAACTTCGTCGCCTTCTCGCACTTCCTGAACGATCTGGTGGGGCAGGTCTTCGCCATGTTCGTCTTGACCGTCGCGGCGGCGGAGGCGGCCATCGGTCTCGCCATCGTCGTCGTCTTCTTCCGCAACCGCGGCACCATCGCGGTGCAAGACATCAACCAGATGAAAGGGTAGGCGGGAATGTACACAGCCATCGTCTTCCTGCCGCTGCTGGCGTCCGTCATCGCCGGTTTGTTCGGTCGCGTCATCGGCGACCGCGGCGCGCAGTTCGTCACCTGCGCGGCGGTCGGCCTGTCCGCATTGCTGTCGGTGCCAGTCTTCATCGATGTGGTGCTGAACGGGCATGGCGTGACCGTGGACCTTCTGACCTGGATATCGTCGGGCGGCGCCTCGGAGGACTGGGCGCTCCGGTTCGACAGTCTGACCGCGGTGATGCTGCTGGTGGTCAACTGGGTCTCGTTCATGGTGCATGTCTATTCGATCGGATATATGCACCACGATCCCTCGGTTCCCCGCTTTCAGAGCTACCTGTCGCTGTTCACCTTCGCCATGCTGATGCTGGTGACGTCGGACAATCTGGTCCAGCTCTTCTTCGGCTGGGAGGGGGTCGGCGTCGCTTCCTATCTGCTGATCGGGTTCTGGTATGAGAAGCCGTCGGCCTGTGCGGCGGCGATCAAGGCCTTCGTGGTCAACCGCGTCGGGGACTTCGGCTTCATCCTCGGAATCTTCGGCGTCTATGTGCTGTTCGGATCGGTCAATTTCGATCCGATCTTTGCCGCCGTGCCCGCCAAGGCCGGCGCCCAGATCCATCTGTTCGGCCTCGATGCGCATGCCATCACGATCTGCTGCCTTCTGCTGTTCGTGGGGGCCATGGGCAAGTCGGCCCAGCTTGGCCTTCATACATGGCTGCCCGATGCCATGGAGGGCCCGACGCCGGTGTCCGCCCTGATCCATGCCGCGACCATGGTGACGGCCGGCGTGTTCATGGTCGCCCGCATGTCGCCCCTGTTCGAATATTCGCAGACCGCGCTCAATGTGGTCGCGGTCGTCGGCGGCCTGACGGCGTTTTTCGCGGCCACGGTCGGCTGCGTGCAGAACGACATCAAGCGGATCATCGCCTATTCGACCTGTTCGCAGCTCGGCTACATGTTCTTCGCGATCGGTGTCTCGGCTTATCAGGCGGGCGTGTTCCATCTGTTCACCCACGCCTTCTTCAAGGCGCTTCTGTTCCTCGGCGCCGGTTCGGTGATCCATGCCATGTCCGACGAACAGGACATCCGGCGCATGGGGGGCATCGCCAGGCGCATCCCGCTGACCTGCGTGCTGATGTATATCGGCAGCATCGCGCTGGCGGGGATCCCGCCCTTCTCCGGCTACTGGTCCAAGGACACGATCCTGGAGGCGGCCTGGGGGGCCGGAACGCCCATCGGACAGTTTGTCTATGTGCTGGGCGTCGGCGCCGCGTTCCTGACGGCGTTCTATTCCTGGCGTCTGCTGCTGCTGACGTTCCATGGCAAGCCGCGCGCCGACGAACATGTGATGGCGCATGTCCATGAATCACCCGCGGTGATGACGGTGCCCCTGATGGTGCTGGCGGCGGGAGCCATCTTCGCGGGTTATGTCGGTCACGAGGATTTCATCGGCGAGGGGATGGGACGGTTCTGGAGCAAGGCCATCCTCCTGCTGGATGACCACGAGGCCTTGCATAATGCCCATCACGTCCCGACCGCGATCAGCCTGCTGCCGACGATCGTGGCCGTTGCCGGTATAGCGCTTGCCTATCTGATGTATCTGTTCGCGCCGTCTCTGCCGCGCTTCCTGGCGCGTCACTTCAGCGGCCTGCACCGCTTCCTGCTGAACAAATGGTACTTCGACGAGCTTTACGATCTGCTGTTCGTCAAAAGCGCCTTCTGGCTGGGCAATGGCCTGTGGAAGGGGGGCGATGGCGCCGTCATCGACGGATGCGGTCCCGACGGTCTGGCGCAGGCGACGCGGGATATTGCCCGGCGGGTCTCGGCGCTTCAGAGCGGATATCTCTATCACTATGCCTTTGCCATGTTGATCGGGGTTGCGGGCTTCGTGACCTGGTATGTCGTCAAAGTGGGGTGATGGAACATGATTGACTGGCCTTTGCTGTCCATCACGACCTTCCTGCCGTTGCTGGGCGCTGTTTTCATTCTCGCCATCCGCGGCGACGCCGCGGTTGTCGCCCGTAACGCGCGCAATGTCGCCCTTTTGACCAGCGTCGCCACCTTTCTGGTGTCGCTGCTGGTCTGGACCAACTTCAATCCGGCCACCGCCGACTTCCAGTTGATCGATCAGGCGGCCTGGCTGCCCGGGTTCGACATCTCCTACAAGGTCGGCGTGGACGGGATTTCCCTGTTCTTCGTCCTGCTGTCGACCTTCCTCACGCCGCTTTGCATCCTTTCCGCGTGGGAGGCGGTGACGGTCCGGGTCAAGGAATACATGATCGCCTTCCTGGTCCTTGAGACGATGATGGTCGGCATGTTCTGCGCCCTCGATCTGGTGCTGTTCTACGTCTTCTTCGAAGGCGTGCTGATCCCGATGTTCATCATCATCGGCGTGTGGGGCGGTGCCCGGCGCGTTTATGCGGCGTTCAAATTCTTCCTCTACACGCTGCTGGGATCGGTGCTGATGCTGCTGGCGGTGCTGGCGATGTATTTCGACGCCCACACCACCGATATTCAGGTCCTGATCGCCCATTCCTTCCCGGTCGCGCTTCAGACCTGGCTTTGGCTGGCGTTTTTCGCGTCTTTCGCGGTCAAGGTGCCGATGTGGCCGGTGCATACATGGTTGCCTGACGCCCATGTCGAGGCGCCCACCGCCGGGTCCGTCATTCTGGCCGGCGTCCTGTTGAAGATGGGCGGGTACGGGTTTCTGCGCTTCTCGCTGCCGATGTTTCCCGTCGCCTCCCATGATTTCGCGCCCATGGTGTTCACCCTGTCCGTCATCGCCGTCATCTACACCTCGCTGGTGGCGCTGGTGCAGCAGGACATGAAGAAGCTGATCGCTTACAGCTCGGTCGCACATATGGGATTCGTCACGATCGGCGTGTTCTCTGTCCAGGTGCAGGGGGTCGAGGGGGCGATCTTTCAGATGCTGTCCCACGGTGTGGTGTCCGGCGCCCTGTTCCTGTGCGTCGGGGTGGTCTATGACCGCATGCACACCCGCGAGATTGCCCGTTATGGCGGTCTGGTCAGCCGGATGCCCGCTTATGCTGTGGTGTTCATGCTGTTCACCATGGCGTCGGTCGGACTTCCCGGAACCTCGGGATTCGTCGGCGAGTTCCTGGTTCTGATGGGGATCTTCCAGGTGAACAGTTGGGTGGCCCTGTTCGCCGCCACCGGCCTGATCCTGGGGCCGGCCTACATGCTGTATCTTTACCGCCGCGTCATTTTCGGAAAGCTGGTGCGGGACGACCTGAAGTCGATCCTGGATCTCAGCCGGCGTGAGATCGCGGTATTCGTTCCGTTGATTGTGGTCGTGCTTTGGATGGGCGTCTATCCGTCGTCCTTCCTGGGCCCCATGCATGTCTCGGTGGCGAAACTGATCAATGACTATCAGCTTGCCCAGACGGTCGCCGCTCCGGCGCCGGTCGCGCAGCGCTGACGGGGAGGGGACTGTCGTGTCGGAATTGCCCAATTTCGCGCCGGCTCTGCCGGAGATCTTCATTGCCCTGTCGGCTGTTGCGCTTTTGTTGCTGGGAGTGTTTCGCAAGGACGACAGCACGCAGGGGATCTCGGCGCTGGCGATCGTTGCCATGGTGCTGGCCGGTCTGCTGGTGCCGGCCGCTTCCGGCGGCCGGACCCTGACCTTCTCCGGCATGTTTGTGGTCGACGGCTTCTCGGTGTTCGCGAAGCTTCTGGTCCTTCTCGCCTCGGGCTTCACGCTTGCGATGGCGGTCAACTGGCTGGGGCGGGAAAAACTCGGACGGTTCGAATTCCCCGTGCTGGTGCTGATCGCGACGCTCGGCATGATGCTGATGATCTCGGCCAACAATCTGATCGCGCTCTATCTCGGGCTGGAGCTTCAGAGTCTGGCTCTCTATGTGCTGGCCGCCTACCAGCGCGACAGCGGCCGTGCGACTGAGGCCGGACTGAAGTATTTCGTTCTGGGGTCGCTGGCATCGGGCATGCTGCTTTACGGCGCGACCCTGATTTATGGCTTCGCCGGGTCGACCAGCTTCGATGCCCTGGCGCATTCCTTCCAGCATGGCGCGCCGGTCGGTGTGATCGTCGGCGTCGTCTTCGTCCTGACCGGACTGGCGTTCAAGATCTCGGCCGTTCCCTTCCATATGTGGACACCCGACGTCTATGAGGGGGCGCCGACGCCGGTCACCGCCTTTTTCGCCGCCGGTCCCAAGATCGCCGCCTTTGCCCTCCTGATCCGGATCATGGTGGGGCCGTTCGGCGAACTGACACATCAGTGGAGCCAGGTCGTCGTCTTCATTTCGGTCGCGTCGATGTTCCTGGGCGCGTTCGGCGCCATTGCCCAGACCAACATCAAGCGCCTGATGGCCTACAGCTCCATCGGCCATGTCGGTTACGCCCTGATCGGGCTGGCGGTCGGCGATCAGGTCGGCATCCGGGGTGTGCTGATCTATCTCGCCATCTACCTTTTCATGAATGTCGGGACCTTCGCCGTCATCCTGATGATGCGCCAGAAGGGCCGTCTGATGGAGGGAATCGACGATCTGGCGGGGTTCTCGAAAACCCACCCGATGCCGGCCCTGGCGTTGGCGGTGTTCATGTTGTCCATGGCGGGGGTCCCGCCGCTGGCCGGATTTTTCGGCAAGTTCTATGTTTTCATGGCGGCCGTGGACAAGGGATATGTCACCCTGGCCATCATCGGCGTGTTGACCAGCGTGGTGAGCGCGTTCTATTACCTCCGCATCATCAAGATCATGTATTTTGATGAACCGGTGGAGGTTCTGGATCACGGCACCGGCAAGGGGCTCGGCCTGATCACCGCTGTCAATGCGATCCTGGTCGCCGGCTTCATCCTCGCGCCGTCCTTCCTGACCTCCAGCGCCGGGACCGCCGCCCAGGCCCTGTTTGGTGGATGATGGAGACACTGGCCGAACCTTTTCGTCTGATCGCGCTGGACCAGACCGACAGTACCAATGACGAACTTCGTCGGCAGGCCGGCAAGGGCGCCGGCCATGGCACGGTGGTCTGGGCCGGCCGGCAATCCGCGGGGCGGGGGCGCCGCGGGCGTCAGTGGGTTTCGGTCGAAGGCAACCTCCATTGTTCGTTTCTGTTGGACCCGGGGCCGTCCCTGGCGGACGCCCCCCAACTGTCCTTCGTCGCGGCCGTCGCGGTTCGCGAGGCGCTGGCCGGGCTGGTGCCGTCGGCCTCCTTCCAGGCCAAATGGCCGAACGACGTCCTTTGCCAGGGACGCAAGATGGTCGGCATGTTGATGGAACTGGCGGAGCCCTGGATCATTCTCGGGATCGGCGTGAACATCGCGGTCGCGCCGGAGCCCGGGCTCTATCCCACCGCCTGCCTGCGCCAGCTTGGCAGCGGAGCCGCTCCGTTCGATGTGCTGGCCGCGCTGGCGGAGCATCTGGGAACCTGGTACGGGCGCTGGCGCCAGGAGGGATTTGCCCCGGTTCGCGAGGCATGGCTGGCCGGTGCCGCCGGTGTCGGCGGACCGGTGACGGTGCGTCTGGCCGACGAGACGGCCCTCGACGGAACATTTACCGGTCTTGACGCCCAGGGGGCTCTGCTGCTGGGTTTGCCGGACGGAACCGTCCGCAGGATCCTGGCGGGTGACGTGTTCTTTCCCGGAGCCCGCTGACCCCGGGGTGCGGGGGGTGGGCCCGGCCGGTCCGCCATCACCGGGCTCCTCGTCGGGGACCACGGTCGCGGCCGCCGCGAGACGGGCCGGCGTTTCTGCTTCCGTCCGAACCGATCGCGCACTAGTATGCCGGCCTTCCGCCGGTTGGCCTTTGGCAGGACGCGGCGATTTCTGTTTTCTTGCGATCCATTGTATACGGGACTGCGGGGATGCTGCTGGTCATCGATTCGGGGAATACCAATATCGTTTTCGCGCTGTTCGACGGTGATCGGATCCGGGGGGAATGGCGATCGTCGACCGATACGAACCGCACCGCGGATGAATTCGGCGTCTGGCTCAGCCAGTTGCTCGCGATGGAACGGATCAGTCCGCAGGATGTCGAGGCCTGTATCATCGCCTCGGTCGTCCCGGCCATGCTGTTCGCGCTGAAGCAGCTCTGCCGGCGGTATTTCGGACGTGAAGCCCTGGTGGTCGGCGACGCCGGCGTGCAGCTTGGCATCGGTGTCCTGATGGACCGACCTGACGAGGTCGGCGCAGACCGGCTGGTGAATGCGGTCGCCGCGCAGAAACGGTATGCCGGCCCGCTGATTGTCATCGATTTCGGTACCGCCACCACCTTCGATGTGGTCGACGGGCAGGGAAATTACTGTGGCGGCGTGATCGCGCCCGGGATCAATCTGTCGCTGGAAGCGCTGCATATGGCCGCCGCGAAATTGCCGCGGGTCGCCATCGGCCGGCCCAAAAGCGTTATCGGCAAATCCACGGTTCCGGCCATGCGGTCCGGGGTCTACTGGGGCTATATCGGGTTGATCGAGGGGTTGGTGAAGCGGATCGAGGGCGAATTCGGAGTGCCGATGACGGTGGTTGCCACCGGAGGCCTTGCCCCGCTGTTCTCCGAGGCCACGGATGTCATCCAGCATCTCGATCGCGACCTGACCCTGCGGGGGCTTTTGGAAATCTATCGTTTGAATCGACCTACATGAACAAAGAGAACACTGACGAATTGCTCTTTCTTCCCCTGGGCGGGACGGGAGAGATTGGAATGAACCTGAACCTTTACCGGTGTCAGGGCAAATGGCTGATCGTGGACCTGGGGGTCTCTTTCGGGGACGACAGCCTCCCCGGCATCGACGTTTTCATGCCCGACCCCTCCTTCATCGCCGAGCGGCGCGACGATCTTCTGGCAATCGTCCTCACTCACGCCCACGAGGACCATCTGGGCGCGGTGGCCCATCTGTGGGACCGGCTGCGCTGTCCCGTCTATGCGACGCCGTTTGCCGCCACTCTTCTGACAGGAAAGCTGGCCGAGGCCAATCTTGAGGCCGAGGTTCCCCTGCATGTGGTGCCTCTTGGCGGACGTGTCACCATCGGTCCGTTCGATATCGAGTTCATCACCCAGACCCATTCCATTCCCGAGCCGAACTCTCTTGCCATCCGGACGCCGCTGGGCACGGTCCTGCATACGGGCGATTGGAAGTTCGATCCGAAACCGCTGATCGGAAATCCCGCCGACGTGGGCCGCCTGAAAGAACTGGGGGACGAGGGTGTCCTGGCGATTGTCGGGGACTCGACGAATGTCTTCAAAGACGGCACGTCAGGGTCCGAGGCGGATGTCAGGGAGAGCCTGGCCGAGCTGTTCGGGCAATTCCGGGGCCGCATCGCGGTCGCCTGTTTCGCAACCAATGTGGCGCGGGTCGAATCGATTGCCGTTGCCGCCGCCCGTCATGACCGGCATGTCGCGCTGGTCGGGCGATCCCTCTGGCGGATCGACAAGGCGGCGCGCGAGAACGGCTATCTGGTGGGCGTGCCGACCTTCCTTGACGAACATGATGCCGCTTATCTGCCCGAGGACAAGGTCGTCTACATCTGCACCGGCAGCCAGGGAGAGCCCCGCGCCGCATTGGCGCGGATCGCCGACGGTTCCCATCCCCATGTGACGTTGGGAAAGGGGGACGTGGTGGTGTTCTCCTCGCGCATCATTCCCGGAAACGAGAAGTCCATTTTCCGGCTCCAGAACCGGTTGATCCGGCAGGGTGTCGGGGTCATCACGGAAAAAGATCATTTCGTCCATGTGTCCGGCCATCCGGGCCGCGGGGAAATGACACGGCTTTATCAACTCGTGCGGCCGGCGGTGTCGGTTCCGGTGCACGGCGAACAGCGCCATCTGCAGGAACACGCGAAACTGGCCGGCGCCTGCGGTGTCGGCCGCAGCGTCATCCTGGAGGACGGGGAGATCCTGAAGCTGGCACCCGGCGAGCCGGAGGTGGTCGATATCGTGTCCACCGGGCGCCTTGCCGTGGACGGGACAAGACTGGTCAGCATGGACTCGGCGATCATGCGGGACCGTCACCGCATGGTCTATAACGGCAGCGCCGTGGTGACGGTCGTCCTCGACCGTGTCGGCAATCTGGTGGGGGATCCGCAGGTGTCGGCGCAAGGGCTGCTCGATGCCGGCCAGGAGTCCGAACAGCATGAGGCGGTGGTCGACGCCGTCCGCGACGCGTTGGACGAGCTTTCCCGGATTGCGCGGCAAAGCGACGATCTGGTCAAGGAGACCGCGCGTCTCGCGCTGCGCCGGCATCTGAAGCAGAGTCACGGCAAAAAGCCGGTGACCGAGGTGCATCTGGTCCGGATCTGATCCGGACCGGTCGCGCACTGACTCATTCAGAAGAGGCCAGGGCACGGGACTCTTCGCGAGCGAAAAAGTACTGCTTTTTCAATGCTCAAATGCCGCTTGGGCTTAAGGGGCCGTTGATACGCCGATTGATCAGCAGACCCCCCGGCCACGGCGGACGCCATCGCTACGCGATTTTCTCATTCCCCGTCGCGGCATGCATCCCGCCCCATTCCAGCCCCGAATGGGACGGCAGGCCATGGCCCGCGCGTCTGCGTGGATGTCCCGCCGCCCGGCCCCGTCGGGCCCGGCGTTTGCGCCGGGGCTGCCATCGCAGAAAAGGGACTATAACCATATTTTTTTTAAGTGTATAAAAGGGCGTCATTTTCCAAGGAGGGGAGACCCAGTCCCATGATCGGTAAACTCAACCATGTCGCCATCGTCGTTCCCGACCTCGACGCCGCGACCAGGACCTATCGCGACGTTCTCGGCGCCAAGGTGTCCGCGCCGCAGTCGCTTCCGGCCCATGGCGTGACCGTGGTTTTCGTGCTTCTCGACAACACCAAGGTGGAACTGCTGCATCCCTTTGGCGAGAACTCGCCGATCCAGGGCTTCCTCGACAAGAATCCGTCCGGCGGCATTCACCATGTCTGTTACGAGGTCGCCGACATCCTGGCCGCGCGCGACAAGCTGAAGGCGGAAGGTGCCCGCGTTCTGGGCAATGGAGAGCCGAAGATCGGCGCCCATGAGAAGCCGGTTCTGTTCCTGCACCCGAAAGACTTCATGGGGACGCTGGTCGAACTGGAACAGGCGTAATCCCGGGGTGGGAGGTTCGCGTTTCCCATCCTCCGGGATGGGCCGGACCTCCCCCAGGGAAAGGCGCACCCGGTCATGATCTCCCGTTCCGGGAATGACAGGGTGCGGTGACGGGGAACGCCCGTTCCCCCGGGTCAGGATGTCTGGACGTCCCCGGCAAGGCGCTTGGGGCACCTCTGATTTCCTGTTAGACATTGCGGCCCCGATCCCCTGCCGGAGTTCGCCGCATGACACCTTCCCCCGACAACGACGGCTGGCTGTCCCACAACCGCGAAGCCTGGGAAAAGCAGGCCTTACAGGACTGCGAATGGTCCCGCCCGGTCGATCCGGACGTCATTTCAGAGGCGCGGCAGGGCCGCTGGAGTGTCCGTCTCACCCCTCGTCCCCTGCCGGCGGAGTGGCTGGGCGACGTTCGCGGCCGGCGAATTCTCTGCCTGGCATCGGCGGGCGGTCAGCAGGCTCCGGTTCTGGCGGCTGCCGGCGCCGATGTGACCGTGTTCGATATCGCGGACGGGCAACTGGCGCAGGACCGCATGGTCGCGGCGCGCGACGGTCTGTCTTTGCGCACTGTCCGGGGCGACATGCGCGATCTCCGGATGTTCGACGATGGTTCTTTCGACATTGTGTTCCATCCCATTTCCAATCTTTATGTTCCGGACGTGACGCCCGTCTGGCGGGGCTGTCATCGGGTTCTGGTGCCGGGAGGCCATCTTCTGGCAAGCTTCTACAATCCTGTCGTCTTTGTCGGCGATCGTGATCCGGCTCTGGCGGCCGATGGACTGATCCGTCCGCTCTATCCCATTCCTTATGCCGATATCCGGGATCTGCCGCCCGACAGGCTTGAGGCGAAGAGGGGGCGGGGAGAAGCTCTGGTTTTCGGCCATTCCCTGACCGATCTGATCGGCGGACAACTGGCACAGGGATTTGTCATCGACGGTTTTCTGGAGGATTGGCAACCGTCGCCCCGTTTCGTGATCGACCGGTTCCTGCCCACGTTCCTGGCAACGCGGGCCCGGAAGCCGGGACACTGATCAAAACCAGATCTCCATCACCTCGAGAGGAGGTGCCGATGAGTTCCTATTGCGACGTCGCTCCCGGACATCCGATCCATGGTCCCTATCATGATCGGGAATATGGCTTTCCCCTTACCGGGGACGCCGAGCTGTTCGAACGGCTCTGTCTCGAGATCTTCCAGGCAGGCTTGTCCTGGTTGATCGTCCTTAAAAAGCGTGAGGCTATTTGCGCTGCCTTCGGGGGTTTTGCCCCGGGACAGGTTGCCGCCTATGGCGAGGCCGATATTGAGCGGCTGATGTCCGATGCCGGCATCATCCGGAACCGGCGAAAGATTACAGCCATCATAGAAAATGCCCGCCGGCTTCTGGAACTGGTCAAGATCCACGGATCCTTCGCTCAGTGGCTTGCCGCCCAGTCCTGCCAGTCGAAAGAGGATTGGGTAAAGCTTTTTAAACGGACTTTCCTCTTCACTGGCGGAGAGGTTGTGAATGAATTCCTAATGAGTATTGGAATTCTTCCGGGCGCCCATAGACCTGATTGTCCGGTACAAAAGAAAATCGAAGAAGTCTTGTCGGGAAAAACCTGAGTCGCTTGAGTGGGAATTGAGTAAAAAAGAATGGCAAGACCACGAGGGTCTTGCCAGTTTCCTTTTCCCCTTGGAAGGGCACCTGAAGGCGCCCTTTGCATCCTCCCTAAACTCGGGCCTATCTTTGCGGGATAGTTGCGCCCCTTTTCTTGTGGCCGAGATTACGAAACTTCGTTCGCGATGTCATCACAAATCCACACTGTGGGATCGCGAACATGACATATTTTTGTTGCGAACGGATTTTAACGGGCGACACAATCGAACGGTTCAAAAAAAGGAGGGGCTTTCATGAGGCATTGGGCCATTCCCCTGGTCCTGATGATCGGAACCGGTCCGGCACTGGCCGATCCGGTCACTGTCACCGGAGCCCCGGTTTACGTGACGAAGGCCGACTGTATGGCGCTGGTCCGCCACCATCCCGCACCGGGAACAGCCTATGAGCCGGGTGTGGACGTCCATGGCCGGTATGTCGCTCCCGCCGATCTCCCGGGAAGCGCCGGCACAGTCACCCTGCCCGAGAGAATCGAGTTCGACCTCAGGCTCAATCCCATGGCCTATGTGCCCGCCGCGGGGCCGGTCACCAATGCGCCGGCCCAGGCGGGCCAGGGGCAGCCACCGGGCCGGTTCAACAATACGTCTCTGCCGCTCGGGCATGTGGCGGTCGATCTCGGGACCGGGCGGGCGACCCTGGACGGGCGTCCTCTCGACGGCGATCAGGAAAAGGTGGTGTCCGACGCCTGCCGCAAAGCCGGCTATCGGTGACACCACCGTCCGCTTTTCGGACGAACCGGTGATTTATCCGGCAAAGTCGATTGCGATAAGGCGGTTCCTTGCCTAAAGTCAGCCCCTTCTCATGAAACCAACCCGAGGACGTGATGCGTCTGTCCGCCTATTTCCTGCCAACGCTTAAAGAAAACCCCGCCGAAGCCCAGATCGTCTCGCACCGCCTGATGTTGCGCGCCGGCATGATCCGCCAGACCGCCGCCGGTATCTACACATGGTTGCCGCTGGGCTGGCGCGTGTTGCGCAAGGTCGAACAGATCGTTCGCGAAGAGCAGGACAGGGCCGGCGCGCAGGAACTGCTGATGCCGACCATCCAGGCGGCGGAGCTTTGGAAGGAATCCGGTCGTTACGACGATTATGGCAAGGAGATGCTGCGCATCACGGACCGCCATGACCGCGAAATGCTCTACGGTCCGACCAACGAGGAGATGATCACGGCTGTTTTCCGCGACAATGTGAAGCGGTACCGCGACCTGCCGAAGATTCTCTATCATATCCAGTGGAAATTCCGTGACGAGGTGCGCCCGCGGTTCGGGGTCATGCGCGGCCGGGAGTTCCTGATGAAGGACGCCTATTCCTTCGATCTCGATCCGGCCGCGGCCCGCCGGTCCTACAACCGGATGTTCATCGCCTATATGCGGACCTTCGCCCGGATGGGGCTGAAAGCGATCCCCATGCGCGCCGACACCGGACCGATCGGCGGCGACCTGTCGCACGAGTTCCATATCCTGGCGGAGACCGGTGAAAGCGCCGTGTTCGTGCATCGCGATTTCATCGAGACGGATTGGCGTAACCGCGAGGTCGACTATGACGACGATCTTCAGCCTCTGGTCGACGAACTGACGGGCAAATATGCCGTCACAGAGGAAAAGCACGATCCGGCCATGGCCGCGGAACTGGGCGACAAACTGGTTTGCGCGCGCGGGATCGAAGTCGGCCATATCTTCAATTTCGGCCAGAAGTACTCCAAGGCGATGAATGCCGTCGTCGCCGGACCGGGCGGCGAGAGCATCACGGTTGAGATGGGATCCTATGGAATCGGCGTCTCGCGGCTGGTCGGCGCCCTGATCGAGGCCTATCACGACGACGCCGGTATCGTCTGGCCGGAGGCCGTGGCCCCCTTCAAGGTCGGCCTGATCAATCTGAAAAAGGGCGATCCGCGTTGCGACGCGGCTTGCGAAACGCTGTATCGCGCTTTCGGGTCGGATGTTCTTTATGATGATCGTGACGAGCGCGCCGGCGTCAAGTTTGCCGACATGGATCTGATCGGCCTTCCCTGGCAGGTCATCGTCGGTCCCAAGGGGATCGCCAATGGCATGGTCGAATTGAAGAGCCGCCGGACCGGAGATCGTCAGGAACTGTCGCTGGAAGCGGTGCTGGAACGGTTCGGCGTGTGACCCGGCCTCCGTGGTGAGGGGCGTCGGCCGGTATCACGGCGCCGGCACGGCCCGTGGCTCCGGGGGCGAGGCGTCCATCGTCATATGTCACGTAACCCGGGCGCGTGTCCCGATCACGGCGTCTCCCGCCCATGCCGCGGGAGACGGACGTCATGACCCGGATGCTGCGCCGGATACGACATCCTGTCCGGATGCCTGGATGCCCAGGTGTCCGGCCCCGACCTCCAGGGATTTGGTGAAGAATGATCTTTGGCGCGTTTGAACGGATGGTTGCGGCCCGCTATTTGAGGGCCCGCCGCCGCGAGGGATTTATCTCGATCATCGCGTGGTTTTCGCTTCTGGGCATCGCCCTCGGTGTTGCCACTCTGATCATCGTGATGTCGGTGATGAACGGTTTCCGTGCCGAGTTGATGGGGCGGATCCTGGGGCTTAACGGCCATGTCGGGGTGTATGCATCGGTCGGCGGAATGTCCGATTTCGACGCTGTGGCCGACACGGTGCGCACTGTGCGGGGGGTCGTGCGCGTCCCGCCGATGCGGGCGGGGCTGGTGTTGGGGACATCGCCGGCCGGAGGCGCCTCCGGGGCGATCGTCCGGGGGATCCGGCCCGAGGACCTGCTGAGCAAGGGGGCCGTTCTCGACGGAATCCGGGCCGGGGATCCCAAGGCGTTCGACGGCGACAACTCCGTGATCATCGGATACCGCCTGGCGGAGAAACTGGGCCTTCGGATCGGCGATCCGATCACCCTGATCTCGCCCAAAGGCAATGTCACGGCGTTTGGAAATGTGCCCCGGCTCAGGTCGTACAAGGTGGTGGCGGTCTTCAATGTCGGCATGGCCGAATATGATTCGACCTTTGTCTTCATGCCGCTGGAAGCCGCACAGATCTATCTGATGATGCCCGACCGCATCAGCGATCTTCAGGTGATGGTGTCCGATCCGGACAAGGTCGGCGACGTGGTCGACGTGATCGCCCACGACACCCAGGGTCGCTTCCGCGTCTATGACTGGCAAAAGGCCAATTCCAGCTTTTTCAATGCGATCCAGGTGGAACGCAACGTCATGTTCCTGATCCTGACGCTGATTATCCTGGTGGCCGCGTTCAACGTCATTTCCAGCCTGATCATGCTGGTCAAGGACAAGGGGCGCGACATCGCGATCCTTAGGACCATGGGGGCGACACGCGGAATGATCATGCGGATCTTTTTCATTTCCGGCGCCAGTGTCGGCGTGATCGGAACGGCCGGGGGCGTCGCCCTCGGTCTTGCCTTCGCCCTCAATATCGAAAAAATCCGCCAGTTCCTTCAGTCCCTGATCGGGCGGGACCTGTTTTCGGCCGAAATCTACTACCTGAGCCAGCTTCCGGCGAAAGTGGACGCGGGCGAGGTGACGACGGTCGTCCTGATGGCGCTGGGGCTGTCTTTCGCGGCGACGATCTATCCGTCCTGGCGGGCGGCCCGGCTCGATCCGGTGGAGGCGCTGCGCTATGAGTGAGACGGTTCTTGCATTGTCCGGCGTGGTCCGCTCCTTCCGTCAGGGGCGGGACGAACTGCGGGTTCTGGCCGGGGCGGATCTGACCCTGAAGGCGGGCGAGATCGTCGCCCTGGTAGGGCCGTCCGGCGCCGGCAAGTCGACGTTGCTGCAAATTTCCGGTCTTCTGGAAAAGCCCGACGAGGGTGAAGTCCTGATCGACGGCCAGGCCTGCGGATCCCTGAACGACGACCGGCGGACGGCAATCCGCCGCCAGTATCTGGGGTTCGTCTACCAGTACCATCATCTGCTGCCGGAGTTTTCGGCGCTGGAGAATATCGTGCTGCCCCAGATGATCGCCGGACTGTCCCGGCGAGAAGCGGCCGAGCGCGGGCGGCAGCTTCTGTCCAGCCTGGGGCTGCTGCCGCGCGCCGATCACCGTCCTGGCCAGTTGTCGGGGGGCGAACAGCAGCGAATCGCCATCGCAAGGGCGCTGGCCAATGCACCCAAACTGCTGCTGGCCGACGAGCCCACCGGCAACCTCGACCCCCATACCGCCGATGTGGTGTTCAACGCTCTGTTGAAGCTGGTCCGGGGGGCCGGGTTGGCGGCCCTGATCGCGACCCATAACCCCGATCTGGCACGGCGTATGGACCGCATGGTCACTCTGTCGGAGGGACGGCTGACTGACGTCACCGTCTGAACTGCGCCCCCGATCCCTGTCCATTGTGCGATCGGGACCGGGGGCTGCCGTTTTTCAGGGAGTCTTTTCCGCATCGGCGTCCTTCAGCGACGCCTCCGCGACCTTGATCGGTTCAATGAACCCGAAGATCTTCTTTAAATTCTGAATTCGCGTGATATGGGCTGCGGTCAGACGCGTGCGCGCCGGAATGATGAGATGTTCATTTTCCAGCCTTACGTCCGACAGGATTTCGTGCCCCGCGCGAAGCGCCGCCACCGGCAGTTCGATGGCGGGTGCGGCCTTGCCGGCCACCAGCGCCCTCAGGCAGTTTCGGACCTTCGAGAGCAGGATGGGGGCGTATTGGTTTTTCTTCTGGTCAAGGCGTAGCAGAGCCGCCTCGGTCAGCGGGGCGGCCCCCGTTTCATCCGCCAGATCCTTCAGGATCTTGATGATCCGTGCATCAAGGGGGATCGCATCGCCCCGGGGGCCCTGGTCCGGAAAGCCGCTGCCGTCATAGCCCTTGTCCTGCAGATAGACGATCTCCGCCACCTTGTTCAAACGCGGGATGTTCGCCAGCAGGTCACGCGCCATTTCCGGCGCCTGGCGCAGCACCAGTTCCTCGGTCTCTGTCAGAACGGCCTTGCGGCGCTTCTTCGTGACCAGTTCGGGGGGCAGAGCCAGATGGCCGACAGCCACCAGCGAGGCGGCGATCTCGAGCTGCCAGCGATGCGGCATGTTGAAGCTGGTCTGCAGGATATGGATCCACTGCTGCAACCGCACGGCCAGGGCATGGGACATCGGATCGTTGAAGGCCACCAGATCGGTCAGCATCTTGATGCTGCCGGTGACTGTTTTCTCCAGCAGTTCCCGTTCGGCGATGATCAGTCTGTGCTGTTCCAGGGCCACCTGAATGCCGTCCCCCAATTGATCGAGGGGAAAGGGTTTGGTGTAGAACCGGAAGATCTGCCCCCGGTTGATCGAATCGATGGCCGTCTGCTGATCGGCGTTGCCGGTCAGCATGAGGCGCACGGTATCGGGACTGACGGTCCGGATGCGCTCCAGCGTTTCGATACCGTCGATTCCCGGCATGCGCATGTCGCACAGGACGACCGCATAGGGGGTTTTCGCGTCGATCGAGGCGTGGACGGCGGCAATGGCGTCGTTGCCATTCTGTGCCGTATCCAGGTCGAAGCGTTCACCCAACTGGCGGCGGAAGGCTTTCAGAAGATGCAGATCGTCATCGACCACAAGAATCCGTTCGCTCATGGTTTCACCTCGCCTTCCTTGGTGGCGGCAAGCCCGGCCCAGCCATCCCGATGGCCGGTCCGTCCGCAAAGTTCAAGATAATGGTCATCGATGTCCGGGACATCGCGTTGGCGCGTCGGCAGCCAGGGCAGCGGAGGCCCCAGAACCCGGGCGGCGTGCAGGGCCGTCAGAACCACATTTTCCTGTTCGGCCGATCGTTGCGGGCGGCAGGACAGGGCAACGGCCTCCACAACCTGATCGGAAAATCCCCACAGCCCCAGAAGATAGGCGCCGATCAGAGCGTGATCGGCCCCGAAGGCCTCTTTTTCGAGATGGTCCAAGGGCTGGTCGGCCGTGACTACAGTCAGGATCCGGCGGTATTCGCTGGGGCGCGAATCCAGAAGGACCAGCATGCCGAGGTGGCACAGCATGCCGGCGCAGGAAGCGGCCTTGCCGGTCGCAGCATCGGCTCCGCAGTCGATGGCAATGGTCTCGGCCAGCCGGGCGATTGCCAGGCTGTGGTCGGTCAGTTCCGACATCATCGCCACGCTTTGCGGCGAGGACTGGGTGAACTGGCGGAAAATACCTGTCCGCAGAACCAGGGTCTGAACGGTTTCCAGCCCAAGCGTGCGAACCGCCTGCAAGGTGCTGGTGATCCGTTGCCCGACCGAAAAGAAGGCTGAATTGGTCAGCTTCAGGATTTCGGCGGTCATCGCGATGTCGCGGCTGATGATGTCGGCGACGGCGCGGACGGATGCTGTCGGCGATCGCAGTTCGTCCTCGATTTCGAGAAACAGTTTCGGAAGGCTGGGCAGGTTGACAAGGCCGCCGATCGCCCGATGCATCCCCTCGTTCGCCATCATCCGCCGCAGTGCCAGAGGCCGCGCGATGGCGTTGGCGATGGCCCGGGAATCGCAGGGTTTCGCCAGATAGGCATGCGCCGGACCGATGGTGCGCAGAATGGTGTTCGGGTCGGCGTAGCCGGACAGAATGATCCGGATCGTGGCGGGATGGCGTTCGCGGACCAGTTCCAGCAACTGGGCGCCATCGATCGAGGGCATCCGCATGTCGGAGACCACGACATCGAACGGAGACCGGTCCAGCAGGGCCAGGGCTTCCTCGCCGCTGGCGCAGAAGACCATATCCCACTCCGACGCCGACGAGGCAATGGCCCGTCTCAGGCCATTGAGGACGTGAGGTTCGTCATCGACGAACAGGATGCGCACCTTATCGGTCATGCTCTGGCTTCCTCATCAAGCTCGTCATCGGCATAGCCGTCCTTTTCCCTCCCAAGAGGCAGTCTGACGATAAATTCCGCCCCTTCGCCGGGGGCGCCACCAAGATCGATGGTGCCTCCGTGTTTGGTGACCACGACATCGCGGCAGATCGCCAATCCCTGGCCGGTTCCCTTGCCGACCTCTTTCGTGGTGAAAAAAGGATCGAAGATCTTTTCCTTGATCGCATCGGGAATGCCGGTGCCGTTGTCCGCCACCCGCACCTCGATCCGGTCGCCGTCGATCGTCCGGGTGGTGATCCGGATCCGTCCGGGCAACGGCTTTCCGGAGGATTCGATCGCATGCGCGGCGTTGACGATCAGGTTCAGAAAGACCTGGTTCATTTCGCCGGCGTGGCAAATGACCGTGGGCAGGTCCGGATCCAGGTCGCGGTCGACTTCGGCGGCATGTTTCCAGACATTGCGCGACACCGTCAGTGTGCTCTCGATCGCCTTGTTGAGGTCCGTCGCCGTCTTGCTCGATGTGCCAGGGTGGGAGAATTCCTTCATCGACAGAACGATTCTCGCGATCTGAGCGACACCCTGGAGAGACTCGTCGATGGCTTCGGTCATTTCCTCCGTCAATGTTCCAAGTTTCGCGGCCGTGACGGCGCCGCTGTATGCGACCGCGGCGGGTTCCGTTTCCGGACGCTGGCGGGCTTGCTCGGCCAGTGCGTTGCCCGCATCGAGGACAGTGAGAACCTTGGTCAGCGACTTGCCGACATAGCGAAGGTTGTCGCCGACATACTGGACCGGCGTATTGATCTCATGGGCGATTCCCGCCGCCAGTTGTCCGACGCTGGCCAGGCGCGATGCCTGAATCGCTTCCCACTGAGCCTGCTTCAGAACACCGATATCGCGAAACGAGATCACGACCCCGGGATGAAGGTCGCCCCGCGGCAGCGACGAGCAGGCATAGGCGACGGCAATCACCGTTCCCGCCGGCGTGACGAATTGCGCGTCATCGTCCTGAACGGCTTTTCCGGTCGCCAGCACTCCCTGCCAGGGCGATCCCTCGAATCCGATGTCGCCGGTCCGGGTGCGGAGCCGCAATACCTCGTCCAGCGGGTAGCCCTCGACCTCCTCGCCGTCCGCCGACCACCGCAACAGTCGCAGCGCGGATGGGTTGGCGAAAATGACGTGGCCGTGGCGGTCGACCGCGATCACGCCCTCGAACAGATTGTCGGTGACGCTTTTGTGCCGCTCCCGGGATTCCCGAAGCGCGTCCTCGACCCGCCGGCGCACCTCCATTTCCTGAGTGAGTTCGGCGGTCCGTTCCATGACCTGGCGTTCGAGCTCGCGCTGCTGTTCGGCCTGGCTGCGCTCGAACTGGAGGCGCAGGGTGGCATCGCGGAATACCAGGACCGCGCCCGCGGCATTTCCGTCATCGACCAGCGGAGCGAGAAGATAGTCCGCCGGAAGCGATTGCCCATCCCCGCGGCGCAACACCGCCGTGCCGGTCTGACGACTGTCACCGGGGACGCCTGACAGATGGGGGGCCTCGGACGCCGATTGCGGGTCCATCGGCTGAGTCAGCCGTTCGAATGGGACGCCGATCATGGTCGCGGTGTCATGTCCCAGAAGGCTGCCCGCGGTCCGATTGGCGAATGTGATGATGCCGGCACCGTCCAGTCCGATGATGCCGTCGCCGGCCGAGTCCAGAATTAGCGCGTAGCGACGCTGCAGATCCTGCAAGATCTCCTCGCGCCGCTTGGCTTCGGTGATGTCCGAACGTACGCCGATGACCCCTCCGTCGCGTGTCCGGAATTCGCGATGCTGGATCCAGCGACCGTCCTGAAGGCGGATGACGAAAGGCAGGCCTGTGGCCTCCAGATGCTGCTCGAGACGCCGTTTCTTCCACGTTTCATAGACCTCGCCCCCGGTATGGAAGACGTTGAGGTCATGCCCCATGTCGAGCATGTCGCCGAAGGCCATCGCCGGTTGCAGAAGATGGCCGAACTCGCCGAAAATCGTCTTGAAGGCGGCATTGCAGATCACCAGGTGGTCGTCGCTGTCGTAGACCGCGATGGCGTCGCCGACACTGTCGATCGCGTCGGACATCTGCTGCTGCGCCACCGTGGCCCTTTGCTCCGCAGCCATTTCACGGGTGATATCGGCGCCAATCCCCCGGTATCCGGTGAAGGTGCCGTCACGATCGAACAGGGGAATGCCGGAAAGGCGGATGAATTTCGAGTCCTTGGCCTCTCCCGACGGGCCGACATGGAACACCAGATCGCGAAAGGCCGCATGTTTGGCAATGTCGGCGCGATGCGCCCGCGCGACCTCGGGGAGATCGTCAAGACCGAGGTCGAAATAGCTGAGGCCCTGGATCTCCGCCGCCTTGACACCGAGAATGGCTCCGATCCGTTCGGATACGAAGGTGAGGTTATAATCGGCATCCGTTTCCCAGAACCAGTCCGAGGCCGAACCGGCAAGATCGCGGAACCGGCGCTCGCTTTCCCGGAGACTCCGTTCGATCTCCTTTCTATGGGAGATGTCATGGATGATGAGCAGATAGCGCACGGAGTCGAGGCCTGCCAGTTCGTCAACGGTCAGTTCGGCGGGGAAGGGGCTTCCGTCGCGGCGGACCGCCGTGATCTCCATGGGGCGCCGCGACTTGGCGCCCGCCGCCTGGCGCTGGAACCGTTCATTGCGCGGGGCCAGGCGGTGGCAGTCTGAGTCGCCCGCCAGAATCGAGGCGGGTTCCCCGATGACATCGGCGGCGGAGCAGCCAAACGCCACTTCGGCGGCCCTGTTGAAGGTCTCTATCGATCCCTCGCCATCCATCAGGATCACCGCCTCGCCGATGTTGTCGACGATGGCCTGGAACCGTTTCTCGGCCTCCTGCCGGAAATGCCTGTTGATGCTCTCGATTTCGGCAAGGGCGCCGGTCCGTTCATCGGCGATCCGGCGGAGCGCGGTTTCGCGTCCGGTGGCGACCAGGACGGCGCCGCTGGCGAAGCCGATGAAGGCGACCGTTGCAAAGAGAACATACCAGGTTGCGCTCTGCCTGTTTGCCTCCAGGAATGCGGGCGTCGGCGCGAGGCGGACCGTCCAGACCCGCCCGCCGACATCAAGGCTGCGCGATGACTGGAGGGAGGGCGCGACGCCGAACGGGCCGATGGCGGGCGAGGGCATGACGCCGGGAGGCGTCACGGCATTGGCGACCAGAACGTCCTGTGACGGGGGGGAGGTTTGATCGACCAGCCAGAAGATGACATGGGTCTCCGCGCTCTTGCGCAGGGCGTCCGACGCCAGCTCGGACGGGCGAAAGGCGCCGACAACGACGCCACGCATGGCCTTGCGGCGATTTTCGAGGGTGTCGTGAGGCGGGCCACGCCGGTAAACCGGAAAAACGGCCAGGAGCCCCTTCCCGCCGGTGGTCATATCGACGGGGCGGCTGAAAACCAGATGACCGCCGTCCCTCGCGCGTTCGATGCTCTCGCGCCGGATCGGGTCGGAGAGCAGGTCAAATCCCAGGGCAGACCGGTTGGCGATGACCGGTTCCACCCAGAATACGGGCGCATACTGATCCCTGGGACCCGCTGTAATCCAACCCTGTCCACGCCTGTCCTTGATGCCAAGCCCGTCCATCTGGCGTGAAATGATGTCCCTTTCATAATCCGCCCGTTCCGAGGCGTCGATCACAGGGGCCCAGTTCATGGCCTGGACGCCGGGGAGTCGAGACTGCGTCCGGCTGGCGATTTCCACATAGCTTTCCTGGTCCACCGCCAGTCCGCTCATCAGGACGCTTTGCAACGAGGCGAGCGCGTCGACGTAAAGCGTGACGTTTTTTTCGAGCTGGCCGGTGAGGGTCGCCGCCAGTTCATCCAGCTCCTGGCGGGCGGTTTCCTGTTCCCGGCTGCGGGCATATCCCACGAGGAGCCAGGCCCCGAGAAAAAACACGGCGAGGCAGAGCGTGACCGCGGTGCGGCGCCGCGGCCAGCAGGGAGCCTCCCCCGGCCACCAGGCGAGCAGAAGGGGCGCGAACAGCGCCACTCCCAGGATAGTGCCCGCCCACCGGCAGGACGCGTCGAAAAGCAGGTCTCCGGCTTGCGCCGGGTGAAGCGCCAGGGACAGGCAGACATCGAGAATGGCGCCCAACAGACCGGTTCCGGCGCCACCCAGTCCGAGCAACGCCAGAACGCTGCCTTTGTCGTCCAGAGCGGGGCGGAATCCCCCTTGCCGGCGCATCAGATATCCGCCGGCCCAGGCCTGGAAGACGCCGATGGCGATGGCCCCTCCGGCGGCGGCTACCGCCATCGGCTCCGAACCGCGATCCGGTGTGAAAACTGATTCGCCAAAGGCCAGCGCCAGTGCGCCCGCGACGACCGCCCAGAGCGCCCGGTTGCCCAGAAGCAGGACGGCGCCCAGGGCCAGCCCCGCCGGCGGCCAGACCAGGCTGGCGCCCGTGGCTGAAACGGAAAGCTGTTGCCCCAGCAGTCCGCCCGCGAGACAAAGGGCGGACAGAAAGGCCAGCGCCAGCGGACCGGATTTCGGTGGGGAGCAGGTCTCTGTTACCATATTGGGGGCGGACTCTGTCACCGCTGCCTCGAACAACTTGGGGGTGTCCTTCCGGACGGGAGATCGGGTGGCGGTCCTCTTGCCGGAGCTGAAAGTGCCGCCAGGACAATTCAACCGACAGTATCTTAAAGGACACGGTTGATTCCGGATATCCTCAAATGGGGAGGAGGGGGGTGCGGGCGGCCGTTAACAGGTGATCGCGCCGGTGGCGGGGATCCTGCCTTTCGTCTAGACTGCCGTCCATGTCACATGCCGCTTTTGTTCATCTTCGCGTCCATACCGCCTATTCGCTGTCCGAAGGGGCGATCAAGGTCAAACAACTGGTCAAGCTGTGCCAGGGCATGAACATGCCCGCGGTGGCGATGACCGATACCGGCAATCTGTTCGGCGCGTTCGAGTTGTCGACCTCCTGCGCCGACGCCGGAATCCAGCCGATCATCGGCGTCCAGTTGCACGTCCGCCGCGAGGAGGAGGCCCCCAAGGGCTTCGGTGGGGGACGCGATTCCGGGCGCAAGCCGGATCCGGATCAACTCGTCCTCCTGGTCCAGAACGAGACCGGATACGCCAATCTGCTGAAGGCGGTGTCGAAAGCCTTTCTTGAGACCGACGGTGGCGAGACACCCCAGGTCCGGCTTGTCGATCTGGAGCCTCTTGCCGATGGCTTGCTGGCTTTGTCGGGCGGCCCGAAAGGGGCGGTCGGCCGGTTGCTGTCGGAAGGAAAGGCGGCGCAGGCCGAAGAGATGCTGTCGCGCCTGAAGGCGATCTTTCCCGATCGTCTTTACATGGAGTTGCAGCGGCACGGCCTTCCGGTCGAGGAGGCCATCGAGCCGGAACTGGTCGAACTGGCCGACCGCCACGGCATTCCGCTGGTGGCTACCAACGAACCCTTTTTCGCCGGCGCCGATATGTATCAGGCGCACGACGCCCTGCTCTGCATCGCGGAGGGGGCCTATGTCAGTCAGGACGAGAGGCGCCGGCTGACGCCTGAGCATCGCTTCAAGTCGGCCGAGGAAATGCGCGAGCTGTTCGCCGACCTGCCCGATGCCGTCGACAATACGCTGATCGTGGCGAAACGCTGCGCATTCCTTGTCAAAAAGCGCAAACCCCTGCTGCCGCCCTTCCACGTCCCCGGCATGACAGAGGTCGAGCTGTTGCGCAAGATGGCGACCGAGGGGCTTCAGAAGCGGCTGGAGGCGCATGTCTTTACCGCCGGGATGGACGAGGCGGAGCGCGAGAAGATCGCCAAGCCCTATTGGGAACGCCTGGAATATGAACTTGGGATCATCATTCAGATGGGATTCCCGGGTTACTTCCTGATCGTTGCCGATTTTATTCAATGGTCCAAGGCCAATGGCGTGCCGGTCGGACCGGGACGCGGATCGGGCGCGGGTTCGGCCGTTGCCTGGGCGCTCACGATCACCGATCTCGACCCTCTGCGCTGGGGGCTGCTGTTCGAGCGTTTCCTGAATCCGGAACGCGTGTCGATGCCGGACTTCGACGTCGATTTCTGCCAGGACAACCGCGAAAAAACGATCCACTACGTTCAGGACAAATACGGTCACGACCACGTCGCGCAGATCATCACCTTCGGTAAGCTGCAGGCCCGCGCCGTGCTGCGCGACGTCGGTCGCGTGTTGCAGATGCCTTACGGCCAGGTCGACCGTCTGTGCAAGCTGGTGCCCAACAACCCGGCGGACCCGATCACTCTGAAGGAGGCGATCGAGAAGGAGCCGTTGCTGCAGGAGATGCAGAAAAGCGACGAGCAGGTGGCGCAGCTTCTCGACATCGGCATGAAGCTGGAGGGGCTTTACCGTCACGCCTCGACTCATGCGGCCGGCGTGGTGATCGGCGACAGGCCGCTCGATCAGCTTGTGCCGCTCTATCGCGATCCGCGGTCCGACATGCCGGTCACCCAGTTCAATATGAAATGGGTCGAATCGACCGGCCTGATCAAGTTCGACTTCCTCGGCCTCAAGACGCTGACGGTTCTGCATCGCTGCGTCGACAATATCCGTCGGACCGCCGGTGACGAGATCGATCTGTCGGCAATTCCGGTCGATGACAAGCTGACTTACGACATGCTGGCGCGCGGCGAGACAGTGGGCGTGTTCCAGCTTGAAAGTTCGGGCATGCGCGACGTCCTGCGCAAGATGAAGGCGGACAGTTTCGCCGACATCATCGCGGTGGTGGCGCTTTACCGTCCTGGTCCGATGGACAACATCCCGCATTACATTGCGGTCAAGCAGGGACTGGAACCCCCGGATTATCTGCATCCCCGCCTGGAATGGATCCTGAAGGAAACCTACGGGATCATGATCTACCAGGAACAGGTCATGCAGATCGCGCAGGAGCTGTCCGGCTATACGCTGGGCGGCGCCGATCTGTTGCGCCGCGCCATGGGCAAGAAGATCCAGGCGGAAATGGACGCCCAGCGCAAATTGTTCATCGAGGGCGCCGTGGCGCGCGAGGTCGATCAGACGAAGGCGTCGGAAATCTTCGATCAGGTCAACAAGTTCGCCGGCTATGGGTTCAACAAATCCCATGCCGCCGCCTACGCGCTGGTGGCCTATCAGACGGCCTGGCTGAAGGCGAATTACCCGGTTGCCTTCATCGCCGCGTCGATGACCTATGATATGCACAACACCGACAAGCTGAACGTCTTCCGGCAGGAGTTGGACCGCCTCAAGATCAGGCTGCTGCCGCCCGACGTGAACAAATCGGGGCCGGATTTCTGGGTGGAGGATCTCGGCAATGGTGAGTTCGCGGTCCGTTATGCCCTGGCCGCCCTGAAGAACGTGGGCGCGGCGGCGATGGAAAGCCTGGTGGCGGAACGCAAGAAAGGGGGAGCCTTTAAGGGTGTCGCCGACTTTGCCCGCCGCATCGATGCCAAGGCCATCAACAAGCGGCAGCTTGAAAATCTGGTCCGCGCCGGGGCGCTCGACTGTCTCAACCGGAACCGTGCCCAGTTGTTTGAGGGGATCGAACTGGTCCTCCGCGAGGCGCAGGCCGCCGCGACGGATCGTGAGTCGGGGCAATCCAGTCTTTTCGGGGGCGCCGCGGCACCATCGAAGCTTGTCCTGCCCAACCGGCTGGACTGGTCGCCCGTCGAGAAGTTGCAGCATGAATTCGATGCCGTCGGATTCTATCTTTCTGCCCATCCGATGGACGCCTATGGCAAGAGCCTCCAGCGTCTTGGGGTGCTCAAATCCTCGGAAGTTCCGCACCACCTTGCCGCCGGCGGCAAAAGCCGGATCAAGCTGGCGGGGACCCTGAATGCGAAGCAGGAGAGGATTTCCAGTCGCGGCAGCCGTTACGCCTTCCTCAGCGTCTCGGATGCGTCCGGCCTGTTCGAGGTCATGATTTTCTCCGAGACGCTTGCCGCGTCCCGCGATCTCCTGGAGCCCAACACGCCTTTGCTGCTGACCGTCGAGGCGCGGCTTGAGGACGAACAGCTTCGTCTGACCGGGCAGCAGATCGAAAGTCTCGATCAGGCGGCGGCGAAAGCCGCGGCCGGTCTCAAAATCGTGATCCGCGATCCGGCGCCGCTGGCGACGATCAAGTCTCTTGTGGAAAAGGAACTGCGGGGCAAGGGGCGTGTTGCTGTGGTCGCCCAGACCGAGGACCGGGAAGTGGAGGCCTGGCTTCCCGGAGGCTTCGCGCTGTCCCCCAATCTGATCGGAACGGTCAAGACGCTCCCCGGCGTTGTCGATGTGCAGGAACTTTAGGGGGCGGGAACGTCAGGTCGGGGCTTGGATGCCGTCGCCCGGCGAGGGCTGTCGATAACCCGGAGATGCGCCCGCGCATCATACCTATCCGCCAGAGATGCGCCCGCGCATCATACCTATCCGCCGGAGATGCGCCCGCGCATCATACCTATCCGATAGTGACGGGGGAGCCCGATCCGTTGTCGAGGCGCTGCTGAACGGTGTTGTAGGCCTGGACGGCCTGGACAAACGACTGCTGGGGGGCGGGGGTGGCCATCTGGCCTGTCACATCCGCCGGCGCCGGTGTCGAGGGCGTTGCCGCCTGATCCGTCGCGACGGTGGTTCCAGGGCCGGCGGTCATTTCCGTGCCCTCGCTGTCGGCGACCGTCTGGACTTGCGACTGCACCTGACCGTCAGCCTGGGGCTGAACGGCTGTTGCCGCGTCGGCCTGAGCGATGACGTCGAGGTCGGACGGGAGAATCAGGGTCTGAATGAAATTGGCCGCCGATGCCGCCTGGCCGGGGAGGGGCGCGCCGTGGCCCCCATAGGACAAAACGTCCCGGACGCCCTGATCAAGCGGTTCCGCGACCACCTTCGACAGGGCGGGGTCAATATGCCCCGGCTGGACCCGGACGATGGTACCAAGGCCCTGCGGGGTGTGTATGAGGGTCCCGACGTTAGCCATGCCGGTATTATGGATCCCCCCGGGGAAAATTGCCATAAACGACGCATGATCCGTTCGTTAAGGATATGGTCAGTACCCTTTCCAAATTACTAACGGGCGAACGGGGGCGGTGGACGTTCGCCTGCGCCACCCGGTTTGCCCTGTCGATTCCGATTTAGCGCCGTCCCCTGATCGCCCTGTCGCCTGTCCGCAATCCCCTTGCAAAAGACGCGGTTAGGAGATATGAACCGCGCACCAATCCGCACGCGGGAACCGCGGAGGGCTTCGACAGAGGCCGTTCGCTCCGGTGCCGGCGCCCGTTAAGGGTATTCCGGCCTTACTCCCGCGGAGGTTCAACCGGAGAAGCAAAGGAATTCTCTATGGCATTGCCGACGTTCTCCATGCGTCAGCTGATCGAAGCTGGCGTCCATTTCGGTCACAACACCCGCCGCTGGAATCCGAAGATGGCCCCCTTCCTGTTCGGGGTCCGCAACGGCATCCATATCATCGACCTGCAGCAGAGCGTGCCGATGCTGCATCGTGGCATGCAGGCGGTTCGTGACGTCGTCGCCGGCGGCGGCCGCGTCCTGTTCGTGGGCACCAAGCGCGCCGCCGCGGATATCGTCGCCGATTCGGCCAAGCGCTGCGGCCAGTATTATGTCAACCATCGCTGGCTGGGCGGCATGCTGACGAACTGGAAGACCATCTCCCAGTCGATCCGCCGCCTGCGCGAGATTGAGGAGCAGACCTCCTCGGGCGCCGTTCAGGGCCTGACCAAGAAGGAACTGCTGAACCTGACCCGCGAGCAGGAAAAGCTGGAACGCGCTCTTGGTGGCATCAAGGAGATGGGCGGCCTGCCGGACATCCTCTTCATCATCGACACCAACAAGGAAGCTCTGGCGGTTCAGGAAGCCAACAAGCTCGGCATCCCGGTGGTTGCGATCCTTGATTCCAACTCGGATCCGCACGGCATCACCTATCCGATCCCGGGCAACGACGATGCGCTGCGTGCCATTCAGACCTATTGCGATCTGATCGGCGGCGCCGTGCTCGACGGCATCCAGGCTGAAATGACCCGGTCGGGCGTCGACATCGGCGAATCCGCCGAGGCCCCGGTCGAGCCGGTGGCCGCTCCGGCTGAAGAGGCGGCTCCGGCAGAGGATCATCCCGCCGCCTGATTGTCCGCGCCCCCTCGGGGGCTGAAGGGCGATTGATTTCATCGAATGGCGGCGGCAAAAGTCGCCGCCATTTGTTTTCATTTGGTCATCTGGACCATTTCAATGAAAGAGGATACCCCCATGGCCGAGATTACCGCCTCGCTTGTCAAGGAACTGCGCGAGAAGACCGGCGCAGGCATGATGGACTGCAAGAAGGCCCTGGCCGAAACCGGTGCCGACATTGAGGCCGCCGTCGACTGGCTGCGCAAGAAGGGCCTTGCCGCCGCCGCCAAGAAGGCCGGCCGCGTGGCCGCCGAAGGTCTGGTCGCCGTCGCCGCCAAGGGCACGGCCGGCGCCCTGGTGGAAATCAATGCCGAGACCGACTTTGTCGCCCGTAACGACCAGTTCCAGGGCTTCGTGAAGACCGTTGCCGAACTGGCGCTCGCCAATGGCGACAACCTCGACACCCTGAAGGCCGTCAAGGTTCCGTCGGGAAAGACCCTGGAGGAGGAGCTCACCACCCTGATCTCCACCATCGGGGAGAACATGAATTTCCGCCGTGCCAAGACCCTTTCGGTGAACCAGGGCGTGGTGGCGAGCTACATGCACAGCGCCACCGCCCCGGGTCTGGGCAAGATCGGCGTGCTGGTCGCGCTCGAGTCCGCGGGCGATGCCGCCAAGCTGACCGAGCTCGGCAAGCAGATCGCGATGCATGTCGCCGCCGCGAATCCCCAGTTCCTGTCCGTCGATTCGGTTGACGGCGCGGCGCTGGAGCGCGAACGCGCCGTGTTGACCGAGCAGGCCGCCGCGTCGGGCAAGCCGGCCGCCGTCATCGAGAAGATGGTCGAAGGCCGCATCCGCAAGTACTACGAGGAAGTGGTTCTGCTGGAGCAGGTTTTCGTCATCGATGGCGAGACCAAGATCAGCAAGGTTGTCGAGAACGCCGCCAAGACCATCGGCGCCCCGGTGACGCTCACCGGCTTCGTCCGCTTCGCCCTGGGCGAGGGGATCGAGAAGGAGCAGAAGGACTTCGCGGCCGAGGTCGCGGCCCAGCTCGGCCACTGAACGGACAGCAAATAACGGCGGGCGGCGGCCTCCGGCCGCGCCTAGAAAGGACGCGACAGCGCCCGGGAATCGTGTATCATCCCTGGCTGCTGGAGGCCTGTCCGCCGGTGTTTGACCTGGATCGTCATCCTTTACGAAAACATCCCAGACCAAAGGCTCGAACATGCCCGATGCGCCCAAGTTTCGCCGCGTGCTGATTAAGCTGTCGGGCGAGGGCCTGATGGGGGACCGTGAATACGGCCTCGATGGCACCACCCTCAGCCGTATCGCCGAAGAGATCAAAACCGTCGTCGAACTCGGGGTTCAGGTCTGCCTGGTCATCGGTGGCGGGAATATTTTCCGTGGCGTTTCCGGTGCCTCGAAGGGCATGGAGCGGACCAGCGCCGACTACATGGGAATGCTGGCGACCGTCATCAACGCGCTGGCGATGCAGAACGCGCTCGAACGGATCGGGTTGCAGACCCGGGTCCAATCGGCGATCCCCATGGCCATGGTGTGCGAATCCTATATCCGGCGTCGTGCCATCCGGCATATGGAGAAGGGGCGGATCGTCATTTTCGCCGCCGGAACCGGCAATCCGTTTTTCACCACCGACACGGCCGCGGCTTTGCGCGCCGTCGAGATGAACTGCGATGTCCTGGTCAAGGCAACGCAGGTGGACGGCGTCTATTCCGCCGACCCTCACAAGGTGAAAGACGCGGTGCGTTATGATAGCCTGACCTTCATGGATGTTCTGGCTAACGAATTGCAGGTCATGGACGCCACCGCGATTGCGCTCTGTCGTGAGAATGATCTGCCGATTCTTGTCTTCAATTTGCATGAAAGCGGGGCTTTCGCCAAAGTGGTGAAGGGGCAGGGCCTGTTCACCATCATCGAAGAAGGAAATTGACCTGTGTCCGTAACCAGCTATGCCGATCTCAGAAAGGATGTGAAACGCCGCATGGACAGCGCGGTCGAGGTGCTGAAGAAGGAATTCGGCGGCCTCAGGACCGGGCGCGCGGCCACCAGTCTGCTTGAGCCCGTTGTGGTGGAGGCCTACGGCAACTCCATGCCGCTCAACCAGGTGGGTAACATCAGCGTTCCGGAATCCCGCATGATCACGGTGCAGGTCTGGGACAAGGGGATGGTGAAGGCTGTCGAAAAGGCCATCCGCGACGCCGGCCTCGGTCTCAATCCGCAAAGCGACGGGCAGACCGTGCGCGTGCCGATTCCGCCGCTGAACGAGGAACGCCGGGTCGAGCTTCAGAAGGTTGCCGGCAAATATGCCGAGCAGGCCCGCGTTTCCGTCCGCAATGTGCGGCGCGACGGCATGGACGCCCTGAAGAAGCTGGAGAAGGACGGTGTGATTTCGCAAGACGAACACCGCCAGCACGAAAAGGAAATCCAGGCCGTCACGGACGAGACGATCAAGCGGATCGACGAGACCCTGGCGTCCAAAGAAAAAGAGATCATGCAGGTCTGATGTTGATGGAAGCCCTTCAACCTCAGTCGGGGTCCCCGGTGCCGCCAATGCATGTCGCCATCATCATGGACGGCAACGGGCGCTGGGCGCAGGCGCGCGGGCTGCCGAGAACGGCGGGTCACCGCCGTGGTGCCGAGGCCGTGCGCGAAGCGGTCCGGAGCGCGGCGGCCCTCGGGGTTTCCTATATCACGCTGTTCGGCTTTTCGTCCGAGAACTGGAAGCGCCCCCAGGGCGAGGTCCGGGATCTGATGGGCCTGTTGCGCCTTTATCTGCGCAACGAGATCCGGGATCTTCATTCCAACGGCGTCCGCCTGTGCGTGGTCGGCGATCGGGACCGTCTCGATCCCGATATCAATACGCTGATCCGGGACGCCGAGCGCAAGACCGCGTCCAATACCAAGCTGACCCTGATCCTGGCGCTGAGTTACGGCGGCCGCCAGGAGCTGGTCAGTGCCGCGCGGGCCCTGGCGGAGGACGTCAAGGCCGGACGCTGCGAACCCGGCGACATCGATGAGCAGATGTTTTCGGAACGGTTGTTCACCGCCGGGATTCCTGATCCCGACCTTCTGATCCGGACCAGCGGAGAAAAGCGGATCAGCAATTTTCTGTTATGGCAATGCGCCTATGCCGAGCTGGTCTTTCTTGACGTGCTGTGGCCCGATTTCTCGCGGGAGGACCTGGAACAGGCGATCCGCGAATATCACGGCCGCGAACGCCGCTATGGCACCATAGGCTGAGAGCTTGCTCCGCCAGCGAATTCTGTCGGCCCTCGTTCTGGCTCCCTGTGCCGTTCTGGCAGTCTGGTTCGGGTCGTGGGCCTTTATTGCCCTGGCGGCGGTGGCCGGTGCCCTCATGGCCTGGGAGTGGAGCCGCCTCTGCCTGGGGCGATTCGGTGCCGACGGCCTTTTCCTTTCCATGATGTCGGTCCTGGTCGTGGTGCTTGGCGCCGAGGCGCCGGTTGCCGGTTTGACCCTGGCCGTCGGTTCCGCCGTGACCGTCCCCTGGATCGGTCGCTGGGACGGGCGGTCGCCCCTCTGGATGGCTGCCGGCGCGCTTTATATCGGGCTGCCGGCGTTGTCCCTGGTCTGGCTCAGGGGACAGGGGCGCGAAACCGTGTTCTGGCTGCTTCTGCTGGTCTGGGCGACGGATATCGGCGCTTATGCCGCCGGTCGCGCCATCGGCGGGCCAAAGCTGATGCCCCGGGTCAGTCCGAAGAAGACCTGGGCCGGTCTTGCCGGCGGCATGGTTTCCGCCGCGCTGGTCGGCGGCGGGGCGGGGCTGGTCTATGAGATTTCGCCGACGGTGCTGGCCCTCCTGTCCGCTCTGCTCGCCATCGTGGCGCAGGCGGGGGATCTTGCCGAATCGTGGGTGAAGCGGCGTTTCGGCGTCAAGGATTCCAGTGCTATCATCCCCGGCCACGGCGGAGTGCTTGACCGGCTGGATGGATTGCTGGCGGCCGCCCCCGTGGTGGCCGTGATCTGTCTCGCCATGGGCGGGGGACTTGCCCAGTGGCGGTGAAAGCAAGGTGAAAAGCGAGATGCGAACAGTCACGATCCTCGGGTCCACGGGCTCCGTGGGGAGCAACACGGTCGATCTGGTCGAGAGGGAGCCGGAGCGCTTTGCCGTCGAGGCGTTGGTCGCCAACAGGAACGTCGCCAAACTGGCCGAGCAGGCGAAAAAGCTGCGCCCCAGGTTTGTCGCGGTGGCGAGCGAGCAGGCCTATCTGCCCCTGAAGGAGGCGTTGTCGGGCTGCAATATCGAGGTGGCCGCCGGAAAGGATGCCGTCGTGGAGGCCGCGCGGCGTCCCTCGGACTGGGTGATGGCTGCCATCGTCGGCGCCGCCGGCCTGCAACCCACGCTGGCGGCAATCCGGCGAGGCGCCATTGTCGGTCTTGCCAACAAGGAGACGCTGGTCTGCGCGGGCTCCCTGGTGATGGCGGAGGTGGAGCGCTGCCGTGCCACGCTGGTTCCGGTGGACTCCGAACATTCCGCCGTGTTCCAGGTGTTCGATTTCGATCAGCGCGATCAGGTCGAGAAGATCATTCTGACCGCGTCCGGCGGGCCGTTCCGGACCATGCCGCGCGAGGCGATGGCCGAGGTGACCCCGGCCCAGGCCGTGGCGCATCCGAACTGGGATATGGGTGCCAAGATCTCGGTGGATTCGGCGACCATGATGAACAAGGGCCTCGAGGTGATCGAGGCCTATCATCTGTTCGGCCTGCCTGAAGACCGGATCGACGTGCTGGTTCACCCGCAGTCGGTGATCCACAGCATGGTGTCCTACGTCGACGGGTCCGTTCTGGCGCAGCTTGGCACACCCGACATGCGGACGCCGATTTCCCTGGCCCTCGGCTGGCCGAAGCGCATGGGCTGGCCCGGCAGGCGACTCGATCTGGCCGAAATCGGTCAACTGACATTCGAGGCGCCCGATCCCGTCCGGTTCCCGGCCCTGCGGTTGACCCGCGATGTTCTGCGCAAGGGTGGCGCCGCGCCGACGGTGCTGAACGCGGCCAATGAGGTTGCTGTCCAGGCTTTCCTTGAGGGGCGGATCCGATTCCTTGAGATCGTCCCGGTGGTCGAGCAGGCCGTCCAGGCCCTGGGCGATACGCCGGTGACGGCGCTGGACGACATCCTTTCCTGCGCCGCCGAGGCGCGCCGGACGGCCAGGGAACTGGTCGGCCGGATCGCCCGTCAGGACTGAGCGGAAGGCCCTGATAATGATGCATCTGCTCGTCGGTTTTTGGGATTATGTGATCATCTTCCTGGTGATCCTGACAGTCGTGGTCTTTGTCCATGAGATGGGCCATTTCCTGGTGGCCCGCTGGAACGGCGTGCGGGTGGAGGTGTTCTCTATCGGTTTCGGGCCCGAGCTGTTCGGCTTTACCGCGAAATCCGGAACCCGGTGGAAGATCGGCATGCTGCCCCTTGGGGGCTATGTGAAGATGTTCGGCGACGCCGATGCCGCCAGCACGCCCGATTTTTCGACAGACCTTCCCCCGGACCTGCAACGGTTCTCCTTCCGCCACAAGAAGGTGCATCAGCGGGCGGCGATCGTGGCCGCCGGTCCCGCAATGAACTTTATTTTCGGGATCGTCGTCCTGGCCGGCATGTTCATGATCTACGGGCAGCCCCGGACGGCGCCCGTGATCGGGCAGGTTCAGGAGGGCAGCGCGGCCGCGGCGGCCGGGCTCCTGGCCGGTGACCGCGTCCGCGAGGCAAACGGCCAGGGCGTCGAGCGTTTCCAGGACCTGCAACGGATCATCCGGCTCACCGTCGGTGAACCGGTGGACCTGATCATCGACCGGCATGGTCAGTCGATGCGCCTGACGGCGCAGCCCCGCGTGACCGAGGTGAAGGACATTTTCGGCAATGTCCATAAGACGCCGGTTCTGGGGATCGTCGCGGACCCGGACAGCACCGAGGTCGTGCATTACGATCCGGTCAGTGCATTGTGGGCCGCCACCCGGGAAACCGGGGACATGGTGACATCCACGTTGATCGGTCTTGGCCAGATGGCGACCGGACAGCGCGAATCGGACGAACTGGGGGGACCGCTCAGGATCGCCAAGGGGGCCGGTCAGGCCGCCCAGTTGGGGATCGGCAGCGTCGTTTTCTACACCATCTTGTTGTCGATCAATCTGGGGCTGATCAATCTGTTTCCTGTTCCTCTGCTCGACGGCGGGCATCTGTTGTTCTATGGTGTCGAGGCTCTGCAGGGCCGGCCGCTCGGGCCAAGGGCTCAAGAATATGGTTTCCGCATTGGTCTGATTCTGGTATTCGCCTTGATGTTGTTCGCCACGCGTAATGACTTGGTTGATTTACGCGTTTGGGAGTTCATCAAAGGTCTCGTTTCTTGACGGCCGTTGGTATCTGAGGGGGTATCTTGGGCGGGTTTTTACGCTATTTGCTTCAGGGTGCGGTGATTGCCTCGGTTGCCACCGCCGGTTCTTCTGTTTATGCCCAGCAGGGTGGAGAGATCCGCCAGATTGTCATTCAGGGCAATCAACGCGTTGAGGAGGAGACCGTCCGGTCCTATATGTCGATCGCGTCCGGAGACGCGTATGACGACATCAAAATCGACCGGTCGTTGAAAAGCCTTTACGCGACAGGGCTGTTCGCCGATGTCGCGATCCATCGCGAGGGTGATACGGTGGTGGTGCGGGTTGTCGAAAATCCGATCATCAACCGGCTGGTGTTCGAGGGAAACAAGCGGGTCAAGACGGACCAGCTTCAGACCGAGGTGCAACTGCGGACCCGTGGCGTGTTCACGCGGACCAAGGTGCAGACCGATGTCAAGCGGATCCTTGAGATCTATCGCCGCAATGGCCGGTTCGCCGCCACGGTTGAGCCCAAGATCATCGAACTGCCGCAGAACCGTATCGATCTGATTTTCGAGATCAACGAGGGTCCGCCGACCTATGTCCGCCGGATCAACTTCCTCGGCAACCGGATTTATTCCGACAATGCGTTGCGTGAGCAGCTCCAGACCAAGGAGGAGCGCTGGTATCGCTTCCTGACGTCGGACGACACCTATGATCCCGATCGGGTGAATTACGACCGCGAGCTGCTGCGCCGCCATTATCTGCGCAACGGCTATGCCGATTTCCGCGTTGTCTCGTCGGTGGCGGAACTGACCCCCGACCGTGAGAGCTTCTTCCTGACGTTCACGCTGGACGAGGGCGAGCGCTACCGCCTTGGCAAGGTCAGCGTCAAGAGCGCCATCAAGGATCTGAAGGCGGAGGAACTGGAGCCCGTTATCCAGTCGCTGGAGACCGGAGACTGGTACAACGCCGACGACATCGAAAACACCATCCAGGCCCTGACCGATGCGGTGGGGACCAAGGGCTATGCCTTCGTCGATGTCCGTCCGGTTCTGAACCGTCACCGCGAGGACCATACGATCGACGTCCTGTTTGACGTCCAGGAAGGGCCGCGCGTCTTCGTGGAACGCATCGACATCCAGGGCAACGTCCGAACTCTCGACAAGGTGATCCGGCGCGAGTTCCGGCTGGTCGAGGGCGACGCGTTCAACACGGCGAAGCTGCGCCGTTCGCGTGAGCGCATCAAGGACCTGAACTTCTTCGACAAGTCCGAGGTCACCAATGTGCAGTCGGACACGGCTCCGGACCGCACCGTGATCAAGGTCGATGTGACCGAAAAGTCCACCGGCGAACTGTCGTTCGGCATCGGCTGGTCGAGTTCGATCGGCGCCCTGCTCAACATCGGCGCGACGGAGCGCAACCTTCTGGGAACCGGCCAGATCCTCAGCATCAACGGCCAGTTGGCGCAGCGGCAGACGTCGATCAGCCTCGGTTTCACCGAGCCCTATTTCCTCGACCGCCATCTGTCAGCCGGGTTCGACATTTTCGCGGTCAACAATAACAATCAGACCTACGTCACTTATGACGTCAACACCCTGGGCTTCGACCTGAGGTCGGGCTGGTCCTATAACGAATATCTGAGCCATGACTGGAAATACACGGCCAGCATGACCCGGGTGAATAACGTCCAGGCCGGTTCGTCGACTTATATCTATGACCAGATCGGAACGTCGACACTGTCTTCCGTCGGACATGTGCTGCTTTATGACCGCCGAGACAGCAAGATCGATCCGACCAGTGGCTACTTCCTGCGTGGCGGCAACGAGATTGCGGGCCTCGGCGGATCGTCCCATTTCGTGCGCAACAGCGCCGGCGCCGGCCAGTATTTCAAGGTCGCCGATCAGACCGTGCTGATGCTGGCTGCCAACGGTGGCGAAATGTTCAGCACCAGCGGCTCCCCGGTCCGGATCAATCAGCGCTTCTACCTCGGTGGCGATTCCTTCCGCGGATTCAAGGATGCCGGCATCAGTCCGCGCGCCCTGACCACGGGTGCCGCGCTGGGCGGCATGTGGGACGCGGTGGGCACGGCGGAACTGCGGTTCCCGGTGGGCCTGCCCAAGGAACTCGCTGTTCAGGGCAAGTTGTTCAGCGATTTCGGTACGATCGGCCATACCAGTATCGGGGCGAACAACAATTCCAACGGCAGTCCGATCATTGTGACGCAGAGCAGCGGTATGCGCGCGTCGATCGGTACCGGCGTTGTCTGGCGTTCGCCCATGGGGCCGATCAACATCGATCTTGGTTTGCCGGTCGTCAAACAGTCACATGACGAGACGCAGGTCTTCCGGCTTAATTTCGGTACGAGGTTCTGATTATGTCACTGTTGTCCAAGTCCCGCCTGCTGGCGTGCAGCGGGTTGGTGGTTGTTGCGCTTGCACTTGGGGCTCATCCGGCCCTGGCGCAGGATGATGCGTCGGCGGCGGCATCCGCCCCGGCGTCCAGCGCCGGTATTCCGGCCCCGGTGATCGCCATCGTCGACGTCGACCAGATTTTCCAGGACTCTGCCGCCGCCAAGGGTGTGCGGTCCCAGGCCGAGAAATATCAGCAGACCTTCCAGAACGAGATGGCGAAGGAGGAGAACTCTCTGCGCGTCACTCAGCAGGAGATCGACCAGAGCCGGAAAACCCTGTCGCAGGAGGCCTTTGCCGAGAAGGCCCGGGCGTTTGACGCCAGCGTCGCGGAATTCCAGAAGCAGGGCATGGCCCGCCGCCGCGCCCTCGACAAGTCGCTCAACACCGCCATGGGACAGGTCCAGCAGGCCATGTTGAGCGCGACCCAGCAGGTGGCCGCCGGGCATGGCGCCAATATGGTCCTGCCGCGCAGTCAGGTCGTGCTGTTCGACGACAAGATGAACATCACCAAGGAGATCATCTCGGTGATGGACAAGAAGCTGCCCCATGTGGATTTCCCGACGCCCAGGATAGAGTTGGATAACGCCCCGGCCGCGGCGTCCGGTTCGGGCAAGAAGTCCCAATAGCCGATGGCGGATCCCCGTTTCTTCGCCAAGGCTGGCCCGTTCACCTTGGCGGAGCTGGCCTCACGATCGGGCGCTTCCCTCGCGGAGGGAAGCGACCCGGCGCAGATCGTCCAGGACGTCGCGCCGCTTGACGCGGCCGGCCCCGCAGATGTGTCGTTCCTCGACAATAAAAAATATATCGGCGCCTTTGAGACGAGCCGGGCCGGGGCCTGCCTCGTCCGGCCGGATATGGCGTCCCGCGCCCCGGCGGGGATGGCTCTGCTGTTGTCCCAGGACCCCTATCGCGCCTATGCGGTTGTCGCCGCGATGTTCTATCCGACCCCGAAGCCCGTGCCGGGCGTTGCCGCCGGCGCGCATGTCGACCCGACTGCCCGGATCGATGACGGCGTCCGTGTCGAGCCGGGCGCCGTCATCGGCGCCGGCGCCGCGGTCGGGGGGGGGGGGGGGTGGGGGGCGGCCGCGGGGTTGGG
>WASQ01000143.1:0-71508 GCA_009712185.1 Telmatospirillum sp. | reverse complement strand
GGCGCCCGCCCCCGGCGCCGGCGCCGAGATCGGGAAGGGATGCCTGATCGGTCCGAACGCGGTGATTTCCGCCGGCGTGATGCTGGGCGAGGATTGCATCGTCGGAGCCGGGGCGACCATTTCCCACGCCATCATCGGAAATCGCGTGAATATCTATCCCGGTGTCCGGATCGGCCAGGACGGATTCGGCTTCTCGATGGGACCGCAGGGACATCTCAAGGTGCCCCAGCTCGGTCGTGTGGTCATTCACGACGACGTGGAGATCGGTGCCAACACAACTATAGATAGGGGTGCCGGACCGGATACTGTGATTGGTGCCGGATGTAAGATTGATAATTTGGTTCAGATTGGGCACAACGTGCATCTCGGACGCGGATGCGTGATCGTGTCGCAGGTGGGTATCTCCGGTAGTACCCATCTTGACGATTTCGTCATCGCGGCCGGGCAGGCCGGCATTACCGGTCATCTGCATATCGGAACTGGCGCGCGGATTGCTGCGCAGAGCGGCGTGATGCGCGATATTCCGGCCGGTGGGACCGTGGGGGGCTCGCCGGCAGTGCCGATGACGGAATGGCTCCGGCAGTCAGCGGTACTGGGGCATTTGGCCCGCAAAAAGGGCCGATAACGGGATGAGCGGGATGGACACCGTGGAAAACCAAACCAGCAAAACGATCGATATCAACCGGGTCATGCAAATGATCCCGCATCGCTACCCATTCCTGATGGTGGATAAGGTGGTCGATGTGATTCCGGACCATTCGGCGACCGGGATCAAAAACGTGACTGCGTCGGAACCGCATTTCCAGGGGCATTTTCCGCAACGTCCGATCATGCCGGGCGTGCTGATCATCGAATCGATGGCACAAACGGCGGCGGTTCTGGTGGTCGAGACCCTGGGGCCGCAGGCCGAAGGTAAGCTGGTCTATTTCATGACGGTCGACAATGCGCGGTTCCGCAAGCCGGTCTTTCCCGGCGACACTCTTGCCGTTCACGTTGTGAAAGAGCGCCGCCGTGGCAATGTCTGGCGTTTCCGGGGCGAGGCCCGGGTCGACGGAACCCTGGTGGCCGAAGCGACCTACGCCGCCATGATCATGGATAGCTGAATGGCTCTGATTCATCCCACAGCAATCGTTTCTCCGGGCGCGCGGATCGCCGAAACCGTCGAGATCGGGCCCTATTGCGTCATCGGCGGCGAGGTCGAACTCGCCGAGGGTGTCAAACTGGTCTCCCATGTGGTGGTGGACGGACTGACCAGCATCGGCGAGGGGACGGTTGTCTATCCCTTCGCCTCTCTGGGACACCGGCCCCAGGACCTGAAATACAAGGGCGAACGCAGCCGTCTCGAGATCGGCCGCAACAACCAGATCCGCGAGCATGTCACCATGAACCCGGGAACCGAAGGCGGGGGTATGGTCACACGCGTCGGCAATAACGGTCTGTTCATGATGGCGTCCCATGTCGCGCACGACTGCGTGGTCGGCGACGGTGTGATCTTCGCCAATAACGCGACCCTGGCCGGCCATGTTCATGTCGGAGATTTTGCCGTCCTGGGCGGCCTGTCGGCGGTTCACCAGTTTGTCCGTATCGGGCGTCACGTCATGGTGGGCGGGATGTCGGGTGTCGAGAACGACGTGATTCCCTATGCGACCGTCACCGGCAACCGCGCCCATCTGTCGGGCCTCAATCTGGTCGGATTGAAGCGGCGCGGTTTCTCCCGCGAGGACATGCATGCGTTGCGCAATGCCTACCGGCTGTTGTTCGCGCCGGAAGGGACGATGGCGGAACGGATCGAAGAGGTCTCCAGCCAGTTCCGGGGCGTCGCTCCGGTGATGGAGATTCTGGATTTCATCAGTACCGACAGTTCGCGCGCCATCTGTCAGCCGAAGCTCGACGCCGGCGCCTGATCCCCGGGGCCCCGAGATGCCGCCCAAGTTAGGAATTATCGCCGGTGGCGGTCACCTGCCGGCGCAGCTTGTCGAGGCGGCCAGGGCGCAGGGGCGTGAGGTCTTCGTTCTTGCCATCACCGGGCATGCCGATGCCCCGGGACTTGAGGCGGTTCCCCATGCCTGGGTGCGTCTGGGTGAGGCGGGAAAGGGGATCGAAATCCTTCAACGGCAGGGCGTCATCGATCTGGTGATGGCAGGTCCTGTGCGGCGTCCGACGCTGGCCGACCTGCGGCCGGATTGGAGGACGGCGCGATTTTTCGCACGCCTCGGTTTGCGGGCGCTGGGCGACGACAATCTGTTGCGCGCCGTCGTGGCCGAACTGGAATCCGAAGGATTCCACATTGTCGGCCTGCACAGCATCCTGGGAGACATCCTGGCGCCCGAAGGGATCTGGGGCCGACATCAGCCCGATGACCAGGCGCGCGCGGACATCCTTCGGGGGCTGGAGGTCGCTCATGGACTGGGGCTGCTGGACGTCGGGCAATCAGTTGTCGTGCAGCAGGGGATTGTCCTTGGTGTCGAGGCGATTGAGGGAACCGATGCCCTTCTTCAGCGGTGCGCCGCGTTGCGTCGGCAGGGTGGCGGCGGCGTCCTGGTGAAAATCTGCAAGCCGGGCCAGGAAAAGCGGGTTGATCTGCCGACGATCGGACAGGGCACCGTCGCCTCGGCGGCGGCGGCCGGTCTTTCCGGGATCGCGGTGCAGGCCGGGGCGACCGTGGTTGTCGACCGCCCGGCGACGGTGGCGGCGGCGGACGAGGCGGGGCTGTTCCTGACCGGCGTCGAGGGCGGGGCGGCATGACCGCCGGGCCGCGGGGACACGTTCCACTGATCTATCTGATCGCGGGGGAGCCGTCCGGGGATCTTCTGGCGGCCCGCCTGATGGTGGCGCTGAGAGATCAGACCGGCGGCGAGGTTCGATTTGCCGGTATCGGCGGCGAAGCCATGCGTGAGCAGGGTCTGGACAGTCTGTTTCCCCAGTCGGATCTGGCGGTGATGGGGCTGGCCGAGGTGGTGCCAAGGATCCCCGCGATTCTGAGGCGTCTCAGGCAGACTGTGGAGGACATCCTCCATCAGGGCCCGGACGCGGTGGTCACCGTCGATAGCTGGGGATTCACCGGACGTGTCGCGAAGCGCCTGAAAAAAAGCGGCTCCACCATTCCCCGGATTCATTATGTCGCTCCGATGGTGTGGGCCTGGAAGGAAAAACGGGTTCATCAGCTCGCGGCGCGGGTGGACCGGCTTCTCTGTCTGCTGCCCGAGGAGCCCGGCTACTTTACCAAAGTCGGACTGAACGCTGTTCACGTCGGTCACGCGGTTCTGGAAAGCGGCGCCGACCGGGGCGATGGGACGGCCTTCCGGCGGCGGCACGGGATCCCGGACGAGGCTCCTCTGTTGTGTGTCCTGCCGGGAAGCCGGCATTCCGAGACCTCCCGTCTGTTACCGGTGTTCAGCCAGACGGCGGAGCTGCTGGTCCGAACCCATCCGGGTCTTCGTCTGGTGGTGCCGACCGTCGATACCGTCGCCGGAGATGTGGAAGCCTGGAGCTGGCCGGTTCCGGCGACCCTGGTCCGGGGGGCGGCTGCGCGATATGACGCCTTCGCCGCCTCGGATTGCGCCCTGGCGGCGTCGGGAACCGTGGCACTGGAACTGGCCCTGGCGGGGACGCCGACGGTCATCGGTTATCGCCTCAACGCGCTGACCGGGCTGATCGCGAAGCGCCTTTTGAAAATCCGCTATGTCTGCCTCGTCAATCTGCTGGTCGATCGGCCGGTGGTGCCGGAGCTGCTTCTGGACGACTGCCGCCCCGATCTGCTGGCTGGCCAAGTTGCGGATTTGATGGACAATGAGGCCGCCCGCGCGCGGCAAAAGAAGGGCGCCGCCGAGGCGTTGGCCCGGCTGGGCCTGGGAGGCGACAGCCCCAGCCGGCGCGCGGCCCGGGAAATACTGACCGTCATCAACGGAAGGCGAATGACATGAGCACTGGAAATTTCCGTTTGCTGCATACGATGATCCGCGTGCGCGATCTTGACGCGTCGCTCGATTTCTATACCCGCCTCCTCGGCATGCGGCTGTTGCGTCGCAAGGATTATCCGGACGGCAAATTCACGCTGGCCTTCGTCGGCTATGGCGAGGAGGAGGACCATACGGTCATCGAGCTGACCCACAACTGGGGGCGGGAGGAGCCTTACGACATCGGAAGCGGATTCGGCCATCTGGCGCTGGGCGTGCCCGACATCTACAAGGCATGCGACGAACTTGCCGCCAACAAGGTGAAGATCACCCGGGCGCCCGGCCCGATGAAGCACGGGACCACCGTGATCGCCTTCGTCGAGGACCCGGACGGTTACAAGATCGAACTGATCGAGAAGAAGTGATCGCAATGGGCCGAGGGCTTTTCGATCTGACCGGACGCGTCGCCATCGTCACCGGCGCCAGCCGCGGACTGGGAACCTATTTCTCCCGTGCCCTGGCCGGCGCCGGCGCCGATCTGGTGGGCACCGGCCGCCGGCGGGATTCCCTGGCGGCCATCGTGGCCGATATCGAGGCGCTGGGGCGACGCGCCCATGCGGTCGAACTGGACGTCGGCAATTACGACAGTATCCAGGCGATGGTGGAGGAGGCGTATCGGGCTTTCGGCCGGATCGATATCCTGGTCAACAACGCGGGATGCAATATCCGCAAGCCGGCGGTCGAGGTGAGCTGGGAGGACTGGAACACCGTTCTGGACACCAACCTGCGCGGCAGCTTCTTCGTGGCGCAGGCGGCCGCGAAAAAGATGATTCCGGCGGGGTACGGCCGGATCATCAATATCGGCTCCGTAACCAGCGTTTTCGGTTATGCCGGCATCACGCCCTATTGCGCCAGCCGCGGCGGCGTGAAGCAGATGACCATGAGTCTGGCCGACGATCTCGGATGCCACGGCATCACGGTGAACTGCCTGGCGCCTGGCTGGTTCAAGACCGCCCAGAACGAGGTTCTCTACGAAAACAAGGAATGGGTGGACTATCTGGTCGACCGGATTCCATTGAAGCGCCCGGGGCGTCCCGATGATCTGGACGGGGCGGTGATCTTCCTGGCGTCGGAGTCGAGCCGCTATGTCACCGGCCAGACGCTGCTGGTCGATGGCGGGATTTCCACAGGCGCCACAAAAGCGTCCCTGTAATACCGGCCCAGGCGGTTTTCCTCGGCTTCGTGCCAACGATGGCGCGGGTCCGAGGATGGGCCGGCCTTGTCTCGATGAGCCATCCTCACGAGACCCGGTATGAGACGTTCGCAGGGCGGCTTGACGGGGGTAAGGAAGTGCCTTACCTTTTTAGCAAGGAAATTCCTTACTCGGAGTCGCTATGATCACAAGCAAATTGACGAGCAAGGCACAGACGACGATCCCGCAACCCGTCCGCGCGGCCTTGCATCTCAAAGCGGGTGACGAAATCCTCTATGTGATCGAAGGCGACAAGGTGGTGTTGACCCGTTCTGTCAAAGACCAGTTGGATGATCCATTCGTCACTTTCGGAGAATGGGCCAGCGATGCGGACCGGCGTGCCTATGCCGGACTTTGACGCCTGGGATATCATCAAGGTTCCTTTTCCCTACACTGACAGGCCGGTGCGAGAACATCGGCCTGCCGTCGTTGTTGCCGCCAACGGTATCCAGCGGGAACACGGCCTGTTGTGGGTGCTCATGATCACCAGTGCCGAAAACCGCGGATGGCCTGGCGATGTAGGGGTGTCGAACCTGTCCGAGGCGGGCTTGCCTGCTGAATCGGTCGTGCGCACCGCGAAGATTGCCACGATCGAAATCAAGGAGGCTGAACGTATCGGAAGCCTGCCGGCGGACGATAGGATTCTTGTGGCGCACTATCTCACCACCGGACTGGCTCGGACGACGAACTGACGGAAGGGAACCGGTCTCGAAAGTGACGAGGTCGCCGCGATGCCATTGAGCGTCAGAGCTGGCCGGGTTGCTCTGCCCTCAAGGGGGGATCTGATCCGTGAGGAGAGGAGCGGGCCGAGGTGGTATGACAAGATCTGGAGTCCAGGAACGCTCATACCAGCCTGTGCTGATCGGACCCGATCCGCACAGGCCTCGGTGGCCTGAGCTAAGCTTCTCCGAAACCTTTGGGCCATCGCTCGCATCAGCTCGCGGGCCCGAGGGTGGGCCAGCCAACCGGCGATGAGCAATGGTTGGTATAACGCCGCGGAGCGTTGAGATGCCGAGCACGGAGATTGCCGTGACGATGTATCGCCACTGCGGACAGGTGGGGCGGCATTCCAGTCCGGCCCAAAGGGCGCGTCACGAGGAAAGCAGAATGGTCAGGCCGTAAAAGACGGCCGCCGCGGCCAGGATGCCAAGCGCGATCCAAAGAGGCTGCCGCGGCGCTCGATTGTCATTGGCCGGCGAAAACCGGAATGACGAAGGCAAGGGAGCCGCGCGATGAACGCGGCCCTTGCCCGAAGGGTCCGTATGTCGCTTGACGTCAACCACGGGCGTGCAGCGGGACGAAGTCCCGGTGAGCCGCGCCGGTGTAAAGCTGCCGCGGCCGGCCGATCTTCTGGTGGGGATCGCCGATCATCTCGTTCCACTGCGCCACCCATCCGACCGTGCGGGCGACCGCGAACAGCACGGTGAACATGCTGACCGGAATGCCCATGGCCTTGAAGATGATGCCCGAATAGAAGTCGACGTTCGGATAGAGCTTCTTGTCGACGAAATAGGGATCCTCCAGCGCGATGCGCTCCAGCTCCATGGCAAGCTCCAGCAGGGGCTCGTCACGGACGCCCAACTCGTCCAGCACCTCATGGCAGGTGCGCTGCATGACCTTGGCGCGCGGGTCGTAATTCTTGTAGACCCGGTGCCCGAAGCCCATCAGGCGGAACGGATCGTTCTTGTCCTTGGCGCGGGCTATGAATTCCGGGATCCGCTCCTTGCTTCCGATCTGGGTCAGCATCTGCAGGACGGCCTCGTTGGCGCCACCGTGCGCGGGGCCCCACAGCGACGCGATGCCGGCGGCGATACAGGCGAAGGGATTGGCTCCCGACGACCCCGCCATGCGAACGGTGGAGGTCGACGCATTCTGCTCATGGTCCGCGTGCAGGATCAGGATCCGTTCCATGGCGCGGGCCAGAACGGGGTTCACTTTGTACTCCTCGCACGGGGTCGCGAACATCATATGCAGGAAGTTCTCGGCGAAGGACAGGCTGTTGCGCGGATAGATGAAAGGCTCGCCCCGCGAATATTTGTAGGCCCAGGCCGCGATGGTCGGCATCTTGGCGATCATCCGGTGGCTCGCCACCATGCGCTGATGTGGATCGGCAATGTCGAGACTGTCGTGGTAGAACGCCGACAACGCGCCGACAACGCCGCACATCACCGCCATCGGATGGGCATCGCGACGGAACCCGCGATAGAACGAGTTGATTTGCTCATGCACCATCGTATGGTTGCGGATGTCGCCTTCGAACTTGGCCTTCTGCTTCGCGTCCGGCAATTCGCCGCGCAGCAGCAGATAGCAGACCTCAAGATAGTCCGAATGCTCCGCCAACTGGTCGATCGGGTAGCCCCGGTGCAACAGGATGCCGTTGTCACCGTCGATGTAGGTGATTTTCGATTCGCAGGATCCGGTGGAGGTATAGCCGGGATCGTAGGTGAAATATCCCGTCAAACCGTAAAGCGACCGGATGTCGATGACTTTCGGGCCAACAGTGCCGGGTATCAGCGGAAGCTCGAACCGTTGGCCGCTGGCGCCATCCACCAGGGTGACCAAATCCTTATTTTCATCCTGCGTCATGTCGAGCATTCCCTTCGTATTTTGAAATGGCGGCGCGCCCGGTACGGTCCGGGCACGCCCGTTTGATTCCTATCCCAGACCCCTCAAAAGATCCTCAATGCGGCCGAGACTCTCGTCCCGGTCAAGGATGCGCATCACTTCGAAAATGGGAGGGGAGATCGTCGATCCGGTAAGCGCTGCGCGCAATGGCTGCGCGACCTGGCCCAATTTCACTCCCCGGGATTCTGCAAAGCGGCGCGCCTCATCCTCCAATACATCCTGCCGCCAGTTTTGCACCTGGGCAAGAACTTGTGCAAACTCGGCAAGAGTCTGGGATGCCGAGCCATCCATCAGTTTGGCTGCCTTGGCGTCCAGAACAAGGGGGCGGCTGCGTAAATAAAACGCCGCACTGTCGGCAAGCTCGACCAGCGTCTTGGCGCGCTCCTTCAAGCCGGGCATGGCTTCGCGCAGAATCGCGGCCCCCGCATCATCGACCGGATGACCGACCGCTTCCGCCAGCCGGGGCGCAATCAGCGACACAAGCCGGTCATCGTCGCTCTCGCGCAGGTAATGACCGTTGAGGTTGGTCAGCTTGGTCACGTCGAAACGTGACGGCGACCGGCCGATCCCCTCCAGGTCGAACCATTCGATGGCCTTTTCGGTCGGAATGATCTCCTCGTCGCCGTGACCCCAGCCGAGACGCAGCAGATAGTTGCGCAGAGCCTCCGGCAGGAACCCCATGTCGCGGTAGGCCTCGGCGCCCAGGGCCCCATGGCGCTTCGACAGCTTCGCGCCGTCGGGGCCATGGATCAGAGGAATATGCGCAAATTCCGGAATGTCCCAGCCACAGGCGCGGTAGAGCTGGATCTGACGGAAGGTATTGGTCAGATGGTCGTCGCCGCGGATCACATGAGTGATAGCCATGTCATGGTCGTCGACCACGACGGACAGCATATAAGTCGGGGTCCCGTCGGCACGCAGCAGCACCATGTCGTCCAACTGATCGTTGGCGACCCTGACTTCGCCCTGGACACGATCCTGGACGACGGTCTCGCCGCTGCGTTCCGCCTTCAGCCGGATGACCGGCGGGACACCGGCGGGTGCGTCCGCGGGGTCGCGGTCGCGCCAGCGTCCGTCATAGCGGACAGGCAGTCCCGCGGCCTTCTGTTCGGCCCGCATGGCTTCCAGTTCCGCGGTCGTGCAGTAGCAGCGGTAAGCCTTGCCTTCGGCCAGAAGCTGATGGACCACCTCGGCGTGGCGCGAGGCGCGCGAGAACTGGAACACCGGTTCGGTATCCCAATCCAGTCCCAGCCATTTGCGGCCGTCGAAAATGGCGTCGACGGCGGCCTGCGTCGACCGGGCCCGGTCGGTATCCTCGATCCGGAGCACGAATTGCCCGCCATGGTGACGGGCAAACAACCAGTTGAACAGCGCCGTGCGGGCTCCGCCAATATGCAGAAAGCCCGTGGGCGACGGGGCGAAACGTGTAACGACAGGCATAATAATCCAAAAAACCTCATGAACCGGCGGCTTGGCCGGCGCTTGTCTGTAGCATATTCCGAACGGCGTTGCAGCAGGACGATTAACAAGAGCAACCACACGACCCGATTGTCCCCGTTCATTCAACGCCCTCTTGCGGGAGGGGCGCCGCTTCCGGCATAGTGGCGGCAATGTTTCCGAAATGGAAAATATTGGATCCCCGCATGTGGCTGAACTGGCTGACCGGCCAGATTCAGGCCGAACGACGGCGATGGATTCTCTGGACGCCGGTTCCCTTCGGCACCGGGATCGCCCTTTATTTTTCTCTTTCCGCCGAACCGCCAGCCTGGATCGGGCCTCTGCTGGGGGCGGCGGCTCTGCTCGCCGCCGTCCGGCATCGTCATCGGGACGTGGCGCTTTTTCCCGCCCTGGCGCTGCTGCTTCTGGCCGGCGGCTTTTCCGTCGCCTGCTGGCGCGCCCACTCGGTCGCGGCCCCGGTGTTGGCTATTCCCACCGGGCGGATCACTCTCGAAGGCCGTGTCATCGAGGTGGAGGCCATGGACCATGGGGTCTCGCGCCTGATCCTCGATACTCTCCGCTGGCCGGAACAGGCAACGCCCGATCCCGCGCCCGAGCGTGTTCGTATCCGGCTTCGCCGGGGAGAGGGGGACTGGAGCGCCGGCCAGCGTCTTACCATGGCCGTGTCGCTGATGCCTCCGCCTCCGCCGATGGCGCCGGGTGCATTCGATTTCGCCCGGCAGGCCTGGTTTCAGGGGATCGGCGCGGTCGGCTACACACTGGACCGTCCGCGCCTGCTGGAGTCCGGACCGGCCGGGGAGGGCGACGACCGGGGGGGTGATGATTGGGGCGACAGGATCCGGTTCTCCTGGTCCGCGCTGCGTCACGGACTGACGCAGCGCATTCAGTCGGCGATCGACGATGCCGGGATCGGATCCGGCAGCGGCGCGGTCGCGGCCGCCCTGATCACGGGAGAGCGCGGGCCGGTCGCTCCGGACCTGTTGCAGGCCTATCGCGACGCCGGTCTGGCCCATGTGCTGGTGATTGCCGGGATGCATATGAGCATGGTGGCGGGACTGGTGTTCGTCTGGCTGAGGGCTGCCCTGGCCGCCATTCCACCTCTGGCGTTACGGTTGCATGTCAAGAAGTGGACCGCCGCCGGGGCGCTGCTGGTTATCCTGGCCTATCTGGTGATTTCCGGCGCGCCGGTTCCCACCCGCCGCGCCTTCATCATGAACGGCATCGTTCTGCTCGCCGTGCTGTTCGACCGCGACGCCCTGTCTCTCCGGTCGATCACCTGGGCTGCGCTCGCCATTCTGGCCTGGCGTCCAGAGGTTCTGGTGGGGGCCAGCTTTCAGATGTCCTTCGCCGCGGTCTATGGGCTGATTTCCGGCTACGAGGCCCTGGGCCCGGCCCTGGGCCGCTGGCGGCGGGCAGGGCGATCCCTGTGGCATCATATTGTGCTCTATCTGGCCGGAATTCTGTTGACTACCCAGATTGCCGGAACGGCCACGGCCTTCTACACGATCTATCACTTCAATCGTTATGCGACTTACGGGCTTCTCGGCAATGCGCTGGCCGTTCCTCTGGTGGGATTCTGGGTGATGCCGTCGGCGCTGGCGGCCTTTTGTCTGATGCCCTTCGGTCTCGACCATTTGGGATGGCGGTCCATGGGCCGGGGTCTTCTTCTCATCAGCCGCATTGCCCGCTGGGTGTCGTCGCTACCGGGAGCCAGCATCGATCTTCCCGCCGTGCCGATGGCGGCCTTGGTCCTGTTTTCGCTCGGGGGGCTCTGGCTTGTTCTCTGGAAAAGAGGCTGGCGGCTGCTTGGCGTGATCGGCCTCGCCGGGGGCGTCCTGCTGTACGCCTTCCACCGGCCGCCTGACCTCCTGATATCCGGTTCGGGAGGGGTGATCGCGGTACGGGCAGCGGACGGCGGTCTCGTCTTTTCGCCCGGGGTCCGCGAGAAGGCGCTTCGTGAGACCTGGGCCCGACTGGCCGGGCAGGGGGGAGAGCCCGTGCCCTGGTATCAAAGACCCGACGCGGGGCTGGCCTGCGACCGTTATCAATGCCGGTTCGCGAAAGAGGATCGGTCTGTATTGTTCTTGTTCCGGCCGGGCGGACCTGCGACGGCCTGTCCGTCATCCGGCCTGATGATTTCAGGCCTGCCGTCGCCGCCCGGTTCTTGTCCGGGTGTCACCATGATCGATGCGGCGGCCTTGCGCCGTGACGGCGCCCATGCCCTGCGCTGGAGGCCGGACGGCATCGACATTATCACCGTGCGGCAATGGCAGGGGCGGCGGTTATGGTCGGGAGCGCAGCGGCCGGCCCTTCAGGCGGACGTCGATTTGTCGCCAAAATAATAGGGGTCGACACCAAGAACCGATCCGATATGTCCGATCAGAAAGGTCAGCAGCGGCATCGTCACCAGGGTGAAGGCCATATGGGTCAGGTCCCCCCGTACCGAAACGATCCGGCAATCCACGTCCATGTGGCGGTCGGGCCGGTCCTCGGTCGCCAGTCCGATCGTCACAATGTCGCCGGCCGGTTTGCCGCCCGGCCAGTCACGCAGGCAAAGGCCGCCGGGGGAAACATTGAGCAAAGGGTAAGCCTGATTCTCCCATATCAGGATCAGGCCCTTGCCATAATGCCGATTGAATTTGCGGCGTTCGTCAGCGGAAGTCATGGTCCGGATGACCCATAAAAACCCTTCCTGCCCATGGATTTGACCGGGGTGCCCGGCAATATAAGCACGCAGATCATTTGCAAAATATGAAAAATGCGAAAGAAAGCCAATCCACTTATGAATTGGCGTTCGCGGGCGTTTCGCCTTTTGGTGGAAGTGTTTGTCGACGAGGCCTGAGTTTCTCGGCGGTGGGCCGGATTCGTTCTGATTTGTAGTTATTGTTTTATTTTAAATAAACTAAAGATTGAAATCCCTGCATGCCACTGTCGCCACCGGCCCGGGAGTGACAGGTGGCGCCGTCGACGCGCCGTTCTTCAATAGTGCCGGACAAGTCCGATCAACCGACCCTGCACCCGGACCCGGTCGGGTCCGAAAATCCGGGTTTCATACTTCTGATTGGCGGGTTCCAGAGCGATGGACGCCCCCTTGCGACGGAGCCGCTTCAGGGTGGCTTCGTAATCATCGATCAATGCCACCACGATCGCCCCGTTTTCAGCCGTGTCGCAACGACGCAAAACGACGACGTCGCCGTCGAGAATGCCGGCATCGATCATGGAGTCCCCCTCGACCGTCAGAGCGTAATGTTCGCCAGTGCCGAGCATGGAGGCGGGGATGCTGATCCGGTTCGATTGATCGCGCAATGCTTCGATCGGGGTTCCCGCCGCGATCTTTCCATAAAGGGGGAGGTCGATCGCCTCCGCGGCCATGCCGACCGGTGCCCCGGCCAGAGCCGTCTTGAAATCGCCCCGGATCACATTGGGCGAGAACTTCGGCGGCGGAGCGGTCACCACGTCGGCATCCGACGGGCCGATGTTCTCGGGCAACTTCAGCACTTCAAGCGCCCGGGCGCGATGCGGAAGGCGTCGGATGAACCCGCGTTCCTCCAGCCCGGTGATGAGACGATGGATGCCGGACTTGGACTTCAGGTCCAAGGCTTCTTTCATTTCGTCGAAGGATGGGGAGACACCGCTGGCACGCAACCGCTGATCGATGAAAATGAGCAGCTCATATTGCTTCCGTGTCAGCATTGTTTCCTCCGGTAGGCGGGGGCCACAAAATATGGAACAAACCCGCAACAGCTCAACATGTTCTAGTTTAGTTCCGGGGTTCCGTCAATAGCCCTGTTGCCGCTGGGAAGCGCGCCGACTCCAGGTTGATATGGCCGAAGGCTGCTGTGGCGGCGATCCTTTCTCTCGCCGCCTTGGGGGTGCGCGATGCCGCTGCCCGGCCATTTTCCGATGATGCCGGAGTCCCGGCGCGGCGGATCACGCCGCTTCGAAGACGCCCGACTTGCCCCCGGCCTTATGGGTCAGCCGGATATCGCCGATCCGCATTGCGCGATCGACCGCCTTGCACATGTCATAAACGGTCAGCGCCGCGACCGAAACGGCGGTCAGGGCCTCCATTTCGACGCCGGTCCGTCCTTTGAGGCGACATGTCGCCATAATGTCGATGCAGCTCCGGTCCCGGTCACAGGTCAGGGTCACGGAGACGGAGGTCAATGCCAGCGGATGGCAAAGAGGGATCAGATCGGGCGTTCGTTTGGCCCCCATGATGCCGGCCAGTTGCGCCACGGTCAGGACATCCCCCTTCTTGACTCCGCCGGCCTCGATCAGGGCCAGGGTCGAGGCGTCCATCCAGATGCAGCCTTTGGCGGTGGCACTGCGCTCCGTGACATCCTTGTCACCGACGTCGACCATGACGGCATTGCCCTCGCCGTCGAAATGCGTAAATCCGCTCATGTCAGCGCCCCTCCGGGATTGCCAGCAACGTCCGCGTCGCCGCCGTGCCGTCATCCTGGCGCATCAGGCTTTCCCCGATCAGGAAGCGGCGGGCGCCGGCCCGGGCCATGCGGGCGAGATCGGCCGGGGTCTTGAGACCGCTTTCCGCCACCAGAACCCGGCCGGACGGCAGCAGCGCCGCCAGCCGTTCGGTCGTGGCGATATCGGTCTTCATCGTTTTCAGATTGCGGTTATTGACGCCGATCAGGGGCGATGTCAGGCGCAACGCCCGCTCGAATTCCGCCTCGTCATGAACTTCGATCAGCACATCCATCCCGAAACTTTTGGCACTGTCCTCCATTTCGGCCGCCAGTCCGTCATCGAGGCAGGCCATGATCAGCAGCACGCAATCGGCGCCCAGCGCCCGTGATTCCGCGATCTGCCAGGGATCGACCATGAAGTCCTTGCGCAGGACGGGAATGGAGACGGCCTCGCGGACGGCGTCCAGGAACGGGTCCTCGCCCTGAAAATAAGGTGTGTCGGTCAGCACGGAGAGGCAGGCCGCCCCGCCGTCGACATAGGCCCGCGCAAGGGCCGGCGGATCGAAGTCCGGCCGGATCAGGCCGGCCGACGGCGACGCCTTTTTGATCTCGGCGATCAGGCCGTAGCCGTCCCGCGCGGCCCGGGCAAGCGCGCGGGCAAAGCCGCGCGGAGCGCTTTGGCGGGCCGCCCGGCGTTCGAGGTCGGCCAGGGTGACGCGGGATTTCCGATCGGCAACGGTCCGGCGCTTGTCGGCACAGATTCTGTCCAGAATATCGCTCATGGCGCCGTGGTCCTGTTGGTGATGGCGATCAGACGGTCGAGTGTCGCGCGGGCAAGGCCGGTGTCGAGCGAGCGGCGCGCCAGCGCCAGGCCTGCGGGCAGATCCTCCGCCGCGTCGGCGACCACAAGGGCGGCGGCCGCGTTCAACAGGACGATATGCCGGTAGGGTCCGTCCTCACCCGCGAGGAGCCCGCGCAGCGCCTCCGCATTGGCGTCGGCGTCGCCTCCCTTGAGGTCGGCGGGTGTCGCCAGAGGCAGGCCGAGATCGGCGGGTGAGACCGAGAACTGCCGGACCCGCCCCTGATGCCATTCGGCGACCAGGCTGTCGCCCGTCGTGGTCAATTCATCGAGGCCGTCGGACCCGTGCACCACCCAGGCTTTTTCCGCACCAAGGCGTCCCAGAACCTCGGCCAGCGGACCGATCCAGTGCTCCGCGAACACTCCCACGATCTGACGGCGGGTGTTCGCCGGGTTGGCAAGCGGCCCTAAGAGATTGAACAGGGTCCGCGTTCCGAGCTCGACCCGGGCGCCGGCCACATGGCGCATCGCCGCGTGATGGCGTGGCGCCATCAGGAACCCGATGTGGTTCTGCCACAGGCTTTCGTGAACCAAAGCCGGGTCGGCGTCGATCTTCACGCCAAGCGCCGCCAGCACATCGGCGGATCCCGACTTTGACGACAGGGCGCGATTACCGTGTTTGGCGACCGGCACCCCGGCTCCGGCCACGACCAGGGCGGCCGCGGTCGAGATGTTGTAGGTGCCCGAAGCGTCGCCGCCGGTTCCACAGGTGTCGATGGCGCCGGGCGGCGCGTCCACCGACTGGGCCTTGGCCCTCATCACGCGGGCGGCCCCGGTGATTTCCGCGACCGTTTCCCCCCTGACCCGCAGGGCCATCAGGAACCCGCCGATCTGGGCGGGGGTGGCGTCGCCCGACATGATCACATCGAAGGCGCGGGCGCTGTCCTCCTCGGTCAGGCATTCTCCCGCCGCTACCCTCGCCAGCAGGGATTTCATCATATCGGCACGGGTCATTGCGCGGCGGCTCCCGACTGGCGGCGGGCGATCGCGAGGAAATTGCCCAGCATCCTGTGCCCATGTTCCGACGCGATGCTTTCCGGATGGAACTGGACCCCCATGATATCGAACATCCGGTGGTTCAACCCCATCACCAGGCCGTCATCGGTCCAGGCGTTGACCTCGAGGCAATCCGGCAATGCCGCGCGTTCGACCACCAGGGAATGATAGCGCGTCGCCTGGAAGGGCGAGGGTATTCCGCGGAACAGTCCCGTTCCGTCGTGATGGATGGCCGATGTCTTGCCATGGACCGGCTGCGGCGCGCGGATCACCCGGCCGCCGAAGGACTGGCCGATCGCCTGATGCCCCAGGCAAACACCCAGAACCGGCAGGCGCCCGGTGGCGCGGGCAATCAGTTCGAGGCAGACACCGGCGCGATCGGGGTCGCACGGTCCGGGTGAAAGGATGATCCCCTCGGGCGCCATGGCCATGATCTCGTCAACCGTTCTGGCATCGTTGCGCACAACCGTGACGTCGGCGCCCAGTTCCCCAAGATAATGCCAAAGGTTGTAGGTAAAGCTGTCATAGTTATCGATGAGGACGAACACGAGGGCACCTTAAAGAGCTGTGGCTGTAACAGCCGGGGTTTCCGCCGGGACTGCGATGGCGGCTCCCCACGGGAACGGGGAGCTCCGGATGGAGCAGAGTAGCGTTCCCGGGAGCCGCTGTCTTCCCCCTGTTACGCCGGGCGGTTGCCGGCTTCCGCGCAGGGACGGCGTTGCCGGCATCACGAGCTTCCATCCCGCATACGATGGGGGTATTAGTGCGGCAGGCTCGCGGTTTTGCAACCTTATGGCATATCCGGTGCCGGCCAAAGATCATAATGATTCAAAAAACGAGGGCAGACATGAAACCGAAGCACGACCCCCTTCCGCACGGGTTGGCACTGCTTTACGACCCGCTGCACAATAAGGGAACAGCTTTTTCGGAGGTTGAGCGGGACGCTTACGGCCTGCGCGGGCTGCTGCCGCCGCATATTCATACGCAGGAGGAGCAGATGGCCCGCTTCCTCCAGAACCTGCGCAATCTGGCCGATCCGCTGGAGCAGTTTGTCGCCCTGAACGCGTTGCGCGACCGCAACGAGGCCCTGTTCTTCCGGGTTGTCTGCGACAATGTCGACGAGATCATGCCCTTGATCTACACCCCGACGGTCGGGCTGGCCTGCCAGCGGTTCGGCCACATCTTCCAGCGGCCCCGGGGCATGTTCCTGTCGATCAACGACCGCGGCCACATTGCCGAGATCCTTCGCAACTGGCCGCGCAAGGCCGAGATCATCGTCGTCACCGACGGCGAGCGGATCCTGGGCCTGGGCGATCTCGGCGCCAACGGAATGGGCATTCCCGTCGGAAAATTGTCGCTTTATACGGCCTGCGCGGGTGTCGATCCGGCGATCTGTCTGCCGATCACGCTGGACGTCGGCACCAACAACGAAACCCTGCTGAACGATCCCTATTATGTCGGTCTGCGCCGCCGCCGCGTGACCGGGGCCGAGTACGACGATTTCATCGACGAGTTCATTCAGGCGGCGCGCGAGGTGTTCCCCGACGTCATCATTCAGTTCGAGGATTTCGCCAACCACAATGCGTTCCGCCTGCTCGAGAAATACCGCGACCGGATCTGCACCTTCAACGACGATATCCAGAGCACGGCCTCCGTCGCCCTGGCGGGATTGCTGTCGGCGCTGAAGGTCAAGGGGACCACGCTGGCCGACGAGACCTTCCTCTTCCTGGGGGCCGGCGAAGCCGCGACCGGGATTGCCGATCTGATCGTGGCCGCGATGGTTGCCAAGGGTATCGATCCCGCCCTGGCCCGGAGCCGCTGCTGGCTGGTCGATTCCAAGGGGCTGGTGGTCAAGTCCCGCGAGGGGCTGGCGCATCAGAAGCTCCCTTACGCCCATGATCACGCGCCCGTCGGCGACTTCCTGTCGGCTCTCAAGGCCCTGAAGCCGACCGCGATCATCGGGGTGGCCGCCGTCGGCGGTGCCTTCACCCCCGACGTTCTGCGCGCGATGGCCGATCTCAACCGGCAGCCGATCGTCTTCGCGCTGTCCAATCCGACGTCGAAGTCCGAATGCACGGCGGAGCAGGCCTATGCCGGAACCGACGGCCGTGCGCTGTTCGCCTGCGGCAGTCCCTTCGCCCCGGTGACCATCAACGGGACGACCCTGGTTCCGCGTCAGGGCAACAACTCCTACATTTTCCCGGGACTGGGACTGGGGGCCATCGCCTGCGGGGCGACCCGGATCACCACGGAGATGTTCCTCGCCGCCGCGGACACTCTGGCGGCCCAGGTGACGGAGGCAGATCTGGCCCAGGGCAGCCTCTATCCGCCGCTTTCCAACACGCGCGACGTGTCGGCCCGCATTGCGGTGGCGGTTGCGGAGGTTGCGTTCCGCCAGGGCGTCGCATCCAAATCGCGCCCGGAAAACCTGCTGTCCCTGGTGCAGGAGCATGTCTACGACCCCTGCTATTGACAGGGAACCCGATGGACGGGATCCGGCCGGTCCCGTCCGTCGGAGCGGTCCTGTACGAGAGAATTTGTCGCTTCGGCCCGAATACCCGTAATTTTCAGTCGCCCTCAGTCTGGCCAAGTCATGTCCGAATGACCATCTATGCGCGATTAAACTTCTGATCGCACAAAGAAGGGGACTATCGGGATGAAACGCTTCTGGGGGCATCTTTATTTCTGGGTTCTCGTCGCCATCGTTGCCGGCGCCACGCTGGGCTTTATCGCACCGGAAACCGCCGTCAGCCTGAAGCCGCTGGGGGACGGCTTTATCAGCCTTGTCAAAATGCTGATCGGTCCGGTGATCTTCTGTACCGTGGTCCTCGGCATCGCCGGCGCCGGAGACATGAAAAAGGTGGGGCGGGTCGGCGGCAAGGCTTTGCTTTATTTTGAGGTGGTGTCGACCTTCGCGCTGTTCATCGGTCTTGTGGTGATGAATGTGCTGCGTCCCGGCGACGGATTCCACGTCGATCCGGCCTCGCTCGACGCCAAGGCGGTTGCCGGCTATGCCAAGGCCGCCCATGACCAGAGCGCCGTGGATTTCATCCTCCATATCATTCCGAAGACACTGGTCGACGCTTTCACGGGCGGCGGCGATCTCCTGCAGGTTCTGTTGATCGCGGTCCTGTTCGGCTATGCCATGACCCACATGGGGCAGGCCGGCCGTCAGGTGCATGGCTTCATTGAGGAATGCTCCCACATCTTTTTCGCGATGATGAACACGGTGATGAAACTGGCTCCGTTCGGGGCCGGCGGCGCCATGGCCTTCACCATCGGGAAATATGGCATCAAGGCCCTGATGCCGCTGGCGGCGGTGATGGGCAGTTTCTATCTCACCTGCCTTCTGTTCGTGCTGGTGGTGTTGGGCTTGATCGCGGCGTTCACCGGATTCTCGATCCTTCGTTTCATCGCCTACATCAAGGAGGAGCTTCTGACAGTCCTCGGGACCTCGTCGTCGGAATCGGCCCTGGTGCCGCTGATGCGGAAGCTTGAACAACTGGGCTGTTCCAAGTCGGTGGTCGGGCTGGTCGTTCCATCCGGCTACTCCTTCAATCTGGACGGCACCAACATCTACCTCACCATGGCGTCCCTGTTCGTCGCTCAGGCGCTCGATATCGAACTTTCGATCGGGCAGCAGTTGACGATCCTCGGGGTGGCCATGCTGACCTCGAAGGGCGCGTCCGGGGTCACGGGCGCCGGTTTTGTGACCCTGGCCGCCACATTGGCTGTGGTGCCCTCGATCCCGGTGGCGGGACTGGCGCTGATCCTGGGGATCGACCGTTTCATGTCGGAGGCCCGGGCGCTCACCAATTTTGTCGGCAATGGCGTCGCCGCCATCGTCGTCTCGAAATGGGAGGGCGAACTGGACACCGCGACGCTCCGGCGCGAACTGGCGGAGGGAGCGGCCACGGAAAGGACGGCGGCGTAAAGCCTGGTGGGAAAGAGGCGGAGGTTTATCCGGTGATGGGTGAAAAACAGCGGTCATGGGCGGCTGGACTGCCGGGGGCGGTGCTGGGGGTTTTGCTTTTTCTGGCGATCGGTGCCGGCGCCTCCGCCGCGGCGCCGGATAAGCGGGGGGACGCTGTGGTGACGGTGACGGGATCCGTCACGCGGCCCAACCGGCCGCCGTTCGAGTCCTTCCAGGACGGCTATTTCGCCCATCTCAATCTGTCTTTCGACCGGGCGCACGCCTTTTCCCGCGATGATCTCAGACGTCTCGGAATGCACCGGATCGTTTTGCGTTATCCCAACTGGCCCAAGGCCATCGTCTTTCGCGGCCCCACCCTGGGGGAGGTCCTGGCCGCGGCGGGCGCGACCGGGCGGTCGGTGACGGTCCGGGCGCTGGACGGCTATGGTGTCCAGATTCCGGCGGAGGTGGCGGCGCGGTCCGATGTGATCCTGGCCGTCGAGGCCGACGGGCAACGGCTGGGGTTGGGAGGGCGGGGGCCCGCGTGGCTGGTCTGCCCCAAGGGAACATTGCCCGACCAGGATCCGGACACGGACTCCGGTCTGGTCTGGGCGGTTTTTCATATCGCCGTGGAGTGACCCGACGCCGGACCCGCTGCTGTTTTTTCAAGGGCCTCCGAGGCGCGTCCCACTCCCGAAATCCGGCATCTCCGGCCGGAATCGTCGGGCTTTGCAAACGGGGCAGGGGCGCTCCCCGCGGGTGTTGCGAAAAAGACGCTGTCGTCAATTGTCACAGGCGCGCGCTTGACGCGCATTGCACCGCCACATCACATTCTTCGGTATGAGCGATACCCTTGTCCTGCCCCAATCCGACAGTGGCGCGCCAGTCCCGGCCGCGACCGTCGACCTCGTCGTCACCGGAATGACATGCGCCGCCTGTTCGGCCCGTGTCGAGAAGGTGTTGTCCCGCGTTCCCGGTGTGGAAAGTGCCGCCGTCAATCTGGCGACGGAACGGGCCCGCGTCGGGATCGATCCCGGCAGGGTGTCGCCGCCGCAATTGGTCGCCGCCATCGAGAAAGCCGGATTCGGCGCATCGCTGGCGGTCGCGTCGGGGCCCACCGGAGAGGAGGAGCTGCGCCGCGACGCGGCGGCGCGGCACGACCTCCTGTTGGTCGCTCTGTCGGCGGTCCTGACCGCCCCTCTGATCCTCCAAATGGGCCTGGAACTGCTGATCGGCCATCGCGGCATGGTATTGTCGCCCCTTCTTCAGCTGGCGCTGGCGGCGCCGGTCCAATTCGTGATCGGCGGGCGCTTTTATGCCGGCGCTCTGAAATCCGTGCGCAGCGGTGCCGGCAATATGGATCTTCTGGTGGCGTTGGGGACCAGCGCGGCCTTCGGGTTGTCGCTTTGGCGATTGCTGGCACCGGGATCGGGGGGCGGCGATCCGGCGTTGTATTTCGAAGCGTCCGCGGTGGTGATCACGCTGGTTCTCCTTGGTAAATGGCTCGAAAGCAGGGCCAAGCGAAGTGCCGCGTCGGCGATCCGGGCCCTGATGTCGTTGCGTCCCGAAGAGGCGACCGTCGAGCGCGACGGCCGGCCCTGCCGTGTTCCGGCCGCCGATGTCCGCGTCGGAGAGATCGTGCTGGTCCGGCCGGGAGAGCGGGTGCCGGTCGACGGGAGTGTCGAGGAAGGCGAGAGCCAGATGGATGAGTCCCTCCTGACCGGAGAAAGCCTGCCTGTCGAGAAGCGCCGGGGCGATCCGGTGATCGGTGGCGCCATCAATGGTGACGGCCTGCTTCGGGTCAGGACCACGGCCGTCGGGGCCGAGGCGACCGTGGCGCGAATCATCCGGCTGGTCGAGGGCGCCCAATCCAGCAAGGCGCCGGTTCAGCGTCTGGTCGACCGCGTTGCCGCGATCTTCGTCCCGGTCGTCGTTCTGCTGGCGGCCCTGACTTTCGCGGGCTGGTGGCTGACCGGTGGCGATGCGCTGGCGGCGGTGGTCCCCGCCGTATCGGTGCTCGTCATCGCCTGTCCCTGCGCGCTCGGGTTGGCGACCCCGACCGCTATCATGGTGGGGACCGGGCTTGCCGCCCGTCGGGGAATTCTGGTCAAGGATGCCGAAGCGCTGGAACTGGCACACCGTGTCGCCGTCGTCGTCCTTGACAAGACGGGGACCGTGACCGAGGGGCGGCCATCGGTCAGCGATGTCTTTGCCGCCGATGGCGATACCGCGAGGCTGCTGTCCATCGCCGCGTCCGCGCAGCAGGGAAGCGAGCATCCCCTGGCGCGCGCGGTGATCGCCGCCGCCGGAGCCATGCCTTTGCACCGGCCGACCCGGTTCCGCGCTTTGCCGGGGCGCGGGCTGCAAGCCACGGTCGATGGGCGAACGCTGGTCATCGGTAACCAGAAAATGCTGATCGAAATGGGAATCGATCTGGCCGGCCTGGATGAGCGCGCCGCCGATCTCGAAGGGGCGGGGCGGACGGTGATGTGGGTCGCCGAGGGGCAGCAGGCTCTGGGACTGATCGCGGTGGCGGATCCGGTCAAAGCCGGAGCCCAGGAGGCCGTGGCGGGCCTTCGCGCCATCGGGGTGCGGACCGTGATGCTGACTGGCGATAACCGGCGGACGGCGCGCATGGTCGCGGACGCTATCGGTGTCGATGAGGTGCGGGCGGAACTGTTGCCCGCCGACAAGGCCGGGGTGGTGTCCTCGCTGAAGGCCGAGGGGGCCGTTGTGGCGATGGTCGGCGACGGTGTCAATGACGCCCCCGCGTTGGCCGCGGCTGACATCGGCATTGCCATGGGAACCGGTACCGATGTCGCCATGCACAGCGCGGGAATTACCTTGATGCGGGGCGATCCCGGCTTGTTGCCGGCAGCGCTGTCGGTTTCGCGCGCAACCTGCCGGAAAATCCGTCAGAACCTGTTCTGGGCGTTCATTTACAATGTGGTCGCCCTGCCTTTGGCCGCCTTCGGTCTTCTCAGTCCGGCTCTGGCCGGCGCGGCCATGGCCTTTTCCTCCGTCAGCGTGGTGACGTCCAGTCTGATGCTGCGGCGCTGGCGGCCCTGAAAGACAGAGGATCGCGAGGCGGGCGCGGATCGCCTGCCGTCGATATCTCGGCGACCGCGGTGGTCTCACGATTTCCGGCGGATTCGTTGTGATCTGCGCAGGTCGGGATGGCGCGGTTTTCCTGCCCTGTTTCTATTGTCACGAATGTTTCTTGAGAAAGACCTTAGGTCATAGCGCTAAAGTTGCGCCCGCTCGTCAAACGATCGGGGGACTATCGCAAATGGACGGCGTTTTGGACGGCAGTATCGCCCTGCCGACATTGATCCTTTTGTTCGGCGCTCTGGTACTGGCGCTGAGTTTCGAATTTGTGAACGGCTTTCATGACACGGCCAATGCCGTAGCGACCGTGATCTATACCCACTCCCTGCGTCCGACCGTGGCCGTGGTCTGGTCGGGCTTCTGGAATTTCCTGGGCGTGCTGACATCGTCGGGGGCCGTGGCCTTCGGCATTGTGGCCCTGTTGCCGGTCGAACTGATCGTCAATGTCGGATCGGGCGCCGGGTTTTCGATGGTTTTCGCCCTGTTGTTGTCGGCGATCGTCTGGAATCTGGGAACCTGGTATCTGGGGCTTCCCGCCTCCAGCTCCCACACCCTGATCGGATCGATCCTGGGGGTGGGGTTGATGAATTCCTATCTGTCGGCCGACCGGGCGTTCGGCGAAGGTGTGAACTGGGCCAAGGTGCAGGACACCGCGATGGCGCTTCTGGTCTCGCCCGTCGTCGGTTTCGTCTGCGCGGCTGTTCTGCTGATCCTGGCGCGACAGCTCATCAAGGCGCCCGAGCTTTACAGCGAGCCGGCGCGCGACGGCACGCCGCCCTGGTGGGTTCGCGGCGTCCTGATCCTGACCTGCACCGGCGTTTCCTTCGCACATGGATCCAATGACGGGCAGAAGGGCATGGGTCTGATCATGCTGATCCTCATCGGCATCGTGCCGGCCAGCTACGCCCTCAACCTCCAGACCGGCACGGCGGACGTCGCCGCGATCGCCAGCCAGTCGCGCGCCGCCGCGGGGATCTTTTCGACGCTGGCCGCCGGAGAGCCCGCCTCAGTCCCCGCCGCCTCCGAGGATCCGTCGCAGGTGCTGTCGCGCTATCTGCGGACCGGGATGGTGGAGCCCGCGACCTATGCGGCCCTTGCCGCCGAGACCACGACGATTGCCGACGCGCTGGCGGATCGGGGATCCTTCCGCGATGTTCCCGCGGACAGCCGGCGGAGCCTGCGCAGCGGAATTTACCTTGTCTCCGAAAGCGTGGCCCGGCTGGTCAAGAGTGACAGCCGGCTGCCGGCTGACGCCAGGCCCATCCTGAACGGGCTTCGGGGCCAGTTGAAGGCTGTTACGGTGTTCATCCCCCTGTGGGTCAAGGTCGCCGTGGCGCTCGCGCTGGGGCTTGGCACCATGATCGGCTGGAAAAGGATTGTCGTGACGGTCGGCGAGAAGATCGGCAAGTCGCATCTGACCTACGCCCAGGGCGCCTCCGCCGAATTGGTCGCCATGTCGACGATCGCCGCCGCGGACGTTTACGGATTGCCGGTCAGTACGACTCACGTCCTGTCGTCGGGCGTGGCCGGAACCATGGCCGCGAACCGGTCAGGCCTGCAGATGAACACGTTGCGCAATCTTCTCCTGGCCTGGGTTCTGACCCTGCCTGTCTGCGTGTTCCTGGGCGCCATGCTGTTCGCCGGTGGTCTCTATCTGGTCAGCCACGTCCTCGGACTGGGCTGACCCGCCGGAAGGGCCGGGGCAGGTCGGGTTGCTCCGGTTGCCCTGGCTGTCGGAAGACCCGCATGCCCCGGATCAGGCTCGCCGGCCCGGCGAGCGTCCTGGGGCGCGGGTCCTTCGGTGCTCGTTTCCAGGCACCGCATGCGCCAACGCGGAATCGATGTTTCCTCCCCGCCGTGGTTCTTGCGCCTTTGCCCGATGGTCCCGGAAAACGTGGCCGGGCCGCTTCCCTTTTCCGACCCTCCGGTTCTAAACTGCGCGCTCTTGATGGACGGAAGGATCGGAGACCGCGCCTGTGACCAAATCCCGAGGTATCGCGGACCGGATACGCTCATGGCCCACCTGGGGCGTGCGCCTCGCTTTTTTATGTGCCGCGGTCGTGGTGGGGATGACCGTGATGGCCATCCTTCTGGACCAGATCCGTCGCCCCTCGCCTGAGGCCGGACAACAGGAAACGCCGGTAACGCTTTCCTCACCGACTGTCGCGTCCCCGGCGGCGATCCCCGAGGACGTCCCGGGGCCGGGCGCCATGTCCACGGCTTCCCATGACGCCCCGTCTCCCGCCGTCGCGGGGGAGGAGGCGGGGGCTCCCGATCCCCAGGCGACGGAAACCAGTCCGCATACGGTGGTGGAGGATGCGCTCTCCGGCCCACCGGTTCCTGCCAATCTGCCGCCGCTGCGGCCGGTTCATCCGGGCGGGCGGCCGGCGTGGGAAAAATATGCGATCCCCGATGTCAGGACGGGCGGCCGGCCGATGATCGCCGTGATCATCGATGATATGGGGGTGGATAAGCGCCGCTCGGAGAAAATCCTGCAGTTGCATGGTCCCCTGACCGTCTCCTTCATGTCCTATGCCGAGGAATTGCCCCGCCAGACAGGCGACGCCCGGGCGCATGGGCATGAATTGATGATGCATGTGCCGATGGAACCGATGTCCGTCAGCATCGATCCCGGACCGGGGGTTCTGCTGGTCTCCTTGACGGCCGAGGAGCTGCGGCGCCGGATCGAGGAGGACCTGGACCGGTTTGACGGATATGTCGGCATCAACAATCATATGGGCAGCAAATTCACGGCTTACGGGCCCGGGATGCAACTGGTGATGGACTCCCTTCGTCAGCGCGGACTTCTGTTCATCGACAGTCTGACCACGGATCGCAGTGTGGGGCTGGCGTTGGCTGAGAAGGCCGGCGTGCCGACCGCGGCCCGCAACGTCTTCCTCGACAATGCCGGCGATCTGGCGTCGGTGCAGGTGCAGCTTGCCAAGCTGGAGGACGTGGCGCGTAAGAAGGGGACCGCCATCGCCATCGGTCATCCGCGTGACGCGACCATTCAGGCTCTGGCGGGCTGGTTGCCCACGCTGGCGGGTAAGGGACTGGTCCTGGTTCCTGTGACCGAGGTCGTCAAGGCCCGTCGCGAGATGGCTGCCGCCGGTCACTGAGGATCGGCCTCAACGGCGTCGTCGCGCGGGGGCCGGATTACAAAAACGGTGCGGTCAGGAGAAAAAAAGAATGGCAACAGTTTACAGGGTTTCCGGGATGACCTGCCAGGGCTGCTCCCGGTCGGTGGAGCGTGCCATCAAGGCCGTCGCGCCCGAGGCCGCAATATCGGTCGACCTGGCCGCCGGGCAGGTTCGCGTCGATGGTGAGGTTGACCCGGCGGCTATCGCCAGGGCGGTCGAGGAGGCCGGCTTCGATTTCGCTGGCACGATCTGATTCCGACCATACACCTGTGCCGTTCGGAACCGGCGTGGTGGCGGTTTGCCTGTCTGAAGGTGACCATATGACGATGGACGGATTTCGCCGGTCCGGACGCGTCGCCTGATCTCTAAATCCGATCAGGGTGCCTGATAAGGCCGGCCGGTGCGGCAACGCGTGTGCCGCTCCGCCGCCTCCCGCGATCCTCAGCCGGCCCGAAGCGAGGAGAAGCGGACCGCCTCCTCGGCGGCGCGAAGCAGGGCGCGGGCCTTGTTCCAGCACTCCTGATGTTCGGACTGGGGGATGGAATCCGCCACGATTCCAGCACCGGCCTGCACGATCATTTCCCCATCCTTGACCAGCGCGGTGCGAAGCGCGATGCAGCTGTCCATGGCGCCATTGGCCGCGAAATAGCCGATGCATCCGGCATAGAAGCTGCGGCGGTCGGGTTCCAGCTCATCGATGACTTCCATGGCCCGGACCTTCGGGGCGCCGGAGACCGTGCCGGCGGGAAATCCGGCGAACAGGGCATCCATGGCGTCATGGTCGTCCGACAGACGGCCATCCACGTTGGATACGATATGCATGACGTGGGAATAGTACTCGATCACCATCTTCTCGGTGACGCTGACGCTGCCCACCGCGGACACCCGGCCGACATCGTTGCGGCCCAGATCCAGCAGCATCAGATGTTCCGCCAGCTCCTTGGGGTCGGCCAGAAGGTCGGCGGCCAGCGCCTGATCCTCGGACGCGTCCAGGCCCCGCTTGCGCGTGCCGGCGATGGGCCGGATCGTCACCTTGCCATTGCGCAGCCGCACCAGGATTTCCGGGCTGGATCCGACCAGCGCAAAGGACCCGAAATTGAGATGGAACAGGAACGGGCTGGGATTCGTCCGCCGCAGGGCGCGGTACAACGAGAACGGGGGCAGGGTGAAGGGAACGCTGAGACGCTGTGACAGGACCACCTGGAAAATATCGCCGGCCAGAATGTAGTCCTTGGCCTTGTCGACCATGGCGCAGTAGTCGGCCGCAGACATATTGGCGACCGGCTCGGGGAGAGGCGCGGACGGCTCGTCGCGCCCGTGCGGGAGCGATCTTTCGAAGTCCGCGCCCACGTCGGCCAGACGCTCGCAAGCCTGGTTGTAGGCGCTGCGGGCATTGATCCCGGGTTCCGGACGCACGGGCGTCACGATGGTCACGGTGTCGTCGATATTATCGAAGATTGCCATCACGGTCGGACGCAGGAACACGCCGTCGGGAATGCCGATCCGGTCCGGATTGGCATCGGGCAGGCGTTCGACCAGACGCACCATGTCATAGCCCATATATCCCACGAGCCCGGCGGCCATCGGAGGAAGGTGGGACGGCAGATCGATCCGAGATTCCGCGACCAGGGAGCGCAGCGACGCCAGTGCGCCCTTTGCCCGTCCGACAGGACAGGGAGCGAAGCTGTCCGCATCGAAGCGGGCGTTGCGGTTGATCTCGGCGTCGTTGCCGTGGCATCGCCAGATCAGATCCGGTTTCAGGCCGATGATGGAATAGCGGTCCCGTTTCGCTCCGGCTTCGACCGATTCCAGCAGAAAGCTGTTCGGCCTTCCGTCCGCCAGCTTCAGCATGGCGGAAACCGGCGTCTCCAGATCCGCGACCAGGTCGGTCCACAGGACCTGGGCGCGTCCGGCGTTATAGTCGGCCTGGAATTGCTCGAAAGGGACCGGTGTCTTCATTTCGGGAATTGCGCCTCGATTGCGGCGTTGTTGACGTGGACGCCATAGTCCTTGAAAAGCTGGGCGACATACTGCTGCATCAGATCGTTGGCAACCGATTGGCCGATCTGTTCGCGCATGCGGTCGAACTGCGGGGACTGGGACTTGGGGTCGGCGGCCTGGATCGCGGTCAGGCGCGCGACCATGGCGCCCCCGGGAACCGTCACGACGGCGACTCCTCCCACCTCGGGCTGCTTGAACATTTCGCTCGCCAGCAGCGGCGGGACCGACTGGCGTTCGTCCGAAGCGCGCAGGAAGGGCTGGGTGGTCTCGACCTTGATCGATCCGCCGACGGCGGCCATGGTTTCACCCTTGCGGACGCGTTCCGCCGCCGCTTCGGCCTGCTGGCGGGCGGTTTTCTCGCGCTGCTCGCCGACCCAGGCCCCAAGAACCTGATCCTTGACCTGCTCCAGCGGCTTCAAAGCCGGCTGGCTGACGCTGTCGACATGGACGACGAAATAACCGCTGTTATTGTCGAGGCCGGTCACGTCGCTGGTCGAACCCTGATCGAGCTGGAAGACCTTCGGCAGGAACCCGGGAATCGACGCCAGATCGGCGACCGGCTTGCCGTTCGCACCGTTGCCCCGCTCGTCGATGGCGTCCACCTTCAGGGGCTTGACGCCGACCGCGTTGGCGATCTCCTCGATGCCGGCTCCCGATCCGACCGCATCCTCCATCTTGGTGGACAATGCATAAAGACGGTTCGTCGCCTCGTCATGGGTCAGGTCACGGACGATCTGGTCGCGCACGTCGGCCAGGGACCGGTTCTTTCCGGGCTGAATCTGGGAAATTTTCAGAACATGGAAGCCGAGCGGGCTTTCCACCGGGCCGACAATGCCGGGTGTCGGAGCGCCGAAAGCGGCGTCGGCCAGGGCGGGGAGCGGCAGGCCGTTACGGTCGACCTTGCCCAGATCGGACGCTTCGCCCCCGGCGGCCTTTGCGGCCGCGGCGAAGTCGGCAGCCTGGCGGGCGCTGTCGGCGAAGGCCTTGGCCTTGGCCGCGTCGGCGAAGACGGCCTGCTGGACGGCGCGCGTTTCCGGAGTCTGGAACTCGGCCTGACGGATCTGATACGACTTCTCGACGTCGCTGTCGGGAATCTTGATATCGGATGTCAGGTCCTGCGCCCGGACAATCACCGCGGTGAAGGCCCGAAGTTCCGGCGACATGAACTGGCTGGAATGGTCCTTATGGTATTGCGCCAGGGTCGCATCGTCCGGCTTCGGTGGCGCGGGCACCCGGTCGGCGCGGAAGGCCAGAACCTCGGCGACGCGGGTTTCCCGCCGATACCGGAACAGCGGGTCGGCCTGAATATCGGGCACGGTAAGGCCGGACGTGATCACCTGCGAGACCTGATCACGGGCGATATCGCTCTTTTCCATGGCCAGGAACTGGCGTTCGGTCAGTCCCGCGCGCGCCAGAGTCCGTTCATAGACGGACTTGTCGAAGACCTTGAGCTCGTTCTGGAACGCCGGAGTGTTGGCGATCATGCGACGCAGCGTCTCCTGGTCGGCGCCAAGTCCAAGGTCCCCAGCCGCCTGATCGAGCAGCGTCCGGTTGACCAGTTGCTCGACGGTCCGTTGCAGCAGGCCGAACTGCCGCGCCTGTTCGGTGGTCAGTCGGCCGCCGAACATTGCCGACAGCCGTTCGGTGTCGCGGCGGAACTGTTCGGCCACCTCGTTGGCCGTGATGGATTGCTTGCCCACGGTGATGGCCGGCTTCGTCTCGGCGCGTTCGCGCACCACGTCGCCGATCCCCCACACCCCGAAACTGAGGATCAGAAGGCCGAAGAGGATCTTGATAAACCAGGATTGCGAAGCTTTGCGGAAGGAGTCGAGCATGGATATGTCTACTTGAGTCCGGAGCCTTGGGAAGATCGAGGCGGCATCATAGAAGGGCGCCGGAAGCGGGGCAACGCCGAAAAAGGAAGGGGCGGGCCCGGCCGTCAGCCCGCGGCGGAGCGGCGGACCGGCGCCGGGGCGCGCTCCGGGGCGGTCTTAACGATGGTCCGGCGCCACCGGCCGGACGTCGCCGTCGCCGTTGACCCTCCTGACATAGGCGGCAAAATCCTCCGCTGGAATCGGGCGGGAAAAGTGAAATCCCTGAACGTCGTCGCAGCCGTAACGGCGAACGATTTCCAGGGTTGCGGCGTCCTCGACGCCTTCCGCGACCGTCTTGAGGTTGAGCCCGTGGGCCAGTTGGATGATGGTCCGGACGATGGTGTCGGCGTTGTTGTCGCTTTTCACCTCGCGGATGAAGGACTGGTCGATCTTGAGCCGGTCCAGGTCGAAACGGGTCAGATAGGCGAGGCTGGAATAGCCGGTTCCGAAATCGTCGATCGACAGCTTGACGCCAAGGGACTTCAGGCGCTTCACGGTTGACAGGACATTGGCCGTGTCACGCAGCAGGATCGATTCTGTCAATTCCAGTTCGAGACGGGCGGGATCGAAGCCGCTGTCGTCCAGCGCTCCCTTGACGCAGGCCAGCAGGCCGCCGCGACGGAACTGGACGGCAGACAGGTTGACCGCGACGGCAAGGTCGTCCATTCCCCGCCACAGGGCGGCCTGACGACAGGCTTCGCGCAGGACCCACTCGCCGATCTCAACGATCCGTCCGCTGTCCTCGGCGATCGAGATGAACCGGGCCGGAGATAACAGCCCCAGGTCCGGATGCTGCCAGCGGATCAGGGCTTCCGCCCCGACCACCCTGCCGGTGGCGATCGACAGTTGTGGCTGGTAATGCAGGACGAACTCACCCTGGTCCAGCGCCCGGCGCAGGTTGTTCAGGATCAGCAGATATTCGTTTGCGTCGGCATTCATCCTGTCCGCGTAAAAGCGGTAGGTGTTGCGTCCTGCTTCCTTGGCCGTGTACATGGCCGCGTCGGCGCGGCGGAACAACTGGTCGAAGCTGCGGCCGTCATCGGGGAAAATCGCGATGCCGATGGACACCGACGATGACAGTTCGATGCCGTCAATGGAAAACGGGGGAACCATCCGCTCCAGAAGTCCTGCGGCCACCCGGTTGATCGATTCCGAATCGTCGACCGAGGAGAGGACGATCATGAATTCGTCGCCGGCCTGACGGCTGAAGGTATCAGTTTCACGGACGCCGCCGCGCAACCGTTCGACCACCGCTTTCAGAAAAGCGTCTCCTGTCGAGTGGCCGAGCGAGTCGTTGACCCGTTTGAAATGGTCGATATTGACGACCATCAGGGCGGCCTTGCTTCCCTCGCGGTCGGCGGCGACCATCGCCCGTTCCATCCGGTCGCGGCCGAGAAGCCGGTTCGGCAGGTTGGTCAAAGGGTCGTAGTGGGCGAGATAGGCAAGACCTTCCTCGGCCTCGACCCGCTTGGTGATATCCTGTTTGATCCCGATGAACTGGCAGATCTCCCCTTCGGCGTTGCGAACCGGGGCGATGACGGCTTCTTCCCAATAGAGGGATCCGTCCTTGCGCCGGTTGCGGAACCGCCCGGTCCAGGGCTGGCCTCCCTTGATCTGGGTCCACATCTCGGCATAGTCGGTTTTCGGCCGCTCGCCGCTGCTGACGATGCTGGGATTCCGGCCCAGGGCCTCGTCCCGCGAATAGCCCGACGTCTCGGTAAAGGCGGGATTCACATATTGGATGATGCCGTCCAGGTCGGTGATGACGACCGTCACCGGGCTTTGTTCGACCGCCATGGACAGCTTCGCCAGTTCGAACTCCAGGGTCCGGCGCTCCGCATCCAGCTCCAGGCGGTCGAGCGCATAGGAGATGTCGAGCGCCATCTCGTCGAGCAGCGCCACCAGCTCGGGCGTGAAAAAATTGGCCGCATCCGAATACAGGGCCAGCGTGCCGATCACGTGCCCCCGTGTGTAAAGCGGAAAGGCTGCCGCTGCGCAAAAGCCGAAAGCCGCCACCCGGGCGTACCATAGTTTTCCCTCGGAAAATCCAAGGAAGTCGTTGATAACGTGGCTGTGCTGCTGGATGACCGTCTGCCCGATCGGTCCGCCACTCAAGGGCGAGCGGGGGTCTACGGAAACATGCAGGCCCTCAAGATAGCCGATGCCCTGGCCCGCGGCCTCGAACGGCACCACCGCCCGTTTGCTCTCGTCCACCAATCCGATCCAGGCCATCCGGAACCGGCCGAACCGGATCGCGATATCGCAAATGGTCCGGAACAGATCCTCGCGCCCCGTACAGCGGACGATGCATTGGTTGGTCTGACTGAGGGCGGCGTAAATGTCCCGCAGACGCAGGATCTGCTGCTCCGCCGCCTTTCTGTCGCGGATGTCGCGTGCCGCACTGTGCAGGACCGAGGCGCCATCCAGAATGAGGGGGCGGCTTGTCACCTCCACGTCGATCAGCGTGCCGTCCCGGTGTCGGATCCGGGTTTCAAAGGTGGCTCCCGATCCGCTGGCGATTTCCAGCGCGCCCCGGCGCAACTGTTCCCCCGGCGGCTCGCCCGCGTCCCATTCGGCGACATTGCGGCCGATGATGTCATCGCGGTCATATCCCAGCATCCGGCAGAAGGAGTCGCTGACGTCGATCACGTCGCCGCGGGAATCAAGGATATGAATGCCGTCGCTGGCATTACGCAACAGCATCCGGCTTCGCTCCGCCGCGCTTTCGGAGAGCATGAACAGTTCCCAGGTCAGGCGCGCCGATAAAATCGTGACCAGGAGGAAGATTCCGGCGACGCAAATTCCTTTGATCACGTCGGCGCGCCACTGCGCCAGATAATCGTCCGCCCCCTTTCCGATCACCAGAAAGAATGGAACGGAGGAAAGCCTGCGGAAACTCTCGATTCTTTCCAGGGAGAAGCCGGCCTCGTCGGTATGAAATGTCGCCATTTCGACGCCCGACGTGATGACCGCACCCAATTCCCTGGAAAAGATCTTGGCGCCGATTTCCCAGGGATGCTGCTGTGTCCAGGGATAGCGCGTGATGAGACCGGTGTCAGCGCTCCGTAACACGGCAACGCCATGGGGACCAAGATCGAGTTGCGACAGCAGATGGGTAAAGTCGCTGACCGGAATTGACGCCCGGACCATCCCGGCAAACCGGCCGTCGGGATAATTGAACCGGCGGCTGAAGACGATCTGCCAGATCTGGGTGACCGGACCGATGATCGGCTTCGAGGTGACAAGCCCGCTGAAGGGGGTATTCCGGTGGATCTCAAAATCCTCGAAGACCGCAAAGGCGCCTTTGTCGCCGGTCGGAGCCCCGGGTGCCTCGCACCGCAGCGTTCCGGTTTCGTCAACGACACTGAGACGCGCCAGACCGGAGATCCAGGCGCGCCAGTCGGTCAGCAACGCTGCGCCGGCCCGGTCATCCAGATGTCCGCGCTGGCGCAGGTCCTGTTCGAGACGGTTGGCGGCCTCCCGCAATGTCAGGTCGATCTTGTCGGCCGAACTGGTGAAGTTGTTGTCGAGAAGCGTGGAAAGCGTCTCGACCTCGCGGCGGACCTCCTGTTCGCGGGTGTCTTTGGCTTCAGACAGGGTATAGGCCAGCAGCGCCATGACAAACAGGTTCAAGGCGACGACCACCGCGGTCAGAATCAGCCTTAACGATCCGGACCGTGGCGTTGACGGGTCGTTGGTCGGCATCGGCGGCCTAACCCGCGTCCGGACGGTTGATCGCACGGAGCGGGCCGATTTTCGGAGGTGCCGGCAGGAACGCGGGAACCACGGAGGTCGCGTCAGCGGTTACACCGGACGCGCGGGCCGTCCGGCGGCGAACGACACCCCTCTCCGGGCTGGGCCGGCCTATCCCGGACGTTATCGAAAACGGCCCGTCTGCCTGCGGACACCCGTCACTCGGCGTCATCTGACCAGGTCGGCGTTCCCGGACTGGTACGCAACGGCTTCATTCGACACCTCCCCAGGTTGTGACGTTCGTGACGACAAAGTCTTTTTATGAACGTGCCCAAAGAATCATCGTTATCTGATAATGGAGTCCCCAATGCATTTGACAGATGTGGAAATCCTGAGTCAAGGACAACCAAGAGGTGGTCAGCACAGTTGACGATCAGATAATACCGGAGAAAAACTGGGGGAACCGTGCCAAAATGGGGTGGTGGCGATTTATCAGGTGGAATCCCAGAAATGGCGGTTTGACGGTTGTGATGTCTTCGACGGGTGTCGGATTGCGCCGGTGTTCATCGCAACGACTATCCTGTCATTTGGATGAATTTAACAATCAAGAGTTGAATATTTATCGAGAAAATATTGATCTGATTTAAGGGGCCGCGATCCGTTATCCGCTTCTTTGGTTCGGGACGCAGTAGCTCTGATGTCATGCCGGTTGACGGCGTCATGCTCTTGAGCGGCCATGGAGGCTGCGTCCGAAGTCGGTTGTTATCAAAAAAACGGCCCCGCCGGACGTCCCCTCCGTGGAGGGGAGGGGACGTCCGGCGGGGCAAGTCGAAAGGGGAGTACTCACTGCCTGAGGTCAGCGACCTCACAAATCGATGACGAGCTCGCGCCAGTCATCCAGGCTCCGGTCAGCGCGCAAACATCCTTGCGTCACGGTAACGGAGCGCGTCTCCGTCCTGGGCAGCAGGACGGAAACCGATGTCTGGACGGGGGGCACGGGCCCTCCCCGTCCGATGTGGATGGAAATAGAGGTCTCATCGCTCTGCGCTTCGACGTCCCATGTTCCGTGGCCTCCGTTCCGATAGGCCTCGCTATGTCCGTCATCTTCGAAGATCGAGGAGAAGACGCGGCCTTCGCCTCTGTGCGGGAATAAGGCGAACCCGCGTCGATCGGCCGCGGATCCGAAATGCTGTTCGGCAAGGTTGAGCGGGATCGCCGAGCCGGCACGGGCCAGCAACGGCGGCCGGTCCCAGGGGGCCGGCAAGTCAATATCCTGTCCCCCCTGGTGGCATTCGCCACTCCAGACGTCGTACCAGTCCGCGCCGGCCGGAAGATAGACCGGCCGGGATCGCGCGCCGGGCTCGACGACCGCGGCGACCAGGAGATCGGACCCCAGCAGCATGTCATCGTTTTCCTCGAAGCAGCGGGGATCGTCCGGGAAATCGTGGAAGGTCGGCCGGATCATCGGTTCGAACCGGCTGTGAGACCGCCAGAGCAGGTCATAAAGATAAGGGATCAGACGGTAGCGCAACCGGATCAGCGTCCGGATATGCGCCGTCAGCTCCGGGTACATCCAGGGTTCATTGACGGTCTGATCGTCGTTCCAGGAGTGGATCGAGAAACGCGGCAGGAAAATGCCGAATTGCACCCAGCGCAGGAACAGCTCCGGCTCCGGCGCCGGACCCGCGAATCCTCCGATGTCATGACCGGTATTGGAAACGCCGGACAGGGCGAGGCTGGTCCCCATGCGGATGTTGTATTTCAGTGTTTCCCAGCTCGTGTGATTGTCACCGGACCAGGTCTGGACATAACGCTGCATTCCGGCGGCGCCGGAGCGGGAAATCAGAAACGGACGCTCCGCCGGAGCGTAGGCGGACTGGGCCTGCCGGGACGCCTGAAGCATCAAAAGGGTGTGCAATGGTTTGGCCTCGCGGGCCGGCTGGGGCGATCCGAAATGGCAGGCCAGGGCCTTGTCGCTCCAAACCTCGAACTCGTTGTTGTCGTTCCAGGTCGAGGCGATACCCATCTCAAGCAGGGAGCCGGTGACGCGCGCCTTCCACCAGGCGATTGTCGCCGGATTTGTGAAATCGAGATAGGCGCCGGTTTCGTCCCAGAACTGAACCATCGCCGGCGTGCCGTCCGGATTGCGGATGAACAGGCCCTGGGCTTCCGCCTCGGCAAAGCGCGGATGGTCGCGCAACAGGCATGGCTTGATATTGGCGCACAGGCGGACCCCGTGATCCAGGTAATGCCTTGAGAAAGCGGCGGGGTCGGGAAACTTGTCGCGATTCCAGTGGAAGACATAGCGCTTGTTGTCGATCGAAGTGTAGCCCGACGACAAATGGAACGAATCGCAGAGGATGTCGTGTCTTGCACAGTTGGCAAGGAACTCGTTCATCCGTTCCTGCGCATTGGGCGCGTCGGTGTAGCTCATGGTGGAGCCCGAGTATCCGAGGCTCCATTTGGGCGTGAAGGCCGGGCGTCCGGTGAGCCAGGTGAAACGGCGGGTGATATCCGCCGGCACGTCGCCTGCGATCACGTAATAGTCCAGGTCCCCGTGATCAGCCACGAAATAACGATAATGGCCGTGATAGTTATCAAGCTCCCGACCCATGTCGAATGTACAATCGGACAGGGTGTCGTAGAAAATTCCAAGTGGAATTTTTTCTTTGCTTTTCCATGTCAGATAAAAGGGGATGTGTTTGTAGAGGGGGTCTGTTGTCCGGGCGCTGTACCCCATCGCATCGACGTTGGTCATGCGATAGCTTTGTCCGGCACGGTTGGCGTTTCCCGCCCGTTCTCCGAGGCCGAAATATTGATCGCCGGCCTCGCGTTTCAGATAATGGTAGACCCGCTCGTCCCACCATCCGAAATTATAGTTCTGGGTCGCGCGGTCGCTGGCGGCTTCCCGCCACCGGCCGCCGACCAGGGTTTCCCAACGGCAATAGAGCCCTTTGAGAGTGATCGTCAGGCGAATCCTGCCGGTGGAAACGGTGATCCGGCCGGTTTCCCCTGTTCCGTCATTTCCTGTTCCGTCATCTCCTGTCAGGGAGAAGGCCGGCAGGGTGAAGCCGCTGAGGTCGAAGCGGTCGCGTCCCTCGCAGGGCACGTCCTCCGCGCCGGCGGCGATGGCCCAGCTCCTCGGGAAGCGCAGCTTGCCGAAGGGCAGGACCATCACGCGGATGATGTCCTCTTCCAGGATGAAGACATGGGCGGTGTGGCCTTCCGCGCTTCGGAGGGTCAGGAAGGACGCGGTCCTGTCAGCCAGGGTGAAGTCGGGGGGGCCGGAAATGGACATCATGGACTCCGAAAAAAATCAAACCTGTATGGCGGGTCGGACGGGTTACGCCGACTTGTACTGGCCGCGGTCCCGAAGAAGGGTGATCGCGACGATCGCTCCGACGATGTCGAAAACGGTCAGGCAGACGAACAGAGGGTTGTAACCAATGGTGTTGGCAAGCGCCCCGACGATCAGCGAGAAGGACAGGCCGCCGGTCCAGGACACGGTGCCGGTCAGGCCGTTGGCGGTGGCGACCTCGTGGCTGTCGAACACGTCGGCGCTGAGCGTGTTGATCAGGGCGGAAATGATCTGATGCGCGAACCCGCCGATGCAGAACAGGGCGATGGCGGTATAGGCATCCGACACCAGTCCGATGCAGCCCGGACCGATCATGCAGATGGCGCCGAACACGATGCCGGCGAGGCGGGAATTCACCAGGCGGAACTTGAAATATTTCATGAAGAACGGAGACAGATATCCGCCCAGGATCCCGCCCATGTCGGCCGCCAGGAAGGGCAGCCAGGCGAACATCGCGATCTCCTTGATGTTCATGCCGCGGACTTCCGACAGATAGAGTGGTATCCAGAAGCTGAACGTCTGCCAGGCGGGCTCCGCCAGGAAACGGGGAATGGCAATGCCCCAGAACCGCCGGGTGGAGATGATCTCCATGACCTTGGGCTTCGGCTTGCTGCCGGACGCCGCCGTCTGCGAGGCGCTTTGTCCCGCGAGGATGAAGTCGCGCTCGGCATCGGTGATGTTCGGATGGTCCTTCGGAGCCCGGTAGAACAGCCACCACAGGGCCGCGAAGACGAAGCCCAGGCCGCCGGTGACGATGAACGCCGCCTGCCAGCTGTAGTGAAGCTGGACATAGATCACCAGGGGCGGTGCCAGCATCGCGCCAAGCGAGGTGCCGGCATTGAACCATCCGACCGCGACGGAGCGTTCCTTGGACGGGAACCATTCGCCGACAGCCTTGATTCCCGAGGGAATGGCGGCGGCTTCGGTCAGACCGAGGGCGCCGCGGAAGAAGGCGAGCGACATCCAGCCGGAGGCGAAGCCGTGAAAGCAGTTGGCCACCGACCACAAAACCGCGAAGAGGGCGAATCCGGCCTTCAGTCCCAGGAAATCAACCACATAACCGCAAACCGGCTGCATGATCGTGTAGGCAAGCTGAAAGGCGCCGACGACATAGGAATATTGCTGGGTGTCGAAATGCAACTCCGTCTTTAGAATCGGCGCCATCACGCCAAGAGAGTTGCGGGCCAGATAGTTGATGATGGTGCCAAGGCAGATCAGTCCGATGATCCACCATCTCATCCCCGAAAGTTTCATGCTTTCCTTCCTCCCATCGGTCTCCGCGTCGCCGTTGACGGTCGAACGGAGCTCTGTCGGGTGTTGCCCGGTCCTGTCGCGGGGGTTGACGGTTCCGCGACGGGACCGGGCATTTTGGATAATTCTACCTTTGTCGGAACGTGATGCCTTCAATCGGCATCACGTTCCGGCTTTTTTCCAGGGCTCTCGCCGGGCGCGCAGAGCCGCCTTGCCGAACCCCGGTTTCAAGGGCTACCGGAGCAACCTGCGTCAGATGTGGCACAGGTTGCTGCGGCTGTCCGCCCCGGTCAGAACGGCCAGTAGCGGAAGGCCGCGTCGAACGCCCAGTTGTCCGCATGCGGGCCATATCCGAACTGGTCCTTGAACAGGGTCCGGTTGACATATTGAACCTGCGGTAGGAAATCGAGATGACCATAGCTGCCGTTGTAGATCCTCCAGACGGCGGTAACGGTCCCGTTCCACAGGGTTTTCGTGTCCTGCTTGCAGGTGGCGGTCAGCGATGACGGCGACAGGGTCATGCAGGCCAGGTTGCCGGTGGGGCCGCCGCTACCGAAGGGATTGCCGTAACCATAGGCGTTGGCGGTGCTGTTGCCGCTGATGCCGGCTTTGCTGCCCTGTTCGATGCCGCCCTGCAGATAGATGTCGAGGTCGCGGTTCACATGTCCGACAAGATTGGCATAGAGATACCGGTCCATGATCGGCTTGGGCTTTCCGGTGTTGTCATAGGTGACATCCGGGATCAGTCCGTCGATCTGACCGCCAATGCTGCCATAGCCGACGCCGAACTGCGCGTCGAACAGGCCGGGAACGACCTTGATATAGGTGGCAAGGCCGCCGCCGCCTGACATGACCGATCCGGTTCCGGTCAACCCTTGCGCAATACCGGGCGCGTCCTTATAGCTTCGCAGGATGCCCCAGGCCTCGAAATGATATTGCGGGGTCGGATCGTAGCCGACCTTCGCGACGACGTCGGGCATGGTCCCGAGCGAGTTGAAGATCGTCGAACTGGAATAGGAGGAGTTGCTGACAATCGGCGTCGGCAGGGTGTTGGGCATGCCGTTGGCACCGAGCGCCGTTCCCTTGTCGCCGCCCCAGTTGACCTGATTGTTCTCGAGCGAAATCGCAGCCGCCGCGCGTGGCGCGATCTCCTTGACGACGCGGAACTGGATATTGCGGGTCGAGCCCAGACCGGCCAGCGCGCCATCGTCCGGGGTGCTGGTCACTTCCGAACCGGGCAGCAGCATCCAGCCGAGGTCGGCCGACGGCGATCCGTCGGCATTGATCTGGTTGCCGTTCGGAATGGTGAGCGAGTAGGCCTGACCAAGGACGGCGTGCCATCCGGTCTTGGCGCTGTCGACCTCCATCCAGGCGTGCCGCACCCGGGGAGTCCAGCCGCCGCCGTTCGCCGTTGCCGCGGCATTGGACCCGGACAGGGTATCGAATTCGAACTTGCTCTTGAGGACAAGGCCGTCCGAGACGTCGCTCGCCGTCACGAATCCGAAACGGGTCTGCGGCGGTCCATCCCGGAATTCGTTGGTATGATATTGCGCCTGGACCGGGAAGGGGGTGTTCAATGTCGTGCTGGAGGGGCCGGCCAGTTCATTGTGCTGGCGCCATCCGGCGGATGCCTGAACCCACCCGGTGAAGCCGAGGTTGGTGTGGCCGATCTGGAGCTGGCCCTTCTTCAGCTTTGACATGACCTGTTGGGAATCGGCCGTGGCCGCGGTGGCTGCCGATGCCTCCCTCTTCGCCTGTTCGGCTTCCACTTTGGCCTGTGCCGCACTGGCCGTGTTGGCCTCAAGCTGGCTTTCCAGGTTGCGGATCCGGGCCTGCATGGCGTCGAATTCCTGCATCTTGGCCTTCAGGGCCTGCAATTCCTGCAAGATCTGCTGGTTGCCGGCCTGCTGGTCGGTCGCCCAGGCCGGGGCGCTTGTCGCGGCCAGAATCCCCAAGGCCGCCACCGCCATTCCATAGTGATGTTTTCTGCTTGTCATGTTTCCCCCTGGTTGAGAAGGCACACGGATCCGGTCGGGCGGGCCGGCAAGGTCCGTCCGTCGCGCTTCAGTCGACCGCCGGTCGGCCGGAACGCTGGTGATCGCAAGTGACATCGGAAGGGCCGGGCGGCGCCGCATAGTCCCCAGAGCGACCCGTCAAAGCCCCGTCAGGCCTCTGTTAAGGCCCGTCGCGCCTTGAAATTCTGAGCATGGCGTTTCCCCGTTTTTGTCTGCCGGCCCGTCTCGTCGCGGGTCCGTGGTGCATGGTGAAAATGACTTTGGCAAACGTTTGCCAAGCGGTCAAGGCAAACGTTTGCCAATGACGTCAGGTTTGATGGAATCTAAAACCATTGATTGAAATTCCTCGAAAAACAGGGGTGGTCAGTACGGAGTTGGGACGTGGGAACCCGGGGCGGGGGGATCGCGATGGTTCTTGACAGGGGCGGCGGCCGATGGAAGTTAATCCGCATGACATCATCCAAGGGAAAAAGCCTCGATTCGGCATCGCTTGCCACCGTTGCCGCCAAGGCCGGAGTGTCCATCTCGACGGTGTCGCGCATCGTCAACGGGCAAACCCGGCGGGCTTCGCCCGAAACCGTTGAAAAGGTGCGCCGGATCATCGAAGAGGTCGGCTACCGGCCGAACCATGTGGGACGGTCGCTGCGGCGTCGCGAAAGCCGCCTGGTCGCTATGCTGATCGCCAACCTCGATAACCCGGCCATGGCCGCGATCGCCGATTCGACCGAGGCCGCGTTGCGCGCCGCCGGCTATGTCATGTTCCTGTGCGATACCCATGATCGCGCGGATCTTCAGGACGACTATCTGTACGCGATGCGTTCGCATGGCGTGCGCGGATATGTCTCAGTGGTTTCCGTGCCCAGTCCCGGATTGAAGGAGTTCGTCGAGGCCGGGGCGCCGATGGTTTTCGTCAGCCGGCGCAATCCCTATGGGCCGGGCGCCTTTGTCGGTATCGACAATGTCCGTGCCGGCGCCGATGCCGCCGACTGGTTTCTGGCGAGAAATATCACCCGTCCGGCCGTTCTGTTTCCGGCGCAGGGATCCCAGGTCACCCGGGAACGCGTGATCGGTTTTTGCGACCGGATGCAGGACAGAGGTGTGCCGGGTGACGCGATCATCCGTGCCTCGGCCCCCGGTCTGTCGCATGTCGATATCGGTTACGAGGCTGCATGCGGCCTGCCGCCGCGCAACTGGCCGGCGGGCGTGATGTGCGTCAGCGATCAGATCGCCTATGGCGCCTATCGCGCGGCCCGGGAAGGGGGCGTCGACGTTCCCGCCGACAGCGCTTTCGTCAGCATTGATGGAAACCGGATCAACAGCTGGCTCGCGCCCTGGCTGTCATCGATCCAAATCCCGCACGACGCCTTCGGCGCCGAGATCGTATCGCTTCTGTTGCAGATCTGGGGAGGCGGCGGGGCGGGAGAACGGATTCTGCCCCATCGCCTGGGATGAACGCGGCGGCCTGACCGGGTGCCGCGTTCATGCCGCCCCGTGATCGCCGGTCAGATGGCCTCTTCCAGTCGTTCCCTCGCACGCGATTCCTCGACCTCGCGATCGTGATCCGACCAGCCGAGGGCGTCGGTCATGATGGCGACGACGCGCGGCAGGGCGGCAAGCGCGGCGGGGCGGTCCACATGGGCCAGCGTCATGCGCCGGACCAGGACATCGGCGGCATGGACGGCGGCCTCCTCCCTCACCGCATAGAGAACTTCCGCCTCGATATAAGGGTGCGCGGGATGCAGGCGGGCCCCGGCACCGCTGGCCGCCAGGGCGGCGACGTCGGACGCGCGGTCGCCATAGATGCGGTTGAGGTGGCGCGCGACATCGGCCTCCAGGCCGTAATCCCGAACGAGGACGCGGTCGCCGTCCTCACGGTATCCGGCACCGCCCCAAAGTTTCAGATGGTGGGTGCAACAGGGCCGGACCGGTGACAGATGGGCGACCGAAATGGCGCGATCGACGGCCTGTTCGCTCATCAGGCGGTAGGTCGTCCATTTCCCGCCTGAAATCGTGACCAGCCCGGACATCGACTCGATGATCACATGGTCGCGGGCCAGTTGCGACGTATCCTTGGCCTTGGGGTCGAAGACCAGCGGGCGGATACCCGACCAGACCGACTTGATATCGCTTTCGCTGACCGCGACATTGAAATATCGCCGGATATGGTTCAGCAGATAGGCAATATCCGCAGCCTCCGGCTTCGGATGTTCCGAGACCGTGGCGGGTTCGTCGGTGGTGCCGATCAGCGCGTGACCCTGCCAGGGCAGGATGAACAGGACGCGACCGTCGTCGGTCTTGGGGATCAGCATGCCCGTGTCCGGGGGCACGAACCGTTTGTCGAGAACGATATGAATGCCGGAGCTGACTTTGAGGATCGGCTGCGCCGCCGGATCGTCCATGCGACAGATCGCGTCGGCATAAGGACCGGTGGCGTTGATCACGGCGCGGGCCCGGATCGTCCAGCGATCGCCCGTCAGGCGGTCCTCCACCTCGGCGCCGGCAACCCGGCGGTCGGTGTCGTGGATCAGGGCCGTCACCGCGACATGGTTGGCGACCGCGGCACCGGCATCCTCCGCGGTTTTGGCGAGCGCGATCGCCATGCGCGCATCGACGAACTGGCCGTCGTAGTAGACGACGCCCGCCTTCAGGCCATCCGCCTTCAGGAAGGGGAAACGGCGCAAGGCTTCGGCGCGGCTGATCAGGCTGCTGTGGCCGATGTTCTGTGATCCGGCCAGAAGGTCGTAAAGCTTGAGGCCCGCGAAGACATAGGGGACCTCCATCCAGGAGTAAAGCGGCGTGACCAGCGGGACGCGGTTGGACAGGTGGGGCGCGTTACGCAGGAAAGCGCCGCGTTCGTGCAATCCCTCCCGCACCAGCGTGTACTGAGCCTTGTCCAGTCGCTTGATGGCGGCTTCCAGGTAGCGGACGCCGCCATGCACCATCTTGGTGCTGCGGCTGCTGGTTCCCTCGGCGAAGTCGTTGCGTTCCACCAGCGCGACCTTGAGGCCGCGGGTTGCGGCATCCACCGCGATCCCGCAACCGGTGGCCCCGCCCCCGATGACCAGGATGTCGAAGAGTTCGTTGGTTCGCAGCGCGTCAAGACGGTGATGTCGCATACCGGTCCTCATGACCTCTGAAATAAGCGAGGCTTGGTGGTTGTCATTCGATGAGTGATTTTCTATTTGGATATTATCATCACGAAAAAAAGGCCAAAATGAAAAATTACGAAAAAAAATGAACAGGAGGATGGTTGGGTAATAACCTTATTTTATTTATGATTTTTCCGTTCGGAGACGTTTGAGGACATGGTGATCGGTTCCGATCTCCACGATTTGGTATTAGAGTGACCGCCCCGCCTTTGCCGGCGGACCCTCCCGCAACATTGGAACAGGCAGAATCGTTGAACAGCAGGGATTCTCTTTCCTTTCCGCCGACCGGACTGAACCGTCGTCAGGCGTCGATCGTCGAGAAGGCCGAGACCGACGGCTTTGTCAGTATCGACGGTCTTGCCGGGTCGTTGGGCGTCACCCCGCAGACGATCCGGCGCGACATCAATATGCTGTGCCTGCGGGGGATTCTCCGGCGCTATCACGGTGGGGCGAGCCTGCCCACCAATACGCGCAATATCGACTACAGCGCGCGTTGCGAACTGATGCGCGAGGAGAAGGAACGGATCGGCCGGCTGGTGGCAGACCATATTCCCGATGGGGCGTCCCTGTTTCTCAACATCGGCACGACCACGGAGGCGGTCGCACGCGCGCTGACCGGACATCGCGGATTGCGGATCGTCACCAATAATCTCAATGTCGCGATGCTGCTCAGTCAGGGCCAGGACTTCGAAATTACCGTCGCAGGCGGACGGCTGCGACGCCACGATATGGCGGTGGTCGGCGAAGCCACGGTGGATTTCATCAATCAGTTCAAGGTCGATTACGGGATCATCGGCATTTCCGGGATCGACCCGGACGGGACCCTGCTTGATTTCGATTATCGCGAGGTCAAGGTTGCTCAGGCCATCATCGCCAATGCCCGGCAGGTCTTTCTGGCCACCGACCACACCAAGTTCGGCCGCCGGGCGATGGTGAAGCTGGGCCATGTCTCTTTGCTTGACGCGCTGTTCACGGATGGCGAGCTGCCGCGCGATTTTCTGGAGATGCTGGCCGCGCACGGGGTCGCCGTGCACAGCGCCGGCGGGCCGGGAGACGGCCGTGCGGCGGCTCGGCAAGGCGACATGGGCGAGGGCATGGCCGGCGTCTGACCGTCCGGGCGGCGCGTCCGTTCCGCACGATCGTGGCGCCGGTCCGGCCATGGCGCTACCCGGGATGACGGTTTGTCATATCACGCCGCCCCGCGCGTCGAGACTTTCCCGGACGAGATGGCGGACCTGCGCCGCCGTGTCGCAGCGCCGGGCTTCCTCGGCGAGGCGTTGAAGGACGGCCGCCGAGGTCCGGCGGACCATCGCCTTGATCGCGCCGACGCGATTGGCGCGCGCACTGAGCGACTGCACGCCACAACCGATCAGCAGGGCGGCGGCCAGGGGGTCCGAGGCGGCGTCGCCGCAAACCCCGACATGCCGCCCCGCGGTCCGGGCCCCGGCGCAGATCCCGGCGATGGTCTGCAAGACGGCCGGATGAACCGGATCCTGAAGATCGTCCAGGTCCGCGTTTCCCCGTTCGGCGGCCAGAATATATTGGGTCAGATCATTGGTCCCGATGCTGAAAAAGTCCGCCGATCGGGAGAACTGCTCCACCATCAGGGCGGCGGACGGGACCTCGACCATCATGCCGAGACTGACCGGCCAGACATGCGGTATTCCTTGCGCTTCCAGTGTCCGATGCGCCGCCTGTGCCAGAGCCCGTGCCTGCTCCATCTCGTCAGGCGATGTCACCATCGGGACCATGATTCTGAGATCCCGGCCGGTGCCTGCCCGGAGAATGGCCCGCAGGTTCGAAGCGAAGAAGTCCGGGTGGCGGAAGGACAGCCGCACCCCTCTGATTCCCAGGAAAGGATTGTGCTCCGGGGGCTGCGGAAGAAAGGCGAGGGGCTTGTCGGCGCCGATATCGGGCGTCCTGACCACCAGCGGTCCCGGTCCAAGCGGGGCGAAAACGGCGTCCAGGGCGGCGACCTGTTCATCCTCGGTGGGAACGCTTTGACGGCCCAGGTAAACAAACTCCGTCCGGAGCAGTCCAACCCCCTCCGCCCCGTTCTCCGTCGCCGCGGCCGCGTCCGTGGCATTGCCGACATTGGCGAAAACGGCGATGGTGACGCCGTCCAGGGTGGTCGCGGGAAGATGCTTCGTGCTGTCGAAGACCTGGAGCCTGGCAAGGTGATCGCGCTGCCGTCCTGCGATCAAAAGCCGGGCGTCGTCATCGGGATCGATCCAGACCTCGCCGGTGGCACCGTCGAGGGCGACGGTCTCGGCCTCGGCCGCGGCGGTCCAATCCCGGGCGCTGACCACCATCGGGATGCCCCGCGACCGCGCGATGATGGCGGCATGGGCGGTCGGGCTTCCGCTGCGCGCCAGGATCCCGAGAACATGGCGCGGGTCGGCGGCCATGGCGTCGCCGGGCAACAGTTCGTCGACCAGAAGGATGGCCGGAGGCTCCGGAGCCAGGGTTTGAGGCGCCGTGACTCCCGCCAGGATCCGGCAGACCCGGTTTGACAGATCCCGCAGGTCGGCGGCGCGCGCCCGAAGATAGTCGTCCTCCATCGCGCCATAGGCGTCGGCCAGCGCTTGTGTTTCGCCGCGCCATGCGGCCAGCGCGGATTGGCCGTCCCGCAGGATCCGGGTTTCCACGGCCTCGATCACAGCCGGATCGGACAGGATCAATGCCTGCGCGGCCAGGATGTCCGTGGCCGCGCCCGATCCGATGTGGGATGTGCCGATGCCGTCCGACGCCTGGCGAAGTGCCTCGGTCAGCCGGGCCCGTTCCTCGGCCGGCGTCGCCGTGGGGCCGTCCCGCAGGTCGACCTCCAGTGACGCCAGCGGAAGCGGGCGCCCGATGGCAATCCCTTCGGAAATCGCAACAGGAGGCGTCCCGGTACCGCCAACCGGTGTCGGCGTCATGACCGGCGCCGGAGTCCCGGGTTCGGACCCGTCCGCCGCCTCGCCGAACCGTGCGTCCGCCAGCTCCCGCAGGGTTGCCACGGCTGTTCCGGCGTCAGTGCCACTGACCTCGAAGCGCACGGCGTCGCCCTTGCGGATCTGGAGAAGGCCGATACCGGTCATGCTGCGGGCTGGAGCGGGCCCCCGTCCGTTGGACAGATTGCGCAGCCGGATATCGGCCTGGAAGCGGGCCGCGGTCTGAACCAGCGTCGCCGCGGGCCTCGCATGCAGACCATGGGGGTTTTCGATGACCAGGTCGAGTGTGAGCCCGGCCTCATCAGCCGCAGCCGCCCCGTCCGGCCCGGCCGACGGCGCGGGGGCGTCGTCGCCTAATTGGGCCGCTTTGGCGGCCAGGGCGCCTTTTGCCTCGGACACCACCGCATCGAGGGAGGCGCCCGCTTTCGCCTGGACCGCGGCGGCGATCGCCGCTTCGACAATCGGGGCGGCGCAAAGACGGATCTTATCCGCGGCGCCGGTGATTCCTTCCGCGTCCAGCAACTCAAGGGCCGTCTGCGCCGACAGAACGGCGCTGCCGAGGTCCATCAGCACCACCGCGCCATCGCCTTCGCAGAAGGGTTGCAACACTTCCGCGATATGGACCGCGTCGGTTCCGATCTCCTGATGGTCGTCACCGACACCGGCGGCGACGACCACCGGAAAGTCGGGTCCGGTCATCTGGAGAACAAGTTGGGAGAGCGCCGTCGCCAGGGCGCGGCTGTGCGAGACCAGGACAAGACCGATCATCGGGTTCCCCCTCAAGCCCCGGTCGCGGATGCAAGGGCGTCCAGAAGCAGGGCGACGGAATTGGCCCCGGGATCCTCGTGTCCGATGCTGCGCTCGCCAAGATAGCTCGCCCGCCCCTTGCGGGCCAGAAGGGGGGCGGTTGCGGTTGCGGCATTGCGCGCCGCGTCGGCCGCCGCCCGGGTCGCGGTGACGATGTCGTCGCCCGCCGCCCGCATCGCCGCGATGGCCGGCGCCAGGGCGTCGACCATGGTCTTGTCGCCGGGCTGGGCCTTGCCGCGGCGCTGGATATCGGCAAGGCCGCTGTCGAGGACGTCGGCAAGGTCTTTGGCGTCGAGGGCGGCGCGACTGGCGCATTGTTTTCCGAGATCGAGGAAAAATCCGCCATAGAGGGGGCCGGAGGCGCCGCCGACCGTGGACAGCAGAGTCATGCCCGTCACTTTGAACAGGGCGCCGAGATCGTCGGCCTTGGCATCACCTTCCAGCTTTTTGGCGACCGCCTGGAAACCGCGGCTCATGTTCGCGCCGTGATCGCCATCCCCGATCGCGGCGTCGAGATCGCTGAGGTGTTGGGCGTTCTGTTCGATGAGCCGGGCGGTCGAGAGAATCCAGGAGCGGGCGAGGGCGGGGGTCAGATGATCCATTGTGACGATTTCCTTTGGCAAACAGGCCTTTGGCGAACGGGGGGCAACGGAGGTCGGACCGGGCCGGCGGAACATCCGGGGAGAGCTCCGCCGGTCCGGCCCTGTCCGTTTTTGCGCTATGCCCCCCAGCGCAGGGCGGGCGTGTTCACAGGCGCATCCCAAAGGTCCAGCAACGCGTCATCGGCGCGCAGCATGGTGATCGAGGCGCCCGCCATCTCAAGACTGGTAATATAGCTTCCAACCAGATTGCGGGAAATCGTCAGGCCGTGCCGCGCGGCGATTTCGGCGGCCTTGCGGTAGACGATATAAAGTTCGATCAGGGGCGTCCCTCCCATGCCATTCACGAAAAGGATCACCTGATCCCCTTTCCTGAACGGGAGATCCGAGATGACCGGTTCCATCAGCATTTCTGTGATCTGGTCGGCCGAGGTCAAAGGCATGCGTTTGCGGCCGGGCTCGCCATGGATCCCGATGCCGACCTCCATCTCGTTCTCCGCCAGTTCGAACGAGGGTTTGCCCAGATGGGGGACCGTGCAGGGGGTCAGCGCCATGCCCATGCTGCGGCCGCTGGCGCGAATTTTGTCGCCCAGGGCCTTGAGCTGATCCAGCGGCATTCCCTTTTGTGCCGCGGCCCCCAGGAGCTTCTCCATCAGGACGGTCAGCCCGACACCGCGGCGTCCGGCCGTATAGAGGCTGTCTTCGACGGCCACGTCGTCGTCGGTCAGCACGCTTTCGACGGCGATCCCCTCTTCACGCAGCATTTCGGCGGCAAGATCGAAATTCATCACGTCGCCCGTGTAGTTCTTGACGATCTGGAGCACGCCGGTGCCGCTGTGGATCGCCTTTCCTGCCTCGAACATCTGGTCGGGTGTCGGGCTGGTGAAAACGTGGCCGGGACAGGCCGCATCCAGCATGCCCGGCCCGACGAACCCGCCATGCAGAGGTTCATGACCGCTGCCGCCCCCCGACAGCAACCCGACCTTTCCCTTGACGGGCGCGTCGCGGCGGACGACGTAGAAGGGGTCAAAGCTGACGCGCAGGCGGTCTGCGTGAGCCAGTTGTAGCCCCTCCAGTTCCTCGCGGACGACGTTTTCAGGGGAATTGATAAGTTTCTTCATGGAACCGATCTCCCTTTCCCAATGATCCTAAGGGCCTGCTGATCGACGACCTGATCGGCAGGCCCTTAAGCCCGAGCGGCGTTCGACCCCGCAGGAGCGGAAGCGCCACATTAACCCCAAGGACCCGCCGCGATTATTTCACGACAGAACCTAAGTCAACGCCGTTCCGGTCCGTCTGTTGTTATCGGTCAGAGGCCGGTCGAACGGCAGGAATGAAAGTCAGGCATCGAAATCCGGACGTTATTATTTTTGCGATGCCTGCGAGATACGATTAAAGAACGAATTTTTGTTTTGTGACGATCTAAATAAAAGCGGTTCAGGTGCCGTTTTTTTTTTAACATATATTAATAAAAAATGTCAAAGTGACGGTTTTCCAGAAGAACGGGCCGGGGTGAAAGCCGACGATCGGGTAAGCCTCCTTCTTTGAAAAACCCATCTCCGGCGTCCACCGAGGCGGGCGCCGGAGTTGGATGACGGCAAGGGAAACGGCGTCCCTTCAGGGAGACGCCGCACCCGATTTTTACTTAGAGAATGCCAGTCGCGAGGCAGATGAGAGCACCGATGCCCGCACCAACCAGCGGCCCGACGACCGGAACTGCGGCATAACCCCAGTCCGAACCGCCCTTGCCGGCGATTGGCAGGACCGCGTGAGCGATACGCGGACCCAGGTCACGCGGCGGGCTCATCGCCCAACCCGTGGGACCACCAACACCCATGCCCAACGCCCAGATCAGCATGCCCCAGAGGTAGGGTCCGAAGCCGGCCGGCAGTCCGGTCGGGGACAGGCCCTTCGAGCCGAAAGCAAAGCCGATGATGACCAGGAAGCAGGTGGCGATAACCTCAGTCAGGAAGTTCGCCGGGATGTTGCGGATGGCCGGAGCCGTGCAGAAGATGCCAAGCTTGGCGGCCTGATCCGGGGTTTCCGCCCAGTGCGGCAGATAGACCAGCCACACGAGGGTTGCACCGACGAAGGCGCCCGCGAACTGGGCAACAACGAACGCCGGAACATCGGCCCAAGGGAAGCTGCCGGCAACGGCAAGGGCGAAAGTGACGGCGCTGTTGAGGTGGGCGACGCCGCCAACGGCGACGCTGGTGCAGATGCCGCACAGGACGGCAAGACCCCAGGCCACCGCCACCGTCAGGTAGCCGGCGCCCTGGCCTTTCGACTTCATCAGAGTAACGTTGGCGCAAACGCCATCACCAAGGAGAATCAGCACCAACGTGCCAAGGAATTCCCCAAAAATCGGTCCATGCATGGTCGTATCCCCTTTCGTTATATTTGGAGATTATTGATCTTATTCGACCCAGTCGAAGGTGCGGGTAACCGCCTTCTTCCAGAAATGATAGAGGCTGTTCCGCTTTTCCTCGTCCATGGACGGCTTCCAGCGATGATCCTCGGCCCAGTTGGCGATCAGTTCGTCGGTGTCCTTGAAGAATCCGACGGCCAGACCGGCAGCATAGGCGGCGCCCAGGGCGGTGGTTTCCTGAACGACCGGACGAACGACCGGCTTGTTCAGGATGTTGGACTGGAACTGCATGAGAAGATGGTTGACAACCATGCCGCCATCGGTGCGCAGGTTGGCAAGCTCGATCCCGGAGTCCTGCTCCATGGCGTCCAGAACCTCACGCACCTGGAAGGCTGTGGCCTCCAGAACCGCGCGGGCAATGTGGCCCTTGTTGACGAAGCGGGTCAGGCCGGCGATCACGCCGCGCGCGCTGTCCTTCCAGTAGGGGGCATAGAGGCCCGAGAAGGCCGGAACGAAATACACGCCGCCATTGTCGTTGACCGTGCGGGCCAGCGGCTCGATGTCGGAGCTCTTCTCGATGATGTTGAGGTTGTCGCGCAGCCACTGCACCAGAGACCCGGTGACGGCGATCGATCCCTCAAGGGCATAGACGGCGGGCTTGCCGTTCAGCTTGTAGCCGACCGTGGTGAGAAGGCCGCATTTCGACGGAACGATCTTCTCGCCGGTGTTCATCAGCATGAAGCAGCCGGTGCCATAGGTGTTTTTGGCTTCGCCGGGCTTGAAGCAGGCCTGGCCGAACAAAGCCGCCTGCTGGTCGCCCAGGTCACCCGAAACCACGACGCCCTTGACCGCCGGAACGACGGCCTCGCCATAGACTTCGGAGCTGGAGCGGATCTGCGGCAGCATGCACTTCGGAATGCCGAACTCCGCCAGGATCTTGTCGTCCCACTGCAGGGTGGAGAGATCCATCAGCTGGGTGCGGCTGGCATTGGTGACGTCGGTGATGTGAACGCCGCCGTTGACGCCGCCGGTCAGGTTCCAGATGACGAAGGTATCGATGTTACCGAACAGGAGGTCGCCGGCTTCGGCGGCCGCACGGGCGCCTTCGACATTGTTCAGGATCCAGCGGATCTTGAGGCCGCTGAAATAGGTGGCGAGCGGAAGGCCGGTCTTGGCGCGGTAACGGTCCTGGCCGCCATTGGCCGCCAGTTGGGCGACCATATCGCCGACGCGGGTGTCCTGCCAGACGATCGCGTTGTAGACCGGCTGGCCGGTCTTCTTGTTCCACACGACGGTGGTTTCGCGCTGGTTGGTGATGCCGATGGCGGCGAGATCGCTGGGCAGCAGTCCTTTGGCCTGCATGGCCTCCGCGATGACTTCCTCGACGCGACGCCAGATTTCGGCGGGATCATGCTCGACCCAGCCCGGTTTCGGGAAGATCTGCTCATGTTCCTTTTGAGCGACGCTTACAATGCGTCCAGTGCGATCAAAGACGATGAACCGGGAACTCGTCGTTCCTTGATCGATTGCACCGATATAGCTTGCCATATTTCCTCTCCCAAAGGATTTTTCAATTCATCCGGCGTGAGAAACGCCGGACATCCCGTTTTCACTACCAAGGTTGTCCTGAGGTGCCCGCAAAGGTTGCCTTCCAGCCGGCCTGTGGCACCCCGAGACACCCTTTTTTTGTTTGGACGCCATGGGCTGGACCGGGCGTCGTGAGGGTCGAGACAAACTAGAACGTGGCCTTCAGACGGAAACCGCCCACCGCCGCGTCGACATCGCTGCCATCCCGGCCACCGGCATTCATGTAGTACTGGAAGACCGGTTGAACCATAAGCCAGGGGGTGAGCTGTGCCAGATAGTTGATTTCGAAGGCTTTCTCGTCGGTCAGAGTCGGCGAGCCGATGCGGCGCATATAGTCATTATATTTGTCGCTGATCTGGCTGTAGACAAAGCCGAAGGACACGACGTCCTTTGGCCGGCTGGCCGCCGGGCCGTTGAAGGAGGCCCCGAAGGTGATTTCCGTCGGAACTTCGCTCTTCTTGTCGGGCCCGGTATTGACGCCGAATGTCAGATCCAGGCCGCGATTGCTGCCCGCTGCAAGCCGCAGAACGGGCTGGGTCGCCATGAAGTAGACGAGATAGTTGCTTTTCGAGGTTTGCAGATTTCCACCGACCAGAGGTTTGTCATAGTCGACGAACTTGCCCTCGTTGTAGATCAGGCCGGCATGCAGGATGCCGGGGTAGCTCTTGCGGGTCGCCGGCGCGTTGGGATCGGTATTGTACCCGACCTCGACGTTCCAGGTCCCGGTATGATCGAGGCCCTTGTCCTCCTTGTAATTGAAGCCGTCATCGCTGTAGTTGCGCGGCATGAAATAGCCGCCCTTGATGAAGAAGCTGTCATTGGGGGCGACTTTGATCTGGCCGGCGGGGCCGGAAGCCGGGTCCCAGGAGGCGCGGACATTGCCCAGATTGCCGAAGGCGTAGTTCAGCGGCTCCATCACGAAGTTGCCGCCAAGATCCTGCAGGCCGTAGAAGTCCTGCGATGCCATCTGTCCCGCGGTCATCGTCAGGACGCCGCCGAAGGCCTCCTGCTGCAACCACATGGAATCGAGACGGAAGGTGTGGATACTGACAAGGCCACTCGGATTGGCGATGGTGCCGGTGTATTGGGGGCTGCCCATGTTCTGGCCGGTCTGCCAGAGGCCCGTGGCGTGGTAGGTAAGGCCCTGCAGCGATGTGAACTTCCCAAAGTCGATGTCCACGGTACCGCGAATACGATTCCAGGTATTGAATTCGTTCTTGGTGCCCTTGGGATGTTCCACATTGTCGAGCGCGTCAACAACATAGAAGAAATCGAACTTCACGCCGTCGTCGGCCAGACGATCACGGCCCGGACCCCAATTCAGCATGTATTTTTGCGTCAGCAGGGTTTCGGGCGCTGCCTGGGCAGCGGCCGGACTGGAGAAGGAAAGTGCTCCCAGCGCGATGCCGGAAAGCGCGGCTGCAGTCAGTTTCTTTTTGATGTGTTGATTTTTTATTGTTTTGTGAGGCATAGCGTTCTCCCTGATTCAGGTTTTTATTGGAACTTTATTATTTTTGTTGATCCCGAAGGACGGTAACGGAATGGGGGAGTGATGTAACTAGGGGTAGAAGAAATGACGTATCGTATGATCGTGAAACTGGTGGCGTTTGCCCCGTGCTGAACTCCTTGTTTAGAAAAATCACACAAAACGTCACCGATGGTGGTTAGCAGAACAAAAAAAGCCGCCCATTGAGCGCAGCAATGCTGCGCGGTCAACGGGCGGCTTCTCTATATCTCTGCCGCTATATTCAGGCAATGTAGCAGATGAAATAATCCAATACAATATATTTTTGTGTGGCCTTGTTTCGATCCTTTTTAGTCTGGCGTGCAAGTCCCCGTACGGACGAGACCTAATGTCTGTCCGCAGGGGTTCTTGCTATGGTTGAAAGTGATCCGGGGCGTGCCCCGGGCAGGCTGTCAGACTGCCGCCGTCCCCGCCGTAACGATCGCCCAATAGTCTTCAACCTTCAGACTCGCACCGCCGATCAGTCCACCATCGACATCGTCAAGCGCCAGCAGTTCGCGCGCGTTCGACGGCTTCATCGAGCCGCCATAGAGAATCCGCAGGCGTGCCGCCGCCTCGGCCCCAAGGGCGTTCTCGGCGCTGGCACGGATGGCGGCGTGGACTTCCGCGACCTCCGGCAGGGGCGGCGTGCGGCCGGTCCCGATCGCCCACACCGGTTCATAGGCGATGACCGTGTTGTCCGGCGTCGCGCCGGCCGGAAGCGATTGGGCGAACTGGCTTTCGACGATGGCGAGAGTCTTTCCCGCATCGCGCTCCGCTTCGGTTTCCCCGATGCAGATAATCGCGACAAGACCGGAGGCATGAGCGGCGGCGGCCTTGTCGCGCACCACGGCATTGGTTTCGCCGTGATCGGCGCGGCGTTCGGAATGGCCGACGATGACATGGCTTGCGCCCAGATCCTTCAGCATGGGGGCGGCAATATCGCCAGTATGGGCGCCGTTTTTGGCGGTATGGCAGTCCTGGCCGCCAATGGCCAGTCCGGAGCCGGACGACGCGCCTGTCATCGCATCCACCAATGTGGCCGGCGGGCAGATCAGAAGGTCGGCGTCGGGCCGGCCGGCCGCCAGCCGGGTGGCGACGGCCTCGGCGAAGGCAACGGCCTCGCGCTTGGTTTGGTTCATTTTCCAGTTACCGGCGATGAGAAGGCGGCGTGCCATGTCGAACGTTCTCCAAATTGGCAGGCTGACGGCGGTTTGGTTTGCGGCCGGCCTGCCTCGGTTACGAAAACAACCTGTTGGGATCCCTCAGGGGATCCAAAGCTGGGGATCGCTGACCGATACCGCCAGCAATCCTTGAGACAAAAGATCCTGGACCTCGCGCAGTGACGAAATCAGGCCGCCACCGACAAGGACCGTTTCCAGGGACAGGGCCTTGGCGCGGGCCACCAGTTTGGGGGCTGCGATCGCCGGCAGCACTTCCAGCGCGTCGACCGAGCTGTTCTTGATCTGGTGACAGATATTGTCCATCGCCCCGCTGTCGAGCAGGAAGGTCCGCTGGATCACATAAAGTCCCAGCGCCTGCGCCTGGCGCAATGTCTCGCCATGCGTCGAAATGATCCCGCTGACACCGCGCCGTTCCAGGTAATGCAGCGCGTAATTATCCCGTGACAGTCCACCCAGAAGATCGATATTGACGATCACCAGTTTGCCGGCGGCGACGGTTCGCTGCATCAGATCGCCGATGTTTTCCGGCTCTCCACACAGCAGATAGACAATTTTGCCGTGGGCGGCGAGCGCCTTGTCAAGCTGTTCGGGCTTGCGGACCGCCGGGATCAATCCGGTTTCCTGGAACAGGGGCCGGATGGACGGCAGCCTGGGCCGCGCCGGCGCTGCGCCATGGCCCCTTTCCGGGGCGTTCATCGCGGATCGCGGGGGGGACATGGATCGGACCTCTCCTGTGCGCACCGGGGCGTCTTTCAACAGATTCCGCCCCGACGTGGTTTCTGGCAGAGAAAGCCGGGGTGTGCCACGGCTCAAACGGCTCCCGCACCGATCAGGGGCGGAGGCGGCGCACCGCATCATGCCCCTGATCGCGTTGGGAGGACAAACATTAACCGGCCTTTCGCCGGCCGTCATCGTTTGATGTCCGTTTGTCAGCCGTGCCGATCGCCATTCCCCCGCTGGCCATAGGCCTCCAGCAGAATTTCCACCGGATGGATGGCCCGAACCCCCGTGCCATGTTCGATCTGCATCCGGCAGGTGGCGCATTCCGTCACCACCATTTCCGGCCTGGTCTCCGCGACCCGGTCGAATAGCCGCTGGCCGACCGCCATGGAGGCGGGATATTTCTCCTCCTTGAACCCGAAGGTGCCGGACATGCCGCAACAGCCGGCATCGAGATCCTCGATGGCGATCCCGGGAACCTGACGCAGAAGGTGGAACCAGGGCCGCCCGATTCCTTGCGACAGCTGATGGCAGGGAGAGTGATAGGCAAGCTTCATGTCCCGCCGTGCGAAGGCGGTATCGAGCGCGCCATCGTCCGACCGAGACATCAGAAGCTCCGCCAGATCGTAGGTGTTCCGGGCGACATCCCGGGCCTTGCCTTCCAGTGCCGGATCATCGGACAGCAGATCGGCCATTCCGGCCTTCAGCATATGTCCGCAACTGGGGCAGGCGGTGACGATCCGCGCTCCCTCCCGGACTGCACGGCTCAACTCCTCGACATTGGCCGCGGCCCGCTGCCGTGCCTCAACACCGTCGCCATTGGCCAGGGCGGGGACGCCGCAGCAACCGGCATCGCGAACTTCGGTGTCGAAGCCGTTACGGTTCAACACCTGGGCGACCTTGGCGGCCAGATCCGGCTGGTTGTAGCGGATCGCGCATCCCGGGAAGAAGACGAGTTTTCCCGCCTTGCCACCGGTGGTTTTGGGAAGATCAAGGTTGGGGCGCGCATAAGGCGGGAACCGGCGCTTGTCGGTGATCTTCATGACCTTGCCCATGCCGAAACGGGCCACCTTCGCACCCAGGAGGACATTGGTCAGGGCCGGAACAATGCTCAACATCCGCCCCAGCAGCGCCGGACGGGCAAACCAGAAATCGCGGAACTTGCGGATACCCGTCTTGCTATGGCGCGCCTTGGCGGCCGCGATCAATTCCGACACATTGACCTGGTTGGGGCAGGCAAGGTCGCAGCGGTGGCATCCCAGGCAGTATTCCAGCCAGTCGCTGTCGCAGGGCAGGCCCTCGCGACGCAGGCGTTCCAGCTCCGGCCCCAGATGCTTCGGGCCCGGATAGGCCGGATTGGCCGCCAGCATCGGGCAGACGGTATTGCAGTCGGAACATTTAAGACAGTTGTCGAGACTGACGTCATCGTGTCGCATGGCGACCCTCCTGGCCCACGGCCAGCATACCGGCGCGATAGCCGGTCAGAATTGCACGTTGATTGCCCCCGTGTTCGCCCGGGGCGGACAAAAAGGCGCCGGCGGCATAGAGATTGTCGCCGATCGCCCCGCCGGTCTCGTCCAGCGGGCGGAGCCGGTCATCGAACCCACTCCCCTGCCGTCCCAACAGCCGTCCGGAGAACTGGCCGGAGGCGAGGATCACCGACGAGGCCGACAGCCGGCGGGGCCGGGCTGGCGTCGCGATTTCGACGCCGTCGCAATGTCCGTCGGCGAGAAGAAGCGATGTCACCGGGAAGCCGGAGAAGAACTCGACGCCGTCGCGGCGCAGGCGGCGCTCAAGGGCGTGGAACAGCCGAAGTCCGGGCACCGATGGAGGTAATGTCGGCAGTTCGCAGATCGGCGTTCCCAGCTCCTGCCGGAACTGCTCGATCTCGTCGGTCCCGGTCCTCTGTCCCAGAAGACCCGGGATGATGATCAGGTCGGCCGTCATGGCGATCGGTTTCAGTGCGGCCAGAAGCGCCGCCCTGAATGCCGGATCGCGATCGAAGCTGTTGGCGAAATGAAGCGTGCCGGGGGTCACTCCCGCCTCGTGCGGCAATGAGATCCGGCGCGCTGTGTAGGCGGTGGCAAGACCCAGGCGGCCGGCCTCGGCATTCAGCCGTTCGGCGACAAAATCGGCGTCGAAGCTCGAGAGACCCTCGATCCCCACGACTGCGGCCAGTCCCGGTGTTCCGGCAATGCCGCTCCAGACATAGGACGGGGCCATGCTGACGGACTGAAAACTGCCCAGCACGGTTGGCAGACGCGCCTCGCCGTCGATATCGCCCTCGAAGGGGCAACCGGCCTGGCGGGTGAACTCACGGAAAAAGGTGAGGGCCTCGTCGCGAAGGTCGGGCGTTTCGATCGCCGACAACGGTTGGCGGCCGATAGACCCCGCACCGAACACGAACATGCCGAACCCTGAGAAGACCTGCGCGACCCGCAGCCCGCGGGCGGCACCGGTCGCGGCGGCCGTCATTCCGGACAGGCCCGCGCCGACGACGATCAGATCGAATCGATTGCTGTCCATGGTCGTCACCGCCCGTTCTGATCGTGAAAGTTGTAAGTCACGCCGAACAGATCGTGACTGAGATAAAGCTGCTCGACCTGTTTACCGTGGGTGACGAAACTTTGTCCCTTCCACCGGGCATCCAGGTAGCGCTCGAACTCGCTGGCCGCTTCCGCCGATGTCCACCGTCCGGCACGATAGCCGGCGAGCATCGCCTTGTACCCGCAGAACGTTCCCTGACAGGGGCCGAAGCCCAGGCGCGTCCGGCGTCCGACGTCGGTCAGCGCACGGACCGGCACCAGATTGTCGTCACCCAGGACGAATTCCAGTTCGGCGCGCGTGACCTGTTCGCACTCGCAGATGATTTCCGCCAGTTCGGGCCGGGCTTCGATCGCTTTCACGATATGGCCCAGGTTGGGGCCAAGCCGGCGTTCCGCAATCGCGGCCGCCTGTGCCGGCAGCAGCCGGCGCGCCCGTTCCAGCACCGCGGCATCGGGCAGCGGACGCAAGGGGACGTCCGCCGTCCGGCAGGGCGCATCCACCCCGAGCTTGGCGGCCACGAGGTTGGCGGTCACCTCCGCCATCATCCGGTAGGTTGTCAGCTTGCCGCCGACGATGGAGACAAATCCGCGCACACCGTCCAGCGTATCGTGATCGAGAAGAGCAAAGCCGCGGCTGATTTCGCGGCCTCCGGCGGCCCCGGCGGTCTTGGGCACGTAAAGCGGCCGTGCCCCGGAGAAGATGCGTAGGATGCGGGCTTCCGCCAGAACCGGGATCAGTTCGGCACCAAGGTCAAGGAGATGTCCGACCTCATCGGGCAGCGCGGTCAGCCCGTCCGGCGACGGTACGGTGATGGAACTGGTGCCGAGCACGCAGACCGGGCCGGCCGGAACCAGAATATCGGCATCGCCCGGCTTGCGGCAGCGGTTGACGACCCGGGTGACAAGATTGTGATTGAAGATCAGCAGAGATCCCTTGTCGCAGCGGACCGGGACGTCCACGCCTGCCATGGCGGCAACCGACTGCGCCCAGCCCCCGGAGGCATTGATCGCCATCTCGCAGGCGATATCGGCCTCTTCGCCGGTGCGGATGTCGCGATAGCGGACGGAACGGACCCGCCCGTCGACGATGGTGATCCCGGCGGCTTCGCAATAGGTCTTGACCGCGCCGCCGCGCGCGACGGCTGATTCGATGTTGGATTGCGCCAACTGGAAGACGTCGACATGGGCGTCCGGACAGGTGTAGGCGCCAAGAATGGACTTCGGGAGATGGGGCTCGAGCGCGAGAGCCTCTTCGGTCGAAAGTTGCTGGCTGGGCAGCCCGACGGTGGCCGCTGCCTGTTCCCACTGACGGAAGAACGCGGGGTCGTCCTGGGGATATTTGACAAAAATACCGCCCACGTCATGAACGCAATGCGGGGCGATCCGTTTGATGATCTGGTTCTCGACAAGGCATTCGCGTGCCGCCTCGATATCCTTCACCACATAGCGTCCGCCAGAGTGAAGAAGACCGTGACAGCGCCCGGTGGCGCCGTTGGCGAGATCCTTTTGTTCCAGCAGAACAGCCTTGATGCCGCGCAGGGACAGATCCCATAGAATGCCGGCTCCGGTGGCTCCTCCGCCGATGATGACGACCTGTGTCGACTCCATGACTTTCCTTCATTCGCTTGGGGCGGGCGCCCGTCCGTCCGCCCGTTTGAAGGGGGCGGAAAAGGGGCGGCCGGCCTTTAAGGTCTTCGCGAATTGGAGGAGATGCCGATGAGGGATCACATCGGGGCCGGATCTAACCGGTGGAAACGGGCTTTGCCCGGACGATCCGGAACTCCGCTGCCGGGTGGTCCGCTTCCATACAATGACTTAAGGGGGGCGAATCGGAGCCGGTCCAACCCTCCGCCCTGCCTGGATGATGATGGTGGGAAGCCAAAGCGCATGGCAGGGCGAAAGCTGAGATCCATCAGATTCACACCCCGGAAACCTTTGCTACCGGGACGTTATCCTTTTATCGGCACTCAGTCACCCGCTCGTGCTTTCTCTTTGCGCTCTTCACGAAACGGCGTGGTCCAATTGAGATAACGGTGAAACAATCACCTAATAATGTCAATCAAAATATCCTTTTTCAGAATGGGTTCATTCCGTTGACCCGAGATCGCCGATCCGGCGGGCAGGGGGGTATAATAAATCGAAAAAAACGATCTTTAATCCGTAAAATATCGGTTTTACTCGATTAGTTTCTGCGCGCTATGGTTGGTCATCGGATCGCTTAACCGGAGTAGAAATGATGACGAACACCAAAGCTTCCAGCCGTCTCGCCACCCTCTGTGCCGCCACCTTGGTTGTCGTCGGCTCGATCACGGCCGCCGTTGCCGGGACGCCGTCAACCGGCCTGCAGACTGATCGTATCCTGACGGGGGTGTCGCTGCCGGGTACCGTTCAGTCCGCGCCTTGCGCCCAGGAACGGCAGGTCGGGCCGCTCGGTTACTGAGCCGGTCGCCCCTGACGATCTCCCTCCCCGGGAGAGTGACCGGCTTCGGCCTCATCGGCCGAAGCCGTTTCTCTTTGGTCCATGGGAAGGAAATGGGAGCCATATGACGAATGAATCGATTAATCGGGAAAAACGATTTTTATAAGGAAAAACATCCGTTTTACTCGATTTAACCGCCGCGATAGCATCAGCCATCGATCAAGCCAAGGAGTTCATTATCATGATCAGCAAGACCAACCGCATCGCCCTCGCCGTTTCCGCCGCCATTCTGGCCGGCGTTTCCCTGTCCGCGGCCCAGGCGGCCGGGTCGCCCCGCGATCCTCTGTCCCCGGCGTTCGTCTCTGCCGCCGCTCTGCCCGGCGTGCAGGGGGTGAGCGATCCCTGCGGGCCCGGGCGCGTCAAAGGCCCGCTCGGATACTGAGACATGGTCCGGCAGGACTCCGGCGGACGGGCTGTCCGACGCCGGGGCAGGGGCGGCCGGCACAGGGACCTGTCCGGCCACTCCTTATATAATAAAGGGACCGTCGCAATGCCGGCGGTCCCTTGTCCGCCAGGTTCCGGAGGCGTCTTCTCAAACTCTGCGTCCGCCGGAACCGACCGGCGCAGGCCTCACGCCGCCTGAGCCGGCTTCTCCGAAACCCTGCTCTTAGTCCGCATCAGCGCGCGGGTGCGGGGCGGACCAGCCGACCGCCGAAGAGCAATTCCTCCTAGCCGGTTGGTCTTAGGCACCGTCGCCCAGCGAACCCACGGCGGTTTGAAGATAGTTTTCGCTTCCCAGCTTCTGAAACAGATCGAGCTGTGTTTCGTAAAAATCGATCCTCTCCTCGCTGTCCTCCAACAGGTCGGTCAGCAGGTCCCGGCTGACGAAATCCTCGATTCCCTCGCTGGCCGCAATGGCGGCGACCAGTTCGGCGCGCAGGCCGGTCTCGGAGGCGAGGTCGTTTTTCAGGATTTCGGGCACGTCCTCACCGATCAGGAGTTTGCCGAGGTCCTGGAGGTTGGGCAGACCTTCCAGAAACAGGATGCGCTCGACCAGTTCGTCGGCATCCTTCATCAGATGGATGGAGGCTTTGTATTCCCACTGACCCAACGCGGCAAAACCCCAGTTTTTCAACATCCGGGCATGGAGGAAGTACTGGTTGATGCCGGTCAGATAGGACCGCAGAACTTTATTCAATTGCGCCGTGGCGCCTTTGCCGATTTTCATGCCGGCCTCTCCTTCATGGGGATCCGAGCGAGGAACCGATGGCCGATTGCAAATAGTTGGCCAGTCCGATCTTGGCGATCAGGCCCAGTTGCTGCTCCAGCCAGTAGGTGTGATCCTCCTCCGTGTCCTTCAACAGATCGACCAGGATCTCGCGGGTGTCGTAATCCTGCTCCCGTTCGGTCACGGCAATCGCCGCCTTGAGATTCTGGACGCCCAGCAATTCATAGTCGAGATCAGCGCGCAGCATGTCGGGGACCGGGGGGCCGGTCTTGATCGGAGCGCGGGACGCGACATCCGGGACCCCTTCCAGGAACAGGATCCGGTGAATGAGCCGGCTGGCATGTTCCAGCTCCTCCACGCGTTCATGTTCTGCACGTTCATAAAGCCGGGAAAGCCCCCAGTTCTCATAGACGCGGGAATGCAGGAAATATTGATCGGCGGCGGTCAGTTCGCCGGTAAGAAGCTTGTTCAGCTCCTGAATGACCGGTTGTTTCCCTTGCATCGGACATCCTTTCGGGTAGCGGCAGGCAGGGGAAAAGCCTGCTACAGCGGGGAAAAAATGTCGATGGATTTTGGGGTTCGAGCAAAACAACGGATGCTATTAAGAATCTCTCGCAATTACATCGGGGTTTCGCTACTGTAATTCCTGATCCCGGCGGACGGCGGGGCATCGGACGACGGCAGGCAGGCTTTCGACCGGTTCCGCCGCCCGGTCGGGACAGGTTTTCAGGGAGCGTCCGGATGTACATTTGCGTTTGCAATGCGTTGACCGATGGTGACGTCCGTTCCGCGGAGGCGGCCGGGGCGGCGACGCAGGGGCAGGTGTTCCGGCATTATGGAGTGAAGATGCAGTGCGGGCGGTGCGCCAACGCGATGCGCAGCACTTTGGGCGGTCCGTCCGCTCTCGGGCAGGCGGCGCTGGCGGGCGAACGCCGTCACGCTGACGACGCGCAGCCAACGGTCGGGCACTCCCGGCGGGCGGAGCGCTGACCGGCGATGGGACGGGGCTGCTGATCAACACGTGAATCAACAGGCCGTCAACCCCCGGCGGCGTCCGCGCCCGGCGGCTTGAAATGCCGGTCCCGTCTCCGATTCCTTCAAATGGTCCAAGGCGTGCCGGAGCGGTGTCGGCCGGATATCGTCGCGGTTTTCCCCAAAAGAATCCGGCTTCCCTGCAAAGGCGTCTTGCCTTGCGCGGTCGGGGCGAATAAAAAGGCGCCAATATCGTTCCACGCCGTTGGACGGCGCAGCTTCTTGTTGGTGATCGTATGCTTAACGTCCTGCTCGTCATCCATCTTCTCATCGCGATCGGCCTGGTCGGGGTCATCCTGCTCCAGCGCAGCGAGGGCGGGGCTCTCGGCATCGGTGGGGGTGGCGGTCTGATGACCGGCCGCGCCGCCGGCAATCTGCTGACCCGGATCACGGCGATTCTTGCAACCGGTTTTTTCCTGACCAGCCTCGGACTGGCGTTGATCGCCAATGCGCGCAGCCAGCCGAGCTCGATCATGGACAAGGCGCCGGTTCCCGCCGAGCCGGCGGCTCCGTCGGCTCCGGCCGCTCCACTTAGCCGGTAAAATCCGGTTCAACCCGCCAGAGAGGCGTCAGCGATGATGCCTCTCTCTTTTTTTGATCATGACGGTCGCGCCCTCTTGGGCGCCACCGACCTCTGGTGTATTGTAACAGCCCATGACGCGCTTCATCTTCATCACCGGCGGCGTGGTTTCCTCCCTTGGAAAGGGATTGGCGTCGGCGGCGCTGGCGTCGCTTCTGCAGACCCGCGGCTTCAAAGTTCGTCTCCGAAAACTGGATCCCTACCTCAATGTTGATCCGGGCACCATGAGCCCCTATCAGCATGGAGAGGTTTATGTGACCGACGATGGTGCCGAGACCGATCTTGACCTCGGGCACTATGAACGGTTCACCGGAGTGGCGTCGCGCCGCTCGGACAACGTCACCACCGGCCGGATTTATTCCAATGTGATCGCCCGCGAACGAAGGGGCGATTATCTGGGCGCCACGGTGCAGGTGATTCCGCATGTCACCGACGCGATCAAGGAGTTCATCCTGTCGGACGTCACCGACGAGGACTTCGTGCTATGCGAGATCGGGGGCACGGTCGGCGACATCGAGAGCCTGCCGTTCCTGGAGGCGATCCGCCAGCTCGGCAACGAGCTTGGGAGCGAGCGCACGATGTTCGTGCATCTTACGCTGCTGCCCTATATTCCCTCGGCGGGAGAGCTCAAGACCAAGCCGACACAGCACTCGGTGAAGGAGCTGCTGTCCGTCGGGATCCAGCCGGATATGCTGCTGTGCCGCTCCGACCGCGAGATTCCTGTCGGTGAACGGCGTAAGATCGCCCTGTTCTGCAATGTGCGCCAGGAGGCCGTCATTCCGGCTCTCGACGTCGACAGCATCTATCAGGTGCCGATCAGCTACCACGAGCAGGGACTGGACGATCAGGTCTGTAAGCATTTCGCGCTGTCCGACGCGCCGCCGCCCGATCTGTCGCGATGGAAGCGGATCGTTGAGAGGATCCGGTTCCCCGAGGGCGAGGTGACGATCGCCGTCGTCGGCAAATACACCAGCCTGCTGGACAGCTACAAGTCGCTGGGCGAGGCTCTTCAGCATGGCGGCATTGCAAACAAGGTGAAGGTCCATCTGAAGTGGATTGACAGCCAGATCTTCGAGAATGAGGGGGCAATCCACGAACTTGACGATTGCCACGGCATCCTGGTGCCCGGCGGTTTCGGGGAGCGGGGCGTCACCGGCAAGATCGCGGCGGTCAGATTCGCCCGCGAACACAAGGTTCCCTATTTCGGGATCTGTTTCGGCATGCAGATGGCGGTTATCGAGGCAGCCCGCAATCTTGCCGGAATCCGCAACGCGAGTTCGTCCGAATTTGGTGCCTGCGACGAGCCGGTGGTCGGCCTGATGACCGAATGGCTGCATGGCAACAAGCTGGTGCAGCGCAAGGCGTCGGATGATCTTGGCGGGACCATGCGCCTCGGCGCCTATGGATGTCACCTGGTTCCGGGAACCAAGGTGGCGGAGATCTACGGGGCCGATGTGATCAGCGAGCGGCATCGCCATCGCTACGAGGTCAATATCGACTACCGGGACCGCCTGGAAAATGCGGGAATGGTGTTTTCCGGGATGTCGCCGGACGGTCTTCTGCCCGAAATCGTGGAACGGCCGGATCATCCGTGGTTTATCGGCGTTCAGTTCCATCCCGAACTGAAGTCGAAGCCGTTCGATCCCCACCCCCTGTTCACCTCTTTCATCGCGGCGGCGATCCGGCAGTCGCGACTGGTGTAGCCAAACATGCCGCAGGCCAGACACGTTACGATCGGTTCGCTGACCCTTGGCAACGATCTGCCGTTCGTCCTGATCGCCGGTCCCTGTCAGCTTGAGAGCCGCGCCCACGCGCTGGAAGTGGCTCTTCAACTGAAGGACATGTGTGACCGGGAAGGGGTCGGACTCATCTTCAAAACCTCGTTCGACAAAGCCAATCGGACGAGCCTGTCGACCGGGCGCGGCGTCGGCCTCGACGCCGCCCTGCCGGTTTTCGCTGAAATCCGGGAAAGTCTCGGCATCCCTGTGCTGACCGACGTTCATACCGCTGATCAGTGCGCCCGGGTTGCCGAGGTGGTTGACGTCCTTCAGATCCCGGCCTTCCTGTGCCGCCAGACCGATCTTCTGCTGGCGGCGGGAGCGACCGGACGGGCCATCAATGTCAAGAAGGGGCAGTTCCTGGCCCCCTGGGACATGGCCAATGTCGCGGCCAAGATCGAAAGCACCGGCAACAGCCGCGTCCTTCTGTGCGAGCGCGGCGTCAGTTTCGGCTACAACACGCTGGTCGCCGACATGCGCAGCCTGCCGATCATGGCGAAGACCGGCCTTCCCGTCGTTTTCGACGCGACCCATTCCGTCCAGCAGCCCGGCGGGCAGGGGACCAGCAGCGGCGGTCAGCGAGAGTTCGCGCCCGTCCTGGCCCGTGCGGCGGTGGCCGTCGGCGTGGCCGCGGTGTTCGCCGAAGCGCACGAAAATCCGGACTGCGCGCCCAGCGACGGGCCGAACATGATCCCGCTCGCCCGGATGCCGGAGTTTATTGCGACGCTGGCCGCATTCGACCGCTTAGCCAAGGCACGACCAATCCTTTTCGACTGACCTTATAAAAAGGAGCATGCAGCCGATGTCTGCGATTACCGATATCCATGCGCGCGAGATTCTGGATTCGCGTGGCAACCCCACCGTCGAGGTCGATGTGACCCTCGACTCGGGCGCCTTCGGCCGCGCCGCGGTCCCCTCGGGCGCCTCGACGGGCGCGCATGAGGCGGTGGAACTGCGCGATGGCGACAAGAAGCGCTATGGCGGCAAGGGCGTCCTGAAGGCGGTTGAGGCGGTCAATGGCGAGATCTATGACGCCTTGGCGGGTTTCGAGGCTGACGATCAGATCGATCTCGACCGGACGATGATCGAGCTGGACGGCACCCCGAACAAGGCCCGGCTTGGCGCCAATGCGATCCTGGGCGTGTCGCTGGCGGTCGCCAAGGCCGCCGCCGAGGAGGCGGGCCTGCCGCTCTATCGTTATGTCGGCGGCACCTTCGCCCATACCCTGCCGGTTCCGATGATGAACATCATCAACGGCGGCGCCCATGCCGACAATCCGATCGACATCCAGGAGTTCATGATCCAGCCGGTCGGCGCCGCCAATATCGCCGAGGCCGTGCGGATCGGATCCGAGGTGTTCCAGGCGCTGAAGAAGGCGCTGAAGGATGCCGGCCACAACACCAACGTCGGTGACGAGGGCGGCTTCGCCCCCAATCTGAAAAGCACCGAGCAGGCCCTGGACTTCGTCCTGAAGGCGATCGAGGCGGCCGGTTACAAGCCGGGCGAGGACGTTGCGCTGGCGATCGACGCGGCCTCGACCGAGTTCTTCAAGGACGGCAAATATGTGCTGGCCGGCGAGAAGAAGACGCTGGACAGCAAGGGCTTCGTCAAATACTGGAGCAAGCTGATCGGCAACTATCCGATCGTGTCGCTCGAAGACGGCATGGCCGAGGACGACTGGGAAGGCTGGAAGCTGCTGACCGACGCTCTGGGCGGCAAGGTGCAGCTCGTCGGTGACGATCTGTTCGTGACCAATCCGCAGCGCCTCAAGGAAGGCATCGAGAAGGGCATCGCCAATTCGATCCTGGTGAAGGTCAACCAGATCGGCACCCTGTCGGAAACGCTGGAAGCGGTGGAGATGGCGCACAAGGCCGGCTATACGGCGGTGTTGTCGCACCGGTCCGGCGAGACGGAGGATTCGACCATCGCCGATCTGGCGGTGGCGACCAATGCCGGCCAGATCAAGACCGGCTCGCTGTCGCGTTCCGACCGCCTTGCCAAATACAATCAGTTGATCCGTATCGAGGAGGAACTGGGTCCGATGGCTCAGTTCGCCGGCCGCTCCATCCTGCGTCGCGGCTGAGAACGGCGGGATAAGGCCGGGCGGGGGCGCGAAAGTCTCCGCCCCGGCCGTTCCGCCCCCTGATGACGCCCCATTGGCCCGACCGGCTGGTGGGGCGTCGTTCATTTTTCGGGTGCCATCAACCGGCTTGAGGATGGCCTGTCGCCGGTTGGTTGGCCCAACCAAGGGCCTGCGAGCGGACAGCGGGATGTCCCCGGGGTTTCAAAGAAACCTGGCTCAGTGCAGGCCGGTATAAGCGGTACCGGGCGGAGAAGCTCCATTCGATCTCGACCGTCCATCCCTTGTTTGAATGAGGCGGTTGCCGGGACATAAGCCACAAGGGCTGGGAAGGAGGAGCGGAACAATCGAACGGCATTTGTTGGAAAGAATTGTCCCTTCCATCCATCAATACCCTTGGTGGTGAAAAAAATTATTGAGGGTAACTATGGATTACTTATTGACGACAGGAATCAGAGTGTGATTCCATGCCGGACATGGTCATTCTGAACGAAATTCGTCGACGCGCGCGTCATGTCATCGGTCCCTTCATCGGGCTGACCGCCGTCGTGTATTTCGCCTATCACACTGTTCAGGGTGACCGCGGTCTGCTGGCCTGGTGGAGGCTCACCCAGGAAATCAAGCAGGCCGAGGAGACCCTGGCGCAACTGGAAGAAACCCGGGACAATCTGGATCACCGGGCGCAGTTGCTGCGTCCGGAGCATCTTGACGCCGACATGCTGGAAGAACGGGCCCGCAAGATGCTGAACATGGGGCGCGACGACGAAGTGATCATTCTGCGTCCCCATTCGTAACCGCGCAATTTCCCGCGGTGCCTCGACGCCGCCGGCCGATGGCGCCGTCGGCATTCGTCGCGATCAGGCGACCGGATTCGCCTCCAGATCCGCGCGAACCTCCCGCAACTGCCGCCAGGTTTCCTCATCGACCTCGATGCCGTCACGGCTGCGTTCCGCCCGGCGGCGCTGCTCCGGTTCTCCCGGAAACAGAATTTCCTCGCCCTGAACCGTGCGGGACTGCCGGACCCAGGGCAGGAAGGCCTCGATTTCATCCAGGAAGCTGTCGGCTCCTCCCAGCATCGTCGGATCGAGCAGGATCGACAGCATGCCGTTGAGGACGCGCATCTCTCCCGGTTTCGTAACTCTTTCCGTCGGTCCGCCTGTCAGCGCCCCGCCCAGGAGAGAACAGATCAGCGCCAGTCCGCCGCCCTTGTGACGTCCGAAGGGAAGCAGGGCGCCGAAGGGTGCCTCGATCATGCAGGCCGGATCGGTGGTGGGATTGCCGGCCGCGTCGACCACCATGCCTGGCTCCAGCGCTTTGCCGGTGTTATGCGCGACGCGGGCCTTGCCAACGGCGATGGCGCTGGTGGCGAAGTCGAGGACGACCGGAGGATGATCCTTCCTGGGGACCCCGACACAGAATGGATTGGTGCCCATTTTGGGGTCGACGCCATTCCAGGGCGCCACCAGCGGACGGAAGAAGGCGTTGACGAAATGGATCGAGACCAGCCCGGCGGCGGCGGCCTGTTCCGCCCAGGCGCCGATGCGGGCCAGATGGTGGGTGTTGCGCAGGCTGAGAATGCAGGCGCCGGTCTCCTTCGCGCGCGCGATCCCGGCGGCGATCACCTGGGCCCCGATGGTCTGGCCGTATCCGCTGTTGCCGTCGAAGACCAGGATGGCGGAGTGGTCAGCCACCAGGGTGGCGTCGCTGTTGGGACGGAGACCGCCCTGGCGGATGGCTGCGACATAATGGGGGATCATGCCGACGCCGTGCGAGTCGTGCCCTTGAAGATTGGCTTCCACGAGATTGGCGGCGACCCTGTCCGCCTCTTCCCGGGTGCTGCCGGCCAAACGGACGATCGCCGCGATTTCCGCGGTCAGGTGCTGGGGTGAGAAACGGGGCATCGCTTTTCCAGGACTGGGAGGGAGGGGGCGGAACGCCGGCGGATCAAAAGGGATCTCTATCCTAGCAATCCTTTGTTGCGGAGCAATGGTTCAACGTCAGCGATGGCCGGCGGGCTGCCATGCCTTTTTGGACATGACGTTTGGGAGATGTCTTTCGGGGCGATGCCACATCGGGGAGGAGTCCTTCGATGGGGCCGTTGTCCTGGGGGGTGTCCTGGCAGGCTTTTGTCCTCGCATACCGGGGTGTTGTTCTGGGAAAGAGACCCGCTTCAACCCAGTAAAAATTAACTGAAAAGCAGTTAATCGTTCATTGTGCATTGCGAAACAATGATTTAACCGCATGGGCACGACTTGCGCTTCCGGGCCGGAGACGCTACCTGTTGGGCACCGAATGACCTCTCGGAGGGTAGATGATGGCCGCCAGCAGGCGCAGGACGAAAGCGGGGGACTCCGTCGTCAAGACCGAAGATCTCGTCACCTATTACAAGGATATGTTGTTGATCCGCCGGTTCGAGGAGAAGGCGGGGCAGCTCTACGGCATGGGGCTGATCAACGGCTTTTGCCATCTCTACATCGGCCAGGAGGCCGTTGTGGTCGGCATGCAGTCAACGATCTCCAATGATCGCGATTCGGTCATCACCAGCTACCGTGACCATGGGCATATGCTGGCCTGTGGCATGGATGCCAGGGGCGTGATGGCCGAACTGACGGGGCGTGCCGGGGGCTACTCCAAGGGCAAGGGGGGGTCCATGCACATGTTCAGCCGGGAAAAGCGCTTTTTCGGCGGCCATGGCATCGTCGGCGCCCAGGTGCCTCTGGGGACCGGTCTCGCGTTCGCCCACAAATACAACGAGGATGGCGGCGTCTGTCTTTGCTATCTGGGGGATGGCGCCGTGAACCAGGGGCAGGTCTATGAATCCTTCAACATGTCGGCGCTCTGGAAACTGCCGGTCATCTATGTGATCGAGAACAACAAATACGCCATGGGAACCTCGGTCGAGCGGTCGGCCGCCAATGTCGAGCTGTTCCGCCGTGGTGCCGCCTACAATATCCCGGGCGTGCAGGTGGACGGCATGGATGTGATGGCGGTCCGGACGGCCGGTCTCGAGGCGGTGGCGAGGGCCAGGGGCGGCGAGGGGCCATCCATTCTTGAGATGAAGACCTACCGCTATCGCGGCCATTCCATGTCCGATCCGGCGAAATACCGGACCAAGGAGGAGGTCGCGAAAATGCGCGAGCAGCACGATCCGATCGACCAGTTGCGCAAGAAACTCCTCGACGACAAGGCGGTGACCGAGGAGCAGTTGAAAGAAATCGACCGCGAGGTCAAGGCGGTCGTCAGCGAGGCCGCGGATTTTGCCCAGACCAGCCCGGAGCCGGATCCCTCCGAACTGTTCACCGACATCCTGATCGAAGCCTGAGGGGAACCGACATGCCTGTTCAGATTCTCATGCCGGCGTTGTCGCCGACCATGACCGAGGGAAAGCTCGCCCGCTGGCTGAAGGCCGAGGGCGACCAGGTGAAGTCCGGCGACGTCCTGGCCGAGATCGAGACCGACAAGGCGACCATGGAGTTCGAGGCGGTGGAGGAGGGCACCCTGGGGCGCATCCTGGTTCCCGCCGGAACGGAAGGGGTCGCGGTCAATACGCCCATCGGCCTCTTGCTGGAGGAGGGCGAGGACGCCCGCGCGCTCGACGCCCCTCAGGCGGCTTTGGCCCCCGTGGCGGTGGGGGCGCCCGCGCCGGCGCCGGTCCCCCCGCCGGTCGTTGCCGCGGCCCCGGCGTCTCCATCTGTCGCTCCTCCGCCGTCCGACGAGCCCCGGTATGAGAGGACGGTGCGCATGACCGTCCGCGAAGCGCTGCGCGATGCGATGGCCGAGGAAATGCGCCGCGACGGCAAGGTGTTCCTGATGGGCGAAGAGGTGGCGCAATATCAGGGCGCCTACAAGGTGAGCCAGGGACTGCTCGACGAGTTCGGTCCGAAGCGTGTCATCGACACGCCGATCACCGAAATGGGATTCACCGGGCTGGCGTCCGGCGCCGCCTACGCCGGGCTGAAGCCGATCGTTGAATTCATGACTTTCAATTTCGCCATGCAGGCGATCGACCATATCATCAACTCGTCGGCCAAGACGCTTTACATGGGCGGCGGCCAGCTTCCGTCCTCCATCGTGTTCCGGGGACCCAACGGCGCCGCCGCGCGGGTTGGCGCCCAGCATTCGCAGTGCTATGCGTCATGGTACGCCCACTGCCCGGGCCTGAAGGTGGTGGCGCCCTATTCCGCCGCCGATGCCAAGGGGCTGCTGAAGGCCGCGATCCGCGATCCCAATCCGGTGATCGTGCTGGAGAACGAACTGCTCTATGGGCAGAGTTTCGACGTGCCGGAGGATCCGGACTTCATCGTCCCGATCGGCAAGGCCAAGGTGGAGCGGGCCGGTGGACGCGTCACCGTCGTCGGCTTCTCGCGCATGGTGCAACTGGCTCTGGAAGCCGCGAATATCCTGGCCGGCGAGGGAATCGACGTCGAGGTGATCAATCTTCGCAGCATCCGGCCGCTCGACATGGAGACGATCGCCGCGTCGGTGCGCAAGACCAACCGGATCGTCACGCTGGAGGAGGGCTGGCCCTTCGCCGGTATCGGCGCCGAAATCTCGGCCCGGGTCCAGGAGACCTGTTTCGACTGGCTGGATGCCCCGGTGACCCGGGTGACCGGCAAGGATGTGCCCATGCCTTACGCCGCCAATCTGGAACGGCTCGCGCTGCCGCAGGTCGACGACATCATCGCGGCTGTCAAAGCCGTCTGCTACGCCTGAGGGGAGCCCCTGTCATGCCAATCCAGATTCTGATGCCCGCCCTGTCGCCCACCATGAGCGAAGGAAATCTCGCCCGATGGCTGAAGAAGGAGGGCGATTCCGTCAAGTCCGGCGACATCCTTGCCGAGATCGAGACGGATAAGGCGACCATGGAGTTCGAGGCCGTGGACGAGGGGATCCTGGGGCGGATCCTGATTCCCGGGGGAACCCAGGGCGTCAAGGTGAACACCCCCATCGGCCTGCTGCTGGAGGAGGGCGAGGACGCCAGTGCGCTGGATGCGGCCCCGGTTCCGGCCGTCCCGTCCGCCGCTCCTCCGTCTCCGACTGTCGTCCAGACGGTCACCACGCCGGTTCTGGCGCCGGCCCCGGCCCCGGTGCTGTCCCCGGCCCCGGTGCAGTGGCCGCGCCCAAACCC